>CAVXFQ010000001.1:0-164466 GCA_963761085.1 uncultured Actinomycetota bacterium
ACCCAGACAGATTGGATGGGTGATCTCAGTGGAGGATTGGGCTCTGATTCGGCGGCTGGTTGCGGACGGTGTTCCGCGGCGTCAGGTCGCTCGGGATTTGGGTATCGGCAGGTCGACGGTCGAGCGGGCGTTGGCCTCGGACCGGCCGCCGAAGTACGAGCGGCCGACGGTGCCGACGTCGTTCACGTCGTTCGAGCCAGCTGGTGCGGCAGTTGCTGAAGGGCACCCCGGACATGCCGGCCACGGTGATCGCCGAGCGGGTCGGCTGGACCGGGTCGATCACGTGGTTCCGCGACAACGTCCGCCGGCTGCGGCCTGAGCATCGGCCGGTCGACCCCTCGGACCGGCTGACCTGGCTGCCAGGTGACGCGGCGCAGTGCGACCTGTGGTTCCCGCCGAGGAAGATCCCGCTCGAGGACGGGTCGAAGGTGCTGTTGCCGGTCATGGTGATCACCGCGGCGCACTCGCGGTTCATGGTCGGCCGGATGATCCAGACCCGGCACACCGAGGATCTGCTCCTCGGCATGTGGGTGCTGCTCCAGCAGCTCGGCCGGGTCCCACGCAGGCTGATCTGGGACAACGAGTCCGGCATCGGCCGCGGCAAGCGGCACGCCGAAGGGGTCGGCGCGTTCACCGGCACCTTGGCCACCACCCTGCAGCGGCTCAAGCCCTACGACCCGGAGTCCAAGGGCGTGGTGGAGCGACGCAACGGGTTCTTCGAGACCTCCTTCATGCCCGGCCGGACCTTCGCGTCCCCGGCCGACTTCAACACCCAGTTCACCGAGTGGCTCACCATCGCGAACGCCCGGATCGTGCGCACCATCAAGACCCGCCCGGTCGACCGACTCGACGCTGACCGGGCCGCGATGCTGCCCCTGCCGCCGGTTGCGCCGACGGTGGGCTGGGTCAACCGGGTCCGGCTGGGACGCGACTACTACGTCCGCGTCGACAGCAGCGACTACTCCGTCGACCCGGCAGTGATCGGACGGTTCGTCGACGTGACCGCGGACCTGGCCCGCGTCGAAGTCAGACACGAAGGACGCCTCGTCGCCGTCCACGACCGGGTCTGGGCACGCGGGCATGACCATCACCGACCCTGCCCACGTCGCTGCCGCGAAAGTCAACTGCGCGAGCAGTTCCAGCGACCCCGACCCGCGGCCGATCCCGCACGACGGTCTGGTGCGGGACCTGACCGACTACGACCGCGCCTTCGGCCTCATCGACGGCGGTGACCGACGAGCCGGTCGACACCCTGACCGATGGTGAGGTGGCGTGATGACGACCAGGACCGGCAAGACGAAGAGCGACGCCAGCGAAGCCCTCAAGCAGCTGACCTATCTCGGCGTCGGCGTTGAAGGCGCCCCGGATCACCGAGGCGGCCGCCCGGCTCGCCGACCACGCCCGGGATGCCGGATGGACCCACGAGGAATACCTCGCCGCGGTCCTGGACCGGGAGGTCGCAGCCCGCAACGCATCCGGCGCCCAGCTGCGGATCCGGGCCGCCGGGTTCGCCGCGAGGAAGACGATCGAGGAGTTCGACTGGGACGCCCAACCCGCCGTCCGTCAGCAGATCGCCGCACTCGCGTCCGGCGGGTTCCTCACCGAGGCCCGCAACGTCGTGCTGCTCGGACCGCCCGGCACCGGCAAGACCCACCTGGCCACCGGCCTGGGCATCGCGGCCGCCCACCACGGCCACCGGGTCCTGTTCGCGACCGCGACCGAGTGGGTCACCCGACTCACCGACGCCCACCGCGCCGGCCGACTCCCGCAAGAGCTCGCCCGGCTGCGGCGCTACGGGCTGATCATCGTCGACGAGGTCGGCTACCTGCCCTTCGAGCAAGACGCCGCGAACCTGTTCTTCCAACTCGTCTCATCACGCTACGAACACGCCTCGCTCATCCTCACCTCCAACCTGCCCTTCAGCGGCTGGGGCGGCGTCTTCGGCGACCAGGCCGTCGCCGCCGCGATGATCGACCGCGTCGTCCACCACGCCGACGTCCTCACCCTCAAGGGCGCCAGCTACCGGCTACGCAACCGCGGCATCGACACCCTGCCCAGCATCAGAACCCAAGACACGGCAGACTAGAAACCAACGAACCGGTGGCCTCGTTTTCGAGCGTCGCATCGGCCTCATTTTCGAGCGTTGCCGACACCACACGCCGCCTTCCACCGCAGATCGAAGGTGAGCGCATCGACCGCCTCGCGGTCGGAGTGGCCATACAACGCCTGCAGCACGATCACCGAGGAACCACCTCGCCCGGGATCGAAGGCCGGCCCCGACCCGAAGGGAACAGGTCAGCGAACAACTCACTCGCGAACAACCGGTCCCGATGCTCGGCCAGCAGCGCGAACACGCTGCCAGGCTCGAGCAGGTGCCCGGCCACCGACCCCACATCCAGCAGTTCTCGTTGCGACCCGACTCACCCTGCATACACCCAGGACTTCAGGTCACCGCCACACCCAGCCCGTGCCACGCGGATTGTTCAGCAGTCTCCTAGTGGCCCGGATTTGAAGTCTTCATCCGGTTGGCCTTCCTGAGGATGTCGTCAGCGGTTCTGGTCCAGACGAACGGATGGGAGCGGTCATTCCAGCCGTCGATGTAGGTCCGGATCTTGGTGTTGAGGTCCTTGACCGAGGTGAACACGCCACGGCGGATGGCTTGCCGTTCGATCAGGGAGAACCAGACCTCCACCAGATTCATCCAGGACGCGTGGGTCGGGGTGAAGTGGATGACGAACCGCGGGTTCCGTGTGAGCCACGCCTTGACGTTGGCGTGCTTGTGGGCGGCGTAGTTGTCCATCACCAGGTGCAGCTCGACCGGGTCGCCTTGGTCGTCCACGACGTCGCGGTAGGCACGTTCGACCTGCTTGAGGAATGCCAGGAACTCGGTATTGCGATGCCGCGGCTTGAGCGCCGCGGTCACGTTCCCGGTGGCGATCTCCAGCGCGGCGAACAAGGTCGTGGTGCCGTGACGCACATAGTCGTGCGACCTGCGCTCGACCAGCCCGGGCTGCATCGGCAACACCGGCATCGTGCGGTCCAGCGCCTGGATCTGGGACTTCTCGTCCACACAGAGCACGATCGCGTTCTCCGGCGGGGCCAGGTACAGGCCCACGATGTCGATCACCTTGGCTTCGAGCCCGGGGTCGGTAGAGAACCGGAATGACTCCGAGCGCCAGGGCTTGATGCCGTAGTCGCGCCACGCCTCGGCCACCGTGAACGCGCTGATGCCCAACCGTGACGCCAGCAGCCGGGTCGACCAGTGGGTGACCCCCAGCTTCTTCGGCGGAGGCTTCAACGTCTCGGTCACGATCTTGGCGTGGTCGATAGTGCGGGGACGACCCGGGCGCTTCTGGTCGGCCAGCCCGGCCAGACCCTTGGCCTGATAGCGGCCACGCCACTGCAGCACCTTCTGCCGCCCACATCCGACCAGCTCGCAGATCTGGTCGTTCGCGACCCGTCCGCGGCCAACAACACAATCCGGGCCCGCTGCGCCGCACCAGCCGAAACCGTCGAAGACCGCGTCAGCCGCTCCAGCCGATCCCGGTCACCATCACGCAGCACCAACGCCGGGGCAGCTCGATTCGCCATGACCCCCATGATTTCACTCCAGCAACCCCGTGACTACTTCCCACGCGGAGCACTAGGCGTCGACCGACACCTTCAGCGGGTCGCAGCGTGCGTTGAGGCACGCCCCGGTGTCGAGGTCGAACTCGAAGTTGTGGCCGAGGCAGCGCAGGACGCCGTCGACGACCACGCCGGTCTCGGCCAGGTCCTCGGTGCCGTGCGGGCAGAAGCGGCTGACGCGCACGTCGCGGCCGCGGTGCCGGACCGTGATCGTCTCGTGCTCGCGACGGGTCAGCTCGTAGGCCTCGACGGCGCGCAGCGCCTCGAGGTCGGCGTGCTTGAGGAGCCCGACCAGGTAGTCGTTGTAGATGTCGGGCTCGCGCCGTGCGGAGAAGCGCAGCGAGAGCAGGAGCTCCTCCCACCGGGTCTGACCCCGGACGACGCCGGCCAGCCAGCGCCCGTCGAGCCGGAGCCGGTAGTCGACCGTCTCCGCGGTCCCGTCGAGGTCGACCCACATCCGGTCGGGGCCGACGTGGGCGTCCCAGGTGCCTCCTCCGGGGCCCAGCACCTCGAACCGGACGGTGAGCCCGGCGCGGGCCAGGAAGTACTGCGAGAGCCGCCCCAGGCTCTCGAAGTGCGTCCGGAAGTCCTCGGCCAGGGTGTCGTCGTCCGCCGGCACCGGGTGCTGTGCCCAGACCTTCTCGATCGCCGGGCGCCGGCGCTCGGCGTAGTGCTCGAGGTAGCGCCTGCGCTCCTCGGGGCCGGTGTCGAGTCGGAAGCCGTCCCAGTGCCAGTCCCGCTCGACCTGGTGGGAGACCAGGTCGAGGGTGTCGCCCGGGAGCAGGTAGGCGCTCGTCTGCGTCGGCAGCCGGTCGCGCAGCCAGGTCAGGGCATGGTCCTGGTCCGGGAAGATGCCGGGGTCGCCGTCGGGCACGCAGCCGGCTGTTGTGCTCGAACAGCTCGTCGTCGAGGAAGCAGGGCGGCCCGGCGTAGGGGATCACGACGTCGGGTGCGACCGACCGCACCAGCCGGGTGACCGCCTTGAGCTTGCCGACGCGCTTGAGCTCGTTGATCCGGGTGCGGTCGTCGTCGGGATACTCGTAGCAGACCGGGTGCCAGCTGGCGCCCGACATCTGCACCGCCATCAGGTCGATCGGCCGCCCGGACATCACGATCGCGCGACGTACCTGGGCCAGCGAGATCCGCGCGTCGTTGCAGTGCAGGACGGTGCGTCCGCCGACGTGGAAGAGGACCGCCGCGTCATGGGTCATCGGGCAGATCTCGGGGATCACGGTCATCCAGTCGCCGCGGTCACCGAGCGGGTAGCGCTCCCAGGCGTCCAGCACGACGACGTTCTTCCGACCGGCCGCGCGCAGCCGCCGCTGGAGGATGGTCGACGGGATAGCGCGGTACGACGATCGGGATCTGTGGGTCGAGGCTCGGCCAGGAGCTCGAGGTCGAGGTGGTCGAGGTGCTCGTGGGACACGCTCACGACATCGACGTCATCGAGCAGCGGGCCTCTCAGGTGGCTGTTGTCCGGGAACGGGAACCAGGACCCCAGGAAGGCGCCGCTCTCGGAGACCCACGGGTCGGCCAGGACCCGTACTCCGGGCGCGTCGATCCGCAGACCTGCATGACCCAGCGCTGTGACGAACGAGCCCCCCGGCATACGCCCATCGTCGCCGTCGCTCGTCCCCCTCTGCATCGCACAGGAGGACGAGCCCGGCTACGCCGATCGGGGTAGGGCCCTCACCCCGCGAAGTACGTCTTGAACAGCTGCTTGAGGCCCGGGGAGTCGCGCAGCGTCGGGTTCGACGAGCTCTGGTGCCCCCAGGAGTAGACATAGTCCATCTTCGGGTGCGGGACCAGCGCCGCCCAGCGATGGATCATCGTGGTCATCTGCGCGGTCGTGGGCAGCGTGTAGTAGGGGCTCTTGGTGTTCTCCTGCCCGAAGCCCTGGTAGACCGGGACGATCCGACCCAGCGGGACTCCGGCCCGGATGGTGGCGTTGAGGTCGTGCCGGATCTTGGTGAAGTCACAGGCGGGGTCGTCCACAGAGCATGGGTAGGGGTCGATCCCGACCATGGTCAGGTGGGTCACGTGGGGGCGGTAGGCGTGGGCGACCTTGGGGTCGTCGACCACGATGAACGTCTTCTGCTTCCCACCACTGGCGTGCCGGATGTACCTGGTCCGGGTCGCGAGCGCTGCCGGCCCACCGGGGCAGCCGCTGATCACCGGCTCGTCGGCGAGGTAGTAGCCGAAGACCCGCTTGTTCGAGGCGAGCCGGTTGATCTGGTGGCGGAACGACGCGTTCGCGCGGGTCGGGCAGTCCTGGCCGATGTAGACCAGGGCCATCGTCCCCTTCGGCAGAGCCCGGACCGCGCCGGGCCAGGTGCCGGTGTCGAGGATCGTGAAGCCCCAGCGCGCCGGGACCTTCGGGTCGCCGATGTTGGCGATGTAGTGATGACTGGTGGTGGGTGCCGGCAGCGACCGGGAGACGGTCCGGTCGGGCGCGGGAGGGTGTGCGGCGGCCGCGGGGTTGCCGGCGTACGCCGCGGTCGCGGCGACGCCGCCCGCGACCAGCAGTCCGAGCATTGACTTGAGCATGAGGCTCCTTCGTCGGGTCCCCCAACGAGTGTCCGGGAAGGACTGTCCCAGACGCAGGCTCCGATGTCACCATCGGGCCCCGGCGAGTCGCGGTCAGCCCTTGAAGTAGCGGTGCATCAGGTCCTGCAGCTGGGAGGAGTCGACCAGCGTCGGGTTGGAGGTGACCTGGTGGCCCCAGCCGTAGGTGAAGTCGAGCTTGGGATGCGGGACCAGGTTGGACCAGATGTTCAGCATCCGCTTGAGCTGGTAGGGCTTCGGCAGGTTGTAGTAGTGACCGGCGATCCGCTCCTGGCCGAAGGTCTGGTAGGACGGCACGATCCGCGACCGCGGGATGCCGGCGTGGAGCGCGTTGCGGACACGGAGCCTGATCAGCGAGTAGATGCAGCTCGGGTGACTGATCGAGCAGGGGTAGGGGTTGATCCCGAACAGGTCGATACCGCTGACCCGCGGACGGAACGCGTGGTAGCTGCTGGGGTCGGTCTTCGACAGCACCATGAAGGTCCGTTGCCGGCCGTTGCTGCGCCGGTCGATGTAGGCGGACCTCGCCTTGAGGTGGGCGGGCCCCTTCGGGCAGTTGGAGATGTGCGGCTCGTCGGAGAGGAAGTAGCCGTAGACCCGGCGGTCGGTGGCCAGCCGGTTGACGACGCTGCGGAAGGCGTTGTCGACCGCGGTGGGGCACTTCTGGCCGAGCCACACCATCGCCTGGGTGCCGGACGGCAGCGCGTCGATCTGCGCGGAGAAGGTGCCGGTGTCGATGATGTCGAAGCCGAGCTTCTTCACCGCGTTGGGACGCCGCGCGTTGACGATGAAGTGGTGTGGAGCAGCCGCTCGGGCCAAGCCGGACCGCGTGGGCGTGCTGGAGGCCGCTTTCGGAGGAGTGTCCGCGGGCGCCGCAGCGGGCGAGAGCGCAGCAAGAGAGACCACGGTGACCGTGGCCAGCAGTCCGAGAATCCACGAACGCATATGTGCTCCCCCTGTGCTACCCGCGTTCTCGGAGATGGGACGGACGCATTGTGACACTCCAGGTGGCACTCCAGCGACCGAACCGTCTCATTGCAGGATGGACGACGGTTGGCCTACACCCCCGTGGACAGGCCAACCGTCGTACCCCGTGAGACGCACGCTACGGCGGTTTGGTTGCCTGCACCGCCGAATCTCTCGATCGGGCGTCGGATCCGGACCGGCTCAGCGGGTGAGCAGCGGGTCGAGCGCGACGGCGACGAAGAGCAGCGACAGGTAGAGGTTGGAGGAGTGGAACAGCACCATCGGCCGGATCACGGCGAGGTCCTCGGTGCCGCGGCTGCGTGACCACATCGCGTGGGCCTGCGCCAGGAAGACCGCCCCGAGCGCCAGCGCCGCGGCCGGGTAGAACCAGCCGGTGTCGGCCACCGGCCACAGCAGCAGCGACGTCAGCACCATCGCCCAGGAGTAGAGGACGACCTGCCGGGCCACGGTCTCGGCGTTGGCCACCGCGGGCAGCATCGGCACGTCGACCCCGGCGTAGTCCTCGCGGTAGCGCAGGGCCAGCGCCCAGGTGTGCGGCGGCGTCCAGAAGAAGACCACCAGGAACAGCACCACCGGCGCCCAGGCCAGCTGGTCGGTCACCGCGGTCCAGCCGATCAGCGCCGGGAAGCAGCCGGCGAGCCCGCCCCACACGATGTTCTGCGTCGTACGGCGCTTGAGCAGCATCGTGTAGACGAACAGGTAGAAGCACTCGGCAGCCAGCGCCAGCAGGGCCGACAGCGGGTTGACGAACGACCAGAGGATCGCGGTCGCGACGACGCCGAGCGCGATCCCGAAGACCAGGGCGGCGACCGGGGTGACGATGTGGCGCGGCAGGGCCCGGCGTCGGGTCCGGCGCATCTGCTCGTCGATGTCACGGTCGTAGACGCAGTTGAGGGCCGAGGCGGAGCCGGCCGACAGGGCGCCGCCCAGGACCGTCGCCACGACCAGACCGAGGTCGGGGACGCCGCCGGCGGCGAAGAACATCACCGGCACCGTGGTCAGCAGCAGCAGCTCGATGACCCGCGGCTTGGTCAGCCCGACGTAGGCCGCGACGACGTCGCGGAACCTGGTGGACCCGGACGCGGGGTCGGCCCCCCGAGGCAGGTCCGGCGAAACGGCCGGTGCTCGGTGGCCGACGTATGTCACGTGGTTCCTCGGGTACAGGGAGATCGGTGGTGGTGACCAAGAGGCGACCAAGAAGGCAGGACGCGCTCGCAGTCTATAGCGCTACCTGAGTAGGCTCGGAGACGCCCGAGACGCGGCCGTCCGAGGCACCCCGACACCCCCGCGGAAAGGGACACAGCGCGTGACCACGACCACGACCAAGCTGGACTGGAACGAGCTGGACGACAAGGCGGTCGACACCGTCCGGGTGCTGGCGATGGACGCCGTGCAGAAGGTCGGCAACGGCCACCCCGGTACGGCGATGAGCCTGGCGCCCGCCGCCTACCTGCTCTTCCAGAAGGTGATGCGGCACAACCCCGCCGACCCCCACTGGCCGGGCCGAGACCGGTTCGTCCTGTCCTGCGGGCACTCCAGCCTGACCCTCTACCTCCAGCTCTACCTGGGCGGGTGGGGCCTCGAGCTCGACGACATCAAGGCGCTGCGCACCTGGGGCAGCAAGACGCCCGGCCACCCGGAGTACGGCCACACGGCGGGCGTGGAGACCACCACCGGCCCGCTCGGCCAGGGCATCGGCAACGCGGTCGGCATGGCGATGGCGGCGCGCCGTACGCACGGGCTGCTCGACCCCAACGCGTCGATGGGCGACTCGCCGTTCGACCACCAGATCTACGCGCTGTGCTCCGACGGCGACATCGAGGAGGGCGTCTCGGCCGAGGCCTCGGCGATCGCCGGCGTGCAGGAGCTCGGCAACCTCACGGTGATCTACGACCACAACCGGATCTCGATCGAGGACAACACCGACATCGCGCTCGGCGAAGACGTCGGCGCCCGCTACGAGGCCTACGGCTGGCACGTCCAGCACGTCGACTGGACCCACGACGGCACGACGTACGTCGAGGACGTGCCGGCGCTCTACGACGCCATCCGCAAGGCACACGCCGTCACCGACAAGCCGAGCTTCATCGTGCTCCACACGATCATCGCCTGGCCCGCACCCAACGCGCAGAACACCGGCAAGGCCCACGGCTCGGCGCTCGGGGCCGACGAGGTCGCCGCGACCAAGAAGGTGCTCGGCTTCGACCCCGAGCAGACCTTCGAGGTGCCGACCGGGGTGCTCGAGCACACGCGCCAGGCCGTCGAGCGGGGCAAGGCCGCCCAGGCCGACTGGGACACGGCGTACGCCGCGTGGGCGCGCAAGCCCTCGGCCGACACCGCGCTGTTCGACCGGCTGCAGACCCGCGGCCTGCCGGACGGCTGGGACAGCGCGTTCCCCGAGTGGCCGGCCGACGAGAAGGGGGTGGCCACCCGCGTCGCCTCCGGCGACGTGATCAACGCGATGGCCGAGACCCTCCCCGAGCTCTGGGGCGGGTCCGCCGACCTCGCCGGCTCCAACAACACGACCATCGAGGGTGCGCCCTCCTTCCTGCCGACCAACCGCGCCACGAAGATGTGGAAGGCCGACCCGCTGGCCGGCCGGGTGCTCCACTTCGGCATCCGCGAGCACGGCATGGGCGCGATCATGAACGGCATCGCCGCCCACGGCGGCACCCGCGTCTTCGGCGGCACGTTCCTGACGTTCTCCGACTACATGCGCGGCGCCGTCCGGCTGGCCGCGCTGATGGGGCTGCCGGTCACCTACGTCTGGACGCACGACTCGATCGGCCTCGGCGAGGACGGCCCGACCCACCAGCCGGTCGAGCACCTCGCCGCGCTGCGCGCGATCCCCGGGCTCGACGTCGTACGCCCGGCCGACGCCAACGAGACCGCCGCCTGCTGGCGCGCCGTCCAGGAGAACCTCCGTCCGGCCGGGCTGATCCTGTCCCGCCAGAACCTCCCGGTCTTCCCCCGTGGCGCGCGACGGCTACAGCGACACCAGCAACGTCCACCGCGGTGGCTACGTCCTGCTCGACGTCGACGGCGGCCTGCCCGACGTCGTCCTGGTCGGCACCGGCTCGGAGGTCCAGCTCGCCGTGCGGGCCCGCGAGCTCCTCGCCGCCGACGGCGTCCGGGCGCGCGTCGTCTCGATGCCCTGCCGGGAATGGTTCGACACCCAGGAGTCTTCCTACCAGGAGACGGTGATCCCGCCGACGGTCAAGGCGCGGGTGTCGGTCGAGGCCGGCGTCGCCCAGGGCTGGCGGGAGATCGTCGGCGACCACGGCCGCATCGTCTCGCTCGAGCACTACGGCGCGTCCGCCGACTACGCGCGGCTCTACCAGGAGTTCGGCATCACCGCGGAGGCCGTCGCCGCCGCCGCCACCGACAGCATCCGGAGCGCTACCGACTAGGAGCACCACCATGACCGACCGCTTGCAGCAGCTCTCCGACGCGGGAGTGTCCATCTGGCTCGACGACCTGTCGCGCGAGCGCCTCGAGACCGGCAACCTCGCCGACCTCGTCGAGCACTCCCACGTCGTCGGCGTGACGTCCAACCCGTCGATCTTCCAGTCCGCGCTGAGCAAGGGCGAGCGCTACGACGCCCAGATCCGCGAGCTCGCCGCGATCGGCACCGACCGCGACCAGGCCGTCCGGGTCATCACCACCGACGACGTCCGCGACGCCTGCCAGATCCTGCGGCCGGTCTTCGACGCGACCGACGGTGTCGACGGCCGGGTCTCGATCGAGGTCTCCCCCGGCCTGGCCCACGACACCGGGCAGACCGTCGCCGAGGCGGCCGACCTCTGGAAGACCGTCGACCAGCCCAACCTGATGATCAAGATCCCCGGCACGCGCGGAGGGCTACCCCGCGATCACCGAGACCCTCGGGGCCGGCATCAGCGTCAACGTCACCCTGATCTTCGGCCTCCAGCAGTACCGGGACGTCATGGAGGCCCACCTGGCCGGCCTCGAGAAGGCGCGGGACAACGGCCACGACCTGACCACGATCCACTCGGTGGCGTCGTTCTTCGTCTCCCGCGTCGATACCGAGATCGACAAGCGCCTCGACGCCACGACCTCGGGTCCCGGCACCGACGCCGACCTCAAGGGCAAGGCTGGCGTCGCCAACGCGCGTCTGGCCTACCAGGCCTACGAGGAGACGCTGGCCAGCGAGCGCTGGGCCTCCCTCGAGGCCGACGGCGCGCGCCGCCAGCGGCCGCTGTGGGCCTCCACCGGCGTCAAGAACCCCGACTACCGCGACACCATGTACGTCGACGACCTCGTGGTCGAGGACACCGTGAACACGATGCCCGAGGCGACCATGAACGCGGTCGCGGACCATGGAGACATCAAGGGCGACCAGGTCCGCCCGTTCTACGACGACGCCGCTGCCCACATGCGGGCGCTCGCCGACGCGGGCATCGACTACGACGACGTGATCCTGGTGCTGATCAAGGAGGGCGTCGAGAAGTTCGTCACCGCCTGGGACGAGCTGCTCGACTCGGTCAGCACGGCCCTCGAGGCGGCGCAGGTGAGCCAGGCCCCCGTCGACGCCACGACGACGGAGGCCTGGGCGCGGCTGGCTGCGCTCGCCGACGGCTTCACCCCCGACCTGCGTGGCTGGTTCGCCGACGACCCGGGTCGGGTCGACCGGCTGACCTTCTCCGCCGCCGACCTCCACGTCGACCTCTCCAAGGGGCTGTTCGACGACGACGTGCTGGCCGCCCTCGTCGCGCTGGCCGAGCAGGTGGGGCTCCCCGAGCGACGGGCCGCGATGCTCCGCGGGGACCACATCAACGTCACCGAGGACCGCGCGGTCCTGCACACGGCCCTGCGGCTTCCGGCCGACGCCACGCTCGAGGTCGACGGCCAGGACGTCGTCCACGACGTCCACGAGGTGCTGGCGCGGGTCTACGACTTCGCCGACCGGGTCCGCTCCGGGGAGTGGACCGGCGTCACCGGGGAGCGGATCCGCACGGTCGTCAACATCGGCATCGGCGGCTCCGACCTCGGCCCGGTGATGGCCTACGAGGCGCTCGCGCCCTACCGCCACGAGGCGATCGAGTGCCGCTTCATCTCCAACATCGACCCCACCGACGCCGCCACGACGCTGGCCGGGCTCGACCCGGCGTCCACCCTCTTCATCGTCTCGAGCAAGACCTTCGGCACCCTCGAGACGCTCACCAACGCCCGGCTCTGCAAGGCGTGGCTGCTCGACGGCCTGAGCGGCTCCGACCCCGGCGACGCCGTACGCCGCCACTTCGTCGCCGTCTCGACCGCGCTCGACAAGGTGGAGGCGTTCGGGATCGACCCCGCCAACGCCTTCGGCTTCTGGGACTGGGTGGGCGGTCGCTACTCCATGGACTCCGCCATCGGCACCTCGCTGGCCGTGGCGATCGGTCCGGAGCGGTTCGGCGAGCTCCTCGCCGGCTTCCACGCGATGGACGAGCACTTCGAGTCCGCACCGCTGGAGCGCAACGTGCCGGCCCTGATGGGCCTGCTCAACATCTGGTACACCGACTTCCTGGGCGCCGAGACCCACGCCGTGCTGCCCTACGCCCAGCTCCTGCACCGCTTCCCGGCGTACCTCCAGCAGCTCACGATGGAGTCCAACGGCAAGAGCGTCCGGTCCGACGGCAGCGCGGTCACCGCCCCCACCGGCGAGATCTTCTGGGGTGAGCCAGGCACCAACGGCCAGCACGCCTTCTACCAGCTGATCCACCAGGGCACCCGACTGATCCCGGCCGACTTCATCGCGGTCGCGAACCCTGCCTATCCCCTCGTCGACGAGGAGGACGGGCAGAGCACCAACGTCCACTCGTTGTTCCTGGCCAACTTCTTCGCCCAGACCCGGGCGCTGGCGTTCGGCAAGACCGCCGACGAGGTGCGCGCCGAGGGCACGCCGGAGCACATCGTGCCAGCTCGGGTCTTCCCGGGGAACCGGCCGACGACCTCGATCATGGCTCCGGCGCTGACGCCGGCGGTGCTCGGTCAGCTGGTCGCCCTCTACGAGCACATCACCTTCACCCAGGGCGTGGTGTGGGGCATCGACAGCTTCGACCAGTGGGGCGTCGAACTCGGCAAGCAGCTGGCCCAGCAGGTCAGTCCGGCCCTGGCCGGCGACGCCGACGCGCTGGCCGAGCAGGACCCCTCCACCCGGGCCCTGATCGCCTACTACGAGGCGCACCGCTCGTGAGCCCCGCGTCCAACCCGCTCCGCGACCCCCTCGATCGCCGCCTCCCGCGGATCGCCGGCCCGTGCGGCCTGGTCCTGTTCGGCGTCACCGGCGACCTCTCGCGGAAGAAGGTCATGCCGGCGATCTACGACCTGGCCAACCGCGGTCTGCTGCCGCCCGGCTTCAGCCTGACCGGGTTCGCGCGCCGCGACTGGGCCGACGAGGACTTCGCGCAGGTCGTCCACGACGCGGTCAAGGAGCACGCCCGCACTGAGTTCCGCGAGGAGGTCTGGAAACAGCTGGCCGAGGGCTTCCGGTTCGTCCCCGGCAACTTCGACGACGACACGGCGTTCAACACCCTGCGCCGCACCATCGAGGAGCTTGACGAGGTCCGCGGCACCCGGGGCAACCACGCCTTCTACCTCGCGATCCCGCCGGGCTTCTTCGGCGATGTGGTCGGCCAGCTCAAGGAGCACGGGCTTGCGCAGCCGGCCGACGGCTCCTGGCGCCGGGTCGTGGTGGAGAAGCCCTTCGGCCACGACGAGGTGTCGGCGCGCGAGCTCAACGAGACGCTGGCGGAGGTCTTCCCGAGCGGCTCGATCTTCAGGATCGACCACTACCTCGGCAAGGAGACCGTCCAGAACATCCTAGCGATGCGCTTCGCCAACGAGATGTTCGAGCCGATCTGGAACTCCAACTACGTCGACCACGTGCAGATCACCATGGCCGAGGACATCGGCATCGGCGGCCGGGCCGGCTACTACGACGGCATCGGCGCCGCCCGCGACGTGATCCAGAACCATCTGATGCAGTTGATGTCGCTGGTCGCGATGGAGGAGCCCACGTCGTTCGACGCCGAGAGCCTGCGGATCGAGAAGCTGAAGCTGCTCTCTGCCGTCCAGCTCCCCCGCCGTCTCGACCTCACCACCGCGCGGGGGCAGTACGCCGCGGGCTGGCAGGGCGGCGAGAAGGTCGTCGGCTTCCTCGAGGAGGAGGGCGTGCGCAAGACCTCGACCACCGAGACCTACGCCGCGATCACCCTCCACGTCGACAACCGGCGGTGGGCCGGTGTGCCGTTCTACCTGCGCACGGGCAAGCGCCTGGGCCGCCGGGTGACCGAGGTGGCTGTGGTGTTCAAGCCGGCTCCTCACCTGCCGTTCACGCGGGCCGCGACCGAGGAGCTGACCCACAACGCCCTGGTGATCCGGATCCAGCCCGACGAGGGTCTCACCTTGCGGTTCGGGTCCAAGGTGCCCGGCACCCAGATGGAGATCCGCGACGTGAACATGGACTTCGCCTACGGCGGGTCGTTCACCGAGTCCAGCGCCGAGGCCTACGAGCGCCTGATCCTCGACGTCCTGCTCGGCGACCCGCCCCTGTTCCCGCGCCACGCCGAGGTCGAGAGGTCGTGGCAGATCCTCGACCCGATCCTCGACTTCTGGGCCCGCAAGGGCAGGCCCGAGCCCTACGAGTCGGGTGCCTGGGGCACCGCCTCGGCGGACGCCATGCTCGCCCGCGACGGCCGGGTCTGGCGTCGGCCGTGAATCGCGCATGAGAGGGGTCATCCGATGATGGAGCTGATCGACACCAACGCGGCGAAGATCGCCGCCGAGTTCGTGGCTGCCCGCACCCGTGCCGGCAGCCCGGCCATGGGCATGGTGATGACACTGGTCATCGTGGTCGACGAGGAGCACGCCCCCGACGCGATGGCCGCGGCCCGGCAGGCCTCCCACGAGCACCCGGCCCGAGTCCTCGGCGTGATCCTGGGCGACGGCCGGGGCGCGCCCCAGATCAACGCGCAGGTGGGCACCGGCGACGGCTGGACCGGCGAGGCCGCCTTGATCCGGCTCAAGGGCGAGGTGGTCAAGCACTGCGAGTCCGTCGTACTGCCCCTGCTCCTGCCCGACTCCCCGGTCGCGGCCTGGTGGCCCTGCGACGCTCCCGACGACCCCGCCGAGGACCCGCTCGGCCGGCTCGCCCAGCGGCGTATCACCGACGCGGCCTCGGTCCACCGCGGCAAGGGGCGGGCCATCCACGACCAGTGCTCGGCATACTCGCCCGGCAACTCCGACCTGGCCTGGACCCGGATCACGCCGTGGCGCGCGCTCCTCGCCGCCGCCCTCGACCAGCAGCCGCTCAAGGTGACCGGCGGCTCCGTCACCGCCGAGCGGATCAGCCCCAGCGCCGAGCTGCTCGTGGCGTGGCTGTCCGACCGGCTCAAGGTGTCGTTCGCCCGGAAGAGCTCCGCAGGGTCCGGGCATCACCGAGGTCAGGCTCGACACCAAGGAAGGTCCCATCGTGATCTCGCGACCCGACGGCCGGCTGGCGACGTTCTCCTCCCCCGACCGGCCCGACCGGCCGGTCGCGCTCAAACGACGGCAGCTGCCCGAGCTCCTCGCCGAGGAGCTACGGCGCCTCGACGAGGACGACGTCTACGCCGCGACCGCCCGCCGCCTCGTGAAGCTCGACCGGGTGTGAGCGCCGTGACCACACCGTCCGCAGCGACACCCCCGCCCCGCGTCGAGGTCCACGAGGACGCCGGCGACCTGGCCACCTCCGTGGCCGGAGCCTTCATCCGCCTGGTCACCGTGGCCCAGGCCGCGGGCGAGATCCCGCAGGTGGCACTCACCGGCGGCAGCATCGCCGAGCGCATCCACGCGCGAGATCGCCCGCCTCGCGCCCGACAGCGACGTCGACTGGAGCCGGGTGGAGTTCTTCTGGGGGGACGAGCGGTTCGCCGCCGCCGACTCCCCCGACCGCAACGCCCGCGACGCCCGGCGGTCCTTCCTCGACCGTCGTCGGGGTCGACCCGGCCCGCGTGCACGAGGTGCCGTCCTCCGACGAGGTGGCCACGGTCGACGACGCGGCGACGGCGTACGCCGACACCGTGCGCTCAGTGGGCGTCGGCCGCTTCCAGCTGGTGATGCTCGGCGTCGGTCCCGACGGACACGTGGCCTCGCTGTTCCCCGGCCACCCGCAGCTCGACGCCCACGACGCGATCGCCGTACCGGTCACCGACTCCCCCAAACCGCCTGCCTGAAGGGTCAGCCTGACCTTCGAGGCGCTCAACCGGGCCGACGAGGTCTGGTTCGTGGTCAGCGGCGTCGAGAAGGCCGAGGCGGTCGGAAAGGCTCTCGCTGCGAGCCCGCCCGACGTCCACGAGATCCCGGCCGCCGGGGTGCGCGGCGAGGGGGTGACCATCTGGTTCCTCGACCACGACTCGGCGTCGCAGATAGCGGGCCACCGAAGCCCATCGAGAGCGGGGCTCGATGGAGGCTCTGGAGCCAGCTGAAGGACGTCGTTCTCGGCTAGCCGGCTTCGAGGGAGTGCCGTACGACCCGGCCGATGAGGCCTGGTCCGTCGCCTCGTCCAGCAACCTCACCAGCTTCTGCGGGTGCACAGACCCGGTAGCTCTCGGTCACCAGATCGGCGACCTCCGCCCAGTCCGTGTCGTCGTCGATCACCATCCCGACGATCGTCGGCGACCACGCCGGCTTGTAGAACGGCAGGCCGGCGTGGACCAGGGCGAGAAGCTCGTCGCCGATGGCGCGGAAGGTCAGGGTCGTGGTCGCGTCGGCGATCCCGGTGAGGTCACGGAAGGAGGACTCGAAACCCGCTTGGGCGACCATGACGTGAGCGAAGGTCCTGGCCCGGATCCGCCAGCGGACTCCGGTCCAGGCATCCTCCTCGTAGGCCTCGGGCAGCGCCAGGGCGGTCGCACCCAGCCTCGCGACCACGTCGGCGTCGGGTTCGATCCGCTCCGGCCGCGCCATCCTGCAAGCCTGTCACGGACGTCGCGGGGACGCTCAGTCGGCGAGTCCGAGAACGCGTTGTCGCCACAGCGTCGGCAACCCCATCACGTAGCCCGGTCGGGCCGGCGCAGGTGGGCGAGCTCGGCAGCGGCGTCAGGTCGTCTGGAGGAGGCCGGCTTGGCGGCCGACGCTGACCGACCAGACGACGGTGACGATGGCGGCAGCCATGGTCAGTGTGATGATCGCGCCGCCCTTGATGAGAACGAAGTGGACCGTCGACAGGGTGACCAGCAGCCACAGGGTGATCCCTGCCTTGAGGAGGATGACCAGGCCCCACATCAAGGTGAGCCTTCGGAAGTGTGCGTGCACCTCGGAGCGGGTGGTGACCACTGCGTCCATGGGGTAGAAGTCCGGTGCCAGGCGAGCGATGACCGGTGTGGCCGACCACAGCGATCCCAAGAAGATGGTCGCGAGGGTGATGTCGACCAGGACCGGTTGTGCAAAGTAGATGAAGGTGTTGCCGGTGGCGAGCGTGAAGGCCGTCTTGAGCGTCAAGATCCCCACGGTCAGCAGGAGCAGGCCCGACACCGGCCGCCCGGTCGTCCATCGCCAGCTCACGGCACCCATCACCCAGACGAGGGCAGCGATCACGGCCGAGGCGACGTTGAAGATCGCCAGCATCGCCCACAACAACACGGCCGGCGCGATGACGGCGATCGCCAGGCTCACCGCCACCCGGGCGATCACCTCACGCAGGGACGGAACCGCGGGTCGCTCATCGAGGATCGTTGCACCCCGCGCGATGGGTCCGTGCACTCGTGACATGTGGTGGCCAGTCCCCGGACACGAACCGGATCTCGTGGTGATCACCGAGAACTACGCGCAGGCTCGTGGTGCTGGCACAGTCACAACTTCTCAGTGGGGTGTAAACCGCCCAACTGGCCAGTGCCAGCCGGACGGCCCCACCCGAACCGCTCGGGCCGGATGGGCTCCCGACTCATCCCCCGCATTGAGTTGGAGATCACTACCCTGCAACCTACTCGCCTCGAGCCGGAAGGGCGATTCCGTGACTCCGCCGAGCGTCGCCCTCATCGGCTGTGAGAGTGCGCCGGTCAGCGCCGTGGCGACGGGTAGGTGCGACCGAGCGGACTGGTCCAGCGGTAGGAGCCGTCGGGCAGGCGGCGGTAGTGCCAGTGGCTGTGGGTCTTGGCTCGGTGGTGACGCCGACACAACGGAGCGAGGTTGGCCGGGTTGGTCTGGCCGGGTGCCCCGCCCCGGTCGATCGGGGTGTAGGCGTCGATGTGGTCGAGGTCGCAGAGCCTGGATCGTCGGCGGCAGCCGGGGAAGACGCAGTGACGGTCGCGCAGGCGGACCAGGTCGGCCATCTGCTCGGGCGGGTCGTGGCCGTCGACCGCGTCGGGGCGATGCAGGTCGAGCACCGATCTGACCACCACCGTCGAGCCCACCCGCCAGGCCGCCAGCAGGTCACTGGAGACGGTGCCGAGGCCGTCGAGGTGGACCGCGGCAGGGAAGGTGTCGAGGTCGAGCAGCGACGACTCGTCCAGGTGCAGCCAGAGCGCCGTGCTCGGTCTCGCGGCTCGCGGGCCCGCCGGCGCACCTGCGGTCGGGCGCGGGGCCGCCGTCGGTGGCGCCTGAGCGAAGGTCGAGGGCGCGTTGCGGGCCGCGACCGCCTTGGCACGTCGGACGTCGAGGTCGTCGCGTGCCGACGCCTTGAGCGTCTCGGCGGTCGCAGCGACCGCCCGGTCGAACGCCACCGCATCCTGGATGTCGAGCGTCATCTGGACCTCGGTGGTCGCCGGGCAGATGCCGGGGTGGAGGTCGACCTTGCGGGAGGACAGGGCGGCCTGCTCTTCCGCAGCAACCTGCTCCGGCTCGTGGAACAACCTGGCCTGGCGGACCAGGGCCTCGATCCTGACCCGAGACAGGTGGGCGGCATCGGCGGTGACCAGCCGGTCGACGTAGGCGACCGCGCCGGAGAGGTGGCGGGTGTGTGGGCGATGTCACGGGCCAGATGCACCGGCACTCGCAGCTCGGCCACCAGCACCCACAACCGCGGGAGGCGGTGCGTGAGCTCCAGGGCGTCGCCCATGAGCAGCTGCGCACCGGCGCAGGTCCAGCCGAGCGCGGCCCCCAGCTCGACCGGGGCGAACTCCGCGACCAAGGGTGCGCCTTCGCCTGCCAGCGGGAGGAACCCCTCGCCGAACGGGTCACCGGGGTCGCCCCACCCGGCAGCGGTCGCTTCCCCCGTGCCGGGACCGGCGGGGTGGGCCTCGGCCCACTCCGCCGCTGCGACCAGGAGGTCGACATCGGCCCTCGGCTTGGTCGCGAGGGCGTCGACCGCCCGCTCCAGTACCGGCGCCGAGCCCGAGGCTGCGGCGCGGCGGCGGGTGGTGGAGCTGGTCATGGGACTACTCAAGCACTCGCCGCCGACAGCCCGGTCCGGAAATTCCCTGTCTCCACAGGGTTTTCGAAAGAACCTCAGACGGTCAAGGCGAACGAGGAGAGGTCGATGCTGCTCTCCTCACCGGTCGCCAGCCGGGCCACGCACTCGCCGATGGCTGCGGAGTGCTTGAACCCGTGACCGGAGCAGGGCGAGGCGACGATCACCCGGGGAGCCGAGGGCAGCCGGTCGATCACGAAGCGGCTCTCCGGCGCCACCGTGTAGGCGCAGACCGCGGTCCTCGCGCAGCGACCGGAGAGGCCCGGCAGCCGCGGTCTGACGAACGACTCGTACATTTCCTCGATCTCGACGGGGCTGACGGTGCGGTCGAGCTCGTCGGCCGTCGTCTCCACGTCGTACTGCTCGCGCGCGACCTTGGCGCCGCCGGCGGGCCCGTCGACCATCGGGAAGCCGTAGATCAGCTCGCTCGGGTCGCGGCCTGGCCACCAGATGTAGACCGGGGAGTCACGCAGCCCGGAGTACGACGACGGGTCGTCCAGGTCGAACCAGAACAGCACCTGTCGGTGGACCTTCACCACCGGGGCCAGCTCGGGAACCAGCTCCGAGACCCACGGCCCGGCGGTGATCACCACCGTCGACGCCTCCACCGTGCGGTGGGTCGTCCGGACGACGACGTGGCTGCCGCGGTCGTCGTAGCCGAGCACCGTCTCACCGGTCGCGATGGTGGCCCCACGTGCGCGGGCGAGCCGGAGCTGGGCCCCGACCGCGACCTCCGGTCGGACGAAGCCCCCGCCGGGCTCGTAGTAGCCCTGCTCGTCACCGGCCAGCAAGAACTGCGGGAACCGCGACGCCAGCTCACCCGTGTCGAGGATCTCGTGCTCCACGGCGTAGGCCTCCGCGGCGAGCCGGGTGTGCTCGAGGAAGCTCGTGCTGCCGTGCATGGCGAACGTCGCCCGCGACGAGGCCATCACCAGAGCGCCGCACTGGACCAGCAGGTCGACGCCTGCCTCCTGCTCGATCTCCCGCCACAGCTCGTGCGACCGCCGCGCCAGCGGGACGTAGGTCAGACCCTCGCCGACGGCCACCCGGGTGATCCGGGTGTCGCCGTGCGTCGACCCGAGCGCGTGCGGCGGCTGGTAGCGGTCGAGGCCGAGCACGATGGCGCCCGACTTCGCCAGCTGGTACGCCGTAGCGCTGCCCATCGCCCCGAGCCCGACGACCACCACGTCGTACCGCATCGTGGCAGCCTCGGCCCGGGCTCGAACGTCGCGCTTCTAGAAGACGATGTCGCCCGACTTGCGCCGGCTGCGGAGCAGCTGGATCGCCTCGTCGAGGATCGACTCGGCCTCGGCGTCGGAGCGGCGCTCCTTCACGTAGGCCAAGTGGGTCTTGTACGGCTCGATCTTGGGAGCCGGAGGTGGGTTCTCCGAGTCGAGGCTCGCGGGCAGGCCGCACTTGGGGCAGTCCCACGACTCGGGCACGACCGCGTCGACCGCGAACGTCACCACGGAGCGGTGCATGTGAGAGCAGAAATAGGTGACCGCCTGGCGGGGTGCGGCCTCGCCGCGCTCCGCCTCACCCATCGGTCCTGCGCCGACCCGGCTACCCCGGATCGCGTTTCCTCCACCTGCCACGTGCTACGGCCTTTCAGTTGGCGTAGGCCTGCAGCAGGCCCAGGGCGATGACGCAAGCGATCCAGATGGAACCGACACCGATGGTGAACCGGTCCAGGTTTCGCTCCGCCACGGACGATCCCCCGAGCGAGCTGGACACACCGCCGCCGAACATGTCCGACAGGCCGCCCCCGCGACCCTTGTGCAGCAGCACCAGCAGCACGAGCAGGCAGCTGGTGATGACAAGCAGAACGGTGAAGACGATGGTCACGGGGAGAAGCCTACGTCACGCACGCGGCCGTCCCGAACCCGCCCGCGGGCCGGTCCAGACCGGTGTGTCGCGTGCCCGACCTCAGAGGGTCGGCATGTCGTAGAAGCGGCAGATGCCGCCGAACTCCTCGGCCTGCAGGCTGGCGCCGCCCACGAGGGTGCCGTCGACATCGGGCTTGGCCATGATGCCCGCGATGTTCGCGGCCTTGACCGAGCCGCCGTAGAGGATCCGGCAGGCATCCGCGGCCTCGTCGCCCGCGGTCTCACGGAGCCGGTCGCGGATCGCCCCGCACACCTCCTGCGCGTCGTCGGGCGTGGCGACCTCGCCGGTGCCGATCGCCCACACGGGCTCGTAGGCGACCACCAGCGAGGAGATCTCCTGCGGTGTGAAGCCCGCGAGCGAGCCGTCGAGCTGTCCCATGCAGTGGGTCACCTGCTCGCCCGCCTTGCGGACGTCGAGCCCCTCGCCCACACACACGATCGGGGTCATCCCGGCGCCCACGGCCTGCCGCGCCTTGGCGTTGACGGTGGCGTCGGTCTCGGCGTGGTACTCCCGCCGCTCGGAGTGCCCGGCCACGACGTACGAGCAGCCGAGCTTGGCCAGCATCGCCGCCGACACCTCGCCCGTGTAGGCACCCGAGTCGTGCACGGAGACGTCCTGCGCGCCGTACCGGAGCGAGAGGTGGTCGCCGTCCACGAGCGTCTGCACGGAGCGCAGGTCGGTGAACGGCGGCAGCACGACGACCTCGGTCAGCGCGTAGTCGTGCTTCTTGTCGGCCAGGATCCAGGCGAGCTTCTGGACCAGCGCCACCGCCTCCGGGTGGGTCAGGTTCATCTTCCAGTTGCCCGCCATCAGCGGGGTGCGGGTAGCCATGCGTCGTCCTTCCAGGTACGGCGAGGGTGCGGCAGGGGCAAGCAGGGGGTCGAGCCGGACGGGTCAGCGCTCGAGGACCGCGATCCCCGGGAGCTCCTTGCCCTCGAGGAGCTCGAGGCTCGCCCCACCGCCGGTCGAGATGTGGCCGAACGCGGTCTCGTCGAAGCCGAGCTGGCGCACGGCGGCGGCGGAGTCGCCGCCACCCACGACCGAGAGCCCGTCGACCTCGATCAGCGCCTGGGCCACCGCGCGGGTGCCTCCGGCGAAGGCCGCGGTCTCGAAGACGCCCATCGGTCCGTTCCAGAAGACCGTCTTCGCGTCGACGATCGCGGCCGCGAAGGCCTTGCCGGAGTCGGGACCGATGTCGAGGCCCAGCGCGTCAGCCGGGATCTCGTCAGCCGGTACGACGCGTGGCTGAGCCTCGCGGTCGATGGACGGGAACTCGGTGTCGACCACGATGTCGGTCGGCAGCACGATCTCCACGCCCGTCTCCTCCGCCCGCGTGAGGTAGCTGCGGACCGTGTCGAGCTGGTCCTCCTCGAGCAGGCTCTTGCCGACCTCGTGGCCCTGGGCCTCGAGGAAGGTGAACACCATGCCGCCACCGATCAGCAGCCGGTCGGCCTTGCCGAGCAGGTTGTCGATCACGCCGAGCTTGTCGGAGACCTTCGAGCCGCCAAGCACCACGACGTAGGGCCGGGCCGGGTCGACGGTGAGCCGGCGAAGGACGTCGATCTCCTTGGCCACCAGGCCGCCCATCGCGGACGGGAGCCGCAGCGCGACGTCGTACACGCTCGCCTGCTTGCGGTGGACGACCCCGAAGCCGTCGGAGACGAAGCAGTCGGCGAGCGCCGCCAGCTGGTCGGCGAAGGCGCCGCGCAGGGCATCGTCCTTGCTGGTCTCCCCCGCGTTGAAGCGGACGTTCTCCAGCAGGGCGACGTCACCGTCGGCGAGCCCCGCCACCGTCTCGGTGGCCGAGGGCCCGACCGTGTCGTGGGCGAAGGCGACCGGCTTGCCGAGCAGGTCACCGAGCCGCTGCGCCACCGGAGCCAGGGAATAGCGGTCCTCGGGCTCCCCCTTGGGCCGGCCGAGGTGGGCGACCACGATCACGCGGGCGCCCGCCTCGGACAGCTCCCGGATCGTCGGGACGCTCGCGCGGACGCGGCCGTCGTCGGTGATCCTCGAACCGTCCAGCGGCACGTTGAGGTCGCTGCGGACCAGGACTCGCTTGCCCCGGACGTCGCCCAGGGCATCCAGCATCGCGGACACTGTCAGAGGGAGGCGCCGACGAGGGCCGACAGGTCGATGAGGCGGTTGGAGTAGCCCCACTCGTTGTCATACCAGCCGACGACCTTGACCTGGTTGCCGTTGGCCAGCGTGCAGCCGGCGTCGATCGTGCAGGAGGCGGGCCAGGTGACGATGTCGGAGCTGACGATCTCGTCCTCGGTGTACTCGAGGTACTTCGACATCGGGCCGGACTCGGCGGCGGCCTTGAACGCGGCGTTCACCTCGTCCTTGGTCACCTCGGCGTTCAGCGTCACGGTGAGGTCGGTGACCGAGCCGGTCGGCACCGGGACCCGCAGCGCATAGCCGTCGAGCTTGCCCTTGAGCTCGGGCAGCACCAGCGAGATCGCCTTGGCCGCGCCCGTGGTGGTCGGGATGATGTTGGTGGCGCCACCCCGCGCACGGCGCAGGTTGATCTGGCCCTTGCGGTTGAGGGAGATCTGGTCGAGCAGCTGCTGCTCGGTCGTGTAGGCGTGGACCGTGGTCATGAAGCCCTTGTCAATCCCCCAGTTGTCGAGGAGGACCTTGGCCATCGGGCCGAGGCAGTTGGTCGTGCAGCTGGCGTTGGAGATGACGTGGTGCTTCGAGCCGTCGTAGTCGCCGTCGTTGATGCCCATCACGATCGTGATGTCCTCGTCGGTGGCGGGCGCCGAAATGATGACCTTCT
The DNA here is from genome assembly GCA_963761085.1 of uncultured Actinomycetota bacterium. Classification (GTDB taxonomy): domain Bacteria; phylum Actinomycetota; class Actinomycetes; order Propionibacteriales; family Nocardioidaceae; genus Nocardioides. The sequence goes on from CAVXFQ010000001.1 coordinate 24,234, forward strand.
TGGCACCGGCCTCGATGTGCTTGCCGGCGTCGGCGGCCTTGGTGAACAGACCGGTCGACTCGATCACGATGTCGGCGCCGATCTCGCCCCAGTTCAGCGCGGCGGGGTCACGCTCTGCGGTCGCGGAGATCTTGCGCCCGTCGACGGTCAGGTAGTTGTCGTCCGACTCGATGACGCCCGGGAAGCGCCCCAGGATCGAGTCGTAGCGCAGGAAGTGGGCGAGGATGTCGTTGGCGGCGAGGTCGTTGACGCCGACGATCTCGACGTCGGCCCCGGATGCCTGCACGGCGCGGAAGAAGTTGCGGCCGATCCGGCCGAACCCGTTGATGCCTACCCGAACAGTCACTGCTTCTCCTAGGTATTGTGGCCCGTCTGAATGTCTGCCGGAATCCTCCGGCGAAGCGGTACCTCGACCCTAGCGCCCGCTCTGAGGAGCGTTGAGGGACGTTCAGGGTACGTACGAGTAACCAAGGTCCCTGGCCCGAGACCGACGACGACGGCGTACGGCGCTCAGTCGTCCTCGGCGAGCATCTCGGGGGTGAGCGACGCCTCGGTGTCGGGGATGCCGAGCTCCTCCGCGCGCTTGTCGGCCATCGCCAGGAGGCGGCGGATCCGGCCGGCGATGGCGTCCTTGGTGAGCACCGGGTCGTGGAGCTGGCCGAGCTCCTCCAGCGACGCCTGCTTGTGCTCGAGGCGCAGCCCGCCGGCCATCTTCAGGTGGTCGGGCACCTCGTCGCCGAGGATCTCCAGCGCGCGCTCGACGCGGGCTCCCGCAGCCACGGCGGCCCGGGCCGAGCGACGGAGGTTGGCGTCGTCGAAGTTGGCCAGCCGGTTGGCCGTCGCGCGGACCTCGCGGCGCATCCGGCGCTCCTCCCAGGCCATCAGCGCCTCATGGGCGCCGAGCCGGGTGAGCAGCTGGGAGATCGCGTCGCCGTCGCGGATCACGACCCGGTCGACGCCGCGCACCTCGCGGGCCTTGGAGGGGATGCCCAGGCGGCGGGCCACGCCCACCAGGGCGAGCGCCGCCTCGGGACCGGGGCAGGTGACCTCGAGCGACGACGAGCGGCCGGGCTCGGTCAGCGACCCGTGGGCGAGGAACGCGCCCCGCCAGGCGGCGACCGCGTCGCACGCACCGCCGGAGACGACGGCAGGCGGGAGGCCGCGCACGGGACGACCGCGGTTGTCGAGGAGACCCGTCTGCCGGGCCAGCGCCTCGCCGTCCTTGGTGACCCGGACCAGGTAGCGGCTGCCCTTGCGGATGCCGTTGCCCTGCACCATCGCCACGTCGCTCTGGTGCCCGAACACCTCGGCGATGTCCTTGCGCAGCCGACGGGCCGCCGCCCCGGTGTCGAGCTCGGCCTCGACCACGATCTTGCCGCTCACGATGTGCAGACCACCCGCGAAGCGGAGCATGGTCGACACCTCGGCCTTGCGGCAGCAGGTCTTGGTGATGTGGGTGTTGGCGATCTCTGCCTTCACCTGAGCCGTCATCGCCATGGCGCCGATCCTGTCACGCGTGTCAACGACCTCCGAGCCCGCGTCCACCGACGAAGTCGGCGGGCGCGAAAGGCGAGGAGGTTGAGGAGCGTCGACGCGGCCCGAGCGGAGCGAGGGACGCGTGACGCGTCTCGAAACCCATCGACGTCCCAGGACGGGTTCAGTCCAGCGACGCCAGGATCTCGGCGTAGGCCGCCGCCAGCTTCACCGGGTCGTGCCGTGGCGACCCGTCGTCCCGAGCGATGTCGGCGACCACGACCGTGGCCCCGCACTTCTCCGCCAGCGCCTCGAGCTCACCCAGGTCGGCACCGTCGACGACCTCGGACCGGTCGACCAGCACGGTGCCGACGGCGAGGTCGGGCGCGTGCTCGAGGAGTACGGCGAGATGGTCGACCGGCGCGTAGCCCTCGGTCTCGCCGTCCTGGGGAGCCAGGTTGAGCACAACGACCAGGTGGCCGTGGGTCTCCACCAGTGCCTGGCGCAGCGCCGGAACCATCAGGTGGGGCAGCACGGAGCTGAACCACGAGCCGGGGCCCAGCACGACCACGTCGGCGTCGCGCACCGACGCCACCGCCTCGGGGCAGGGCGTCAGGTCGGGAGGGAGCAACGCGATCGACTCGATGACCCCGGGCGCGGTCGCCACCGCCACCTGCCCCTGGACGGTGGTGTGGGCCGAGGGGTCGTCGGGGTCGATGCCGCTCACCTCGGCGGTGATGTCGAGCGGCGTCAGCGCCATCGGCAGCACCCGCCCGCGCGCACCGAGCAGCCGGCCGACCAGGTCGAGGGCCGCCACGTGGTCGCCCAGGAGCTCCCAGAGGCTGACGATCAGGAGGTTGCCGGTGACGTGCCCGTTCATCTCTCCGGTGCCGGCGAAGCGGTGCTGGAGCACCTGGGCCCAGGTCTCGCCCCACTCGTCGTCGCCGCAGAGCGCGGCGAGCGCCATCCGGAGGTCGCCGGGTGGCAGGACCCCGAACTCCGACCGCAGCCGGCCCGACGAACCGCCGTCGTCGGCGACGGTGACGACGGCGGTGAGGTCGACCGGCAGCCGCCGCAGCGCGGACAAGGACACGAACAGCCCGTGGCCGCCGCCGAGGGCGGTGACGGTCGTCCTGCGCTGTGGTGCGGCGCCCACGTCACTCACGCCCGAGGTCGCGATGCACCGCCGCCACGTCGTAGCCGGCCTCGCGCAGCTGGCGGGCGATCTCCTCGGTCATCGCGACGCTGCGGTGCTTGCCGCCGGTGCACCCGATGGCGACGGCCATGAACCGCTTGCCCTCGCGGAGGTAGCCCTCGGCGACGCCGGTGAGCATCTGGACGTAGGCGTCGACGAACTCCCGCGCACCGGGCTGGTCGAGGACGTAGTCGCTGACGTCCGACGAACGACCGGTCTTCCCGCGCAGCGTGGGCACCCAGTAGGGGTTGGGCAGGAACCGCATGTCGGCGACGAAGTCGGCGTCGACGGGGATGCCGTACTTGAACCCGAAGCTGATCACGTTGACCTTGAGCTTGAGGGTGTGGGGCGTGCCGAACGACTCGGCGATGCGGTCGGTGAGCTGGTGGACGTTGAGCTCGGAGGTGTCGATCACCAGGTCGGCGTCGGCGCGGAGGTTGGCCAGCACCTCGCGCTCGCGACGCAGGCCCTCGACCAGGCGGCCGCTGGCCTGGAGCGGGTGGGGACGCCGGGCGGCCTCCTGACGGCGTACGAGCACCTCGTCGATCGCGTCGAGGAACAGCAGCGTCGTGCGGCGGCCGAGCTCGTGCTGGGCCAGGTTGGCCTGCAAGCGAGTCGAAGAACGACCCGGAGCGTACGTCGACCACGACGGCGATCGGCTGGCTCGAGCCACGGCTCTCGTCGACGAGGGCGACCACGTCACCGAGGAGGGACGGCGGGAGGTTGTCGACGACGTAGTAGCCGAGGTCCTCGAGCTCCTTGGCGGCCGTGCTGCGACCGGCACCGGTCATCCCGGTGACGACCACGACCTCGCCGGCATGGTCGAGCGGCGCGTCGGCCATCAGCCCTCCATCAGCTCGCCGGTCGCGGTGTTGACCGACTCGGTGTTGACTCGTGGGGCGCCATTGTGTCCGGTCGTGCGGGACACCGCATCCTTGATCGCCAGTGCCGTGCGGGGCCCGATACCCGGCACCTGGGCGATCTCGTCGAGCTCGGCCTCGCGGAGCTTCTTCAGCGAGCCGAAGTGCTTGACCAGGGTCCGGCGGCGTACCTCGCCGAGCCCGGGCACGTCATCGAGCAGGCTCTCGACCATGGACTTGGAGCGCCGTGACCGGTGGTGGGTGATCGCGAACCGGTGGGCCTCGTCGCGGACCCGCTGGAGGAGGTAAAGACCCTCGGACGACCGGGCCATGATGACGGGGTCGTCCTGCTCCGGGAGCCAGACCTCCTCGAGCCGCTTGGCCAGGCCGCAGACCGGGATGTCGACGACGCCGAGCTCGCGCAGGGCCGCCTGGGCCGCCGCCACCTGCGGCGGGCCGCCGTCGACCACCACCAGCCCGGGCGCGTAGGCGAACTTGCGCGGGCGGCCGGTCTCGGGGTCGACCAGCATCGGCCCGGAGTCGGTCGCGACCTCGGTGGAGCGCGCCTGCTCGTCGAGCAGCCGCCGGAACCGCCGGGTGATCACCTCGTGCATCGAGGCGACGTCGTTCTGCCCCTCGACGCCCTTGATCAGGAACCGGCGGTATTCGCTCTTGCGGGGCAGGCCGTCCTCGAAGACGACCATGCTGGCGACCACCTCGGTGCCCTGGAGGTTGGAGATGTCGTAGCACTCGATCCGCAGCGGGGCCTCGTCGAGCCCGAGCGCCTGCTGGATCTCCTCGAGGGCCTGGTTGCGCGCCGTCAGGTCGCTGCCGCGCTTCGTCTTGTGCATCATCAGCGACTGGGCGGCGTTGCGGGCCACGGTCTCCTGGAGGGTGCGCTTGTCACCGCGCTGGGGCACCCGGATGCGGACCCGGCTCCCCCGCCGCTCCGACAGCAGCTCCTCGAAGGTCTCGGTGTCGGGCGGCAGCGCCGGCACCAGGATCTCGCGCGGGATCGAGTCGTAGTCGTCGGAGCCGGCGTAGAGCTGGAGCAGGAAGTCCTCGACCAGCTCGGGGGTGCCGCCCTCCTCGACGCGGTCGGCGACCCAGCCGCGCTGGCCGCGGATGCGGCCGCCCCGGACGTAGAAGATCTGCACCGCGACCTCGAGGGGGTCCTCGGCGAGGGCGATCACGTCGGCGTCGGTGCCGTCGCCGAGGACGACGGCCTGCTTCTCCAGCGCCTTCTCGATGGCGCCGAGGTCGTCGCGCAGCCGGGCCGCGCGCTCGAAGTCGAGCTCCTCGGAGGCGGCGTACATCTCGGTGCGGATGCGCTTGACGAAGGTGTTGGTGTGGCCGGCCATGAAGTCGCAGAAGTCGTCGACGATCGCGCGGTGGTCGTCGGCGCTGATCGTGCCGACGCAGGGGGCGGAGCACTTGCCGATGTAGCCGAGCAGGCACGGTCGCCCGATCTGGCCCGACCGCTTGAAGACGCCGTTGGAGCAGGACCGCATCGGGAAGACCCGGAGCAGCTGGTCGACGGTCTCGCGGATCGCCCAGGCATGGCTGTAGGGACCGAAGTAGCGAGTGCCCTTCTTCTTGGCGCCGCGCCCGACCATCACTCGCGGGTAGTCCTCGCCGACGGTGACCGCCAGCCAGGGGTAGGACTTGTCGTCGCGGTACTTGACGTTGTAGCGGGGGTCGAACTCCTTGATCCAGCTGTACTCCAACTGGAGCGCCTCGACCTCGGTGTTGACCACGGTCCACTCGACGCCGGCGGCGGAGGTCACCATCGCGGCGGTGCGGGAGTGGAGGTTGCCGAGGTCCTGGAAGTAGGACGACAGCCGGGCGCGGAGGTTCTTCGCCTTGCCGACGTAGATCACGCGACCACGGGCGTCACGGAACTTGTAGACGCCCGGCTGCGTGGGGATCTCGCCCGCCTTGGGACGGTAGGACGCCGGGTCAGCCACGTCTCCCAGCCTACGGTCCGCCGCCGACGGGTCAGCGCCGCCCGACCGCAGAGGTGCGGGGTGAGTCGACGCGTGCCGACCGGCAGCCCGCGGCGCCGAACGTCTCCCGCACCGTGATCGTGGCTCCCCGGTCACCCGGTCGTGGCACGAAGGTCCGGCCGGTGGCTCCCGCGTACGCCGTGACCTCGGCGACCAGGCCTCGCCGAGGCGCGTGGGGCAGGGGGTGATGCTGGTCAGGCCGTCGGTGCCCGCAATGGGCTCGCCGTCGGCGAACCACCGGATCTCGACGTGCGTCGGCGTCAGCGCCCAGGTGGCGAGGTCGACCGTCGCCCTCCCGCCGACCCTGACGTCACCAGACACCACCGGGGTGCCGAGGGCGATCCAGGTGGCCGGCGGGTGGTAGTCGGTGCGAGGCTGCCTGCGAACCTGGTTCCGGTGCGAAGGCCAGGGGGAGAGACCCTCGCACGGGGACGATCCCGCCGTCGCGCAGGGCGACGGCATACGACGTGGAAAGGCCGGGACGCTCGGCGGGACTCACCAGTAGCGTGCCCTGGCCCCGCTCGTCACCGGCTCTCGAAACCTGACACTCAGGAGCGCACACCCCCACGTAGGCGATCACGGGCGCAGGGGATCTGTGCGGGACGTGACGAAGCCCGCAGGCTCAGCCCTGGACGACGTTGGGCCCCTGGACCTTCACCGGGATCTTGGGCAGCGGCGCGACTGAGCCCGCGGGCTGCCCGATCGGCCCGGTGACGTTGGCGCCGTCGGTGATCGCGAACTGGCTGCCGTGGCAGCCGCAGTTGATGGTGCCGCCCGAGACGCTGGCGAGCTGGCACCCCTGGTGGGTGCAGGTCGCGGAGAAACCCTCGAAAGTGTTCTTGGTGGGCTGGGTGACCACGATGTTCTGGTCGCGGAGGATCACGCCGCCGCCGACCGGCACCTGGGCGGCCGCGACCAGGGCGGGAGCACCGCCGCGGCCGTGCGACGGCTGTGCCTGCTGAGCCTTCGGGGTGCTCGAGGAACCACCACTACCGCAGGCGGCGAGCACCGGCAGGCTCAGGCCGCCCACGACCGCACCGGTGAGGGCACGGCGTCGGGTCAGGTCGGGGTCGGTCACGCTGTCTCCTGAGAGGTCGAGGTTGCTGTCGAACGTAGTCGGGGTGCCTGTGACTGCGCTGTGTCCTACGACCTGTCTACGACGCAGGCGGTCAGGTGGTTCGGCCGTGCGCCAGGATCGGCGCGAGGAACTGCCCGGTGTAGCTGTCGGGATGGTCCGCGACCTGCTCGGGCGTGCCCTCGGCGAGGACCATGCCACCGCGTGAGCCGCCCTCGGGACCCATGTCGATGATCCAGTCGGAGGTCTTGATGACGTCGAGGTTGTGCTCGATCACCAGCACCGTGTTGCCCTTGTCGACCAGGCTCGAGAGCACGCCGAGGAGCTTGCGGATGTCTTCGAAGTGGAGCCCCGTGGTCGGCTCGTCGAGGACGTAGACGGTGCGGCCCGTGGACCGCTTCTGCAGCTCGCTGGACAGCTTCACCCGCTGGGCCTCGCCGCCGGACAGCGTGGTCGCCGGCTGGCCGAGGCGGACGTAGCCCAGACCGACCTCGCACAGGGTCTTCATGTGGCGCGCGATCGGCGGCACCGCTGCGAAGAACTCCGCGGCCTCCTCGATCGGCATGTCGAGGACCTCGGCGATGGTCTTGCCCTTGTAGTGGACCTCGAGCGTCTCGCGGTTGTAGCGCGCGCCGTGGCAGACCTCGCAGGGGACGTAGACGTCGGGCAGGAAGTTCATCTCGATCTTGATGGTGCCGTCGCCGGCGCACGCCTCGCAGCGTCCGCCCTTGACGTTGAACGAGAAACGGCCCTGGAGATAGCCGCGCATCTTGGCCTCGGGCGTCGAGGCGAAGAGCTTGCGGATGTGGTCGAAGACCCCGGTGTAGGTCGCCGGGTTGCTGCGCGGGGTGCGGCCGATCGGCGACTGGTCGACGTGGATCACCTTGTCGACCTGGTCGACGCCGTTGATCCGCTTGTGGCGGCCGGGGATCGTGCGGGCGTTGTAGATCTGCTTGGCCAGGCTGGTGTAGAGGATGTCGTTGACCAGCGTGGACTTGCCGGAGCCGGACACCCCGGTGACCGAGACGAACAGGCCGAGCGGGAACGACACGTCGATGTCGCGCAGGTTGTGCTCGCGGGCGCCGACGACCTTGAGCTCACGGCCCTTGGTGCGCGGCCGGCGCACCTCGGGGACCGGGATCTCCTTGCGGCCGGACAGGTAGAGCCCGGTGAGGGAGTCGCGGTGCTTGAGCAGCCCCGAGACCGGGCCGGAGTGGACCACCTGGCCGCCGTGCTCGCCGGCTCCGGGGCCGATGTCGACGACCCAGTCGGCGGTGCGGATGGTGTCTTCGTCGTGCTCGACCACGATCAGGGTGTTGCCGAGGTCCTTGAGCCGCAGCAGGGTCTCGATCAGCCGCTGGTTGTCGCGCTGGTGGAGCCCGATCGAGGGCTCGTCGAGGACGTAGAGGACGCCGACCAGCCCGGCGCCGATCTGGGTGGCCAGCCGGATGCGCTGGGCCTCGCCGCCGGACAGCGAGCCGCTGGGCCGGTCGAGCGAGAGGTAGTCGAGGCCGACGTCGAGCAGGAAGTTGAGCCGCTCCTGGATCTCCTTGAGCACCCGCTCGGCGATCTGCTTCTCGCGGGTGGACAGCTCGAGCTCGCGCAGGAAGGCGGCCGACTCGTTGATCGGCAGGGCGCAGACCTCGGCGATCGACTTGCCGCCCATGGTGACCGCCAGGCTGACCGGCTTGAGCCGGCTCCCCTGGCAGGCCGGGCACGGCACCTCGCGCATGAAGCCCTCGAACCGCTCCCGGCTGGTGTCGGACTCGGCCTCGCTGTGGCGGCGCTCGATGTAGCTGCGGACGCCCTCGAACTCGGCGTAGTAGGCGCGCTGGCGGCCGTAGCGGTTGGTGGTGACGACGTGGACCTTGGTGGGGTGGCCCTCGAGCAGGCTCTTGCGGGCCTTGGCGGTCAGCTTCTCCCAGGGGGTGTTGAGGTCGAAGCCGACCTCCTCGCCGAGCGCACCCATCAGGCGCAGGAAGTAGTCGGCGACGTGAGCCTGGCTCCAGGGCTGGATGGCGCCCTCGCCGAGCGTGGCCTGCGGGTCGGGCACCACCAGCTCGGGGTCGACCTCCATGCGGGTGCCGAGGCCGTGGCACTCGGGACAGGCGCCGAAGGGGCTGTTGAAGGAGAAGGAGCGCGGCTCGAGCTCGTCGGTGTCGAGGTCGTGGTCGTGGGGGCAGGCCATCCGCTCGGAGAACTTCATCTCGCGGCCGGGGTCCTTGGCGTCGAGATCGACGAAGTCGAGGATCACCAGCCCGTTGGCGAGGCGGAGCGCGGTCTCGACCGAGTCGGTGAGCCGCCGCTTGGACGACGCCTTGACGCTGAGCCGGTCGACGACCACCTCGATGGTGTGCTTGCGCTGCTTGTCGAGCTTGGGCGGGTCGTCGAGGGTGTGGGTGTCGCCGTCGACCCGGACCCTGGAGAAGCCGTCGGTCTGGAGCTGCCGGAACAGCTCGACGTACTCACCCTTGCGGCCGCGGATGACCGGCGCCAGCACCTGGAACCGCCGGCCCTCCTCGAGCCCGAGGACCCGGTCGACGATCTGCTGAGGGGTCTGGCGCTCGATCGGGGAGCCGCAGACCGGGCAGTGGGGCCGGCCGGCGCGGGCATAGAGCAGGCGGAGGTAGTCGTAGACCTCGGTGATGGTGCCGACGGTGGAGCGGGGGTTCTTCGACGTGGACTTCTGGTCGATCGACACCGCCGGGGACAGGCCCTCGATGAAGTCGACGTCGGGCTTGTCCATCTGGCCGAGGAACTGCCGCGCGTAGGCGGACAGGGACTCGACGTAGCGCCGCTGGCCCTCGGCGAAGATCGTGTCGAACGCCAAGCTGGACTTGCCCGAGCCGGACAGCCCCGTGAAGACGATGAGCGAGTCACGCGGGAGGTCGAGCGAGATGTCCTTGAGGTTGTGCTCCCGGGCGCCCCGGATGATGAGCTGGTCGGCCACTGCTTCCCTCGGGCTGGTGTGTCGGCTGGATCGTCGGACCTGTGCATTCGAACACATGTTCGCCTGCGCCAGGCTGCCGGCGCAAGCCTGACACGGCCCACCGACAGTCCCGATCCTACGGGGACGCCCGAGGGCCCACCTCACCCGTGTTGGCGGCCCCGGTGGTGTCCCTGACGGTGGTGTTGGATGGGCTCATGGAGTCACGCCGTACCGAGAGCGAGATCGCCAGCAGGCTGCTCGGTGACGCCTCCGCGCGGCTTCTCCGCACGGTCGACGGCTTCCACGGTGACGACTGGTTCGCCCCCTCCGCGCTGCCGGACTGGACCCGTGCCGATGTCGTCGCCCACCTCGCCCTCAACGCCGAGGGGCTGACGCGGGTGCTGCGCGGCCTGGTCTCGGCCGACGGGCCGGCCACCGTGTACGACTCCGACGAGGCCCGCGACTCGGAGATCCGCGACCTCGCAGCAGCCGACCCCAGTGAGATCCGCGCCCGCCTGATGGCGGCGACGACGACGCTCGACGACGCCATCGGCGCCGTTCCCGACGACCACTGGGCGACGATCGTGGAGCGCACACCCGGCGGCCGCACCATGCGGGCCGACTCCCTGCCCGGCATGCGGCTTCGCGAGCTGGAGATCCACCACGTCGACCTCGACGCCGGCTACACCCCGACCGAGTGGCCCGAGACCTTCTCCATCCTGCTGCTGCACGCGATGACCAAGCGGCTGCATCCTCCCGAGCCGTTCGAGGTCCGACCGCTCGACCTCGACCGCACCTGGGTCTTCGGCGCCCACGATCCGGACGCCCCGGTCGTGACCGGGCCCGCGGCCGACGTGGGTTGGTGGCTGACCGGCCGACCCGTCCCCGACACCGTGTCCTGCTCGCGTGGCGAGCTTCCCCGATCGAGAGCTGGTGACCATGAACGACTACACAGGCGAGGTCTCCCCCGGCGGCGAACCGGACCGTCGTACGGCGGGTGGATTGGAGATCACCAAGCTCGCCGTCGACGAGCAGATGCACAACAACTGCTATCTCCTGCGCTGCACCGACACCGGCGAGCAGGTGTTGATCGACGCCGCCGCCGACGCACCGCGGCTGCTCGAGCTCATCGGCGACGGGGGCCTGACCACGGTGGTCACCACCCACCAGCACTGGGACCACCACCGAGCACTCGCCGAGGTCGTCCAGTCGACCGGCGCGACCGTGGTGGCCGGTGAGCCCGATGCCGACGCGATCACCGAGCAGACCGGGGTCGCCGTCGACCAGCGCGTCGGCGAGGGCGACCGGATCCCGGTCGGCACCTGCTCGCTGAGCGTCATCCCGGTCGCCGGGCACACGCCGGGCTCCATCTGCCTGCTCTACGACGACGCCACCGGGCGACCTCACCTGTTCACCGGCGACTCGCTCTTCCCAGGCGGCGTGGGGAACACCCAGGGTGACCCCGACCGGTTCTCCCAGCTGATCGACGACGTCTCGACCCGGCTCTTCGACGCCCTCCCCGACGACACGTGGTTCTACCCGGGTCACGGCAACGACTCGACCCTCGGCGTCGAGCGTCCTCACCTCGACGAGTGGCGCGAGCGCGGCTGGTAGCCGGCAGATGGCCTCCGACGACTTCACCCCCACGCGTGGCTTCGCCGGACGTCGACGCCCGGAGCGGCCCGGCCGGCTGCCACCGGGGCAGTACGACACCGGCGCCGACTGGCCGGCGCTGACCGCCGAGGTCACGCCCGCACCTGGTGCCCGACCAGTGGACGATGACGGTCGACGGCCTCGTCGACCACCCGGTGACCTGGACCTGGCGGGAGATGCACGCGCTGCCGGGGTCGACGTACTTCGGTGACATCCACTGCGTCACGACGTGGTCCAAGCTCGACACGACGTTCGCCGGGGTCAGCGTCGACACCCTGCTGGCGATCGCCCGGCCGCGCCCGGACGCGGCGTACGTGATGGCGCACTCGACCACCGGCTACACCACCAACCTCCCGCTCGCCGACGTCACCGACGGCGAAGGCCTGGGTCGTCTGGGAGTACGACGGGCGGCCGCTGCCGGTCGAGCACGGCGGGCCGGTCCGGCTCCTGGTGCCGCACCTCTACTTCTGGAAGTCGGCCAAGTGGGTCACCCGGCTCGAGCTGATGGACCGCGACCGCCCGGGCTTCTGGGAGCAGAACGGCTACCACGACCGCGGCGACCCGTGGATGGAGCAGCGCTACCAGGGCGACCCGTGAGCGCGGCACCCAGCGAGCCGCCCGCTCGCCACCGCCTGGACCACGGCGCGCGTCGCCGAGGTGGAGCGGATCGCCGACCGGCTGGTCCGGCTCCGGCTCGAGCCCGCGGACTGGACTCCGGGACTGCCCGGGCAGCACTGCGTCGTCCGGCTGCGCGCCGACGACGGCTACACAGCGCAGCGCTCCTACTCGATCGCGTCCGACCCCGACGACCCGCTCGTCGAGCTCATGGTCGAGTGCCTGCCCGGCGGCGAGGTGTCGGGCTTCCTGCACGACGAGGTGCGCGTCGACGACGAGCTCGAGCTGCGCGGGCCGATCGGCGGGTGGTTCACCTGGACCGGCGACGTCACCGCGGTCGCCATCGGCGGTGGCACCGGCGTCGTACCGCTGGTGGCGATGCTCCGGTACGCCGCGCGGCTGGGGCTGGCCGACCGGCTGCGGGTCGTGGCCGTCGGCCGCACGATGGAGGAGCTCCCCTACTCCCGCGAGCTCCACGACGCCGGCGCGTTCGTCGCGCTGACCCGGGTCAACCTCGACCACCGCGTCGCTGCCCCGCCGTACCCCTCCGAGCTCGCGCCGCTCGTCGCCGGTGTGGAGCGCGCCTACGTCTGTGGCTCGGTCGGCTTCGCGTCGTACGCGACCCGGCTGCTCGGCGAGGTCGGCGTGCGCGACGACGTGGTGCGCGTCGAGCAGTTCGGCGCCACCGGCTGAGCCACTGGCTCAGAGGGTGACGTCGTGCGGCATCCCGGGCAGGCCGGCGGGGGTGACCCAGACGTAGCCGCCGACCAGCTCGCGGCCGATCGACAGCGCGTTGCACAGGGAGGGCTCGTTGCCGGGGTGGATCGTGCCCCAGAGCACGTCGCCCTCGTCGGCGGGCAGCTCGTCGACGAGGCGTTGGAGGATGGCCGGCGCCAGGCGTCGCCCGCGATGCCCCGCGTCGAGGCAGAGCTCCTGCACCGAGAAGCCTCGCATCGCGTGCGCGTCGTACCGGAGCGCTGCGACGACCCCGGCCGGCTCTCCTTCGTGCCAGCACCTCGAACAGCAAACCTGCCTCGGCGCACTCTCCCAGCGAGTCGGCATCCTCCGGGGTGGCCCACATCGCATGCTCGGGTCGGTCGCGGGCGATCTCCTCGTAGACCGACGCCACCCGCGTCGTCAGCGCCTGGGGGTCGCCGGGCCGGAGCCGCACCTCGGCATACCTGGCTGCCCGCGGACGGACGCGCAGCCGGTCGATCAGGCCTGCCACCACGTGCTGGTCGACGGCGCACAGCTCGCCGAACTGCGGGTCCTCGTCGAGCAGCCCGGCCAGCGCCGGCGCATCGGGAGCATCCACTCGGAGGCAGAGCGGCTGGAACTCCTGGTAGGCCGGGACGACGACCTCGGCAACGGCGAGGAGGCCGTCCGCGGTCGGCGGGGCCGTCGTGGCGACGACGTCGACGAAGGGGCGCAGTGCCTCGCCACCGCGGAACCGGATGCCGGTGACCGCCCACCCACCGTCAGGCAGGTCGAGACGTCGGTTGGCCCAGGCGAGGGGATCGGCGACCTCGGAGGCGCCCCGAGCCACCCCTACGCCGTCGCGGAAGAGCTCCCCGAACGCCACGTCCCCGACCCGCTCGGCCTCGGCCGACAGGGCCGTGCCGAGCTGGCGTCGCAGGTCGGAGGCGGCGTACCACGACCGGACGCGGTCACTCGTCCACGGGAGACGTGCCTCGACCATCTCGCCCAGGACGCCATCCACCGGCACGGTGGTCCTCAGCCGCCCAGGGCGTCCAGGGCGGCCATGTCGTCGTCGGTGAGCTCGAGGTCGGCGACATCGGCGTTGGAGCAAATCCGGTCGGCGTTGACCGACTTCGGGATCACCACGATGTCGTGCTGGAGGTGCCAGCGGATGATCACCTGCGCGGGCGTCCGGCCGAGGCGGTCGGCGATGCCCACGATCGTCGGGTGGTCGAGGGTGCCGCCACGCAGGGCGCTGTAGCCCTCGAGCACCACGTCGCGCTGCCGGTGCTCGGCCAGCGTCCCGGCGTCGAACAGCAGCGGGCTCCACTCGATCTGGTTGACCGCCGGCGTCGCCCCGATCGCCTTGGAGACCTCGTCGACCAGGTCGACGGCGAAGTTGCTGACGCCGATCTCGCGAGCCAGGCCGCCCTCGCGGGCCTCGACCAGCTCGCCCCAGAGCTCGACCGCGACCTCGGTCGGCCAGTGGATCAGCCAGAGGTCGACGTGGTCGGTGCGGAGCAGGTCGAGGCTCTGGCGCAGGGTGTCGATCGCCCGCCCCGCCCGGTCGCCCGGCACCTTGGTGGTGACGAACACGTCGTCGCGGGCGACCCCGCTCTCGGCCAGCGCGCGGCCGACCTCGCCCTCGTTGCCGTAGACGGTGGCGGTGTCGAGGTGCCGGTAGCCGGCCTCGAGCGCCACGGACGTCGACCGGACGGCGTCGTCGCCCTTGATCTGCCAGGTGCCGAAGCCGAGCAACGGCATCCGGCTGCCGTGGGTGAGGGAGGCGGCATGGTCGGGCACGTGCGGGGAGTCGGTGGTCATGCTCGCGACTCTAGCCAGCGGTCCGTACGCCCTCACCTCCCCCGTTAGGGTGCCGTCGAGGGGGTGTGTCGTGGTGGGTGTGCGGGACCAGGCGGTGGCCCCCGTCGTCCACGCCTTCGACAGCCGGGCCGACGATCTGGACCGTTGGATCATCGAGTCCTTCGCTGACCACCGCAGCGCGTGGGCCACCGACGTCGCCAACGCCACGATGTTCGTCGGTACGACGCCGACCGTGCTGGCCACCGTCTGCGCGGTCATGGTGGTGCTGGTCGTCGTCCTGCGCGCCTACCGGATGGCCGTCGTCGTGGCCGTCTCACTGGGGCTCGCGATGCTCTCGGTCGAGCTCCTCAAGCCCGTGTTCGGGCGACCCCGACCGCCCTCGGCCCTCGCGATCGCCAGCGCGAACGGCTACTCGTTCCCCTCCACCCAGGCCGCCGAGACCTCGGCCATCGCCGCGAGCCTGATCGTGCTGCTGGCGCTCGGGCGGGGGTGGGGAGCGCGCCTCACCGAGGTCCTGCCCCGGCGCGCCCAGGTCGTGATCGCGCGGGTGCTGGTGGCCGCTGTCGCCTTCGTCGGGGTCTGCATGGTCTACCTCGGGGCGCACTGGCCCACGGACGTCGTCGCCGGCTGGGTCCTCGGGACCACGATCGGCGTCACGGTCGGCTGGGTCGGCTCTCGCGTCGGTCGAGGAGGCGTCGAGGCCGGTACCGACGCCGACCGCCCTGGGTTGAGGTCCGACGTCCGCTCGTCCTGACCTACTCGAGCGTGCTCCGGGTCGTCGGCCGCGCCCCGTGGCAGCGCCGGTCCAGGAGGGCTCGGCCTCACACGCCCTCATCCACAAGGGAGAAGAGTCAGGCGTCCAGCAGAGCCGCGACCGATGCCTCGCAGGTGTCCGGGACCTCCACGACCTTGGTCCGGCTGGTCGCTCCGGTCACCAGGGCCACCTCACGTCGTCGTACGCCGAGCGCCGACGCCAGCGCGGACAGGGCGGCCTCGGTCGCCCGGCCGTCGACCGCGCGCTCCCCGACCCGGACCACGAGCGCGCCGTCGTACGACCCACCCACGACGGTCCGGCCGCTCCCGGGCCGGACCCGGATCGTCACGCGCACCCGCCCAGCATGGCCCCCGTGACTAGGGTCGAGCCATGACCCCTGCCCCCATCGTCGTGGTCGGTGGCGGCCTCGCCGCCGGCACGTTCGTCACCCAGCTCCGCGAGCGCGGGCACGACGGAGACGTCGTCCTCCTCGCCGAGGAGGCCCACGCCCCCTACGAGCGCCCGCCGCTGTCGAAGGACCTCCTGCTCGGCAACGCCGAGCCCGAGGCGGCAGCGGTCCACGAGGATGACTGGTACGCCGGGCACGGCGTCGACCTGCGCACCTCCACCACCGCCACCGCGATCGACGCGGCGGGGCAGAAGGTGCAGGCCGGCGGCGAGTGGTTGACGTACGACGAGCTGGTCCTGGCCACCGGGTCCCGCGCCCGCCGCCTGCCGATGGCCGACGAGAGTGGCGCGCCGGTCTTCTACCTCCGCACCCTCGAGGAGTCGCTGGCCCTGCGCGCGCGGCTGACCGACGGCGCACGCATCGGCATCATCGGCGGCGGCTGGATCGGGCTGGAGGTCGCCTCGGCCGCTCGCCAGCACGGCGCCGAGGTGACCGTCCTCGAGACCCTCGACCTTCCGCTCCTGCGGGTGCTCGGGCCGGAGGTGGCGCAGGTGTTCGCCGACCTCCACCGCGAGCACGGCGTCGACCTGCGCACCGGCGTCCAGGTCACGGGCATCACGAGCGGCGACGACGGCACGACGGTCGCTCTCGGCGACGGCTCCGCGGTGGACGTCGACGCCCTGGTCGTCGGCGTCGGCATCCAGCCCAACGTCGAGATCGCCGAGGCAGCCGGGCTGGCCGTCGACAACGGCATCCGCGCCGACACCCGCCTCCGCACCTCCGACGCCCACGTCCGCGCCATCGGCGACGTCGCCAACGCCGACCACCCGCGGCTCGGCTTCCCGGTCCGCGTCGAGCACTGGGACACCGCGATCAAGCACGGCGAGGCGCTGGCGGCCACCCTGACCGGCACGCCGACCGAGGCCGATGCGCTCCCCTACTTCTTCACCGACCAGTACGACCTCGGCATGGAGTACGTCGGGCACCCCGGCCCCGAGGGCTACGACCGGGTGGAGCTCACCGGCGACGTGCCCGGCCGCGTCTTCCGGGCCTGGTGGCTGCGCGGCGACCGGGTCGTCGCGGGCATGCACGTCAACGACTGGGACGCGATCGACGAGATCCGCGCCCGGGTCGCCGGCAGCTGAGTGCCGACAGCGGGATCTTTCACCACACCGGTTAGGGTTCTCGGGCGGGCCACCACGTTGGCGTGCCCCCTCAGGAGCGATCGATGACCAACCCCTTCTCGTCTCGTCGACGAGTCGCGCTCGCGGCCGGCACCGTGGCCGCCCTGGCCGTGGCCGGGCTCGCCGCCGGCACGTCGTACGCCGCAGCCGACAGCGCTGCGGGCAGCGCTGCGGGCAGCAGCGACACCTTGGCGTCCGGGCCCCGTGACCCGGGCCCCGCCGCGCCGGCCGACGTCGACGTGAACGACTCCGCCTCGGCGCTCGCAGCCGGTGCCGCACGCACCGCCGACGCCCAGAGCGCCCCGGCGACGACGACCTTCCTGACAGCTGCGCCGGACACGACCGTGCTCGACCTCGCCGGCACCACCGGCACCGTGCGGTGGCAGGCCAACCTCGACGGCTTCCTGACCGGCACCAGCACCAGGAGCCCGTCGGCCATCGCGCTCGGCTACGTGACGGCTCATCGCAAGGAGCTGGGGCTGGCCGGCACCGGCACGGCGACCATGCACCTGGCGCGCGACTACCGCGACATCACCGGCATCCACCACCTCTACTTCCAACAGCGCGTCAACGGACACACGGTCATCGGCAACGGCCTCATTGCGGCCGTCGACCACCTCGGTCGCCTGCTGATGGTGGGTGGCTCACCGGTGAACCCCACGACCACCCCCGCGCTCCGCGCGAGCAGCCCGAGCATCGACACTCCCGGTCAGGCCGTGGCGAAGGCTCGCGGAGCCGTTCCGGCCGGCACGGACACCAGCCAGGACTCCGCCGGACAGGGTGTGTTCGTCACACCGCAGGGCCTGAAGCCTGCGTGGCAGACGGTGACCATGTCGTCGTCCGACCCGGCCACGACGGTCCTCGACGCCGAGACCGGGAGGGTCCTCCAGCGCTCGTCGCTGGTCGACTACGAGTCCGACCCCAGCAGCAAGGGGAAGGTGTTCCGCTACTTCCCCCACGCGCCCCACGGCGGCAAGCAGGTGACGGTCGACTTCACCAAGCGGCACTGGCTGGGTGCCCACGCCTCGATACTGAGCGGGAACAACGCCCACGCCTACTCCGACGTCAACGACAACAACCACGCCTCGAAGTCCGAGGAGGTCCACCCGCGCCGCGGGCAGTCGTGGAGCTACCCCCTGAAGCCGTTCAGGCTGAGCTTCGCGAAGTCGTTCTGCAGCAACCCGTGGCCCTGTTCCTGGAACCCGAACAAGCCGTTCTCGTGGCGCACCAACCGCGCGCAGAACGCCACGCAGGTCTTCTACTACGTCAACGTCTGGCACGACCACCTGAAGGCGGCCCCCATCGGCTTCACCGAGGCGGCCGGCAACTTCCAGAAGACCAACTGGGGCAAGACCGGCAAGGGCGGCGACGCGGTCACCACCCAGACCGACGACGGCGCCGACACCCGCAACGGCCTGCCCGACGGCGCCCACATCGACAACGCCAACATGGCGACGCCTCCCGACGGCCACAGCCCCCGCATGCAGATGTATCTCCAGCACACGCCGCACACGTCCTACGGCTTCACCGGCGACCCGTTCTCCCCGACCAACGTGGGCGACGAGGCCGACACCGTCTACCACGAGTACACCCACGGCCTGTCCAACCGGCTCGTCGTCGACGTCCAGGGCCGCTCGACGCTGGGCGGGGTCCAGGCGGGCGCGATGGGCGAGGGGTGGAGCGACTGGTACGCCATGGACTTCCTGGTGCGCAAGGGTCTGGCCACCGACCGGGCCGACCGCTCCGACGTCGTTCTGTTCCCCTACGACGGCAAGGGCGTGAGCTGGGACCGCACCGAGCCGATGGACTGCAAGGTCGGCCAGCCCACGACCCCCTGCAAGGGCGGCGAGACCGGGACACCGGGGCGGATACACCTACGCCGACTACGGCCACGTGATCGGCTTCCCCGAGGTGCACGGCGACAGCGAGATCTGGTCGCAGACGCTGTGGGTGCTGCGCAGCAAGATCGGCTCGACAAGGTCCGAGGCCCTGGTCACCCGGGCGATGGAGCTGGCGCCCAGCAACCCGTCGTTCCTCGACATGCGCAACGCGATCCTGCTGGCCGACACCTCGCTCTACCAGGGCCGGCACCACGCCGACATCTGGAAGGTGTTCGCCGACCGCGGCATGGGCTTCTACGCCGGCAGCTTCGGCGGCG
Source organism: uncultured Actinomycetota bacterium (assembly GCA_963761085.1). Lineage (GTDB taxonomy): Bacteria > Actinomycetota > Actinomycetes > Propionibacteriales > Nocardioidaceae > Nocardioides. Next base: position 43,068 of record CAVXFQ010000001.1, read on the forward strand.
GCGACAGCTCACCGGGCGCGGACTTCCACCCGTCGGCGACGTCGTCCGACACCGCTGACATCACCGGGCACGTCTTCGACGCGAACGGCCAACCGGCGCAGGGCATCGTGGTGCAAGCTCGCGTTCCAGGGTGGCGGCGCCGTCAACCCCTCGGACGTGACCAAGGCCGACGGCAGCTACACGATCTCGGGCGTCCCGGTGGGCACGTACCCGAAGATCGTGGCCGCGCCGAGCGACCCCCGCTCGCGGCGCGGGTCGGTCACGGTCGGCTCGTCGGGCGTGGTCCGAGACTTCCACCTGAGGCCGTGACAGCCGCCTGACCCGGCACCATCAGGGTCCGCAACTCACGGCTGGGTGCCGTCGGGTCGTCGAACCGCGACAGCGGCAGGGCGGCGAGCGCTCGGTGGTCCCTGGTGACCAGGGCACGGGCGAGCTGCGCGGCGGCGTCCGCCTCGCGCTCGAGGTCGGTGGTCACCGTCAGGCTCTGCCGGCCGGTCGCGATGTTCCACAGCCCTTCGACCCCGGGGCCCTGACCCGCGACCTGGGTGGTGTCGAGCCCGCGCCGCCCCAGCACCCCGATGACCTCGCTCGCGATGCGCGTCGCTCGCCGCGACCACGCCGTCCACACTGCCCCCGGCGGTGTCCAGGGCCAGGGTGAAGGCGGCCGCGGCGCGGTCGGTGTGCCACCCGTTCACCGAGATCTCCTCCACCAGGTCGGGCGCCGCCCGACGACACCAGCGGGTCGAGGACCCGGTGGGCACCGATGTCGAGCAGCACGGCGTTCTCGTCGACGTCGTGCCACCGTCGACCAGGATGATCCTGGGTCGGGTCAGGCCCCGCGCCGTCAGGCAGCGGATCATCGTCTGGGCCTGGAGCCGGCCGATCTGCTCATAGTCCGGCGACACGGCGTACCTCGCGCTGCCCCCGATCGTGACGCCGCCGTACTCGATGACGTCGACGCCGGCCAGCTCGGCCACGTGCTCCGCGCGGATCCCCGCGGCCCGGTCGCCGGTTCCGATGATGAGCACCCGCACCCCGGCTGCGATCATGCTCCGCGAGATCGAGACGAAGCCAGGGCCACCCACGCGTGCTGCACGCACGATCGGGACCAGTCCCGCCGCGCGCAGCGACTGCTTCAGGAGGGCGATGTCGCGGTGCCCGGGGACCATCCCCGGGGCTGCCTTCGCGACGATCACTCCGACCGTGCCGGTCACCGGAGCCACCCTCGGCGTGGTTCCTGTCGCCGAAGGGGACGGCGAGGGGCTGGGCGGCAGCGTGATGCTACACGTGGCGTTCTGCTCCGCCGCCCCCGATGTCCCGGACGAACTGCCGCTCGAGGCGCAGGCTCCCAGAGCGAGCGCGGTGGCGACGCTGACGACGGCCATCAGGGCCGGGGCCGTGCGCACCAGCCTTCCCCTCCTGGCTAGAACGTGTTCCGGGGGCTCGATCGACCGGTCCCCCGACGCCTTGAACCTATCCCAGCCTCCCGCAAGGAGCAGCGGGTCAGGCGGCTCCCGGGTTCTCCGGGTGCGACCCCGCCTCGGTGCGGTTGGCGTGCGCCGTCATCACGCTGACCGGGTCGCTCAGCAGGGGCGCGAAGGCGACCTCGGCCGCCCCGCGGAGCGGTGCGTCGGAGCCGAGGGCCCCGGAGCGCACCGAGACGCTCTGCGCGAAGTCGATGCCGTCACGCTCGTGGAGGATGCGCAGCACGACCTCGGACCGCGCATCGTAGACCTGCCCGGGGGTCCCTCCCAGCACGATGACCTCGGGGTTGAACAGCCGTGCCAGGGCGCGGAGCCCGAAGCCGAGCCAGTACGCCGCCTCGTCGAGCGCACGTCCGGCCTTGCGGTCACCGTTCTCGGCCGCCGACACGACCTCCTCGACGGCGGCCCGGCCGCCTCCGGTCAGCCGGCCGGCCGAGCTCAGCAGGCGGTTGGTGCCGATCTTGGTCTCCCAGCAGCCGCGCGAGCCGCACCGGCAGAGCGCTCCCTCGCTGTCGACCATCAGGTGGCCCACCTCGCCGGCGTACCCCTCGACGCCGCGGAGCGGCTGCCCGCGCACGAGGAAGCCACCACCGATGCCGACGGTGCCGCCGACGTAGCCCACCTCGGACGCGCCGACCGCGACGCCGTAGAGATGCTCGGCCAGGACGCCGAGGTCGGCGTCGTTCCCGACGACGACAGGGAGAGACAGGGCCTCGGCGAGGAGGTCGACGAACTGGACGTCGGTCCACCCCAGGTTGGGCGCGAAGTGCACCAGCCCGTCCTCGGACCGGACCAGACCCGGGACGGAGACACCCACACCTAGCACGGCCATGCCGGGCACCGCCCGGAGGACCTCACGGCACATCTGAGCGGCCGAGTCGACGACCGGGCCGACCTCGTGGACACCGGGCTGGTGCAGGCGCTCGCGACGGTGGTGCATCCGGCCGCCGAGCCCGACGATGCCGGTCACGATGCGGTCGACGTCGAGCATCACCGCGAGCACCGCCACCTCGGACCGAGGTGTCACCACCAGCGAGGGCCGGCCCGACCGTCGGGCCCGCTGGCCCTCGAGCGCCACCTGGTCCGGCTGCAGCTCCTCGACCAGTCCCGACTCGCTCAACAGCGAGGTCAGGTCGCCGATGGTGCTCCGGTTGAGCCCGAGCACCTGGGTCAGGCGAGCCCGCGTGGTCGCACCGTGGTGGTGCACCCACGTCAGCAACGCGCTGGTGTTGACGCGTCTCAGCTCTTCGTGGCTGATCCCCGTCTTGGTCGGCATGAGTGCGTCCTCAAGGCCGGGTCAGGCCCGCCCGGAGGCCGCTGCCCTGCGACGGCTGATCGCGTCCACGGAGGCCGCCAGCAGCAGCACCGCGCCCGTGATCATGTAGACCTTGCCCTGCGGCTGGTTGAGCAGCGTCATGCCGTTGAGGATCGCGGTGATCACGCTGGCACCGAGGATCGCGTCGAGGACGCGTCCGCGGCCACCGAAGAGGCTGGTGCCACCGATGACCGCGGCAGCCACGGCGAACAGCAGGGTGTCGGATCCGCCGGTGTTCGGGTTGACGGAGTTGGTCCGGCTGGCCAGCATCACGCCACCCATGGCCGCCAGCGACGAGCACATCATGAAGCAGGAGATCTTCACCCAGTTGACGTTGATGCCGGCCCGTCGAGCCGCCTCGGTGTTGCCGCCGACGGCGTAGACGTGCCGACCCCACGCCGTACGGGTGAGGAGGAAGGTCAGGACCACCAGCAGGAAGCCGACGATGACGACCACGACCGGAATGCCCTTGAGGGAGGCGAGCGCGACGTTGCGGCTGCGCTCCCGCGAGAGGTAGAAGGTCGCCGCCAGGATCACCACGGCGAGGGCGAGCGACTTCAGGGCCCAGACCAGGATCGTCGGGGTCGGAAGCCCGGCGCGGGCCCGTGAACGCCGCCGGCTGAAGCCGAGGCCGGCGCTGGCCACCACGGTGAGGATCGCCAGGGTCCACCCCAGCCACAGCGGGAGGTTCTTGTTCATGATCGCCAGGATCGCCTCGTTGCGGTAGGCGATGGTGCCGCCCGCCCCAGTCTGCAGCAGTAGGACGCCCTGGAGGGCGAGGAAGTAGGCCAAGGTGACCACGAACGACGGCACACCCAGCCTGGCCACGAGCAGACCGATCGAGAGGCCGATCACGGTGCCGGTCAGGATGCAGACCACCAGCGCCGGCAGCCAGGGCCACCCGTGGTTGGTCATCAGGATCCCGAGCACACCGGCGCAGACGCCGCCGGTGTAGCCCGCGGACAGGTCGATCTCGCCGATCAGCAGGGCGAAGACCAGACCCATGCCGAAGGTGGCGATGGCCGAGCCCTGGAGGATCAGGTTGGAGAAGTTGAAGGCGTTGGTGAACTTGGAGCCGGTCAGGATCGTGAACACGACCACCAGCACGACCAGCGCCGCCACCGCGGGCAGGGCGCCCACGTCGCCACCCTTGACCTTGGTGAAGTAGTCGCCAAAGCTGTCGCGGACTCCGCGCTCGAGGTTGCGATTGATCGCCGGGTCGGTGCCCGGCTGCTCGGTCGTGGTGCTCATGCGACCCCTCCGTTCCTCGGGCGGCTGTTCGCGCGCCCGGTGGCCTGGCCGCCCGGTGATCAGCTCGACCACCTGGTTGGAGGTCACGTCCTTGGTGGCGACCGTCTCCACCAGGTTGCCGAGGTAGAGCACCGCGATCTCGTCAGCGACCTGGAACACGTCATTGAGGTTGTGGCTGATCAGGCAGACCCCCAGGCCGTGGTCGGCCAGGCGGCGCACCAGGGCGAGCACCTGCTCGGTCTGGGCGACGCCGAGGGCGGCGGTCGGCTCGTCGAGGATGACCACCTTGGAGTTCCACAGGACCGCACGGGCGATCGCCACGGTCTGCCGCTGTCCACCGGACAGGGACGCGACCGGCGTACGCACCGACTGCAGGGTGCGGACCGAGAGGCCGTCGAGGGTGGTCGCGCGCCCGGCGTCTCCATCGACGGCTCGTCGAGCAGGCCCACCGCTTCTGCTCGCGGCCCAGGAACATGTTGTGGACGACGTCGAGGTTGTCGCACAGCGCGAGGTCCTGGTAGACGACCTCGATGCCCAGTGCGTTGGCGTCTCGAGGACTGTGCACGTGGACGGGCTCGCCGTTGAAGAAGTAGTCGCCCTTGTCGAAGGCGTGGATGCCGGCGATCCCCTTGATCAGAGTGCTCTTGCCGGCCCCGTTGTCACCGACGAGAGCGGTCACCTTGCCGGGCCAGATGTCGAAGTCCACGCCTTGGAGCACATGGACCGCTCCGAAGCTCTTCTCGATCCCGCGAAGGCTCAGCATCGGGGATCCGGTGGCGGGAACGCTGCGTTCGGTGTCGGTGGCGGTCATGTGGTCTGGGACCTCCGTGTGAAGGGCACTACTGCCTGGGAACAGGGGTCACGAGGGTGCCGGCCCGGAGGCCGGCACCCTCGTGGGACAGCATCAGCTGACGCCGGCTGCCTTGCAGAGCTTGGCGTACGGTCCGGTACAGACGTCGGACGCCTTGGCGAAGCCGTCCTGGAACGGCACGTTGATGTTGCTCTTGAAGATGGCCTGAGGCGTGGCCAGAGCAGACTTCACGTTCTGCTTGGTCACCGGGTCGAGAACGCTACCGGTCGCCAGAGCGTCCGCAGCGGTCGTGTCACCGTTGATCAGGTCGATCGCCAGCTTCGAGGCCAGGCCGGCCTCGAGGTCGGTGTTCTTGTAGACGGTCATGCACTGGTTGCCGGCAAGAATCTGCTGGAGACCACCGGTGCTGGCGTCCTGGCCCGTGATCGGAACCTTGCCCGCGAGACCGTTGGCCTTCAACCGGGCGATGATGCCGCCGGCCATGGTGTCGTTGGCGGAGACGATCCCCTGGATGTTGCCGTTGTTCTTGGTGTAGAGACCGTCGAACGCGTCGGCCGCCTTGTTGGCGTCCCACTCACCGCTGACGTCACCGACCAGCTTGTAGGCACCCGAGGCGAGCTTCGGCCTTGAGGGCCTTCTCGTAGCCCGACTTGAACAGACCGGCATTGTTGTCGGTCTCGGCGCCGTTGATGTAGATGATGTTGGCCTTGTTCTTGCCCTCCTTGGTCAGGCAGGTGATCAGACCCTTGCCCATCAGCTCGCCGACCTTGACGTTGTCGAACGACACGTAGTACGACGCGCCGCCGCCCGGCGTGAGCCGGTCGTAGTCGATGCTGGTGATGCCGGCCTGCGTGGCCTTCTTCAGGCACGCCGCCCCGGACTCCGGGTCGAGGTTGACGATCATGAGGACCTTGACGCCCTCGTTGATCATCGAGTCACAGATCGTGCCGAACTTCGCGGTGTCGCCGCCGGCGTTCTGGATGTCCGAGCCGACGCCTGCTGCCTTGAACGCTGCGTCCAGGCTGGGCCGGTCGTTGTTCTCCCAGCGCGGGGACGTCGTCGTGTCGGGCAGGATCACGCCGACGGTGCCCTTGCTGGCGCTCGACGACCCCCCGCCACTGGCTGAGCTGCTGTTGCTGCTCCCGCAGCCGGCCAGCGCGAACGCGCCCACCGCTGCCAGGGCCGCAAGGCCTGCCCACTTCGATGTTGCCATCGACATTCCCTCTTTCCTGCTCGGACGTGCCTTCCGCGGTCACACCTGCTTGTGCCCACCTTCACGCCGTATGTTGTCGGCCACAACATAACCGGCTAGGGTGGCGCCTGCAACCCCCTTGACCGGCGAGTTTGTTGGATTGCGGGAGAAAATGGTCACAATCTGGTGACGATGCCCGCTCGAGGACCGTATTTCGACGAGAGGAAACGCGATGCCGGACCTGACCCCCACCCCCGCGGACAAGTTCTCCTTCGGCCTATGGACCGTCGGCTGGCAGGGCGTCGACGTGTTCGGTGGCGCGATCCGACCGCCCATGGACCCGGCGTACGCCGTCCACCACCTGGCCGACCTGGGTGCCTACGGCATCTCCTTCCACGACAACGACGTCTTCGCCTTCGACGCCGACGCCTCCGAGAAGGAGGCCGCGATCGGCTCGCTTCGCCGCGCCCTCGACGAGACCGGCCTCGGCGTCCCGATGGTCACCACCAACCTCTTCTCCCACCCCGTCTTCCGCGACGGCGGCTTCACCAACAACGACCGCGACGTACGCCGGTTCGCCCTCCGCAAGGCCGCCGACAACATCGACCTCGCCGCCTCGCTCGGGGCCAAGGTCTTCGTCGCGTGGGGCGGCCGCGAGGGTGCCGAGTCGGGCGCCAGCAAGGACATCCGGGCCGCCCTCGACCGCTACGCCGAGGCATTCAACGTGCTGGGCGCCTACGTGCTCGAGCAGGGCTACGACATCCGGTTCGCGATCGAGCCCAAGCCCAACGAGCCCCGCGGCGACATCCTCCTGCCGACCGTCGGCAACGCCCTCGCCTTCATCAACGAGCTCGACCACCCCGAGCTGGTGGGCGTCAACCCGGAGGTCGGGCACGAGGAGATGGCCGGGCTCAACTTCTCCCACAGCCTCGCCCAGGCGCTGTGGCACGGGAAGCTCTTCCACGTCGACCTCAACGGCCAGCACGGCCCGCGCTTCGACCAGGACCTGCGGTTCGGCGCCGGCAACGTGCGCGGCGCGTTCTGGACCGTCGACATCCTCGAGTCGGGTGGCTACGACGGGCCCCGGCACTTCGACTTCAAGCCACCGCGTACCGAGGACGACGAAGGTGTTTGGGCGTCTGCTCGCGGCTGCATCCGCAACTACCTGATCCTGCGGGACAAGTCGCGGGCCTTCCGGGCCGATCCCGAGGTGCAGCAGGCGCTCTCGGCGGCTCGCGTCGACGAGCTGTCCACCGCCACCCTGGCCGAGGGTGAGTCGCTGGCCGACGTCCGCGCCGAGTCGTTCGACCCCGAGGCGGCCGCCGCGCGCGGCATGGCCTTCGAGGCCCTCGACCAGCTCGCGCTGGAGCACCTGTACGGCGTGCGGGGCTGACCGTGGCAGGTCTGGTGGCCGGAGTCGACTCCTCCACCCAGTCGTGCAAGGTCCTCGTCGTCGACGCCGCCACGGGCGACGTCGTACGACGAGGCCGGGCCCGGCACCCGGACGGGACGGAGGTGCATCCCGACCACTGGTGGACCGCCCTGCGGGAGGCGATCCACGACGCCGGCGGAGTGGACGACGTGGCCGCGCTGTCGGTGGGCGGCCAGCAGCACGGCATGGTCGCGCTCGACGACGCCGGCGAGGTCGTGCGCCCGGCGCTCCTCTGGAACGACACCCGGTCGGCTCCCGCGGCCGCTGACCTCACCGTCGAGCTGGGCGGACCGGAAGTCTGGGCCCGCCGCGTGGGACTGGTGCCGGTCGCGTCGTTCACCGTCACCAAGCTGCGCTGGCTGGCCGACCACGAGCCCGCGGCCGCCGCCCGGACCGCGTCGGTGTGCCTCCCCCACGACTGGCTCACCTGGCGCCTGGCCGGCGCCCCGGAGGAGGTCGTCACCGACCGCAGCGACGCCAGCGGCACCGGCTACTGGTCCGCCGCCACGGGCGACTACCTCCCGGACGTGCTGACCCGCGCCCTCGGCCACCCGGCGCGCACGCCGCGCGTGGCGGCTCCCGACGAGGTCGTCGGCACCGGCGCCGGAGCCCAGTGGGTGCTCGGTCCGGGGTGTGGCGACAACGCCGGAGCAGCCCTCGGGCTCGGCGCCGGGCCCGGAGACGTCGTGATCTCCCTCGGTACGTCGGGCGTGGTGACGGCCGTCTCCCTCGTGCCGGCTGCCGACGCCACCGGCGCCGTGGCCGGCTTCGCCGACGCCGCGGGCCACTTCCTGCCGTTGGTGGCCACCCTGAACGCGGCCCAGGTCCTCGACGTGACCGCCCGGCTGCTGGGGGTCGACCACGCCGGTCTCAGCGACCTGGCGCTGTCGGCACCCGCGGGCGCAGAGGGAGTCGTGCTCGTCCCCTACCTCCAGGGCGAGCGCACGCCCGACCGGCCGGACGCGACCGGGTCCTTCCTCGGGCTGACCCTGGCCGGGGCCACCTCCGCCAACCTCGCCCGCGCCGCGGTCGAGGGGTTGTGGTGCGGGCTCGCCGACGGTCTCGACGCGCTCCGCGCCCAGGGCGCCCAGGTCGAACGCGTCCTGCTCGTCGGCGGAGCGGCTGCGTCTCCGGCCGTGCGCCAGGTCGGCGCCGAGGTGCTCGGCGTACCGATCGACGTACCCCCTGCCGAGGAGTACGTCGCGCTGGGCGCGGCCCGGCAGGCCGCCTGGGTCCTCGACAACGACAATGGCCCACCCCGGTGGGACATCGGTGCCGGCACGTCACACCACGAGGCGCGCTCGACGTCCGGCGCGGCTGTCCGAGGCCGCTACGCCGAGGCGCGCGACCTCACCCTGACCCGGCAGCGGGCCTAGGCGTCGACCTCGACGCTGGGCTGGTAGCGGGTCAACACGCAGAACTCGTTGCCTTCCGGATCGGCGAGCACCGCCCACCCCTTGTCGCCCTTGCGCAGGTCGCCGACGAGCGTCGCGCCCAGGCCGAGGATCCGGTCGACCTCCGCGTCGCGGTCGCGGTCGGTGGGCCGTAGGCAGATGTGCATGCGGTTCTTCACCGTCTTCGCCTCCGGCACCTTGAGGAACAGCAGGTAGCGGTCGTCGGGGCCGACCAGCCCGCACTCCTCGTCGTCGGGCTTCATCTCCCACGACACGTCGATGGTGAAGTCCTCCAGCACCTGGTCCCACCACAGGGTCTGGGCGTAGGGGTCGGCGGCGTCGATGCAGAAGTTGGATGCGCGGGAGGCCATGGCGCTCACCCTGCCAGCGACCGCAGACGAGGGGCCACGGGTTTCCGGACGGGTTCGGGAACGAAGACCCTGCCCGACGGGGTGACCGGTCAGTAACATCTGCCGCGTGTCCTTCCTCCGACGCCAGTTGGTCACGGCCGCGCTCACTGCCAACGCGCTCCGTCCCGCGCGCACCTCGAACAACCTCCGCCTCGGGCTCTGGTCGTTCGCGTTCGGCTGGCCGACCGGAGAGCTGGCCCCGCAGCTGCTCGCGCTGACCGCGGCGGACACCGCCGTCCACCTGGCGCGTGGGAAGCGGAGCCGCCTCGGCCTGCTGCTGGCGGCCGGGAGCGCCGCCGGGCTCGCCCACCTCATACGGCAGAGCAGGCAGGTGCAGGTGCTCGCCGAGAGCTCGCTGGTCGACTCCCTCGGCGTGGAGTACGTCGACCGACCGGGCGAGCGGCCGACCACGGTCGACCTCGCGACGCCCTGGCGCAAGCTGCTCAACCCGTTCGCGCGGGAGGACCCGGCGGTCCGGATCGACAAGAACGTCCGCTACGCCGACTTCGGCAAGCGCGGGCTCCTCGACGTCTACCGCCCGTCGGACCGCGAGGTCGTCGGTGCCCCGGTGCTGCTCCAGATCCACGGTGGCGGCTGGACCCTCGGCTCCAAGGACCAGCAGGGCATCCCGCTGATGCAGCGGATGGCCGCGCGTGGCTGGGTGTGCGTCGCGATCAACTACCGGCTTGCTCCTCGTGACGCCTTCCCGGCGCAGATCGTCGACGTGAAGCGGGCGATCGCCTGGGTCAAGGACCACATCGAGGACTACGGCGGCGACCCGTCGTACGTCGTGCTCACCGGCGGGTCGGCCGGCGGCCACCTCGCGGCGCTGGCCGCGCTGACGCCGAACGACCCGGCGTACCAGCCCGGCTTCGAGTCCGCCGACACCCAGGTGCAGGCGGCCGTGCCGTTCTACGGCGTCTACGACTTCGCCGGCGCCACCGGCCTGGAGAACGCGCTCCTGATGCGCGACCGCTACCTCGCGCCGAAGATCGTGCAACGCAAGTGGGCCGACGACCCGGAGGTGTTCGAGCACGGCTCGCCGATCCTGCGGATCACGCCGGACGCGCCCGACTTCTTCGTGCTCCACGGCACCGGCGACTCGCTGGTCGACGTCGAGCAGGCACGGCTCTTCGTGGCCGCCCTGCGGGAGACCTCCAAGCACAGCGTCGCCTACGCCGAGTTCCCCGGCACCCAGCACGCCTTCGACGTCTTCCCTTCGATCCGGTCCGAGCACGTCGTGCGCGCCGTGCAGCGCTACCTCGAGTGGCACCACACGCGCCGATGACCGACGTCCCCGGACTGCTGGACCTGGCTCGTGGCGGCTCGCGGGTTCATGCCCGACGACGAAGGCCTGGCGCTCCATCGGCTTGCCCGCGAGCGGCTCCCTCACGGCCCGGCACTCGAGGTCGGCACCTACTGCGGCAAGTCGGCGGTCTACCTCGGCGCGGCGGCCCGCGAGGTCGGTGGCGTCGTGTTCACCGTCGACCACCACCACGGCTCTGAGGAGAACCAGGCCGGCTGGGAGCACCACGACACCGACCTGGTCGACCCGCGCACCGGCCGGATGGACACGCTGCCGTCCTTCCGCCGGACCATCGAGGATGCCGGGCTGGAGGACGTCGTGGTCGCCGTCGTGGGCGACTCCACCACCGTCTCCGCTCACTGGCGCACGCCCCTCTCGCTGCTGTTCATCGACGGTGGCCACGGGGTCGAGCCGGCGCACGCCGACTACGACGGATGGGTGCCGTGGGTGATGACGGGCGGGCTGCTGGCTATCCATGACGTGTTCCCCGACCCCGCCGACGGCGGTCGGCCGCCGTTCGAGATCTACCAGCGGGCGCTGGGGTCCGGCGCCTTCGTGGACGTCGAGACGGTCGGCTCGCTGCGGGTGCTGCGGCGGGTCTCAGGCGTGGCCGGCGAGGGCGTCGGCTGAGCTGCAGCCGCAGGCGAGCCACATCGGCTCGGGGTCGGCGACCAGACCGGCGCCGCGGACCAGGTCGGCACCGGGCGTGCGGCCGGCGAGCGCGTCGTCGGCGAGGATCACCGAGGCCGTCGTGTACGTCGTGTGCTCGGCCGGCCACTGCACCTCCTGGGGATAGACCAGGCCGGTGAAGTAGGACCCGTCGGCCTGCCGGAGCCGCTGCGCCTCGGCGAACAGCCGGCGGGCACGGTCGTGGTCACCCAGGGCGTCGAGGGTCAGCACCAGCTCGCAGGTCTCCGCGCCGGTGACCCAGGGATCGGTGTCGACACAGCGCACGCCCAGCCCGGGGACCACGAAGTCGTGCCAGCGCTCGGCGAGCAGATCGTGGCCGGCCCGGCCGCGAACGGCGCCGCCGAGGACCGGGTAGTACCAGTCCATGGAGTACGTCGACTTGTCCAGGAACCGGTCGCGATGCTCGCGCAGCGCGTGCCCCAGCCGACCGGACGCGAGCTCCCACCCGGGCTGCGGCTCGTCGAGGAGGTCGGCGAGGGTCAGGCCGGCGCGCAGCGCGTGGTGGATGCTGGACGACCCGGCCAGGAGCGCCTCCTCGTTGACCTTCGCCGGTCCGTGGTCGTCCCACTCCTGTGCCCAGGCGATCCCGCCGAAGGGCAGCTGCATCCGGCACACGAAGTCGAGGGCGGCGCGCACGGTCGGCCAGAGCTCGCGCACGAACGTCTCGTCGCGTCGTACCAACCAGTGGTGCCAGGCGCCGACGGCGACGTAGGCGGCCATGTTGGTCTCGCCGCTGGCGTCTTCGACCACCCCCGCGGTGATCTTGAGGGGGGCCGACCCGTCGTGGCGCTGGGTGCGGACGACCCACTCCCAGGCCTTGACGACCCCGTCGTCCTGCCCGGCGACCAGCATCGCCATCGCCGCCTCGACGTGGTTCCACACGTCGACGTGGCCGCCCACGGTCCACGGCACGGCGCCCTCGGGCTCTTGGACCGCGGCGATCGCGGCGCCGGACTGCGCGATCTCGTCCGGGGTCAGGAGGTCAGACCGCATCGGCGCTCGCCGGCTTGTGGAGGTAGACCACCAGGCTCTTGCCGAGCACCGGGTTGAGGGCCTGCTCGGCCCAGCGGGTGGCGCGCGGGCGCTTCATGATGTCCCACACCAGGACGCGGTGGTAGGCCCTCGCCAGCGGGTGGTCGTCGTCGTGCACGCCGACCGCGCACTTGATCCACCAGTACGGCGTGTGCAGGGCGTGGGCGTGGTGCTTGCCGTCGTAGACCAGGCCGGCGTTCTCCGCCTTGGTGACCAGCTCGGCGTCGGTGTAGATGCGGATGTGGCCGCCAGGCGTGTCGTGGTAGTCACGGGAGAGCTTCCAGCAGACGGCCTCGGGGAACCACCGCGGCACCGTCAGGGCGATGGTGCCGCCGGGCCGGAGCACCCGCACCAGCTCGTCGAGGGCCTGGAGGTCGGCCGGGACGTGCTCGAGGATCTCGGCTGCGACGATCCGGTCGAACTCGCCGTCGGCGAAGGGGAGCGCGAGCGCGTCGCCCTCCTTCACGTCGGCCTCGGCTCCGTCGGGCACCTCGCCGGCGCGGCGCATCTCCGCGAACATGTCGCGCACCCGCTCGAGCTCGTCGACGTCCTGGTCGAAGGCCACGACGTCGGCGCCGCGGCGGTACATCTCGAACGCGTGCCGGCCGGCCCCGCACCCGAGGTCGAGCACCCGCTCCCCCGGCCGGAGGCCGAGTCGGTCGAAGTCAACGGTGAGCACGGGCCCTCCTGCCCTGAGGTCGGTCGGGTCGGGACACCTGGTCGGCCATCGCCTCGGCGTAGACGTCGGCCGTCGCCGCGGCAACCGCGCGCCAGCTGAAGAGCTCCTCGACCCGCCGGCGCCCGGCCGCGCCGTACTGCGCACGGCGCTCGGGGTCGTCGAGCAGGGCCCTGAGCGCAGCAGCCAGCTCGCCGACGTCGCCAGGGGTCACCAGGTCGGCGCACAGCCCGTCGGGTCCGACGACCTCGGGAATCGCTCCGGCCCGCGAGACCACGAGCGGGGTCGCGGTGGCCATCAGCTCGGCGGTCGGCAGCGAAAAGCCTTCGTAGAGGCTGGGGACGCAGGCCACCTCGGCCGAGCCCATCAGGCTGACCAGCTCGTCCTCACCGATGCCGTGCACGAACCGGACGTGGTCACCGAGGTCGAGCTCGTCGAGCAGCCGCTCGGTCCGGCCGCCGGCGACCGGCTTGGTGACCAGGAGCAGCTCGAGGTCGGAGCGCTCGGTGCGGAGCTTGGCGAAGGCCTCGAGCAGGGTCGCGATGCCCTTCATCGGGGCGTCCGCGCTGGCCATCGCCAGGATCCGGCCCGGGACGCGCGGCTCGGTCGGAGGCACGAAGGTGTCGTCGACCCCGAGCAGGACGACGCGCAGCCGCTCGGGGGCGACGCCGAACTCGCGGACGACGTCGCGCTTGGACGACTCCGACGGGGCCAGGACCACGCGCAGCTCGCGGGCCACCCGGGCCTGGGTCCGGACGAAGCCGTACCAGCGGCGCAGGGTGAGGCGCTTGCGCCGGGTGGGCGCGGCGGCGATGTCGATGCGTCGGTCGATGCTGATCGGGTGGTGGACGGTGCCGACGAGTGGCAGCCCGGTCTCGCCCTCCACCTCGAGCAACGCCGGACCGAGGGTCTGGTTGTCGTGGACGACGTCGAAGTCACCGGCGCGCTCCCGCAGGAGGCGGAGCACCCGCTTGCTGAAGGTGCGCGGCTCCGGGAAGCCCGCGGTCCACATCAGCGCCACCTCCTGGAGGTCGACCAGGTCGCGGATCTCGGAGGGGCGCGGGATGCGGAACGGGTCGGGCTCGCGGTAGAGGTCGAGGCTCGGCACCTTCGTCAGCCGCACCCCCTCGTCGAGCTCGGGATAGGGCTGGCCGGAGAAGACCTCGACCTCGTGCCCGAGCCGAACCAGCTCGCGGCTGAGGTGCCGGACGTAGACGCCCTGGCCACCGCAGTGCGGCTTGCTGCGGTAGGACAGCAGTGCGACGCGCACAGGCTCGGTCCTCCGCTCCGGGTCGGCGGCGGTCGCGGGGTGCTACCTGCCGGTAGGCAGACCCTAACCGGTCGCTCTCAGCTGCCCTCGCTGGAGTGGCCGGGGAAGACGTGAGCGCTCGGGTCGATCACCACGGCCGCGTTGTTGACCGCCGTGGCGGCCTCGCCGAACCCGACGGCGATCAGCCGGACCTTGCCGGGGTACTCGGTGACGTCGCCGGCGGCGAAGACACGGGGCAGGTTGGTGCGCATCGAGGAGTCGACCACGACGTGCCGCTTCTCCACCTCGATCCCCCAGTGCTGAAGCGGGCCGAGGTCGGCGATGAAGCCGAGCGCTGCCACCACGGCCTGGGCGGGACGACGTACGGGCTCCTGGCCGTCGACGGTGATCTCGACCTCGGAGACCGTCGGCTCGCCGAAGATGCCGGTGACCTGGGCCTTGGTGACGATTTCGACGCTGCTGTCGCGCACCTGCTGGACGGTCCGCTCGTGGGCGCGGAAGGCGTCGCGGCGGTGCACCAGGGTCACCGAGCTGGCGATCGGCTCGAGGCTGACCGCCCAGTCGAACGCCGAGTCGCCACCGCCGACGATGACGACGTCCTTGCCGGCGTAGGGCGCGAAGCTGGGCACGAAGAACTCCATCCCGCGACCCAGCCACCCCTCGCCCGCCGGCAGCGGACGGGGGCTGAACTTGCCGATGCCCGCCGTCACGATCAGCGCCTTGGCGGTGACCGTGGAGCCGTCGTCGAGGGTGACCGTGACGTCGTCGTCGGTGCAGTCGAGCCCCGTCGCCGTGCGGTCGAGGAGGTAGTCGGGCTCGGCGGTGTTGGCCTGCTCGACCAGGCCCTCGACCAGCTCACGCCCCTTCACGCGGGGGAAGCCGGCGACGTCGAGGATCAGCTTCTCCGGGTACATCGCGGTGATCTGGCCGCCCAGCTCGGGCAAGGAGTCGACCACGGCCACCCGGAACCCGCGGAAGCCCGCGTAGTAGGCGGCGAAGAGCCCGGTCGGGCCGGCCCCGATGATCGCCAGGTCGGTCTCTCGGCGGATGTCCTGTGATGCCACGTCTGTCCTCTCCTCGGCCGGCTCGGTCAGCCGGTCTGCACGTTGTCGACCAGCCAGCCCCGATCGCCCCGCACCATGGTGACGAGTGCCCGGCGGGCGGTGTACGTCGCCGGGCTGCCCGCACTCTTCACCCGCTGGTCGAGGAACACCAGCGCCAGCACCTCGTCCGGCGTGGCGCGGACGACGCCCGAGCCCGCCACCTTGGTGGTGGTCGTGGTGTGGTCGGCCAGCACCTGGCTGCGGACCGGCGCGGCGGTGTGGCGGTAGCGCCCGGCCATCGCGTCGGTGATCAGCGGCGTGACGGCGGCGACGTGCGCGTCGTACTGCTGCCAGGATGTGGTGAAGATCCGGGCCGCGTCCTGCGCAGCCGTGGCGACCGCGGTGCCGGCCTCGATGTCGCCGGTGACGACCGGGCGGGCCGCGGTGGGCGTGGGGTCCGAGACGCCCCAGAGGTACCACGCCTCGGCGGCGATCACGGCCGTCAGCCCGACCGCCACCACGCTGAGGACCCCCGTCGTACGCCGGGTCACGAGGCACCCACGAAACGCACGTCGGAGGCCAGCCAGTGCCCGCCCTCGCGGACCAGGCTGACCCGAAGCCGGAAGCTCCGGGGCTCGGGGCGCCCGTGGGTGCTGGTGTTGGAGACGGTGCCGGTGGTCGCGGCGAGCACGGTCGCCCGGTCTGGCGACACCGCGACGACGCCGGACCACACCACCCGGCCATTCATCGACGACCGGTGGGACCGCAGGACCTGCACCACGTGGGCGGCCTGGCTGCCGTAGTGGTCGCGGAAGTCGCCGGTCGCACCGGCCGCGACGGCTCCGACGCTCTGGGACGCCCGGTCGTAGCGCAGGTTGACGAACGTGTCGGCCTCGCGGTCGGCCGCGACCAGCACCGCGCCGTACCGCTCCTGCTGGGTGCGTGCGTCCGCACGGTCGTGGCGGGTGCGCACGACGAGGGCGCCTCCGACCAGGGCCACCACGAGGAGCACCGCGACGAGGGCGGTCAGCCAGCGGGCGCCGGAGGTCACGATCAGGGATCCTACGATGCGGCCATGAGGACAGCGCGCACGTCGCCCGAGCTCGACCTCGCCGTCGACGCCGTACGACGCGACAGCGGGCTGGTCTCGGTGGTGGCCCGGGTCTCGGGCGAGACCGTGGCCCGGGTGTCGGTCGAGCCGGACGCTCAGCACTACTCCGCCAGCGTCATGAAGCTGCCGATCCTGGTCGCCGCCCACCGGCTGGCCGAGCGCGGGCTGCTCGACCTGAGGCGGCCGGTCCTGGTGCACGACGACTTCGCATCCCGCAACCCGGGCCACCAGTTCGTGATGGACCAGGGCGAGGACTCCGACCCCGACACCTGGGCGGCGAGAGGCGCCGAGGTCGTACTCGACGTGCTGGCCCACCGGATGATCGCGGTGTCGGGGAACCTGGCCACCAACCTCGTGCTCGACGAGGTCGGCACCGACGAGGTCGCCGCGGTGCTGGCCGCGGCCGGCTGCTCACCCCGGACCACGATCGTGCGCGGCATCGAGGACTACGGCGCCCGGGACGTGGGGCTCGACAACCTGGTCACGGCCGACGACCTCGCGCTGCTGCTCGTCGCCCTTGCCGAGGGACGGCTCGCCGGCCCGGCCGCGACCTCGGCATCGAGGAGACGCTGCTCGCCCAGGAGTTCCGCGACGGGATCCCGGCCGGACTGCCCGCCGGTCTCGTCGTCGGCAACAAGACCGGCTGGGTGGACGGGGTGAACCACGACGTGGCGCTGGTCCGGGCACCCGGGCTGCCGGCGGTCGGACTCGCCGTACTGGTGAGTGCGCCCGGAACGCCTGATGAGCGGGAGGCCGGCATCGCCCGGATCGCCGCCGCCGCATGGGACGTGGTGGTCCCGCGGCTCGCCCGGCTCGGGCGCCGACCCTACGATGACGACGTGACGTCGGGGGACAACGGGAACGTCTGGCGCCGGTTCGAGCACGACCCGCGCGACCCGGCGTACTCCGGCATGCGCGCCTCCGACCGCGACCGCGCCGTGGTGCACGACGTCCTCTCCGAGGCCTACGCCGAGGGCCGCCTCGACCGCGACGAGCTCGACGAGCGCGTCGGCAGCGTGGACGCCGCCAAGACCTACGCCGACCTGCTGCCGCCGATCCGCGACCTGACCGCCGATGTCGTACCGGTCACGTATCGCGGCCGCCGAGCCCGTCCGCCCGGTCGCACCACCCGACGTACGACGCGCGGCCGAGCAGTACTACCGCGGGCAGCTCCGAGACTCGTTCTTCGGGCTGCTGATCCCCAACCTGATCTGCTGGTCCATCTGGTTCATGTCAGGGGCCGACGGCTTCATCTGGCCGATCTTCGTCACCATCCCGACCCTGGTCAGCTTCCTCAAGCTCGCCAGCAACAAGGAGCGCATGATCGCGGCCCGCATCGACAAGCTCCAACGCCGCGAGGCCAAGGCGCTGGACCCCGGCTCCACGTCGCCGGCGACCGACGACGACTGAACCGCCCCGATCGGGCGTCACCCCGCCGGGCCGGGGCCGCTGGTTTCCACTGTCGTAGAACGACCTCCTCAACCGGCGGCCGCGGGCGTTCGCTTGTCGCTGGCGTTCCTCCTCGCGTCGTCGCTGGCGCTCGCCTCATCGGAATCGCTCGACCTCGTACCTCGGTCGGCGTTCCTCCTCACTTCGTCGCTTCCAGCATCTGGCGGAGTTCCTTCTTGAGCTCGGAGATCTCATCACGGAGGCGGGCGGCGAGCTCGAACTGGAGCTCGGCAGCGGCGGCCTTCATCTGGTCGGTGAGCTCCTGGATCAGGGCGGCGAGCTCGGAGCTGGGCAGCCCGGCCAGCTCGGCGGCGTGCTGGCCGGCGTTGAGCTGCCCGAGGGCAGGCACGGGCTGGCGCGCCTTGATGCCGCCGGCGCGGCCCTTGGCCTCGGTGCCGGCCCAGGTCGCGAGCAGCTCCTGGGTGTTCTCGTCCTCGCGGGCGAGCATCTCGGTGATGTCGGCGATCTTCTTGCGCAGCGGCTGCGGGTCGACGCCGCGCTCGAGGTTGTAGGCGACCTGCTTGGCACGACGGCGGTTGGTCTCGTCGATCGCGGACTCCATCGACGGCGTGATCTTGTCGGCGTACATGTGCACCTGACCCGACACGTTGCGGGCGGCCCGGCCGATGGTCTGGATCAGCGACTTGTCGGAGCGCAGGAAGCCCTCCTTGTCCGCGTCGAGGATCGAGACCAGCGAGACCTCGGGCAGGTCGAGGCCCTCACGCAGGAGGTTGATCCCGACCAGCACGTCGTAGTCACCGAGGCGCAGGTCACGGAGCAGCTCGATCCGCTTGAGGGTGTCGACCTCGGAGTGGAGGTAACGGGTGCGGACCCCGGCGTCGAGGAGGTAGTCGGTGAGGTCCTCGGACATCTTCTTGGTCAAGGTGGTGACCAGGATCCGCTCGTTCTTCTCGGTGCGGACCCGGATCTCGTGGATCAGGTCGTCGATCTGGCCCTTGGTCGGCTTCACCACGACCTCGGGATCGACCAGACCGGTCGGGCGGATGATCTGCTCGACGACGTCTCCCTCCACCTTGTCGAGCTCGTAGTTGCCGGGGGTGGCCGAGAGGTAGACCGTCTGACCGATCCGCTCGAGGAACTCCTCCCACCGCAGCGGACGGTTGTCCATCGCGCTGGGCAGCCGGAAGCCGTGATCGACGAGGTTGCGCTTGCGCGACATGTCTCCCTCGTACATCCCGCCGATCTGGGGCACCGCGACGTGGGACTCGTCGACGACGAGCAGGAAGTCCTCCGGGAAGTAGTCGAGGAGACAGTTGGGAGGGGTGCCAGGCCCGCGACCGTCGATGTGCATCGAGTAGTTCTCGATGCCGGCGCAGGAGCCGACCTGCCGCATCATCTCCACGTCGTACGTCGTGCGCATCCGCAGGCGCTGGGCCTCGAGCAGCTTGCCCTGGCGCTCGAAGGTGGCGAGCCGCTCCTCGAGCTCGGCCTCGATGCCGTTGATCGCCCGCTCCATGCGCTCAGGGCCGGCGACGTAGTGGGTGGCCGGGAAGACGTAGAGCTCGTCGTCCTCGCTGATCACCTCGCCGGTGACCGGGTGGAGCGTCATCAGCCGCTCCACTTCGTCGCCGAAGAACTCCACCCGCACGGCGTGCTCCTCGTAGACCGGGAAGATCTCGAGGGTGTCACCGCGCACCCGGAAGGTGCCACGGGTGAACGTCATGTCGTTGCGGGTGTATTGGATCTCGACCAGCCGGCGCAGGATCGAGTCGCGGTCGCGCTCGTCGCCGACCTTGAGCTTGAGCATGCGGTCGACGTATTCCTGAGGTGTGCCGAGACCGTAGATGCACGACACGGTCGAGACCACGATCACGTCGCGCCGGGTCAGCAGGGAGTTGGTCGCGGAGTGGCGCAGCCGCTCGACCTCCTCGTTGATCGAGGAGTCCTTCTCGATGTAGGTGTCGGTCTGAGGCACGTAGGCCTCGGGCTGGTAGTAGTCGTAGTAGGAGACGAAGTATTCGATCGCGTTGTGCGGGAAGAGCATACGCAGCTCGTTGGCGAACTGGGCCGCCAGCGTCTTGTTGGGCTGCATCACCAGGATCGGCCGCTGCACCTGCTCCGCGACCCACGCCACGGTCGCGGTCTTGCCGGTGCCGGTGGCGCCGAGCAGCACGACGTCCTGCACGCCGCCCTTGATCCGGCGCACGATCTCCTCGATCGCGGCCGGCTGGTCGCCGCTCGGCTGGTAGTCGGAGACCACCTCGAACGGCGCCACGCGGCGCTCCAGATCGGTCACAGGTCGCATGTCGGCCAGCCTAGACGCGGCCACCGACAACGGCCTGGGTAGTTTGGCGGCGTGAGCCGCTCCTCGTCCGTCGACCACTGGATCGGCCTGCTCCGCCGGGCCGCGGTCGCGGTCGTGGTCGCACCGTTCGCCCTGGCGATCGGGATGACGCTGGTCGACTCCTACCGCCGCAGGGGCAAGCGCCGCATCGTGTCGTTCCCGACCGAGCCCCCGGCGACCGTGCCCGTCGGCGACGGCGAGGTCACGACGTACACCTTCGGTCACGACCTCTACGCCGACATGCTCGCCGCGATCGACGGCGCCCAGCGGCAGGTGCTGCTCGAGACCTACATCTGGAAGGGCGACGCCGTCGGGCAGCAGTTCAAGAGTGCCCTCGAGCGGGCCGCGGCCCGCGGGGTCGAGGTCTACGTCATCTTCGACAGCTTCGCCAACCTGGTGGTCTCCCCACGCTTCAAGCGCTTCCCCCCGGGGATCAAGGTGCTCCGCTACCCCGTGTACGCCGCGGGCTGGCGTCCGTTCGACCTGCGGCGCTACGGGCGCGACCACCGCAAGATCCTCGTGGTGGACGACAGCGTCGGCTTCGTCGGCGGCTACAACATCGGCTCGGCCTTCGCCACGGAGTGGCGCGACACCCACGTCCGGATCACGGGCCCGGGCGTCTGGGACCTCAAGCGGGCGTTCGCCGACTTCTGGAACCTCAACCGGCGCCGCCGGCTGCGCGCCAGCGAGCGGCCGCTCCTCATCGAGACCGCCTCGACCTGGGAGCCGACGATCCGGTTCCACCGCAACGTGCCGCGGCTGTGGATGTTCCCGATCCGGTCGATGTACCTCGAGGCGATCACCCGGGCCAGCCGCAACATCTGGATCACCACCGCCTACTTCCTGCCCGACCAGGACCTCGTCGACGCCCTCACCGCCGCGGCCCGCCGCGGGGTCGACGTCCGGCTGCTGATCCCGGCCAAGTCCAACCACGTCGTCGCCGACTGGATCTCGCGCGGCTACTTCTCCCAGCTGCTCAACGCCGGCGTCCGGCTGCTGCGCTACCGCGACGCGATGGTGCACGCCAAGACCGCCACCATCGACGGCACCTGGTCGACGGTCGGCACCGCCAACATCGACCGACTCAGCCTCACCGGCAACTACGAGATCAACGTCGAGATCATCGACCCCGCGCTGGCGGAGTCGCTGGAGCGGATCTTCGCTGTCGACGAGTCCCACTCCCTCGAGCTCACCAGCTCGGAGTGGGAGGCCCGCGACATCTACCGGCGCTTCACCGAGTTCGTGCTCAACCCCCTGCGCCCCTTGCTGTAGCGGGCGCTACGGCAGGAGAGCCGCGGCCACGGCCTCCCACACCTGGACCGCCGGGATGTCGTCGGTGAGGCCGTTGCAGAGCACCACGAGCGTGAGGCCGCTCTCCCGCTGAGACGCGCCCAGCGTCGAGAACCCTCCGTAGCGCCCGCGATGTCCCTGCCAGGCGCCGCCCGGACCGAGCACCGAGAAGGTGCCCATGCCGTAGGTCTTCTGCTCCGGCTCGTCTCCGGCGGCGGCCTGGGGCGTGACCGTGGTCATCCCGCGGACCGTGGCCGGGTCGAGCAGCGTCCCGCGCACGAAGAGGGCGTCGAGGAACATCGCCACCCCCGCGGCCGTGCCGGCGAAGAGTCCGTCGCCGAAGGGCAGGCCGAACAGGTCGGTCGGTACGCCGGCGGCCTGGTAGGCGGCGTAGGGGTGGACGAACGTGCCGCCGGGATGCTCGTCGTAGCCGCGGGCGAGCCGGCCGAGCGGCACGGCCGACCGATCCATCGTGAGCACGTCGTCAGGCCCGGGTCGCCGCCCACGAACGACGTCCAGGCGACCTGGATCGCCCGGTCGCCGCCGAGGATCCGCGACAGCACCTCGGTGAGGACGATGTAGCCGGTGTTGGAGTAGGCCCAGCGGGCACCGGGCTCGACCGGCTCGCGGAGCCCCGCCGCGAGGACGGCGAACGTGAAGACGCGGTCGGGGTCGTACGCCTCACCGCCACGACCTTCCTCCGGCGGGAACAGCGGCTGCACCTGCGGGGACTCGTAGAGGTCGGGGTAGCCGGAGGTGTGGGTCAGCAGCATCCGGGGCGTCACCACGGATGCTCCGGGGAGGTCGTCGCCGAGGACCGCCGAGATCGGCGCGTCCAGGTCGAGGCGCCGCTCCTCCACCAGCCGCAGGGCGAGAGCGGCGACCAACGTCTTGCCGAGGCTGGCCAGGCAGAACACGGTGTCGTCGGTGATCGGCGTGCCGGTCTCGAGGTCCGCGAGGCCCGCGGAGCCGGTCCAGACCACCTCGCCCCGGCGGACCAGGGCGGCCTGTGCGCCCGGTGCCCGCGACGCGGTAAGCGCGCGGGCGAGGGTCTCGTCGAGACCGGCAACGGTCGGATCCGGCAGCACCCGCGACACGCTAGCGGCTCGGCTACCGGACGGGCAGGTGCGTGCGCGGCGCCATCCGTGGCCCGTGGCGCGGCCGCCCGCCGGCCAGACCGTGGATCAGGACGACGACGCGGTTGCGCTGCGGACGCCAGGGCTCGAGGAAGGCCCGGAGCTCCTCGTCGTCGTACGGCGTGCCGGTCACGGCCCAGCCGACGTCCTTGGCGGTGTGGTAGTCGCCGAAGCTGACCGCGTCGGGGTCGCCGAAGGCGCGCGACCTGATCTCGGCGGAGGTCCACTCGCCGATGCCCGGGAGCGTGCGCAGCTTGGCGTCGGCGTCGTCGCGGGCGAGCCGCTCGAGGGTGTCGGCGACGGTCGCGGCGCGCACGAGCGTGCGCGAGCGGGCGGGGTCGACGTGCATCCGCAGCCACTCCCACGACGGGATGCCGGCGGACGGTCTCTGGCGACGGCTGGACCCAGAGCCGCAGGTCACGACCCGGCCCGGGCGCGCGCTCGCCGTAGCGGTGGACCAGCCGGCGGAACCCGGCGAACGCCTCCTGGCCGGTGACCTTCTGCTCGATCACGGCCGGCGCCAAGGCCTCCCAGAGCCGATGGGTGGCGCCGAACCGCACGTGGGGTCGCCGCCGCCAGGCCTCGGCCACCAGCGGGTGGAGGTCGGCCCGGAAGCCGTCCGGGTCGTCGTCGTCGCCGAGCAGCGCCGGGAGGCCGTCGAGCACCCACGCGGCGCCCGGGCCCCAGCCCTCGGCGTGCACCTCGCCACCGCCGTTGCGTGCCGAGACACGTAGCGTGGCCGGACCGGTGGGCGCGCGGACGCCGCGCCACACGTCGTCGCCGACGGTCCGGTACGTCGGGTCGCCACCGCCCCGGCGGTGGGGTGCGAGCAGCGCGGCGACCGAGACGGGTCGATCGGGCCGCCACACCCGTCGTACCGGCTCCGTCACCCGGTCGACGCTAGCCGACCGCGCCGACGGGCCGTGGAGTCCTCGCGTGGTTTCGAGACGGTCGCAGAGCGACCTCCTCAGACCAGCGAGGGCTGCCGGCTTCCTCGACCAGCGGGGCATTTGCGTCAGTAGCCGGAGCCCTGCTTGACCTTGGCCCGCTCGGCCTCCGTGGTGCGCCGCCCTTCTCGTCGAGGGTGGTGCAGGCGTCCTCGATGTCCTGGAGCAGGCGGTCGACCTGCTCGCGGCTCATCGTCTCCTTGACCAGGGCCCGCATGATCTTCACGTCCTGGGCGTTCGGCGGGCAGGGTGTAGGCCGGCACCATCCAGCCGCGCTCGGCCGAGAGCTGGAAGGCGAGGTCGGACTCGTCGTAGCCCCCGTCGTGCGACTTGAGGCGGAAGGCGACCAGCGGCAGCTGCTCCTGCTCGTCGCCGATCACCTCGAAACGACCGTTGCGGCGCAGGCCGTCGGCCAGGGCCTGTGGCGTTCGGCCTGCATCTGCTGCATGACGTAGGTGTAGCCCTCGCGGCCGAGCCGGACGAAGTTGTAGTACTGCGCGAGCACCATCGAGGCGCCGGTGGAGAAGTTGAGGGTGAAGGTGGCGTCGGTCTTGCCGAGGTAGTTCTCGTAGAAGACCAGGTCCTCGGCCAGGTCGGACTTCTCGCGGAAGACCAGCCAGCCGATGCCGGGGTAGACCAGGCCGTACTTGTGGCCCGACACGTTGATCGACCGCACCTGCTCGAGCTGGAAGTCCCAGACCGAGTGCGGGTAGAGGAACGGCCACACGAACCCGCCGCTGGCGCCGTCGACGTGCATCGGGATGTCGAGCCCCTTCTCGGCCTTCACGTCGAGGAGCAGCTGGTTGATGCCCGATGATGTCGTCCATGTGGCCGGTGAACGTCGTACCGAGGACGCCGACGACGCCGATCGTGTTCTCGTCGAGGTGCGGCGCGACGTCGTCGGGGCCGATCGTGTACTTGCCCTCCGCCAGCGGGATGATCCGCGGCTCCACGTCGAAGTAGCGGCAGAACTTCTCCCACACCACGTGCACGTCGCCGCCGAAGACCAGGTTGGGCTGGTCGACCGGGAGCTTCTGCGCGGCCTCGCGGCGCTCCTTCCACTTCCACTTCAGCGACAGCGCGCCGAGCATGATCGCCTCGGACGAGCCCTGGGTCCGGCAGCCGGTGGTCTCGCCCGGGGCGTGGAACAGGTCGGCCAGCATCCGCACGCAGCGCTGCTCGATCTCGGCGGAGATCGGGATACTCCGCGTGGTCGATGAAGTTGGTGTGCAGGTTCTCGGCGATGATCCGCTGCGCCTCGGGCTCCATCCACGTCGTCACGAACGTCGCCAGGTTGCGGTTGCGGGTCGCCCTCCATCGCCAGGTCCTCGGCCGACCAGGCGCATCGCGTCCGTCGGGGTCATGCCCGACGTCGGGGAAGTGCGACGAGGGCGCCGCCTCGGTCAGGAAGCGGTTGCCGAAGAGGGCTGTCGGCTCGGGGGTCCGGGCAGGCGGGACTCGGTCATGCCGCCGATGCCAAACACCGAGGCTCACGGCCCCGGCATCACCCGCTCAGGGTTAACCCGGCCGCTCACTCCGTGGCGGGCCGGTCGAACATCTGCACGATGCCGCCGACCGCGAAGCAGCGCGGCGCCGAGGAAGGTGCCCCAGTTGGCGAGGTCGAGGTTCAGCGCCTCCGACGTGGCCGGACGGGTGTACGCCGCGAGCCCGGCCAGGAAGAACAGCACCGAGCCGACCTGGTTGACGAAGAAGATCCACCACCCGATCTCGTGGAGGCGCACCCCCATCCGGCCGTGGCAGATCTCGAGCAGCGCGAGGTGCCCGGACAGCAGGAAGCAGACGCAACCCAGCATGTCGGGGACCCAGATCCAGGTGTTGACCTGGCGAACCGTGAAGTCCTGGCCGAACGCCGCGACCAGGCTCACCGCGAACAGCAGGGTGCCGAAGAACAGCACCGTGGCGCTCAGCCAGCCGAGGTCGTGCGGTCGGGGGCGCCACCAGCGCCAGCCCGTCGAGGTGAGCGAGCCGTCCTCGTCGATGTCGGTCGGCGCGTTGGAGGCCTGGAGCACCGAGGAGTGGCCGCCCAGGCTGAAGAAGAAACCTCCGACCAGGTAGACCGTGTCGACCTCGCGGGCGGCCTGGCTCCCGAGCTGCGCCATCAGCGCGCCGATCGCGAAGAGCGACCCGCCCAGGAAGAACGACGTGGCGGCGAGGAGGTTGATCCGGACCAGGCGGCGTGCTGTGGTCGGCTCGGCGAAAGCGGTGCCCGTGGCCGCGCCCTGCGCGTCGTACAGCTCGACGAGGCCGCGCCGGCGCGCCCGGCGCGAGGCCCACCGCGCCGTCATCCCGTCGGGCAGGTCCCAGGTGACACCGGTGGTGAACCAGCCGGTGTGGTCGACGGCGCGTCGACGCCAGTGACCGGGTCGACGGAGGGAGAGAGCCTCCTCGGGATCCTTCGCCACGAGCCGGACCCTAGCGTGACGGTGCGGCGCCGGCGCAGCACTAGGGTCGGTCCCGTGAACGACCTCTCTCGCGAGCGCCCTCTGGAGGGGGGCATCGAGCGCGACTTCAGCAGCCAGATGTCTTACGGCGACTACCTGCAGCTCGACGTCCTGCTCTCGGCCCAGCGCCCGCTCAGCGACCCACCGCAGCACGACGAGCTGCTCTTCATCATCCAGCACCAGACCAGCGAGCTGTGGCTCAAGCTGATGGTCCACGAGTTGCGCTCGGCCCGGGCTCTGCTCGCTGCCGACGAGCTCGCGCCGGCGCTGAAGCGGCTGGCCCGGGTCAAGCACATCCAGCACACCCTGGCCGACCAGTGGTCGGTGCTGGCGACGCTGACGCCCTCGGAGTACGACGAGATCCGGCCCTTCCTCGCGACCTCCTCGGGCTTCCAGTCCGCGCAGTACCGCGAGGTCGAGTTCCTCCTCGGCAACAAGTCCGCCGACATGGTCAAGGTGTTCGGCCACGACCCGGCAGCGCGGGACGAGCTCACGACGCTGCTGCACGAGCCGTCGCTGTACGACGAGTTCCTGCGCTACCTGTCCCGCCTCGGGTACGTCGTACCGGCGGAATGCCTCGACCGCGACTGGTCGCAGCCCTACGCGAGCTCCCCCGGTCTGGTCGACACCTTCGCAGCGGTCTACGCCAGCCCCGAGGAGCACTGGGGCGTCTACGAGACCTGCGAGGAGCTCGTCGACGTCGAGGACAACTTCCAGCTGTGGCGGTTCCGCCACCTCCAGGTCGTGCAGCGCACGATCGGTCACAAGACCGGCACCGGCGGCTCCTCGGGCGTCGACTTCCTCCGCCGCGCCCTCGACCTGACCTTCTTCCCCGAGCTCTACGAGGTCCGCACTCGCATCGGCCGGTGAGGCTGTCGGCGCCGTCGGGCAGGATGGCGCCATGCTGCTGCGCGACCTCGTCGAGACCTCCGGCACGGTGGCGGCGACCCGCTCGCGGAAGGCGAAGGTCGCGGCGATCGCCGAGCGGCTGGCCCAGGCCACCGTCGACGAGCTGCCCGTCGTCACCGCCTACATCGGAGGCACGATCCTGCAGCGCCGCACGGGTGTCGGCTGGCGCGGGCTGAGCGGGCTGCCGGAGCCGGCCGCCGAGCCCAGCCTCACTCCCCTGGAGGTCGACCGGACCCTCGACCGGCTCGCGGCGATGTCCGGCCCGGGATCGCAGGAGACCCGCGCGACCGGCGTCCGCGACCTCTTCGGCCGGGCCGCCGCCGACGAGCAGCGCTGGCTGCGGGGCGTGCTCACCGGCAACGTGCGCCAGGGAGCCCTCGACGCGCTCGTGCAGGAGGCGATCGCAGCCGCCTCGGGCGTCAGGATCACCGCCGTACGTCGAGCCGCGATGCTCGCGGGCGGCACCGTGCCGATCGTGGTGATGGCGATGACGGGCGGCGAGGAGGAGCTGGCCGAGGTCGGCCTGAAGGTCGGCCGGCCGGTCCTGCCGATGCTGGCCTCCACCGCGCCCGACGTGGCCGCAGCGATGGCGAAAGCCGGCGGGGGCCGCCCGGTCGCGGTCGACGTCAAGCTCGACGGCATCCGGATCCAGGTGCACCGCGACGGCGACGACGTCGTCATCGCCACCCGCAGCCTCGACGACATCACCGAGCGGCTGCCCGAGGTGGTCGAGGTCGTCCGAGCCCTGCCCACCCGGCGGGTGATCCTCGACGGCGAGGCGATCGCCCTCGACGGCCAGGGGCGCCCGAGACCCTTCCAGGAGACTGCTTCCCGTACCGCCCAGGCGATCGGCCGGGGCTCCGGCGTCGCAGTCACTCCCTACTTCTTCGACGTCCTCCACGTCGACGACGACGACCTCCTCGACGTCCCGGCGTCCGAGCGCCTCCAGCGGCTCGACGCTCTGGTGCCCGAGGAGCACCGCGTGCCCCGCCTGGTCACCGACGACCCGGTCGCCGCCGAGGACTTCGCCCACGACGCGCTCGCCCGCGGCCACGAGGGTGTCGTGGTGAAGAGCCTCTCGATCGGCTACGCCGCCGGGCGCCGCGGCGCGGGCTGGGTCAAGGTCAAGCCGGTGCACACCCTCGACCTCGTCGTGCTCGCGGTCGAGTGGGGCAGCGGCCGGCGCGAGGGCCTGCTGTCCAACATCCATCTGGGCGCCCGCAACCCCGACGGCACCTTCACGATGCTGGGCAAGACGTTCAAGGGGATGACCGACGAGATGCTCGCGTGGCAGACCGAGCGCTTCACCGCCCTCGCGGTCGAGCCCGAGACGATCCGCGACCACTACGTCGTACCGCTGCGGCCCGAGCAGGTCGTCGAGATCGCCTTCGACGGGCTCCAGCGGTCGACCCGCTACCCCGGTGGAGTCGCCCTGCGTTTCGCCAGGGTCGTCCGCTACCGCGACGACAAGTCGGCCGACGAGGCCGACACCCTCGACACCGTGCGCGGGTACGCACCGGCGGTGGATTGAGGCGTCCGGGGTCTCTGCGTCACGAGGGCTCGGGTCCGGACCCAGGGTCGGGATATCCACCGGGCGCTGTGCAATTCCCCGGATAAACCTGGCTTGATCTGCGTGCTAGCGTGGAGTTTTGTGCTACGGAGGGAGAATGTGTGTCCGATGACAAAAGGCGTTTGTTGTTCATCTTGATCTTCGCCATGATCTTCGCTTCCGTCATCTTCGGCGCAGTGGTCCGTGACGACAGCGCGAACGCCGGATCAGAGCCTCCCCGCGTGCACAAGATCACCCGCGTTCTCCGCACCTCCGATGACTACTTCGCGGGTATGTCCGACGAGGCGATCACGAAAGCCGGGCGGGTGCTCTGCCAGACGCTGAAGGAAGGTCACGGCATCGAGACATTTCTGGCCATCGAAAGGGATCTGCCGGCCAAGCCGGCGGGTGACCTGATCCAGACCGCCATAGCTTTGAACTGTCCCGAGTTCAAGAATGCCTTGCAGGAATTCATCGACGGCAATTCCTGAGAAGATCTGCCCGGTCGCAGAGGGACTGTGGTCGGGCGGGTCGACCGTGGCGGGTAGGTTCCATGCCGTGATCGAGCTGACCCGCGGCCAGGAGATGGCCCTGACCCGAGCCGACGGAAGCCCTCTGGGCAAGCTGCGGATGGGGCTGGGCTGGGACAAGAAGGCAGGAGCCGGTTTCCTCAGCACCGGCAACCCCGACGTCGACCTCGATGCCTCGGCGATCCAGTTCTCCGGCGGCACGCTCTTCGACCTCGCCTTCTTCAACCACCTCGAGACGCGCGACGGCTCGGTGGTCCACCTCGGCGACAACCTCACCGGCCGCGGCGAGGGCGACGACGAGGTGATCACCGTCGACCTCGGCAAGGTGTGGCACTCGGTCGACACGATGCTGTTCCTGGTCAGCAGCTACCAGGGCCAGACCCTCGAGTGGGTCGACAGCGCCTACTGCCGCCTCGTCGACGAGCACGACGAGGAGCTGGCCCGGTTCACCCTGACCGAGGGCGTGCCGCGCACCGGATTCCTGATGGCCTCCATGGTCCGCGACGGCGACCACTGGCTGCTCAAGACGATCGGCCAGGGGGTCGCAGTGACCGTGCCGACCGAGTCGCTCGACGTGCTGGCCCGTTTCGCCTGAGCTGCCGCCGCTACACCCTCAGCGGGTCGGGCAGTTGAGCTCGGCGCCGTTGGGGTACTCCACCGGCAGCGGTCCGCCGGAGATCGGATAGCGCGCCTCCCCCGTCAGCGCGATGGCGGGCCGGGCGCCCCCGGCCTCGTCGACCCGCAGCTGCGCGACGACGTGGTCGCCCTCCGGATGCACCATCGTGCTGACGGTGTCTCCGGGGCCGTAGGTGAACCCGAGCACGAGGTTGTCTCCCTGCCAGAGGCACGACTCGAAGCGGACACCACCGGGGTGCGCGCTGAGGTACCACCCGATGCTGGTCACCCCGAGAGCGAGCACCAGGACCGCGACCACGCCGTACCAGAGAAACCTCATGCCCCCAGTCTCGACGCCCCGGCTGTCCCGGGGCGCGCAGCCCTGCTCCGGCGCGTCGTCACAGTTGTGCAACTCAGAGTTGCGCACGTCGTACCATGCGGCCATGGCGACCCAGCACGACGAGCCGGGCGAGCGGCCGCGCCGCCCCTCGACCGCCGTACGACGCCGCGCCCGCGAGACCGCGATCCTCGCCGCTACCCGCCGGCTCTTCGACGAGCGGGGCGTGGCCGAGGCCCAGATCGAGGAGATCGCGCGAGCCGTGGGGATCAACCGGGCGATCGTCTACCGCCACTTCACCGGCAAGGAGGAGCTCTTCGCGCTGGCCCTGGTGGGTTACCTCGACGAGCTCCGCGACGCCCTCACCGCGGCCGAATCGGCCCATCGCACGCCGCGGACCCAGCTGGCGGCCCTGGTGTCGGCGTTCGTCGACTACGGCGTCGCCCACCCGGCGTTCGTCGACTGTGCCCACAGCCTGATGCGCCGGACCGGTCACGAGCTCTTCGACGAGATCTCCGAGAGCGCCATGCTCCGCCTCGGCCGCGGCATCGCCTCGTGCCTGGCCGTGCTGCGCCGCCCGCTCGAGGCCGGGGACGGCTTCCGGCGACTTCCGGGTCGACGACCCCGTGCTGCTGGCCAACACGCTCTACGCGACCGGCCTCGGCGGCCTCCAGCTCGCACGGGTCGGCCTGGTCATCGACGAGCCCTCCCCCGGCGTACCCCAGGTCAGCCGGATCGGCGCCGACCAGGTCAAGACCCTCCTGCTCACCTCGGCCCTCGCCATGGCCTCCGCGGTCTGAGGCCGCGAGCTCAGCGCTCGAGGATCGCGGTGACGCCCTGGCCGCCGGCGGCGCAGATGGAGATCAGGGCGCGGCCGGAGCCCTTCTCGGCCAGCAGCTTGGCGGCGACGTTGAGGATCCGCCCGCCGGTGGCGGCGAACGGGTGCCCGGCCGCCAACGAGGAGCCGTGGACGTTGAGCCTGGACCGGTCGATCTCGCCCAGCACCCCGGCCAGGCCGAGCCGCTCCTGGCAGAACACCGGGTCGTCCCAGGCCGCGAGCGTGGCCAGCACCTGCGAGGCGAACGCCTCGTGCACCTCGTAGAAGTCGAAGTCCTGCAAGGTCAGCCCGTTGCGCTGGAGCAGGCGCGGTACGGCGTAGGCCGGGGCCATCAGCAGCCCCTCGTTGCCGTGCACGAAGTCGACCGCGGCGGTCTCGTGGTCGACCAGGTAGGCCAGCGGCTCGAGCCCGTGGTCGGCCGCCCACGCCTCGGAGCCGAGCAGCACGACGGACGCACCGTCGGTCAGCGGCGTGGAGTTGCCGGCCGTCATCGTCGCGCCCTCACCCTTGCCGAAGACCGGCTTGAGCGTGGCGAGCTTCTCCACGGTCGAGTCGGCGCGCAGGTTGGAGTCGCGCTCGAGCCCGCGGAACGGCGTGATCTGGTCGTCGAACCACCCGGCGTCGTACGCCGCGGCGAGGCGCTGGTGGGACAGCGCGGCGAGCTCGTCCTGCTCCTCGCGCCCGATCCGCCACTCCAGGGCGGTCAGGGCGGCGTGCTGGCCCATCGACATCCGGGTGCGGGGCTCGCCGTTCTGCGGGATCGACGAGCCCGATGTCGCCCGGGCGGATCTGGGCGAGGGCGGTCAGCTTGCCCCGCGTGTCACGGGCGCTGTTGACCCTCATCAGCTTCTTGCGGAGCTTGTCGCTGATCGCGACCGGCGCGTCGGACGTGGTGTCCGTGCCGCCGGCGATGCCCGACTCGGTGATCCCCAGGGCGATCTTGTCGGCGACCACGGCAGCCGCCTGCAGCCCGGTGCCGCACGCCTGCTGGAGGTCGGCAGCCGGCGTCTCGGCCGCGAGCTTGGAGCCGAGCACGGACTCGCGGACCAGGTTGAAGTCGCGCGCGTGCTTGAGCACGGCGCCGGCGACGACCTCGCCCATCCGCTCCCCTTCGAGCCCGAAGCGCGTCACCAGGCCGTCGAGAGCGGCGGTGAGCATCTCCTGGTTGGAGGCGTCGGCATAGGCGCCGTTGGAGCGCGCGAACGGGATGCGGTTGCCGCCGACCACGGCGACCCGGCGTCTCTCGGGAGGCTTGCTGTTCATCCTCCTATCCTGGCCGCACGGCCCGATCGACCCAACCCAATGAGCGGCACGTCACGAAATGTGGACTCCGAGTTACACCTGCTGTTACATCGAGATGTCGACCCGCTCGACAGGTGAAAGGACGCCATGACCGACCGCTACCAGGACTTCGTCTCCTCCCCGCTGGGCCACCTGCTGGTCAAGAACCTCGGTCTGCCCGACCCCGTGCCCCTCCAGCGGTACGTCGCGGGGTCACCGCTGGTGGAGGGCACGGTCGTGGTGGGTGGCACCGGCCGGCTGGCCGAGCACCTGCCCGGCATCCTCGGGGCCCTCGACATCGACTCGACCGGGGTCACCGAGGCCGGCACCCGCTACCGGGGTCTGCTCTTCGACGCCACCGGCTTGACCGAGCCCGGGCAGCTCGTCGCGCTGCGTGACTTCTTCGGCCCGCTGATGCGCAGCCTGGAGACCTGCGCACGACTCGTCGTGATCGGCACCCCGCCGGAGCAGACCGCCGGCGAGGAGCGGATCGCCCAGCGGGCCCTCGAGGGGTTCACCCGCAGCCTCGGCAAGGAGGTCGGCCGCGGCGGCACCTCGCAGCTGGTCTACGTCGCCGCCGGGGCCGAGGGTGCCGTCGGCTCGACCCTGGGCTTCCTGCTGTCGCCGAAGTCGGCGTACGTCTCCGGTCAAGTCGTGCGTGTCGGCACCCACGTCAGCGAGCCCGCCGCGGACACCGACCGGGAGCACCCGTTGGCCGGCAAGGTCGCCCTGGTCACCGGCGCCGCTCGCGGCATCGGCGAGCAGATCGCCCGCGTCCTCGCCCGCGACGGCGCCACCGTCGTGGGCGTCGACGTGCCGCAGGCGGGCGACGACCTGATCCGGCTGACCAACGAGCTGGACGGCGACTACCTGACCCTCGACATCACCGCCAAGGACGCTCCGAAGCGGATCGCGCAGCACTTGCGGCAGGAGCACGGCGGGGTCGACGTGGTCGTGCACAACGCCGGCATCACGCGCGACAAGAAGCTGGCCAACATGGACGACGACCGGTGGAACGCCGTCCTCGCCGTCAACCTGGTCGCCCCCGAGCGGATCACCGCCGAGCTCCTCGAGCAGCAGGTGATCCACCCCAACGGCCGCATCGTCGGGGTCGCCTCGATCGCCGGCATCGCCGGCAACGTCGGGCAGACCAACTACGCCACCTCCAAGGCCGGGGTGATCGGGCTCGTCGACTCCTTCAAGGACGACCTGCCCGACGGCATCACCGTCAACGCCGTCGCGCCGGGCTTCATCGAGACCAAGATGACCGCAGCGGTACCGTTCGCCACCCGTGAGGTCGGCCGCCGGCTCAACGCGATGAGCCAGGGCGGCCAGCCGGTCGACGTCGCCGAGACGATCGCCTGGTTCGCCGACCCGGCCTCCACGGCGGTCAACGGCAACGTCGTGCGGGTCTGCGGCCAGATGATGTTGGGTGCCTGACGTGGCCGGCACGCTGCTCAAGGCCGCTCTGCCGTCGATCCCGGTGGTCAACCAGCTGCCGGGAGTCCGCAAGACCGGCGGCGACCCGTCCGCCCTGCACGAGATCCGCACGGCGGCGGTGTCGCGCGAGCAGGTCCGGGCCTACGCCGCGGTGTGCGGCTTCCCGGTCAAGGACACCGCCCCGCTGACCTTCCCCCACGTCCTCGCCTTCCCCCTGCACATCGCAGTGCTGTCGTCCCCGCAGTTCCCGTTCCCGGCGATGGGGACGATCCACGTGGCCAACAGGGTCACCGCCCACCGGCCGATCGAGATCGGCGAGACCCTGCAGGTCGAGGTGCACACCGGTCCCCTGGTCGCCCACCCGATGGGCACCGCCGTCGACTTCCTGGCCACCGCGACGGTCGACGAGGAGACGGTCTGGGAGAGCGTCTCGACCTACCTGCGGCGTGGCCGACCGTCGGGCGACCTTGTGGAGACCACCGAGCCCGGACCGAGCCGGGTCGTGCCCGGCCGGATCAGTTGGCGGCTGCCCGGCGACCTCGGCCGTCGCTACGCCGGGGTCTCGGGTGACCACAACCCGATCCACCTCTACCCCCTGACCGCCAAGGCCCTGGGCTTCCCTCGCCAGATCGCCCACGGCATGTGGAGCCTGGCCCGGTGCGTGGCCGCCCTGGAGAACCGGCTCCCCGACGCGGTCACCGTCGAGGCGTCGTTCAAGAAGCCGATCCTGCTGCCCGGCACCGTCGCCTTCGGGCAGGACGCCGTGGCCGACGGCATCGCCTTCTCGCTCACCTCGCCCCGCACCGGCGCGCCCCACCTGGTCGGCCGCACCCACCCGGCCTGACGTCGCCCGCCGTACGACGCGGGCTCAGCGGCTGCGCTGCCGGATCAGCCCCTCCTGGGCGACGGTCGCGACCAGCCGGCCGTCCTCGGTGAACACCCGGGCCAGCGACAGCCCTCGCGCACCGGAGGCCGACGGCGACCACTGGTCGTAGAGCCACCACCGGTCGGCCCGGAAGGGCCGGTGGAACCAGATGGTGTGGTCGAGGGAGGCCGGCATCAGCGTCGGGGACCCGATCTCGACGTCGTGCGGCACCAGGGCGGCGCCGAGCAGGGTCAGGTCGCTGGCGTAGGTGAAGGCGGCGGTGTGGAGGTCGGGGTCGTCACCGAGCTCGCCGTTGACCCGGATCCAGAACTGGGCGCGGGCCGGGCGGTCGGTGTCGTCCTTCAGCCGGGTGTGCCCCGGGTGGGCGGAGTTGCCGAGGAAGCGGGTGTCGAGCGCCGCCCACTCCTTGGCGAACTCGGCGCCCGCCTCGGGGTTGCCGGTGCGGAGCTGGGCGATCTGGGCGAAGGTCAGCCCCTCGTCGGGGGTCGGCACCTCGGGCATCTCGTCCTGGTGCTCGAAGCCCTCCTCGGGGCGCTGGAAGTTGGCGGTCAGGTAGAAGATCGGGCGGCCGTGCTGGCGCGCCACCACCCGCCGGGTCTCGAAGGAACGCCCGTCCCGGATCCGCTCGGAGTCGTAGATGATCGGGACCGTGGTGTCGCCCGGGCGCAGGAAGTAGGCGTGCAGGGAGTGCACCTCGAGCCCGTCGTCGACGGTGCGGATCCCGGCGATCAGCGCCTGTGCGGCGACCTGGCCGCCGAAGACCCGCTGCCGGTCGGTGTTCGGGCTGCTGCCGCGGAACAGGCCGGTGTCGAGGGTCTCGAGGTCGAGGAGCTCCACGAGCTCCGCGGCGGAGGAGGGCATCAGCTGTCGCCCTCGGTGCCGTCGAGGCCGGCCAGGAACTGCTCGAACTGGCGACCGATCTCCTCACCCGTCGGGATCGGCTCGTCCTCGGCGAGCAGGCTGTTGCCCTCCTGCTCGGCGCGCTGGAACGCGTCGTACTGCTGCTCCAGAGCCTGGACGACCTCGAGCACCTCGGTGTTGGACGACAGGTAGGTCGCGACCTCCTCGTCGCGCTCCCGCGAGGCGTCGCGCAGCTCGGTGAGATCGATGGTGAGGCGCCCGGCGCGCTCCACCTGCTCGAGCAGGGTGACCGCGGCCTGGGGGTAGTCGAGCTGGGCGAGGTAGTGGGGGATGTGGGCCACGAAGCCCATCGCGTCGTGCCCCCACTCCCCCAGCCGCAGCTCGAGCAGCGCCTGCGCGCTGGACGGGATGCGGAGCTCGCCGCGCCACGGGCTGTCGCCGGACAGCAGGTCGGGGTTGTTGGCGTGGTGGGTCACCGCGATCGGGCGCGTGTGCGGCACCGCCATCGGTACGGCGCCGAGGCCGATCACGCGGCTGACACCGAGCTGCTCGACCACGGTGCGGACGGCGCCGGCGAACGCCTCCCAGCGGTTGTCGGGCTCGGGCCCGTGGAGCAGGAGGTAGGGCGTGCCGCCCTCGTCCTCCAGCATGCGCACCAGGAGCCGAGGCGCGTCGTACTGCTCGTAGTGATCGCGGACGAACGACATGGCCGGTCGGCGGGCGCGGTAGTCGTGGAACTCGTCGACCTCGAACGTCGCCACCACCCGCCCGCCGCCGGACTGCTCGATGAGGTGACGCGCCGCGATGGCGGTCGTGCTGCCGGCGTCGAGGAACCCGTCGAGCGCGAGCACCATCGCCAGGTCGGTGGCGCCCTCGAGCTCGGGCACGTCGTCGACGATGTGGACCAGGCGGTCGGGATCGGGCACGGGAACCTCTCGGGTCGGGGACAGGGTGAGCGTCCCAGAGCGCCAGCCTATTCCGGTGGGTCGGGCAGCCGCGCCTCGAGCACGTTCCAGTCGTCGGCCGCGACCAGGCGGGACGTGTCTCGAACCCCGCAGTTCTACGGAGGGCACGTGACGCCGTACGGCTGGCTGGACGACGACACGATCGCGGCCTGGACCCAGAAGTCCGGCCAGGGCGCCACAACCCCTCGCCCGTCACGTTGCTCACGTGTCACGTGTCCACGGAGTCCTGCGACGTGGCGGCGCGCGACATCGGGAGCTTCGGCGGGATCGCCTTCGACGGCCTTGCTGCGCGCTGAAGCTCAGTCGCGGCTCGCCTGCTCGGTGATCGTCAGCGGCTCGTGGCCCTCGGCGGCGAGCCGCTCGACGATGCCGCGGGCGATGGTCTGGGCGTTCAGGCCGATCCGGTCGAGGATCGCCTGCCGCTCGGCGTGCTGGAGGAACTCCTGCGGGATGCCGTGGAGCGAGAACGGCGTCGTGACGCCCTCGTCGGAGAGCAGGCAGAGCAGCGCGCTGCCGACACCGCCGACGCGGCCGTTGTCCTCGATGCTCACCACGAGGCGGTGGTCACGGGCCAGGTCGACCAGGGCGGGGTCGAGCGGCTTGACCCAGCGCGGGTCGACCACGGTCACCCCGATGCCCTGCGCGGCCAGGCGGTCGGCCACCTCGACCGAGACCGCTGCCATCGAGCCGACACCGACGACGAGCACGTCCTTGTCGCCGCGGCGTACGAGGACGTCGCAGGCGCCGGCGCGGTCGACCGCCTCGAGGTCGGCCGGCGGCGCTCCCTTGGGCAGGCGTACGACGGTCGGGGCGTCGGCGACGTCGACGGCCTCGCGCAGCAGCTCGCGCACCCGGGCGCCGTCGCGCGGCGCCGCGATGCGCAGACCCGGCACCACCTGGAGGATCGAGAGGTCCCACATGCCGTTGTGGCTCGCGCCGTCGGTGCCGGTGACCCCCGCCCGGTCGAGCACGATCGTGACGCCACACCGGTGGAGGGCGACGTCCATCAGCACCTGGTCGAAGGCGCGGTTGAGGAACGTCGCGTAGATCGCGACCACCGGGTGCATGCCCGCCATCGCCAGGCCCGCAGCACTGGTGACGGCGTGCTGCTCGGCGATGCCGACGTCGAAGATCCGCTCGGGGTAGGCCGCTGCGAAGCGGTCGAGCCCGACCGGGTAGAGCATGGCGGCGGTGATGCCGACGATGTCCTGCCGCGCTCGCGCCGAGGGCGACCATCTCCTCGGAGAAGAAGTCGGTCCAGATGCGGCCGGCCGGACGGGCCTCACCGGTCTCGACGTCGAAGGCGCCGATCTGGTGGAACTGGTCGGTCTCGTTGCGCTCCGCCGGGTGGTAGCCGAAGCCCTTGTGCGTGATGACGTGGACGATCACCGGTCCGCCGAACCGCTTGGCCTGGGCGAGCGCCTGCTCGACCGCGACCCGGTCGTGGCCGTCGATCGGCCCGACGTACTTCAGGCCGAGGTCCTCGAACATCCCCTGCGGGGCCAGGGCGTCCTTCATGCCCTTCTTCATCGCGTGCAGGGCGTCGTACACGGCCGGGCCCGACGCCCTTGACCTTCTTCAGCCGCTTCTTGACGAGGTCGAGCATCTCCTCGTAGCGCGGGTTGGTGCGCAGCGTGGCCAGGTGGGTGGCCAGGCCGCCGACGGTCGGCTGGTAGGAGCGGCCGTTGTCGTTGACGACGATGACCAGCTTGCGGTCCTCGCCCATCGCGATGTTGTTGAGCGCCTCCCAGGCCATGCCGCCGGTGAGAGCGCCGTCGCCGATCAGCGCGACGACGTAACGGTCCTCGCCGCGCAGGGCGTAGGCCTTCGCCAGCCCGTCGGCGTAGGACAGGGACGTCGAGGCGTGGGAGTTCTCGACGATGTCGTGGTCGGACTCGGCCCGGCTCGGGTAGCCGGAGAGGCCACCCTCCGTGCGCAGCGTGTCGAACTGGGTGGCCCGGCCGGTCAGCATCTTGTGCACGTAGGCCTGGTGGCCGGTGTCGAAGACGACGCGGTCGCGCGGGGACTCGAAGACGCGGTGGATGGCGAGGGTCAGCTCGACGACGCCGAGGTTGGGGCCGAGATGGCCGCCGCGCGGGGCGCACGTGCGGACCAGCTCGTCGCGGATCTCGGCCGCCAGGGTCTCGAGCTGCGCGTCGTCGAGGGTGCGGAGGTCAGCAGGTGAGGTCACCTGCTCCAGCAGTCCCATGCAGGCCCTCTCGTCTGTCGTGGTGGCCGTTGTCGAGTGTAGACGGGGAGCGCCCACTCGCCGCCCTCCGGCGGTGCTCCGCTGGGTGAGGAGGCGTAGCCGGCGGCATTTGTTCGGGAACCGGAGGATCCCGCTACTTGTGCGGGCGGCGCTGGTCGGGTCAGGGTCCGTCCATGACCCACGCCCCTCTCGGGGGCTCCGCGGCACGTGTGTCCCGCCCTCTGCTGCTCCTGGCCCTGCTCGCCTCGGTCGCCTTCTTCCTCGCACCGGTGGCGCCGGCGAGCGCCGTATCCCACGCGCCGGGCGACCCCGACCTGGGGCCGAACGTCTACGTCTTCGACCCGTCGATGCCGACCAGCGACATCCAGGCGACGGTCGACGCGGTGTCGGCTCAGCAGGTGAGCAACCAGTTCGGGACGGAGCGCTACGCACTCCTCTTCAAACCCGGCACCTACGGCTCGGCGGCCCAGCCGCTGAACTTCCAGGTGGGCTACTACACCGAGGTGGCCGGCCTGGGGCGCGACCCGGGCGACGTCGTGATCAACGGGTCGGCCGACGTCTACAACCAGGGCGGCATCGCGCTGAACAACTTCTGGCGCTCGCTGTCCAACCTGACGATCAACGTCACGAACCCGGGTGCCGGCTGCTACACAGGCGAGTTCTGGGCCGTCTCGCAGGCCGCGCCGATGCGTAGGGTCCAGGTCAACGGCCAGACCACGCTGATGGACTACTGCACCCAGCGGTCCTACGCAAGCGGGGGGTTCATCGCGGACTCGAAGCTCGGCACCGTGGTCAACGGGTCGCAGCAGCAGTGGTACACCCGCAGCTCCGACATCGGCTCGTGGACCAACAGCGTGTGGAACCAGGTGTTCTCGGGCGACAACGGCGCTCCCGCCGAGTGCTTCGGCTGCGCCCCCGCGACGTACTACACGACGCTGGCCACGACGCCGGTCACCCGGGAGAAGCCTTACCTCTACGTCGACGACTCCGGCCGCTGGCGGGTCTTCGTGCCGGCCGCGGCGAGAGACTCCTCGGGGCCCACATGGGAGTCCGGCTCGACGCCCGGGCGCTCGCTCCCGCTCTCGTCGTTCTACGTCGCGAAGCCGTCGGACTCGGTCGCGACGGTCAACAGCGAGCTCGCTCGGGGCAAGCAGCTGCTGCTCACCCCAGGCGTGTACGACGTGGGTCGCTCGATCAAGGTCAAGCGCGCCGACACCGTCGTGCTCGGGCTGGGCCTGGCCACCCTGACCGCCCAGCACGGCGCCGTGCCGCTCGTGATCGGCGACGTGCAAGGGGTGGACGTCGCGGGCCTGACCATCGACGCCGGCCCGACGAGCTCGCCGGCGCTGTTGCGGGTCGGGACCGCCCACGGCAAGAAGTCGAGCGCCGCCGACCCGACCGCCCTGCAAGACGTATTCTTCCGGATTGGCGGCCCACATGAGGGCCGGGCGAAGACCAGCCTCGTGGTCAACGGCGACCACGTCGTCCTCGACGACATCTGGGCCTGGCGCGCCGACCACGGCACGGGTGTCGGCTGGAACCAGAACACCGCCGACACCGGCCTCGTCGTCAACGGCGACCACGTCGACGCGACGGGGGTCTTCGTCGAGCACTACCAGAAGTTCGAGGTGGTCTGGAACGGCGAGCACGGCTCGGTGATCTTCTTCCAGAACGAGATGCCCTACGACGTGCCCAGCCAGGAGGCCTGGCGGTCGTCGCCGGCGACCGACGGTTACGCCGCCGTCAAGGTCGCCGACGGCGTCCGGCACTTCTCGGGCTACGGGATGGGCTCCTACAGCTTCTTCAACCAGGGGGTCGACGTCTTCGCCGGCCATGCGTTCGAGGTGCCGACCACACCCGGCGTCCACCTGCACGACCTGCTGACGCTGTTCCTCGACGCGACCAACGGCAGCGGCGGCATCCGGCACGTCGTCAACGACGTCGGTGGCTCCTCGACCGTCGCCAACCCCGACGTGCCGGTGACGGTGGTCGACTACCCCTGACCCGTCACAGGTCGACGACGGCGATGGCCGGCTCGTGCAGCGAGCCGAGCCAGAGCCGACCGTCGTGCTCACGCACGCCCGTGACCATGTGGTAGCGCTCGGTCACCACGTCGACGTCGTGCACCAAGCGGCCGGAGTCGTCATAGGCCTGGGCCCGGACGGTGCGCTTCGGCTTGGGCTGGAGCGCCTCCGGGATCTTGGTCACCGCAGCCCGGATCGGCTGGGGGCTGCGCTGGAGCCGTTCCACGAGCGGGTCGCGGGGACTCGCGATGCTCACCCAGATCAGGCCGTCGCTCCCACGGGCGATGTTGTCGGGATAGCCGGGCAGGTCGTCGACGAGACGGTCCTGCTCCCCGGCGCGCGGGCCCGTCAGCCAGCGGCGTACGACGGTCCGGCCGGCGGTCTCGGCCACGGCGACGTAGGACTCTTCGGACGACAGGGCCACCCGTTGGCGAAGCGGAGCCCGTCGAGCACGACCTCGACGGTGCCGTCCTCACCGAGCCGCAGCAGCCGTCCGGTGCGGGTGTCGCGAACGAAGTCGTCCTTCCAACGCTCGAGCCCGAACCGGGTCGAGGAGTCGGAGAACCACACGCTGCCGTCGCTGGCGATCGCCGCGTTGTTGCAGAACACCATCGGCACCCCGGCGACCTTGTCGGCGACGTGCTCGACCGCGCCGTTGCGGGGGTCGACCCGCAGCAGGCCGAGCCGGGCGTCGCAGACCAGCAACCGCCCGTCGAGGTCGATCTCGATGCCGAGCGGGCGGCCCCCGGTGTCGGCGACCATGTCGATCCGGTTGCCGCCGTGGGAGATCCGCCAGACGGCACCGTCCTCGGTGCCGGTGAAGACAGCGCCCTCGTCGGGGCCTCCGGTCGCCACCACGACGTCCTCGGCCCCGGGGCCGGGCACGGGCAGCACGTCGATGCTCATGGGGGCATCCTTGCCGTCCGCGTCGGATCGGGGAACCCGTCGGCTACCCCCGTGCCGCGACCAGCGCGGCGTACTCCGGGGAGTCGAGGAAGACCGGGACCGCGCGCACGCCCGTCATGGACAGGTCGAGGTTGCGTGCGCGCTCGGGCTCGACGAAGACGATCCGGCGACCCTCGCGGCAGTCGATGTCGGCGTCGGTGAGGTCCACCCGGCCGACGAAGACGTGCACGGCGTCGACCGACCCGTAGGCCGGGTGGAACACCTCGAAGCTGCGGAACAGGGTGAGCGTGCCCGGCGCGAGCCGGACTCCGGTCTCCTCCTCGACCTCGCGGTAGGCGCCCTCCTCCGGGCTCTCACCCGGCTCGAGATGACCGCCGGAGAGGCCCCACCGGTCGGGGTCGATCGGTGCGTGCTCGTCGCGCTCCTGCAGCAGCACTCGGCCCTCGGCGTCGACGAGGAGCACGCAGCCGAAGCCGTGCGGCTCGCGGCGTCCGAACCGCTCGACGTACGCCGGGTGGCCGAGGACCCTCGGCAGGC
The DNA here is from genome assembly GCA_963761085.1 of uncultured Actinomycetota bacterium. GTDB lineage: Bacteria > Actinomycetota > Actinomycetes > Propionibacteriales > Nocardioidaceae > Nocardioides. Next base: position 84,961 of record CAVXFQ010000001.1, read on the forward strand.
CGTGCGCGAGGTTGCGGCCCCACCGAAGGGTGTGGATCGTGCGCGGGTCGACGAACACGATCTGCCGGCCCTCGTGACAGACGACGTCGGCGTCGGTGAGGTGGGTGAAGCCCACGAAGAGCTCCACGTCGTGCCAGCCCTCGCAGCCGTCGCAGTAGTAGGTGAGCGTGTCGACGAGCGTGAGGTCGACGCCGGTCACCTCGGTCTCCTCGGCGAGCTCACGGACGGCGGCCGCGGCGAAGGACTCCCCCACCTCGACACCACCGCCGACCATCGACCACTGGTCCGGGTTGGTCGGCGCACCCTCGTCGCGCTCCTGGAGCAGGAGCCAGCCACGCTCGTCGACCAGGACCACGGCGGCAATACGACGAGAGCTCACCCACCCATCCTCACGGAGCGCGGAACGTGGCGGTGACCCGGTGCCCCGCCAGATGGCCCCTCAACGTGGCACGGGCGCCACTGCGCCGGGTGTCCCACTGTCCGTGCAGGACGCCGCGCCGCCCGTGGGAGGCGACGTGGAGGTCCACCACGATTCGGTTGCGGTAACGCTGCCAGATCGCCGTCCCGCTCACCGCCAGGTCGGCGGCCAGGCGGACGCCGTGCAGGTGGAAGACGGTGGTGCGGTCGCCGGTGTAGCTCCAGGTCCCGCCCCGCAGGCCGGGTGCGTGACCGGAGTAGTTGTTCCACCAGCGGTCGAGCAGGTCGGCGACGGTCGCGGCCGCCAGCGGCGCGATCCGGCGGGCGGCTCGCGACCCGCGACCCGCCGCGGGAGGTACGTCGTGAACCCGGCGCGGGAACACCCCCATCGCCCTGACCGGCGGCACGGCCGCCGCGCAGGCGTGCCGCGGCCAACGGGTCGGGGTGCGCACGAAACGGCGCAGGATGCGCACGGCGCAGTGGTCGGTGTCGCCGTCGGCGGTGACGTGGAAGCTGTTCGCGACCCGGATCTGCCTGGCGCGAGGGAACTGTCGGGCCACCATCGCGCCCTCCGCCGGGGTGGTGATCGAGTCCAGCTCGCCGCTCAGCACCAGCGTCGGCACGTCCGGGTAGTGTCCGCCCCGCGGGCGCGGCGGGTGGGCCGGGTTCGCCGCCGGCGCCTTCGGCCAGCGGGTGCACCAGTCGAGGGTCTGCCAGTCCGACCGCGCATACTCCCTGACCGTGAACGGCCCGTACGTCGCCGGGTGTCGCGCCGTCCGCCTCGTCAGTGCCGCGTCGTACTGGCGCTCGCGCACGCGCGGCCGAGCGGTCATGTCGTAGAGCTGCGGGTAGTCGTGGCAGCTGACAGCGGCATCGAGCCCCTCGCTGTAGGCACTCACGGGTCCGGCGTTCGAGCTGCCACCGGTCGCTTCGGCCACGATCGCGAGCAGCGGCACCCGGTCGCCATGCAGCGCGGACCGCAGCGCCGCAGTGAGCTCTCGGTAGAAGTACGGGCCGTAGGTCGCGTCGAAGGCGACCACCGCGAGGTCGGGCGCGTCCACCGTCACCCGCATGCGGCGACCGTCACCATCGTGGGAGATGCCGTGCCAGGGGTGCTGCCGCACCTGGTGGAGCACCCGCCGCAGTGCCGTGGCGAAGCCCGCTCCGTGGCCCCGGCAGGCCGGTGATCGGCGGCAGACCTTGGTGAAGGACGACCGCATCGCCGGTCCCTGGGTCGGGTACCAGCCGGTCTCGCCATGGGTCGGGTAGGCGCTGTCGAGCACCAGGCTGCGCAGGAGGTCGCCGTGCCGGCCGGCGAAGACTTGGGCGAAGAACGTGCCGTAGGAGTCGCCGTAGAGGTCGACCCGGCCGAGACCGAGGCGTCGGATGACGGCGGCGAGGTCGTCGGCGGAGCGGGCGCTCGTGTAGTCGTCGCGGCGGCCACCGAGGCTCAGGGCGCACCGACGGGCGGCCGGCGCGTACGCCGTACGGAGGTGCTGCAGGTCGGGGCAGGCGATGGGCTCCGACCGACCGGTTCCGCGCTGGTCGACGAGCAAGAGGTTGTGGCGTCGCAGCAGGGAGCCGTACATGGCGGCGTACGACGAGCCCGAGCCGGTCGTGGAGTAGCCCGGGCCGCCCTCGTGCGGCACGTAGGTCCCGAGCGCGGGCCGGGTAGGGTCACCGGCCGGGACGAAGGCGAACCCGACGCGGATCGTGCCGGCAGCGGGGTTGCGCGGCTCCCAGGGCCGGTCGAGGTGTCCGCAGTACGCGTGGGCCACGACAGCGCATGGCCTCAGGGTCAGGCCGCCGACGGTGATGGCAGGTCCTGAGGCTCGGGCGTGGGCCGGCTCGATCCGGTGGGTGTACGGCGTGGGCCGGCCCGGGTCGGCCGAGGCTCCGGGCACGAGGCCGAGCGCGAGCGCGGCAGCGCTCACCGGGACGAGGAGACGTAGGCGCATGGTCGCCAGCATGTCCCACTCGCAGCGTCCGCGGAACGGGTCAGGCGTGGTCGTGTCCGTCGAGGTAGGCAGCGACCAGGCCGCCGATGGTGTCGAGGTGGTAGCCGCCCTCCTGGACCGCGACCGTCGGCAGCCCCAGCGACCCGAGCAGGCGTCCGGCGGCGGCGTACCCGTCGGCGGTGACCTGGAGCGGGCTCTCGGGGTCGTCGGCGGCGGCGTCGACACCGAGGGAGACGACGAGGGCGTCGGCACCGTCGGCGAACGCCGCGAGCTCGCGCACCGCCTCGAGCCACGGTCCGTCGGCGGTGCCCTCGGCCAGGGGGAGGTTGCGGGTGGCGCCCAGCCCGGCCCCGGCCCCGGTCTCGTGGGCGTGCCCGAAATAGTGGGGGAACCAGCCGGCCGCCGGGTCGACGTGGAGGGAGCCGTAGCGGACGTCGTCGCGCTCCCAGAAGACCGCCTGGGTGCCGTTGCCGTGGTGGGCGTCGAGGTCGACGACGGCCACCGTCTCGTGGCCGGCGGAGAGCAGCGCCTCGGCGGCGACCGCGGCGTTGTTGAGGTAGCAGGAGCCGCCGTAGCCGCTCCGGGTGACGTGGTGGCCCGGCGGGCGGCAGAGGGCGTACGCCGCTCCGGCCTCGGTGCCCTGCACGAGGGCGACGGCGGTGAGCGCACAGTCGACGGCCGCGCGGGCGGCTTCCCAGGTGCCGGGTCCGACCAGGGTCATCGTGTCGTAGCCGAACTCACCGGCGCGTCCGTGCGTGGCCACCGCCCGGGTCATCGGCATGCCCTGCGTCATCGCCGGCGTCGGGAAGACGTAGGGCACCACCCGGTCCTGCCCGACCAGCTCGTCGTACGGCCCGGACATCCACTCGGCGTGGACCGTGCGCAGGTGCTCGACGAGGTCCGGGTCGTGGACGCGGAGCAGCACCTCGTCGTCGTACGACGTCGCCTCGACGAGGTCGTGACCGGCGACGGCCGTGAGGATGCGGTCGACGCGCTCGGGCACCTCGGTGCCCTCGGTCGGGACGCCGACCCAGACCTCGCGCATCGGCTCGTGACGCCGGGTCTCCGGCGACCACACGACGGGGATGGACATGGGAGGAGCATGTCAGGCACCTCGCCGGGTTTCGAGCCGGTCGCAGAGCGCCTTTCTCGAAACCACCAGCGGCGCTGCCGGCCACCGCTGCCGCTGGTTGAGAAAGGCGCCCTGGCGCCTGTCTCGAAACCACCGGCAGAACTGGTTGGATGAGCGCATGCCGCGCGCTCGCGACCTGGGCATCGCGATCGGGTCCCTCCCGACCGGTCCCACCAACTCCGTCCTCGACGTCCCGGGTGTGGGCCTCGGCCACGCCACGGTCCACCGCGACGAGCCGCCGCCGCCCGAGGGGCGCGGCACCGCCCGCACCGGCGTCACCTGCCTGGTGCTGGCCGACGACGCGTTCACTCGGCTCGTCCCGGCCGGCGGGGCGGTGCTGAACGGCGCCGGGGAGTGCACCGGCTTCATCACCGCCGCCGAGTGGGGCTCGGCGGAGACGCCGGTCTATCTGACCTCGACCCTCCAGCTCGGCCGGGTCTACGACTCCGCCTGCCGGATCGAGCTCGAGGTCAACCCCGCCAGCGCCACCGACTTCATCATCCCGGTGGTCGGCGAGTGCGACGACTCCTACCTCAACGACGCGCGGCGGATGCAGGTCGAGCACGACGACGTGGTCGCGGCGTACGACGCTGCGATGGCCTCGCGCGGCTCCACGACGCCGCCCGACGAGGGTGCCGTCGGGTCGGGCACGGGCATGTCGTGCCTGGGCTTCAAGGGCGGCATCGGTACGTCGTCCCGCGTGGTCGGTGACCACACCGTGGCCGTGCTGCTGATGACGAACTTCGGCGCCCGTGAGGAGCTGATCGTGAGCGGCACCCCGGTCGGACGGGTCCTCGGGCCGGCTCCGGAGTCCGAGCCGGAGAAGCCCGCCGGGTCGTGCATCGGCATCGTGGTCACCGACGCCCCGGTCGACGGCGCGTCCTGTGCCCGGCTGGCGCGCCGGATCGGGCTCGGCCTGGCCCGCGCCGGATCGGTGGCCCATCACGGCAGCGGTGAGATCTTCATGGCGTTCGGCACGGGCATGCGCCTCGATCGCGACGGCAAGCCCGACGGCACGCCGGTGCTGACCGGCCGGGCGCTCGACCCCCTGTTCACGGCGGTGGTCGAGGCCGCGGAGGAAGCGGTGCTCAACTCGATGTTCACCTCCCCCACGGTCGTCGGCCGCGACGGCAACACCAGCGCGACCGCGCACACCCCGGCCGTGCTCGAGCTGCTGTGGTGAGGGAGCAGGAGGTCCGGATCCCGGTGCGGGACCGGTCGTGGCTGGCAGCGACCCTCTACCTGCCCGACTCGACGGAGCACGGCGGCGAGCCGCAGCCGTGCCTGGTGGAGGCGCTCCCCTACCGCAAGGACGACCTCACGTCGTCGTACGTCCCGTCCTACCGGAGCCTCTGCTCCACCTACGGGTACGCCGTCTGCCGGATCGACGTGCGCGGCACGGGCTCGTCGCCGGGTGACGCGCTCGACGAGTATCAGGAGGCCGAGCAGACCGACCTGCCCGACGCCTTCGCGTGGCTCGCCGCCCAGGAGTGGTGCGACGGGCAGATCGGCATGTGGGGCACGTCGTACTCCGGCTTCAACGCCCTGCAGATCGCCTGCGAGCAGCCGCCCGAGCTGAAGGCGATCTGCGCGATCTTCGCCACCGACGACCGCTGGACCGACGACGTGCACTGGCGGGGCGGCGCGCTCAAGCTCCTCGACCTTGTCGACTACAACCACTACATGACGGCGATGAACGTGCTGCCGCCGGTTCCGGCGGTCTGGGAGGCGGCCGACGGCACGAGCTGGTACGACGAGTGGCTGCGGCGGCTGGAGACCAACGAGCCGTGGGTGCTGACCTGGCTCCGGGAGAACCGCCACGGTCCCTACTGGGACCACGGGTCGGTCCGGCTCGGCGGGTCGACGTCGGGCTACGAGCGGATCACGGTCCCGACGATGATCGTCGCGGGCTGGGCCGACGGCTACCGCAACAACTCCTTCCGCACCACGGCCGAGCTGGCGCGGCACGGCACCCCCCACCGCCTCCTGGCCGGTCCGTGGGCGCACGCCGACCCGGCCACGGCGATGCCGGGACCACGGATCGACTTCGACGCGGAGCTGGCCGGGTGGTTCGACCAGTGGCTGCGTGGCATCGGGTCCCACGAGGACCGCTGCGACGTGTTCGTCCGCGCGTCCACTCGGCCCGCCATCGACCTCGACCTGCACGGGGGCCGGTGGCTCACGCTGCCGTCGGTGCCGCCGGTGACCGAGGCGACGCTCGACCTCACGGCGCCGGTGACGCTGCGCGTCATCCCCGACGTCGGCACCGCGGCGTGGATCGACTGTGCCGGCCACCTTCCGTGGGGACAGTCCGGCGACCAGCGGCTCGACGACGAGCGATCGCTCACCTGGGAGATCGAGCCGCCGCCGTCACCGGTGGTCGGTCAGCCGGTGTTCCGGGCCCGGCTCTGGACCACCGAGCCGCAGGCGTCGATCTCGGTGAAGCTCTGCGACGTCTTCCCCGACGGCACCTCGGCTCTCGTCTGCCGAGGCACCCTCGACCTGGCCTACCGCGAAGGTCTGCACGGCGAGCCCTCGCCGCTGGTGCCTGGCCGCGAGGTGCAGGTGGAGGTGGTGCTCGACGCCTGCGCCTACGAGTGGACGCCGGGCAACACGCTTCGGATCTCGGTGGCCGGGGCCGACTGGCCCAACACGGCCGCGCCCCCGGCTCCCCTGGAGATGACGTTGCGCACGGCGTCGTTGACGCTCCCCCTGCTCGAGGGGTCGTTCCCCTCCCCCACGTTCGGCCCGGGTGCCGAGCACTCGTCGGAGTCCGGTGAGGGCGTCGGCTGGGCGATCCACCACGACCTGCTCACTCGCACCACGTCGGCGACCACACGGTCCGACAGCCGCTACCCCACGCCGTACGACGGGACGGCGCACGAGCTCTACGTCGGCGAGGTGTCGGTCGACACCCGCACCTTCGAACAGGTCGTCCGGGCCAACACGGTGTACGACCTCGGCTGGCCCGGCATCGACGTCACCGTGCGCTCGAGCATGACCCTGACGGTCACGCCCACGTCGTACGACGTGGCGATCTGGACCCACGCCGTGCTCGACAGCGAGGAGATCCACGCCCGCACCTGGAAGGAGTCGATCCCGCGCTGACCGGGACCCGAGCCTGTCGAGGTCGGGTCAGAGGTGCTGGATCTTGAAGGTGCCCTGCCGGCCCTGGCCCCAGGAGCAGGCCGCACCCCACGACTGCACGATGCCGCGGCTGCAGCCGAACCAGCCGGTCTCGTAGCTGACGGCGCGACCGTTGGCCCGCGCGTCGAGCTCCTCGTCGGCCGCCGAGAGGCCGTCGATGCGGAAGTGTCCCTCCGGGCCGGTCTTGGCCTGGCCGAGCAGGGTGTCGCTGTTGATCCGGAAGACCTTGACCGTGACCCCCTTGACCGGGTGGCCCGTCGCCGGGTTGACGAGCCGGCCGGCGAAGAAGCCGGTGACCTTGGCCGCGGTCGGGGACGCCGCCGCGTGCGCCGGAGACTGGAGGGCCAGAGCTGCGGACATCATCAGGAGCGTGCTCGCCACCAGCGCGACCAGGGGTCGCTTCTTCGTCGTGCCCACCCGACGAGGATAAGGAGTCACGGGGTCGCAGGTGGGTCGTTCGGGTCGATTGCCCCAGGCTCGGGGCTCGGGGCTCGGGGCTCGGAGCTCAGGGCTCAGGGCTCAGGGCTCACGGCTCGCCCGGCATCCCGGTCGGCACCGCCTCGCCGTCGACGTACACCGTTGCAGCCCGCCAGAAGCTGAGCAGGTCTCGGACCGGCGCCACGTCGTGCAGGGGGTCGGGGTAGTACCACGCGACGTCCGGCGCGCCGTCGGCCGAGAGGTAGGACGCGGTGCCCTTGTAGGCGCAGACCGTGCGCGAGTCCGACGGCATGAGCTGGTCCATCCGGACGTCGTCGACCGGGAGGTACCACCGCACCGGGAGGCCGGTCTCGATCAGCATCATCGGGCGGCTCGACTCAGCGATGATCACGCCGCCGATCTCGACGCGCACCTTGCGGGAGCTGGGCAGCACGTCGATGCGCTTGAACGGGTCGTGCGGGTGGGCGACGACCGGCTCCTCCTCCTCGGTCCAGGTGAAGGGCGCCCAGTGCATCACCACGCGACCGCCCAGCGCCGGGTCGTCCGGGCGGAAGCCGACCTCGCCGTGGCCCTCGAGGTGCAGCGACCGGCCGGGGATCTCGTGCCAGTCCAGGTGGTGCGGCGGCAGCACGGGTCCGACCTTCGGCGGCACGGGCACCGGGGGGTGCTCGGTCAGCGTGAGGTCGAGGTCGCCGGGCGGGACGGCGTAGTACGGCACCACGCGGCGCGGCTCCCAGACCAGGAGCGCGTCGCAGGTGTCGAGCACCGTCCGCCCGGCGAGGGCTGCCCGGAGACGCTTGGGAGTCGCGGCGTACCGCAGCTCGGCAAGGTCACGGAACCACTGGGCGTGGAGGTCGATGGCCATCCGCCGAGTGTGCTCCCGTGTGCGCCTCCGGTCGAGCCCGCACCCGTCAGCTCGTCGTACCTCCCTGGGCTGCTGCCGTGGAGGTGATCCAGGACAACGCGTCGGAGGTGTCGACACGGTAGGAGTAGGTGTTGCCGCTGCAGATCGAGTTCGCGACGAAGGAGTTCACGGCCAGGACGACGTTGGTGTTGCCGAGCAGGTTCGGCCCACCCGAGTCGCCGAAGCAGGAGCCGCCCTTGTTGGAGTGCAGCTTGATGAACTCGTCGGCCAGGGTGTCGTTGCTGGCCACCAGGGTCGTCGGAGCGTAGAACCGGGTCGCCGAGGCGTGTTCTGCTGGTTGAGGAGGTCGCGCTGGCGACCGTCTCGAAACCGAGGAAGAACAGGTCGGGGCCGCTGGTTTCGAGACGGGCGTCAGGACACCCTCCTCAACCGGCGGCGTAGGCGTAGAACGCCTCCCTCGACCGGCGACACGGAAAGCCCGAAAAGGGGCCCCGGAAATATTCTTCTGTGGATGATCTCGGATGGTGGGATAAGGGCTGTGGATATCGCCTCGACTGTCGGTGGGCCCTGATTGGCTTGTCCTATGTCGATCTCGGGACACCACACGCCGTCGGGGCCGCCGCGGTCCTCGCGCAGGTGCGGGCCCGGGTCGCGGAGCTGGCCCAGACGCTGTGGGCGGCCCCGCCCGACGGCGAGGTGGTCGGGGTGGTCGAGGAGCTGAGCCGGCTCAAGGCCACCCTCGCCGCGGTCGAGGCCCACGCCATCGCCGAAGCCGACGCCAGAGACCTCGCGAAGAAGAACCTGCATTACGGGTCGACCGGGGACTGGCTGACCCACCTCGGCGGGCTCCGCCGGGGCGAGGGGCACACGGCTGGTCCGGCGGGCGGTCGCGGTGACCGGGCCGTTGGGGCGGACCCGGGCCCGGATGGTCGCCGGGACCGTGTCGGCGGAGCAGGCCGACGTGATCGTCCGGGCGGTGGCCGACCTCCCGGGTGCGGCGCACCTACGCAGGCGGGCGGAGAAGACCCTGGTCCGCTACGCCGACCGGTTCGACGCCACCGACCTGGCCCGCACCGGCCGCCACCTGCTGGCGGTGGTCGACCCCGACAGCATCGACTCCAAGCTCGAGGCCCAGCTGGACCGCGAGGACCGGGAGGACCGGGCTGCGCACGCCGACCGGTACCTCGCGGTCACCGACGACGGCGCCGGCGGGGTCCGCCTCAAAGGCCGCGGGTCGGTCGAGGACGGCGCCATCTTGAAGGCGGCGCTGCTGCCGCTGACCTGCCCCCACCCTGCGGTGGACGAAGAGGATGGGGAAGGCCGCGTGTACGACCCCCGCGACGGGGGGCCCGGACGTGGGACGCGCCTGATCCAGCTCGGCCAGCACGCCCTGGACACCGACGCGATCCCCGACTCCCACGGCACCCGCACCCGGGTGGTCGTCACCATCGACCACGACACCCTGATCGCCGGCGTCCTCGCAGCGGCGCAGACTCTTCCGGTGACCGGTGACGGGCTGGACCTCCCACCCGGCGTGGTCCGCCGCCTGGCCTGTGACGCCGAGGTCCTCCCCGTCCTCCTCGGCGCCCAGGCGAGGCCCTCGACGTCGGCCGCGCCACCCGCACCGTGACCGTCCCGATCTGGAACGCCCTGGTGGTCCGCGACCGGCACTGCGCCTTCCCCGGCTGCCACCAGCCCCCGGTGATGTGCCACGCCCACCACATCCGACACTGGGCCGACCACGGCGAGACCGAGCTCGACAACCTCCTCCTCCTATGCGGCCACCACCACCGCGTCATCCACCACACCCCATGGCAGATAAGAATCAACCCCAAAGACCGAAAACCCGAGTTCTCCCCACCACCCCGACACGGACAACCACGAAAGTGGATCCGATACCGACCACGGATCGAATAGGGTCGGTCATGCCGCCACTGCATCGCGGGCCGAAGGAGCATCGATCAGGCATGACCACCCGCGCGCTCAGCTTCGGGTCGGTCGCCGCGGCGTACGAGCAGTTCCGGCCCGGCTATCCCGAGGAGCTGGTCGACGCTGTTCTCGCATACGCCGGTCCCCCGGTCCACACGGCACTGGAGATCGGCGCGGGCACCGGCAAGGCGACCCGGGTCTTCGCGGGGCGCGGCATCACGGTGACCGCGACCGATCCCGATCCGGCCATGCTGGCCGAGCTGCGCCGGCACCTGCCGGCGACCGTGACCACCCTGCAGGCCGCGCTGGAGGACCTGCCGCCGAACCCCGTCCACGACCTGGTCTTCGTCGCAGCCGCATTGCACTGGACGCGCCCCGAGGATCGGTGGCAGCGGATCGCGGCCCTGCTCGCCCCGGCCGGGGTGTTCGCGTCGTTCGGCGCCCAGCTGCACCTCGCCGACCCCGAGGTGGAGGGTGTCGTGCACGAAGTCCGGTCTCAGGTGCTCATCGACGACGTCGTCCCCTCACCCGACGGCACGCCCGACGACAGCCCGATGCAGTGGCCCGGCACCGAGCTGGTGGCGTGCCCCTTCTTCACCGACGTGCAGCAGTCGGTCTTCGAGCGGCGGCTGTCGATGTCCGCCGACGCCTACGTCGCACACCTCTCCACGATCTCGGCCTACCTCGAGCTGTCCGCGCGCGTGCGCGAGCGGGTGCTGTCCGAGATCGTCGCGGTGCTTCCCGAGCAGGTCACCGTCAACGGCGACCTGACGCTCCACCTGGCCCGGCTGCGACCGTGAGCAGGATCAGACCATCCAGTTGGGCACGAAGGCAGGATCGGTGAGGCCCGGGCGCTCGAAGTCGAACGGCGACACGTCGGACGTCGACTTCCCCGCCGTGGCCAGGTCGGCCAGGATCCGGCCGAACGTCGGGGCGAACTTGAAGCCGTGCGCCGACCCGAGCCCGACGACCACGGCCTCGTGGCCGGGCACCGGCGCGAGGACGAAGTCCCGGTCGGGCGTGAGCGTGTACTGGCAGCGCAGCGAGCGCACCGGCTCCCCGAGCTCGGCAGCAGCGACCCCATGAACGCCGCCAGCCGGGCCCGCATCTCGGGGTCGGGGTCGGTGGTGCGGGCGTCAGGATCGACCGGCGGGCCGCCGCAGTCCTGGGCCGCTTTGAGGGTCGGCTCGCCGTAGCAGGGGAAGCCGTAGTAGCGACGGCTCGTCCATCCAGATCCACAGCGGCATCCCGGCATACGGCGCGGGGTCGGGCGGCGCGAAGTAGGTCACCTGCTCCAGGGTCACCGTCAACGGCACCTGGATGTCGAGCCCAGCCAGCACCTGGTTGGTCCAGGCGTCGGCACGACACCACGACGCTCGAGCAGGAGTAGGACCTGCCGCCGGCCTCGACGGTGACGTGCGAGCCGTGGTCGGTCACCCGGGTCACCGGGGTCGACCTGTGTAGGGCGGCGCCGGCCCGGGCGGCGAGCTTCTGCATCGCAGCGGTGCCCCGGGCGGCCGGCACGATCGCACCGCGCTCCTGGTAGAGCCCCAATGTGTGCCGCGGGCGGTTCAGAAGACCGGCCAGCGGCGATGGATCTCGGCGACGTCGAGCTCCTCGAACTCGATGCCCACCGCGCTCATCGAGGCGACGTAGTCGTCGGGGCGGATCACGCAGTCGGGCGGGAACAGGTCGAGTCCACCGACCACCGACACCAGTGACTCACCCGAGTCGGTCTCGAGCCGGGCCCAATCGTCGTAGGCCTCCTGGGTCAACCGGACGTAGCCCGGCGTGTGATAGCTGTGCCGCAGGATCCGCGAGGTGTCGTGGGAGGCGCCCCGGCTGTGGCCGAGCTCGAACTGCTCGAGCCCGATCACCGAGTGCCCCCGTGACGCGAGGTGCCAGGCGGCGGCAGAGCCGAGGGCGCCCAGCCCGATCACGATGTGGTCGACGTCAGGCATGGGATACCTCTCTGCTCGGATGGTTTCGCGACGGTCGCAGAGCGACCTCCTCAACCACCGGGGGTCGGCGCGGAGCAACCTCCTCAACCACCGGCGGCCTCGAGCCTCGGCAGCAGCCAGCGGCGGATGTCGGCGGAGTCGTCCTCCATCGGCGCGAACCACCCGTGGGTGTAGGCGCGCGACGACATGCCGCGCTGCACCGACTCGCAGATCGCCCAGTCCTGCCGGTTGACCATGTCCCAGAAGTCGCCGGCGTCCGCGGGGTCGAACGTGGGCTTGGCGACCTCCGACGGGTGGAACAGCAGCCGGCACTCGATGGCCGTCCGGTCGACGTCCACGGGGCGCAGCGTAAAGGCGGCGACGTGGTCGGCCGAGCACGAGAGCATCAGGTTGGGGTAGACCAGCTCGCCCTTGTGCCGCACCTTCTCGTCGTCGTCGAGCCCGGGCAACGGCGCCCGGTCGGTGGTACCGGTCATGGTGAACGTCCAGGCGCCCTCACGGTGCGGGATGCCGGCGTCCCAGTCGAGGCCCCTGCCACCGCCGGCGAACGACGGCACCAACCGGGAGAGCTCGGGATGCACCGGACCGCAGTGGTAGCACTCGTTGTAGTTCTCGGCGACGACCTTCCAGTTGGCCGCGACGTCGTAGGTCAGAGTCAGGCCGGTCGTCAACGCCGCCAGGTCGTAGTGGGCCAGAGTGCGGTCGGCACGGCCGACCAGGTCGGCGAGCGGGCTCGCCGCGCCGGGGGTCAGGTGGACGAAGACGAAGCCGCCCCACGCCTCGACCCCGACGGGGTGCAGGGCGAACTCCGACGGCTCGAGGTCACCGTCCTCGGTGTGCGGCGCGCGCAGCAGCGAGCCGTCGAGGGCGTAGGTCCACGAGTGGTAGGGGCAGCGGATCGACTTGGCCCCGCACAGCTGCGGCCCGGTGCCGGACTCGGTCGGGAACAGCTGCGAGCCGCGGTGCCGGCAGACGTTGTACGAGGCGTGCAGCGCGCCGTCGGCGTCGGAGGTCAGCACCACCGACTCGCCCAGGACCTCGACCACCGCCACCCGCTCGGCGCCGTGCAGACCCAGGTCGGACAGGCGACCGACGCAGGTCCACTCGCGGAGCAGCACCCGCTCTCGCTCGCGCGCGAACGCCTCGGGATCGACGTACAGCTCGCGCGGAAGGGCAGCCTGCAGGGTCACGGTGTGGCCTCCGTTCGCTGGGCAGCGAGATGGGCAACCAGGTGGCACGCGCAGCGGTGCCCATGGGGGTCGGACGGCACGACAGGCAGGGCGGTGCCTCGGCACAGGTCGGCCACTGCGTCCGCGTCCCCCGACGCCAGGGCGGGGCACCGGGGGTGGAAGCGGCAGCCCGAGGGGATCCGTGTGGGGTCGGGGATCTCGCCGTGCAGGACGATCGGCTCCAGCCGGTGCATCTCGGGCACGACCGACAGCAGGGCCTGGGTGTAGGGGTGCTGCGGAGCGGTCAGCACCTCCTCGGTGGGACCGGACTCGACGACGCGGCCGAGGTACATCACCGCGATCCGGTCGGCGATGTTCCATGCCAGCCCGAGGTCGTGGGTCACGACCAGCACCCCGAGCCCCAGCTCCTCACGCAGCTTGAGGATCAGCGCCAGGATCTCGCCGCGGATCGAGGCGTCGAGGCTGGAGACCGGCTCGTCGGCGATCAGGAGCGACGGCTGCAGGGCCAGGGCGCCGGCGATCAGCACCCGTTGCCGCTGGCCGCCCGACAGCTCGTGGGGGTAGCGCAGGAACAGGGCCTCCGGCGGTCGCAGCCCTGCCGACGAGAGCGCTGCCGCGACGCGCTCGGTCTCGCTGGGGCCGGACCGGCCTACCAGCTTGTGGATCCGCAGACCCTCGGCCACCGAGTCGTAGACGGTGTGCCGGGGGTTGAGCGCACCGAGCGGGTCCTGGAGCACGAGCTGGACGTCGCGGCGCAGCGCCTTCAGCGAGCGCGCGTTGCGCCCGAGCGTCTCGCCCTTCCACCGCACCTCCCCCGCCGCGGGGGTGGTCAGGCCGACGAGCGTGCGCGCAAGCGTGGTCTTGCCCGAGCCCGGACTCCCCCACCAGGGCCAGCACCTCGCCGCCCCGGACCACCAGGTCGGCACCGTCGAGCGCCCGCGCCACCCGGCCGCTGCGGGTGGTGAACTCCACGCGGACCCCCTCGGCCGACAGCTCGGCCGTTTTGGTGGTCGCCCCGGCTCGACGGCGGTCGACCGGCTCCCCGATCCTGACGCACGCGGCCTGGCGGCCGTCGTCGTAGGTCTCCAGCGGCGGCTCGGCCGGGAGGCACTCCGCGGCCGCCCGGGAGCAGCGCGGCGCGAAGGAGCAGCCCTGGGTCAGGTTGCGCGGATCGGGCGGGTCACCGGGCAGACCCGCCGGTGCGAAGCGGGCGGCAGGGTCACCGACCCGGGGGAAGGCCGCCGACAGCGCGGCGGCGTACGGGTGCAGCGGTCCGGCGAAGACCTCGGCCGCGCGGGCCGGACTCCACGACCCGCCCGGCGTACATGACGGTGATCTTGTCGCACAGGTCGGCGAGCACCGAGAGGTCGTGGCTGATCATCAGCATCCCGACCTCGCGGTCGCGCACCAGGTCGGACAGCACGCCGAGCACCTGTGCCTGCACCATCACGTCGAGCGCCGTGGTCGGCTCGTCGGCCACCACCAGGTGGGGGTCGCAGGCCAGCGCCATCGCGATCATGACCCGCTGCTTCTGGCCGCCCGAGAGCTGGTGGGGATAGCTGCGGGCCCGGTCGGGGTCGAGGCCCTACCTGCTCGAGGAGCTCGCCGACCGCGCGGTACGCCGCGGCTCCGAGAGCCCGGGCAGGTGCACCTCGATCGGCTCGGCGATCTGACGCCCGATCCGGTGCACCGGGTTGAGCGAGTGGAGCGCGCCCTGGAAGACGATCGAGGCCCCCGCCCAGCGGACCGCGCGCAGGTCGCCCCAGCGCATGGTGAGCACGTCGTTGCCCTCGAAGAGCACCTCGCCGGTGACCGTTGCGCTGGGCGGCTGCAGCCGCAGGATGGTGCTGGCCAGCGTCGACTTGCCGCAGCCGGACTCCCCCGCCACCCCGACGATCTGGCCGCGCTCGACGGTGAGGTCGACGCCGCGCACGGCGGGCAGGCCACCCTCCCCGGTCGCGTAGTGACGTGGAGGTCGCGGATCTCGAGCAGCGGCGCGTCGTCCTGGGCTCCGGCAGCCGGCTCCTCTGCCTCGTCGTGGATGTCACTGCGGGCCCTCAGCCGCGGGTTGAGGACCTCTTCGAGGGCCCGCCCGATCAGGGTGAACGGCGAGCACGACCAGGACCACGCAGATGCCGGCGGCAGGATGTACCACCAGCTGCCGGTCGTGATCGCCCCGACCGAGAAGGCGTCGTCGAGCATGGTCCCCCAGGAGGTGCGGGTCGGGTCGCCGAGGCCGAGGAAGCTCAGGGTGGTCTCGGTCAGGATCGCGATGGCGACGGTGAGCGTGGTGTTGGCGAAGACCATGGGCATCACGTTGGGCAGCACGTGCTTGGTGATCTGGTGGCGGCGACCCGCCCCGATCGCCTGGGCGCGCTCGACGTAGGGACGTTCCTTGATCGACAGGGTCTGGCTGCGGATCAGCAGTGCCGTGCCGGGCCACGAGGTGACGCCGATGACCAGCACGATGTTGAACAGGCCGCGGCCGAGCACCGTCGACAGCACGATCGCCAGCGGCAGGAACGGGATCACCAGGAACCACTCGGTGACCCGGAAGGTGATGGCCCCGACCACCCCACCGAAGTATCCCGACACCAGGCCCATCACGGTGCCGATCACCATTGAGATCAGCGTGGCGAGCAGACCGACGAACAGCGACACCCGGGCGCCCCAGATCAGCAGGGTCAGCACGGAGCGGCCGTTCTCGTCGGTGCCGAGCCAGTACTCGGAGGACGGCGGGCCGAGGACCGGCCCGTTGGCGGCGGTCACGTCGAGGCCGCTGCGGCTGGCCAGGAGCGGCGCCGCCAGCGCTGCGACGACGAAGAAGGTCAGGATGCCGAGCCCGACCATGCCGCTGCGGTGAGACCGGAACTGGGTCCACCCGCGGCGCCACGCCGCCGTACGACGCCGCCGGGCCAGCTGGGACGCGGACAGGGTGGCGGCGGGCGCGAGGTCCTTCCCGACGTCGGCGCTCATGTCCGGACTCTCGGGTCGAGCCAGCCGTAGACCAGGTTGGCGCCGAGGTTGGCGACGATGACACCGGTGGCCGCGATCAGGAAGCAGCCCTGGAGGACCCAGAAGTCCGGCACCTCGGTCGCCTGCACGGTCAGCAGCCCGAGCCCCGGGATGGAGAAGACGGTCTCGACGGTGATGGCGCCGGAGACCACGTAGCCGAGGCTGAGGGCGATGATCGTGGTGGTCGGGAGCATCGCGTTGCGGACCGCGTGCCGGTTGCGGACCTGGACGTCGCGCAGTCCCTTGGCCCGCGCGGTCTGGAGGTAGTCCTCCCCCAACTCGTCGAGCAGGGAGCTGCGCATGATCAGCAGGTAGTCGGCGAGGTAGGCCAGGGTCAGGGTGGTGACCGGCAGCACCAGGTGCCACATGGTGTCGAGGACGCCCTTGACCGAGTTCGGGTTGACGTCCGGGGAGTGGAGACCACCCGTCGGGAAGATGCCCGGGAAGATCCAGAACCCGACCCCGAAGGTCGCGATGAACAGCAGCCCGAGGAACCACTCGGGCATCGAGTAGAGGATCAAGGACCCGCCGGTGGAGGCGTTGTCGAACGTCGAGCCGCGGTTCCACGCCCCCTTGATGCCGAGGTAGACGCCGATCAACGCCGCCAGGACGGTCGAGGTGCCGACCAGCAGCAGGGTCGGCCAGAGCCGGTGCTGGATCAGCTGGGAGACCGGGATCCGATACTGCAGGGAGACCCCGAGGTCGCCGGTGAAGGTGTTCTTCAGGAACGTGAGGAACTGCTGCGGCAGCGGCTGGGTCAGCCCGTAGGCCTTGTCGAAGGCCTCGCGCTGGGCGTCGGTGGTCATCCGGCCGCGGCCGAGGCTGCGGGCGGGATCACCGGGTAGCACCCGGAACAGGAAGAAGTTCACCAGCAGCATGAACAGGAGGCTGCCGGCCGAGCCGAGCACCTTGCGCGCGACGTAGGACCCGTACCCGCGCCGCCGGGGCTGGGCCTCGGCCTCGGCCCCGGCCAGCCCCGGTTCGGCGACGAGGGTCACTCGCGGTCCTCCGCGGTTGCTCGGCGACGCATCGCGACCACGCCGCCACCCACGAGCAGCGCCACCAGCACGACGCCTGCACCGATCAGCAGTGGCGTGCTCGCCGACGACGAGCTGCCCCCCGTGGTGGCCTTGGTCGCCCCGGAGATGGTGTCGCCGGCGGTGGTCGTGGCCGTGTCACACGTGGCGGCATCCGCGGCCGGCTTCATGTGGACGTAGTTGTAGACGCCGTACTGCTCGAGCCAGATCCCGCCCGGGTTGGGCTGCGGCACCAGACAGGCGAACCGGTCGCTGCGCACGGCCTCACCGATGGAGGAGTACGCCGTCACCAGGTAGGGCGAGTCCTGGTAGAGGATCTCCTGCATGCTCTTGATCTCGGCGGCACGTGCGGTGTCGTTGGTCTCCGTGTGCTGCTGCGCGTAGAGCTGGTCGTACTTCTTGTTGCAGTACCAGGAGTCGGACGACCCGTTGCGCTGCCCGCAGGTCAGGTAGCTGAGCATCGAGTCGGGGTCGGGCTCGACGTACCAGCCCCACTGGAAGGCGTCGAAGTTGCCCTGGTATATCTCGTCGGTCAGCTGGCTGGAGCTGTAGGTCGAGACCTGCCCCTTGATCCCCAGGTCGCTGAGCCACTGCTTGAAGTAGTCCATGGTGTTCAGCGACGTCGGGGAGTCCGAGCGCGCGGCCAGGCGGAGGGTCCCGATCGGCTTGCCGTTGGGCAGGGTGCGCAGCCCGTCGGAGCCCTTCTTGTACCCGGCGGCGTCGAGCAGCGCGCCGGCCTTGGCCAGGTCGAAGGTGAACTTCTGGTCGGCAGGCGGCTCCCAGTGGAACTTGGTGTAGACCGGCGGCACGATCGTCGTGCCCGGGAGCCCGGCGCCCTGGTAGACCTTCTGGATCAGCTGCGGCAGGTTCAGCGCGTAGCCCAGCGCATGGCGGAACTTCGGGTCGAGCACCGCCGGGTTGGGGTTGCCGATCGGCTTGCCGGTCTTGACGTCGATCGAACCGGCGTTGAAGGCGATCTCGTCGAAGCCCGGGGAGTTGCCGTTGTGCGCGGTGATGTTCGAGTGGCTCTTCAGGCTCTTGACCTCGAGCGCGGTGATGCCCTCGACGAAGTCGACCTCACCCTTGATCAGCGCCTGCACCGCGGAGTCGTCGTTCTTGTAGAACTGGAAGTCGATCTCGTCGATGTGGGGGGTGCCGCCCCAGTAGTGCGGGTTGGCCTCGAAGGTGAACGTCGAGCCGTCGGCGGTGCCCTTGACCAGCCGGAAAGGACCGGAGCCGACCACGGGCTGGCCGTTGGTGGGCTCCGCCTTGTAGGTCTTGATCTCCTTCTCGCTGACGTTCTTCCAGATGTGCTCGGGCACGATCGGGATCGGCAGCAGAGGAAGGGTGGCAACCGGCTTCTTCAGGGTCAGCACGACGGTCGTCGCGTTGGGCGCGGTCACCTTGGTGACGCCGGTGAGGTAGGACAGCCAGTTGGACTTCTCCACCGTGCCGTGCAGGATCCGGTTGTAGGTGTAGGCGACGTCGGCGGCGGTCAGCGGGACGCCGTCGGAGAACTTCACGCCCTTGCGGACGGTGAAGGTCCAGATCTTCCCGTCCGGCGAGGTGGTCCACTTGGTCGCCAGCCCGGGCGCCGGCGACATGTCCTTCATGGTGTAGCCGGTGAGGTAGTCGTAGGTCAGGCCCCACATCTCGTAGGACGGCGCCTGGAAGCCGAGGAACGGGTTGAGCGAGTCGACGCCCTCGCCGAGCATGCCGACGTGGAACACGACCTTGTCCTTGGCGTGCGCCGTACCGCCGATGGCCAGGCCCGGCGTCAGGGCGGCGAGGAGCAGCCCGAGGGTCACCAGGACCGCTCCGGCGGTACGGTGACCGCCGTGCCGACCACGCCTCCAGCCGATGCGCCCATCCAGCCCGCGACGCCGCCGGTCGCCGACCGCCGACCGCACACCCACACCGAGCACGGGGTCGAGCGCCCGGACCCCTACTTCTGGTTGGGCAGCGACGACCCGGCCGTCCTGCGGCTGCTCACCGCCGAGCGGTCCTTCTACGACGCGTCTGTTGCTCATCTGGAGTCCCTCTCGTCCGCCTTGAAGGCGGACATGTTGTCCCGTCTTCCTAAAGACGACGAGTCGGCTCGCTGGTCACGCAGGCGTTATGCCTACTGGACCCGCCACCCCGTGAACAGCGACTACGCCGAGTTATGGCGGCGACTGAATCATGATTCAGAGGGCAGGTCAACGACTGAATCCGAATCGTCATCGTTGTTCTTCGACATTTCTCAGCAAGATCTCGGGACCGGCTACCTGGACGTCGGGCTGACCCTGGTCAGCCCCGACGAGGACCTGCTCGCCTTCAGCGTCGACACCGCCGGTGACGAGGTCTTCGAACTGCGCTTCCGCGACCTGCGCACGGGGTCGGACCTGCCCGACCGCATTGCGCGCAGCTACTACGGCGGCGCCTGGAGCGCCGACTCGCAGTGGTTCTTCTACACCGTGCACGACCAGGCCTACCGGCCGTTCCAGGTCTGGCGGCACCGGATCGGCACCGACCCGACGGAGGACGTGCTGGTGCTCGAGGAGCCCGACCAGCGCTTCGAGCTGGAGGTCCGGCTGACCCGCTCGGGTTCGCTGGTGGTGATCCAGGGCGAGAGCCGGGTCACCAACGAGGCCTGGGTCGTCCCCGCCGACGATCCCACCGCCGCGCCGCGCTCGGTCGGTGGCCGGCGCCAGGGAGTCCGCTACGAGGTGGAGCACGCCCCCGGCGCGGCCGGGGACCGACTGCTCGTGGTCACCGACGACGACGCCGTCGAGTTCCGCCTGATGAGCGCTCCAGTCCCCAGGGACGCCGACCAGGACCACACAGTGTGGATACAGATGCGCCCCGAGGCGGCCGACGAGCGGCTCTACCGCGCCGACGCGTTCGCCGCAGGGGTCGTGCTCTCCTACCGTGCCGAGGGCGAGCACCGGCTGCGCATCGTGCCCCACGACGACCTGGCCGCCGAGGGCCACGTGCTGCGGACGTCGTACGACGTCGGCTGCCTCGACCTGTCCGAGAACCCGCTCTACGACGTGGACGCGGTCCTCGTCTGCGACGAGTCCTACCTGCGGCCACCGGTGTGGTCGTCGCTCGACCTTGCCACCGGCCTCCGCACGGAGGTGCACCGCGCGGAGGCGCCCGGTCACGACCCCGAGCGCTACGTCGTGGAGCGGCGTACCTTCCCCGCTCCCGATGGCACGCCCGTCCCCGCCGTGCTTCTCCGGCGCCGCGAGACACCCCTCGACGGCACCGCACCCGCGCTCGTCTACGCCTACGGCGCCTACGAAGCGGTCGACGAGCCCGAGTGGGACGCCTGCCTGCCGACCCTGCTCGACCGCGGGGTCGTCTGGGTGCACGCACTGATCCGCGGTGGCGGGGAGGGCGGGCGACGGTGGTGGCTGGACGGGAGCCTGCGGCACAAGCAGCACACCTTCGACGACCTGGCCGCGGTGGCAGACGGGCTCGAGCGCGACGGACTGGTCGACGGCCGGCGGATCGTGACCCGGGGGCTCAGCGCCGGCGGGCTGCTCCAGGGGGCGGTGTTCAGCCAGCGGCCGGACCGCTGGCGGGCGGTGGTCGCCGAGGTGCCGTTCGTCGACGTCGTGACCACGATGTTCGACGAGTCGATCCCGCTCACGATCAACGAGTGGGAGGAGTGGGGCGACCCGCGGGTGCGCGAGGAGTTCGACTGGATGCTGGCCTACTCGCCCTACGACAACCTGCCCGCCGCGGGCGGTCGGCCCGACCTGCTGGTGACCGGCGCCGTGCACGACCCTCGGGTGATGGTGCGCGAGCCCGCGAAGTGGGTGGCCGCGCTGCGGCACTCCGACCCGGACTGGTCGCCGCACCTGCTGTTCCGTTGCGAGACCGGCGCGGGGGCCCATGTCGGTCCGTCCGGGCGCGTCGGCCACCTCGGCTACGAGGCCGAGGTGTACGCCTATGTGCTCGACCGGTTGGGAGCCGTCCATGAGTGAGTCGTCGAACGAGTCGCTGCACGACGAGGTGATCCGGGTCGCCCGCGACCTGATCCGCCTCGACACGACCAACGCCCGGGAGCCGGGCCTGGGCAACGAGACGCTGTGCGCGGAGTACCTCGTCGACTACCTCACCTGCCACGGCGTCGAGGCCGAGGTGGTGGCGCGCACTCCGCACCGGGGCAACCTGGTGGCACGGATTCCCGGGACCGGTGGCGGCGACTCGCTGGCGTTCGTGGGGCACACCGACGTGGTGCCGTGCGACCCGCGCGACTGGACCCATCCGCCGTTCGAGGCGGTGGTCGACGACGACGGCTACCTGTGGGGTCGCGGGGCGGTCGACATGAAGAACGAGGTCGCCGCTCGTGCGGTCGCCATGGCCGAGCTGGCCAGGACCGGCTTCCGGTCGAGCGGCGACCTGTGGTTCCTGGCCGTCGCCGACGAGGAGGACGGCTTCGAGGACGTCGGGATGCGCTGGCTGCTCGAGGAGCGCCCCGACATCCGACCCACCCACAGCGTCAACGAGGGCGGCGGCGAGCGGCTGCGGCTCTCGGACGGTCGCGAGATGCTCTGTCTGTCCGTGGGCGAGAAGGGCACGCTGCCGGTGCAGGTCGTCGCCAAGGGCGAGGCCGGTCACGCGTCAGTGCCGACGCTGGGGCGCAACGCCGTACCCCTGCTCGCCCAGCTGCTCCCCCGGCTCGGCGACGGGATGCCCGAGCCCAGCACGGCCCCGGAGGCCGTCGCGATGTTGCGGGTGCTGCTCGGCCGCGACGAGCCCGACCTGCGTCGAGCGCTCGCTGAGGCTGACGTGCTGTACGACGGGCTCGGCGAGACGATCCAGGCCCTGATGGGGCCGACGATGGCGCCGACCATGCTGTGGGGCTCCAACAAGCGCAACGTGATGCCGGCCCGCGCGACCGCCGAGGTCGACATCCGGATCCTGCCCGGTACGACGCCGGCCGACGTCGAGGCCCGGGTCCGGGCGCTCCTCGGCGACGACCTGCCCTACGAGCTGGAGTGGCCCGAGGAGATCATCGAGGCCTCGAGCTCGCCGGTGGAGGGGGTCGTCCCGGCGGCCGTAGCGGCGTTCCTCGCCGAGGACGGCGACCCGGCGTCGGTGCTGCCGACCCTGTGCACCGGTTTCACCGACAGCAACTTCCTCCGCGCCGCGGGCGGCACCCAGGCCTACGGGTTCAGTCCCTTCCGGACGACGCCCACCGAGGTGCTCGACGCTGGCTACCACAACGCCAACGAGCGGGTGCACGTCGACGACCTGCTGCTCTCGACGCGCTTCCACCTCGACCTGGCCCGGCGGGTCCTCGGATGACGGATCCGCTCATGCAGTTTCCCGAGCCGGGATCCACGCCCGACCTGCGCGGGCTGATGCTGGACTACCTCGACTACTTCCGTGGCGTCGTGGCCGGCAAGCTGACCGGCCTCTCGTCCGAGGAGGTCGGCGCGTCGGTCGTCCCGTCCGGCTGGACGCCGGGTGGGCTGGCCCTGCACCTGGCGAACGTCGAGCGCCGCTGGCTGGTCTGGGGGTTCCTCGGCGAGCAGGTCGAGGAACCGTGGGCCGACGCGGCCGAGGGCGGCGGCTGGCGGACGCCCGAGGGGTCACCGGCCGAGATCCGGGCGATGCTCGAGCAGACCGCCGTACGGACCCGGGTCATCGTCGAGTCGCACGACCTCACCGAGACGGCCCGGGTCGGGGGCCGGTTCGCCGACCCCGCCTCCGCACCTCAGCTGCAGTGGATCCTCCTGCACCTGATCCAGGAGTACGCCCGGCACTGCGGCCACCTCGACATCGCCCGGGAGCTGATCGACGGCAGCACCGGCGAGCTCGGCTGAGCTAGCGGTACTGACCACGGGCGAGTGCGCGCAGCTCGACCCAGCGGGAGCGCAGGTCGGGATCGGACATCACCAGGTAGACCGTCGGGCAGTCCTCCGGGCCAGTCGCACCGGGCTCGCACAGGGTGCAGTCGTCCCCCTGGCGTAGCGGGCACTTCGGCTCGGCTCTCACGGCACCTCTTGCTGATGGCGGTCGACTGGTTCCCAGGCTAGGCAGCCGGCGAGCCCCACCCCAGGGCCCTTCGGCCCCCGCTGCCCTGCTCATCGACGAGCAGGCCGGGCCCGCTGGTCGAGGAGCGCGCTCTGCGCGCGTCTCGAAACCAAGGCCCCCCGCGGACTCCCGCGACCACTGCGTCAATGACGCGGTACTCCCAGGTGGTGATCCCCGGAGCTCACTTGGCGAACTGGACCGCCAGCCCGTGGGCCACCAGCCACACCCCGGCGGCCACCAGGATCAGGTCGATCACGGTGTCGCGGTGGGTCTCGATCCAGTGCCGCAGCCGCTCGAGCCAGGCTGCCGTCTGCTCGGGGTAGAGACCTGCCAGCACGTAGGCGACCAGGTAGGTCACCGTCGACACCACGACGATGAGCAGGAGTCCGAGCACGCGCCCGAACCCGGGATCGGTCACCTTGACGACCGCCGCCGCGGCGGCCGCGACGATCGGCCAGCCCTGGAGCATGGCGGCGATCAGGGCGGCCCCGACCGGCCCTAGGACGCCCTGGTCCTTGCTCTCGGCCTTGGTGCGCTCGCGACGGCCGCGTCGACGCCGCACCACCAGGAGCGCCAGGAGCGCCAGCCCGAGAGCGATCTGGAGCAGTCCCGCCGAGCTGATGACCGACGAGCTGCTGCCCGTGGAGTGGCCCTCGAGCTGAACGGTGATGGCGGCGACGAGCGAGGCGCACAGCAGCCAGCCGACGATGAAGCCACCGGTGTTACGCCGCCCTCCTTGCGAGCCGAGCATGGCGATGTAGGCGATGATCCCGAGCGGTTGAACGGCGGCGAACAGGGCCCAGCCCAGGGCGGCAAGCACGGTGTCGGCGCCGGCTCAGCAGGTGGACTTGACGGCGGTCTGGAGGTTGGTCAGAGCGGTCGTCAATGCCGGGACCGACGCGATCACGGCCGCGATGGTCGTCGCGGACGGCGCGGCCACCGCAGCGTCGAGGGCCGTCTTGAACGTCGTCGCCGCTGCGTCGACCGCGCTGACCTCGGTGCCGAACTGAGCCTTCGCGTCGGTCTTCAGCTGCGTGGCGTCGGTCTGCACCTGGGCGACCTTGGTCTTCAGCTCGGTCAGGGCGCCCTGGTTGATCTTGATCTTGGTCACCGCCGAGATCGAGGACTCGAGGTTGGTGACATCCGTGCAGACGGCAGGCTTGTTCTTCCCCCCGCAGCCGGAGACGGCGAGCAGCAGCGTGAGCAGCCCTGCGACGAGCAGGTGCGGGACGGGACGACGAGTGACCATGGGAACATGCTCACCGTTCGCGAGACGCCCGGCCTCGCCCGCAGCGGGTGAGATCCGGCCGGAGCCGGCTCGGAGCCGGTCAGAGGCGCGCCACGTAGCGTCGCCCGCGCAGCGCCTCCTCGACCAGCCCGGCCGCCCGTCGTACGCCGAGAAGCCGGGCCTCCTCGGCCTGCCAGGTGATGACCGCGGCCTCGATCACCGCGAGGTCGGCCACCTCGCGCAGCTCGGAGCGGGCCTCGCTCAGGCCGCGGCGGCACGCGGCCTGGTTGGCCTCGATGTGGAGTACCGCGAACCGCGCGAGCACCACCGGGTGACGCCGCAGGGCCGGGTAGGCGCGGAAGTCGGGCGGGCACTGGTCGAGCAGCCAGCTGCACGCCGTGGCCTCCCAGTCGGGGGCGTCGGGAGGACGCACCTCGCGGGGCCAGCCGGGCGGGGAGACGAGCATGAGCTCATCATGAGTCGAACAGACGTTCGAGTCAATCCAAAGCCCAGAACCGGCCCGCAGAACCGGCCCACGAGCGGGGTCAGTCGTAGGCCGCGAACCGCTCCTCGAGGGCGGCCAGGCGCGGGTCGCGCAGCCCCGCACTGTCGTGCTCCCACCAGATGGCGGGATAGATCAGCTGCCCGGTCATCCACTCCTCGTAGCCGTCGAACGTCACACACTGGAACGCCGCTCGCGGGGTGCGTTCCAGGGCGGCCGGCAGGAAGCCGCGCCGATCGGCCCGTTCGAAGCCGCGGTCGCCGTAGTAGTCCGGGCTGCCCTCGAGGAAGAGCGCCGGTACGCCGCTCCTCCGGGCGGTCTCGATCGCCGCGGCCACCAGGGCACTGCCGATGCCGCCGCGCTGATGACCGGGGTCGACGGCGAGCGGGCTGAGCACCCACGCCTCGACCAGCGCCGGCCGCGCGTCGACCCAGCCCTGGCTGAGCCCGACCTGGCCGACCAGGGCGCCACCGTGCTCGGCCACCAGCCCCGCCCGCCGGTGCCGGCCGAGACCGGACCAGATCTCGGCCACGCTGCCGTCGTCGCCGAACGCGGCGGTGATCACCCGCCGTACGGCGTCGCGGTCCTCGCTCTGCTCCGGGCGGATCTCAAGCCCCTCCGAGAAAGTCATGGGCCATACCGTCGCACTGCTGCGTAGGTTGCCGCCATGGAGATTGCGTCGCTGGCCAACCGCACCGACCTCGCCCTGCTCGAGCGTGCCGGGAGCCGGATCAGCGACCGCGGCACCCACCTGGTCGTCCGCACGCCCGACAACCCGACCTTCTGGTGGGGGAACTTCCTCCTCCTACCCGAACCTCCAACCAGCCGGTCGGAGGCCGAGGAGTGGCTCGCGTCCTTCGAGCGGGAGTTCCCCCGGGCGCAGCACCGCACCTTCGGCATCGACGGCACGACCGGCACCCTCGACGACCTGGCGTCGTTCACCGCAGTCGGGCTGGAGGCCGAGGCGTGCAGCGTGATGACCGCCGACGCCGTCCACGAGCCCCCGCGGCCCAACACCGAGGCGACCTACCGGCCACTCGTCTCCGACGACGACTGGGCGCAGCAGATCGAGGTGTCCCGGGCCGGCGAGGACGCCGGCCACGACCTCCCCTTCGTGACCGCCAAGACCAGAGCCGACCGCCGCCTCGTCGAGCAGGGGTACGGCGCGTGGTGGGGAGCGTTCGAAGGCGGCCGGCTGCTCTCGTCGATGGGGCTCTTCACCGCCTCACCCGGCCTGGCGCGCTTCCAATCGGTGAAGACCCATCCCGAGGCGCGCGGACGGGGACTGGCCGGCACGCTCGTGCACCGGGTGAGCCGCTACGGCTTCGAGGAGCTCGGCGCGACCACCCTGGTGATGGTCGCCGACCCCGACTACCTCGCGATCCGGGTCTACCGCTCGGTCGGCTTCGCCGACACCGAGCGCCAGCTCCAGGTCGTACGGCGCCCACCCGCGACGCCGCCCACCGACGGCGACTGATCGAGTCAGGGGTTGCTGGGCGAGGCGTAGAACACCTTGCCGCCGGCGCACGACGCCATCGCGGCCTCGGGGGCGGTGTGCCCGTCGCCGTAGAACGTGAGGAAGGCGGCCAGCCGTGGGTCCGACGCGCTCTTCAGGTCGAGCTGGGCGTTCCAGACCGTGACCACGACCGGCGCCGGCAGCCCCGGGTAGGGCGAGAGGATCGTCTTCTTGTCCTTGACCGAGCCGAGAGCGGTCTGGAGGCTCTGCACGTCTGCAGCCGAGGTGCCGGGACGGTAGGTGACCCAGACGGTCCCGTGCTCGAGGGAATGGACGGCGTTCTCGTTGCGCAGCGGCTGGGTGTAGACCCCGCAGTCCTGCCAGACCGGGTCGTGCGGGCCACCGGCCGGCGGGGTCTCGGTGTAGGTCACGGGGTCGGTGGTGTGCTGCGCGCCGACGTAGTCGAAGGTCTTGACCGCCTTGAGGGCCGGGATGTTGTTGCTCGGGTCTCCGCCGTGCGGCGTGCCGGGGGCGATGATCGGCTTGAACACGAGGAACGCGACGACCAGCACCACGATCACGGCGAACGCCAACATGATGCGCTTGGTGGCAGGGTTGGCGGCCCGCGGCTGCTGGGTGACGGTCGGCACCCAGGAAGGGTAGCCACCCAAGGGGTGCGGTCAGGGCGAAACGAGATCCTCGGACAACCCCGGTACGACGTCGCGGAGTCGCCGGAGCGCGTCCCTGGCCTGCGACTTCACGGTTCCCACCGAGATACCCAGCGCCTCGGCGGTCTGGACCTCGGTCAGGTCCTCGAAGTCCGTGCCGTCTGCCATGACCAGGCGCCGACCCCGAGGACCAGCACCAGCGAGGCGACGAGGACCGCGCTGCCGGCCCGGGTGACCCGGCGACGTCGGAGGCCGCGTGCCCACAGGTCGGTGGGCGGGGCACCGGACGGCACGTGCGACGCCAGGTCGCTCAGCCGGTCGCGAAGATCGCTGGCCATCGGTCCTCCTCGGGATGCATCCTCACCCACTCCTACGCCGCGAGGGGGGAGTTCGGAGGGGTCAGGGCCGGCTCAGAAGAGGGAGCGGACCAGCAAGGTGACCGCGGACGCCGTACAGACCAGGAGCACGCCGGCCCGGAACGCGTCGCGATGGATCCGGTCGCGCACCGCCCGGCCGACCAGCATGCCGACGACGACGCCCGGCGCCAGCACCAGCGCGACCTGCCACGAGGCGCTGTTGATCGAGCCGGAGATCCCCAGCCCGGCCAGGCTCAGCAGGACGCCCACGAAGAAGAACACCGACAACGTCGACCGCATGACTGCCGGCGGCTCACGCTGGAAGAGCAGGGCGATGGCCGGACCGCCGATGGAGGTCGCGGTGCCGGTGACGCCGGCACCGAAGCCGGCCCCGACCAAAGTGCCCGGGGTGACCGGGATCCGGGCCGCGCGGACGGCGACGGCCACCGCGACCAGCGTCATCAGCGCGAGGGCGACCCCGATCTGCTGCTCGGTGAACTCGACCACCAGCCAGGCACCGACCACGGTCCCGGGCACCCGGCTGGGCAGCGCCCAGGCCAGGGCGCGCCAGTCGATGTGGGCGCGCTCACCGACCAGCATCAGCCCCGAGATGCAGAGCGCGAGGCACAGCGGCAGCACCGGCACCAGCGACGGCGCCACGATCCCGACCACCGGCGCCGCGACCAGCCCCATGCCCAGGCCCACGACGGCTTGGACGAACGCGCCGAACACGGCAGCGAGTCCCAGGACCAGCAGGACCTGCCAGGAGAGGTCGGCCAAGGTCAGCCGCGCATCGGCCCACCGGGCCGCCCGTAGGACTCGGCCACGATCTCGGCCACCACCGACAGGGCGATCTCACCGGGCCCCTTGCCGCCGAGGTTGTGGCCCGCCGGCACATGCAGCTTCTCGAGGCCGGGCACGCCCTCGGCCGCCAGCTCGGTCTGCATCCGCCCGGCGCGGCTCCGGCTCGCCATCATCGCGACGTACGACGCGGGCGAGGCGAGGGCGTCGCGGAGGAACGCGGGTGCGTCCGGTGCGTCGTGGTCGCAGAGCACCACGGCGTCGCCCTCGACCGGCGCGAGCGAGACCAGCCCGGGGCCGCCGTCGTCCTCGGCGAGGACGACGACCTCGCGGCCGGCGGTCGTCGCGATGGTGTCGATCGCAGCCGAGATGGGGTTGGCGGTGAGGACCAGGATCCGGCCGTGCTCGGGCCGGTCGTCGGACCAGGGCTGCTCGCGGGGCGTCGACGTCATGCGCTCAGCCTGCCAGGAACGACAGCCTGACCTCACGGTCGGGGTTGTCGACGTTGAGGTCGACCAGGCAGATGCTCTGCCAGGTGCCGAGCTGGAGGTGCCCGCCGACGACCGGCACGGTGGCGTAGGGCGGGACCAGCGCGGGCAGCACGTGCGACCGGCCGTGCCCCCGGCTGCCGTGCGCGTGACGCCAGCGGTCGTCGGCCGGGAGGAGGTCGGCGAGCGTCGCCAGCAGGTCGTCGTCGGAGCCCGCCCCGATCTCGAGGATCGCGACCCCGGCCGTTGCGTGTGGCACGAAGACGTGCAGCAACCCGTCGCCGTACGACGAGACGAACGCGCGGCACTCCCCCGTCAGGTCGTGCACCACCTCGCGGGAGCCGGTGTGGACCCGGACCACCTCAGATCTCATCGGTGGCCGCCAACCGCTCCTCGAGCCGCTCGACCTTGGCGGTCAGCTGCCCGGTGTCGTGGCCGGCCCGCAGGTCGGCCTTGAGCACGAGCCCCACCCGGGGCGAGGTCTCGGCGACCGCGAACACGGCCCGCTTCACGACGTCCATGACCTGGTCCCACTCCCCCTCGATGGTGGTGAACATCGAGTCGGTGCGGTTCGGCAGCCCGGACTCCCGGATCACGCGGACGGCCTCGGCGACGGACGCGCTCACGCCACCCGTCTCGTCGCCGACGGAAGGACTGATGCTGATCGCCACGAGCATGCGACCACGCTAGCCCGACCCCGAGAGCCGACCCCGGGGCCCCTAGGGGTTTCCGGGGGCGCACCAGTGGCGGGATCAGCACCGTCCCCGATGTGACAGACCCCCGCCCGGAGCGAGAGTCCTCGCATGATCCACATCGACCACCTCACGAAGAGCTACGGCAGGTTCACCGCCGTCGACCAGGTCACGTTCCGGGCGGAACCCGGCCGTGTCACCGGCTTCCTCGGCCCGAACGGCGCCGGGAAGTCCACCACCCTGCGCATCCTCGTCGGGCTCACGCCCGCGTCGTCCGGGAACGCCACGGTTCTCGGACGTCGCTACGCCGACCTGCCCAACCCGGGCCGCGAGATCGGGGTCCTCCTCGACGCATCCGCCCAGCACGCCGGCCGGACCGGCCGCGAGATCCTGACCCTCGCCCAGCGCACCATGCGCGTCGACAAGGGGCGGGTCGAGCAGATGCTCGACCTGGTCAGCCTCACCGACGACGAGGCCGGCCGACGGGTGCGCGACTACTCGCTGGGCATGCGGCAGCGTCTCGGCATCGCCACTGCACTGATCGGCGACCCCGAGGTCCTCGTGCTCGACGAGCCGGCCAACGGCCTCGACCCGGCCGGCATCCGGTGGATGCGCGACCTGCTGCGCGGCTTCGCCGACCAAGGGGGCACCGTCCTGCTGTCGTCGCACCTGCTGCACGAGATCGAGGTCGTCGCCGACGACCTGGTCGTGATCGGCACCGGGCGGATCGTCGCCTCGGGCACCAAGGGCGAGCTGCTCGCCTCGGCCGGCACCTACGCCGGCGCCCACGACGTCACGGCCCTGGCCGCGGCCCTCACCACCGCCGGGTTCACGGCCTCGCCGTCGCAGGCCGGCGTCCGCACCGACGCCGACGCAGCGCAGGTCGGACGCCTCGCGCTCGCCGCCGGCGTACCCCTCACCGAGCTCAGGCCTGCCGACGGCGCAGGTCTGGAGGAGATGTTCCTCGAGCTCACCAAGAACGACGCACGAGAAGGAGCAGCGGCATGAGCACCGCCACGATCGAGACCCACGAGGCCGTCCGCGAGAGGCCGGCCACCCGCGAGGCGCAGGCGCCGATCCCGTTCCGCACGGTGATGGGCGTGGAGCTGCGCAAGATGTTCGACACGCGGTCCGGCTTCTGGCTGATGGTCGGCATCGCCGTCACAGCGCTGGTCGCGACCGGCTCGGTGATCGCGTTCGGCTCGGACGCCAGCCTGACCTACAACAACTTCGCCGCCGCCATCGGCGTACCGATGACCATCCTGCTCCCGATCGTCGCGATCCTGTCGGTCACCGGCGAGTGGAGCCAGCGGGCCGGCCTGACCACCTTCACGCTGGTGCCGCACCGCGGCCGGGTGATCCGGGCCAAGCTGGCCAACACCCTGCTGGTCGGAGTCGCGTCGATGGTCGTCGCCCTCGTGATCGGGGCAGTCGGCAACCTGCTGGCCAGCACGCTGGTCGGTGTCCCGACGGTCTGGGACCTGTCCCCCGCCGAGATCCTCTACATCGTCGGCGCGGACCTGATCGGGATGACGGTCGGTTTCATGCTCGGCGTGGTCACCCGCAGCTCGGCCGCCGCCATCGTGGCCTACTTCGTGTACTGGTTCGTGATCCCGACCCTGACCTCCGTGCTGGCAGCGAGCCAGCACTGGTTCGAGAAGGCGCAGGGCTGGGTGGACTTCTCCTTCAACCAGAACCGCATGTACGACGGGGGCTTCTCGGCGCACGACTGGACCCAGCTCGCTGTCACGGGCCTGGTCTGGCTGGCCCTGCCCCTGGCCTTCGGCCTCTGGCGGGTGCTGCGGGCCGAGGTGAAGTAGCCGCCCCACAGCGGGCGTGTAGCCGGCCCTTGCCGGACGTCATACGAACCGTGGCCTATGGGCCACGGTTCGTATGACGTCGCCGGGGCCTTTCTTCCGGTCAGTCGCGCAGGAGACTCCGCAGCACGTAGGGCATGATCCCGCCGTTGCGGTAGTAGTTGGCCTCGCCGGGGGTGTCGATGCGGACGGTGGCCTCGAACTCGTCCCCGCGGCCGTCCTTCTCGATCTTCACCGTGACCGTGCGCGGCGTCGCGCCGTCGTTCAGCTCGGTGATCCCGGAGATCGAGATCGTCTCCTCGCCGGTCAGACCCATGTCGTCGGCCGACTTGCCACCGGGGAACTGCAGCGGCAGCACGCCCATGCCGATCAGGTTGGACCGGTGGATCCGCTCGTAGGACTCGGCGATCACGGCCTTCACCCCGAGCAGCGCGGTGCCCTTGGCCGCCCAGTCACGGGAGGAGCCGGAGCCGTACTCCTTGCCGGCCAGCACGACCAGCGGGACGCCCTCGCCCTGGTAGTGCTCGCTCGCCTCGTAGACGCTCGTGACTTCTCCGTCGCGGGTGAAGTCGCGGGTGAACCCACCCTCGGTGCCGGGAGCCAGCTGGTTACGCAGCCGGATGTTGGCGAACGTGCCGCGGATCATCACCTCGTGGTTTCCGCGGCGCGAACCGTAGGAGTTGAAGTCGCGCTGCTCGACGCCGTGCTCGGCGAGGTAGTGGCCGGCGGGGCTGTCCTTCTTGATCGCGCCTGCCGGGCTGATGTGGTCGGTGGTGACCGAGTCGCCGAGCTTGAGCAGGATCCGCGCACCCTCGATGTCGGTGACCGGCTCGGGCTCGTGCGGCATCCCGTCGAAGTACGGCGCTTTCCGGACGTACGTCGAGTCCTCGGCCCAGGCGAACGTGTCACCCTCGGGCGTCGGCAGCTCCTGCCACCGCTGGTCGCCCGCGAACACGTCGGCGTAGCCGTCGTCGAACATCTCCGCGGTGATCGCCTCACCGATCACCCGCTCGACCTCGGCCGGCGACGGCCAGATGTCCTTGAGGAAGATGTCGTGACCCTCGTGGTCCTGGCCCAGCGGGTCACCGAACAGGTCGACCGTCATCGAGCCGGCCAGCGCGTAGGCGACGACCAGGGGCGGCGACGCGAGGTAGTTCATCTTCACGTCGGGGTTGATCCGGCCCTCGAAGTTGCGGTTGCCCGAGAGCACGCTGACCACGGCGAGGTCCTTCTCGACCACCGCGGCGCTCACCTCGGGGATCAGCGGGCCGGAGTTGCCGATGCACGTCGTGCAGCCGTAGCCGACGAGGTTGAAGCCCAGCTT
Organism: uncultured Actinomycetota bacterium; assembly: GCA_963761085.1. Classification (GTDB taxonomy): domain Bacteria; phylum Actinomycetota; class Actinomycetes; order Propionibacteriales; family Nocardioidaceae; genus Nocardioides. The sequence goes on from CAVXFQ010000001.1 coordinate 117,415, forward strand.
GTCGAGGTAGGGCGTGAGGCCGGCGCGCTCGTAGTAGTCGCTGACCACCTTCGACCCCGGCGCGAGCGTCGTCTTGACCCACGGCTTGCGGGACAAGCCCTTGTCGACGGCGTTCTTGGCCAGCAGGCCGGCGGCGATCATCACGCTCGGGTTGGAGGTGTTGGTGCAGGAGGTGATCGCAGCGATCGTGACGGCGCCGTGGCCGATCTCGACCTCCTGGCCGTCGAGGCTAAGCCTGGCGGTCGCCGACGGGTCGTCGGTGTAGTCCTCGAGTGCCTTGGCGAAGGACTCACCGGCCTTGGTCACCTCGACCCGGTCTTGGGGGCGCTTCGGGCCGGCCAGCGACGGTACGACGGTGGAGAGGTCGAGCCCGAGCCGCTCGCTGAAGCGCGGCTCAGCCTGGGGGTCGTGCCAGAGGCCCTGCTCCTTGGCGTAGGCCTCGACCAGCGCGAGCTGCTCCTCGGAGCGACCGGTGAGCCGGAGGTAGTCGATGGTCTGCTCGTCGACCGGGAAGACCGCGATGGTCGAGCCGAACTCGGGGCTCATGTTGCCGATCGTGGCGCGGTTGGCCACCGGCAGGGCCGAGACGCCCTCGCCGTAGAACTCGACGAACTTCCCGACCACGCCGTGCTGGCGCAGCATCTCGGTGATCGTGAGCACCAGGTCGGTCGCGGTGGAGCCCTCGGGGAGCTCGCCGGAGAGCTTGAAGCCGACCACGCGCGGGATCAGCATGCTGACCGGCTGGCCGAGCATCGCGGCCTCGGCCTCGATGCCGCCCACGCCCCAGCCGACGACCCCGATGCCGTTGACCATGGTGGTGTGGGAGTCGGTTCCGACGCAGGTGTCGGGGTAGGCGACGGTCGCGCCCTCGTCGTTCTCGCGGGTGAACACGACGCGCGCGAGGTGCTCGATGTTGACCTGGTGGACGATGCCGGTGCCGGGCGGCACGACCTTGAAGTCGGCGAAGGCGCCCTGGCCCCAGCGCAGGAACTGGTAGCGCTCGCGGTTGCGCTCGTACTCGATCTCGACGTTGCGCTCGAACGCCTGCGGAGTTCCGAACACGTCCGCGATCACGGAGTGGTCGATGACCAGCTCGGCGGGAGCCAGCGGGTTGATCTTGCTGGCGTCACCACCGAGGTCGGCCATGGCCTCGCGCATCGTGGCCAGGTCGACGACGCAGGGGACGCCGGTGAAGTCCTGCATGATCACGCGCGCCGGCGTGAACTGGATCTCCTTGTCGGGCTCGGCCTCGGCGTCCCACCCGGCCAGCGCGCGGATGTCGTCTGCGGTGATGTCGGCGCCGTCCTCGGTGCGCAGCAGGTTCTCCAGGAGGACCTTGAGCGAGTAGGGCAGGCTCTCGATGTCGACGCCGTCGCCGGTGACGGCCGACAGCCGGTAGATCTCGTAGCTCCGGTCACCGACCTCGAGCGCGCCCTTGGCCCCGAAGCTGTCCTGACTCGCCATCCGTCACATCTCCTCGATCGTCGCGTCTGCTGCCCATCTTGCCGCCGTACGTCGTGCTGCCGATAGGCGGGTATATCTCTTGACATCAAGATACCTGACGGCCGCGTCGACCTGCTAACCGAGGAACCCGCACCTGCGGCTCAGCCGGGCAGCTTGTCGCCACGACCCTCCACCAGCTCGGCCGGCGCGGTGAGGCGCCACGCCTCGAAGACGAGCTCAGCGAGCTCGTCGCGCTCGACGCCCACGAGGTGGCAGACGACCCAGCCGTAGCCGTAGGCGGTGAACTGCACCTCGAACACCTCCGGGCGCTCGGCCACGAGCGCCTGCTGCTCGGCGATGGTCTGGCGCAGGCCGATCGTGCAGGTCGGCTCCCAGAGGTAGCCGAAGGTGCGGCCCTCGACCTCGAGCTTGGTGTAGTGCTGGAGCTCGATCATCGCCGCCCGGTCGAGCTGGCCGACCAGGTCGCGCGCGTCAGGGAGGTCGCACGGCATGCGGCGAGCCTGGCACATTGCTCCGACACCGGGTCTGCTGCCTCCTTCGGTCCTACGATGGTGGTGTGTCGGTCGTGTCCATCGTGTTCTTCGTGATCATCGCGCTGGCGTTCGCGATGGTCGCCGGCACGGTGCTCTACGGGATCGCGCTGGCGCTGTTCGGCTGGGTCGGCTCCATCGCCGAGACCGCGCGTGACAGCGTCTCGCGGCACGGCCGGGCGACGCCGCGCGTGGGCGCCGGCACGGCACCGGACCGAGCGGTCATCAGCGCGCATCCCGATTCGGGCCGGCTGCCGGTGTACTCCGCCGACGACCTGTGGGCCCAGATGCAAGGCCGACCGCAGCCCAAGAAGTCGCGCTCAGGAGGTCGATCACGATGGACAACCTGAAGCGGTTCACGGTCTGCCTGGCCGGTCACAAGTGGGCGAAGATCCCCTACCCGCCGTCCCCCGAGGGCGAGAGCACCGGCACCTTTCTGCGCTGCCGGCGGTGTGGCAAGGAGAACCACGACGCAGGAACGGTGGCGCGCGGTGCCGGCGGGATGTACTAGCGGAGCCGGTCGACAAGCTTCCGGTACGCTGCGGTGAGGTCGTCGGCGAGTGCTGCCGCCCACGCCGGCGCGACATGGGCGTAGTCCATGAACGTCATCGTCTGGTCGACCACCGTCGGGCAGCGACCGTGCAGGCACAACAGGGCGACCGTGTCGACGTAGATGGCACCCGACCTCAGGGCGACGTCCCGCGTGGTCGCGTTGGCGGCGGCGAGACCCTCGTGGGGAACACCGACGCAGTCCTCGAGGCGTGAGTGGGGTGCGGTCAGGCAGTCGACGGGGTCGAACGCCAGGTCCGGGTGTCGCCCAGGACGACCACCCGGGCGCCGTCGTGGCGCAGCCGCCCCAGCATGCTCGCGACCCCGGAGGCCCAGGTCCGGTGCAGGTCCAGCCCGGGGCGGGCCGCATCCGGTACGACGTGGCCTCCGACCCGACCACGACGACGTGCGGGTGCGCCCGGGCGATGTAGGCGGCGGCCCACCCACGGAAGTCGGTGCACTGCTGGAAGTCCGCTCCCGAACCGTCGACCTCGGGCACGTCGAACGGCGTGCACCCGAGCTTGATCAGCGGGGCCACCCGGAACCCTTCGATCTTGCCGAGGAGGTCGAGGTCTCCAGGGGGTCGACGAGGCAGTGGCCCGGGAGCGGGAACGGCTCGCGGGGCGGGTGCGGCAGGTTCGTCAGCGGCAGCGTCACCTGCGGGCCCGAGTCCGCAAGACGCAGGGCAGCGGCCAGGCGCGCCGAGATCGGGGACCGTGGCGGGGTGGGGCGCGAGGTCGGACCGTGACCGTGCGGGCGAAGTGGATGTTCGCCGCGAAGCCGGCGGACCACAGGTCCTCGCGCAGCTGCTCGACCCGGCTCAGGGACACCTCGGCCGCGGCGTAGGCCATGGTCGCGACGATGACCAGCGACGCGGCCGGCAGGATCCTGCGGGCACGTCGTGCGTAGAACTCGCCGATCCGGACCCGGCCCGTGGCGTCGGACTGGCGCACCAGCAGCAGCGTGATCAGATACCCCGAGATCACGAAGAACACGTCCACGCCGACGAAGCCGCCCGGGAGCCATCGGGCACCGGCGTGGTCGCCGATCACCAGGAGGACCGCGAGCGCGCGTAGGCCCTGGATCTCGGGCCGGAACTCCATCGGCCGCCCCGGGGCGGCCGACCTGGTCATCGTCTCGCACCTCCGCCACACACGTGCGGCGAGGGGAGGTCCTCCGCATGGGGAACGCCGCCCGGCCGCGCTGCCGGACCCCTGTTCGACCATCGCGCCGGCGTGCAGCGCGGCCCAGGGTCCAAGGTCACGCGGCGCCAGGGTCTTGGTCGCCCTGGCCGGTAGCGGAGCCGGCCCAGTGCCCCTTGGCCAGTGTCCTAGGGTCGGGTTGTGCTCGAACGATCTCCTGGTCTTGCGCCAGGGCTGGTGCCGATGAGTCCGGCGACGGTGGAGGTCACCGGATGATGCCGTCTCTGCCTGCGTGGGGATGGCATCCCTTCTTCCACTCGTGGCAGTTGAACCTTGGCTGGTTGCTGTTCTGCGCGGCTGCCGCCATCGGCTATGGCGTCGCTCTGCGTCGGGCGGTACGCCGGGGTGGAATGCCGGTGCATCCCGTGCGGGTGGTCTTGTTCCTGGCCGGTCTTCTGGTTCTCGCCTGGTGCATGTGTTCTGCGGTCGACGAGTACGCAATGGCGCTCTTCTGGGTGCACATGATCGAGCACCTGACCCTGATCACCGTGGTCCCGGCCCTGCTGGTCCTCGGCTCTCCGCTCACCGTGCTTCGGGCTTCTGGCGGCGACGCTTGGCAGCGCCGCTTCGACAGGGTCGTACAACACGGGCCGGTCGCGGTGCTCACGCACCCGGTGGTGGGGCTGGTGGTCTACGGGGTCGTGATCTTCTACACGCACCTGACTCCGTTCATGGACCAGATGCACCGCCACCCGTCGCTGATGGTGGCCGAGCAGGTGGCCTACGTCTTGGCGGGCTGGATGCTGCTGGTCGGCACCATCGGCGAGGAGCCCATCCGGTGGCAGACGCCGTACCTCCTTCGCTTGGTCATCCTGGTACTCGCGATGATCCCTGACACGCTGGTCGGGATCGTGCTGCTCCAGACTCCCAGGGTCCCATTCCCGCTGTACATGCGGATGCGGCCTCCCTGGGCGACCGGTGGGTTGCACGACCTGGACATCGGCGCCTCACTGATGTGGGCTGCGGGAGACGGTCTGATGATGCTGCTCGCGATGGGCATCGTCATCTCGCTGATCTCCGGCCGCACCCGTGACCGGCTGCTGGGTCCCTGGTTGGAGTCGGCGCGCACGAGCACGTTCAACGAGCACCTCACCCGCACCGGGGGGGCGACCTGGGCGGACGAAGGCGGCGCCACCATCGACGACGACGAGGCGGCGCTCGAGGCCTACAACAAGATGCTGCGCCGAATCGGTGGGGCGCGGGAACGCTGAACCGCCGAGGGCGGGCGTTCTGGGCTGTGGAGGTGGGTGGGGTCAGGCTCGGTGGCCGGTGAGCCAGCTGACGCCGGCAAGAACGTCGTCGGGGGTCCAGGTGGCTGCACCGGGCCGAAACAGGTGTCGGTCTCCCAGGCTGTTGAGGTAGTGACGCATCGTGGTGGGGACGTTGCCGGAGACGGGGACGTTTGCGTGCCCGGAGATGACGTAACGCTCGTGGCCCGAAGGGTCGAACATGAGGACCTCGTCGGCGTGGGCGACGTCGTAGGTCAACGGCTTGCCGGTCAGCCAGTTGCGGTCGGGTGGGTTGCCCTCAGGGACCTTGTGCCAGAACACACCGAGGTATGTCCATAGCCTGGTGATGCTCGCACTGGTGCCGGTGAGGAGGACCCAGTTCGGGAGCTGGTGATGCGGGTCGTAGAGGCGGCGGTAGGCCCTCAGCTGTCGCGGGGTGTCTCGGGCGGGGTCCACGGTAACGGTCAGGAAGACGACCCTGCCGGTGAGCCCGGCCGCATCGGCCGCTCGGGCTGCGGCGACGACATTGGCGGTGTCGAGAGGGCAGTCCTCCGAGCAGAGGGTCATCGAGTCAGAGACCACGACGGTCTTGCCGCGCAGGTCACCCAACGTGGTGGTGTGGCCGTCGGGCTCCCGCAAGGGAATGTCGCTGATCGAGGCGGGTATCGCGTGGTCGATCACTGTGCCCACACCCGATGTGGGGGCCGGAGGCCCGGAGCTCGACCCGCAGCCGGCGAGCACCAGGACTGTGGCCGTGGCCGCTGCCACGATCCAGAGCCGAGGTGAGAGAGCACGGGTGCGCACCCGACCATCTTCCACGGGGCACGTGAGGAGAAACGGAACGCTCAAGGCCCAAGACGCCCTCGGCGAACACACCCGGGTAGCCGCGGCGGTCAGCGGACCATCCCAGGCGCAACGTGGGCGGCGGACCGTGTGGTCGCGGCGGGACCGGACACCATGGCCACCCGCTCGTCCCGGTCACCACGAGATGGGGCGAACCGGGTGCGGGGGGACCACCATGACGACCCGCCGGCCGCGTTGGCGAAGGCCGAAGGCCCTGTCCAAGGAGGTGGGGCCCCACGGCATCCGCGTCGTGACCGTCGACCCCGGACCGGTCGCCACCGACCTCCGGCTCGGAGCCGGCGGCGTCGCGAACGTCGTTGCAGGTGCCACCGGTCAGTCCGCAGACGACATCGCCGGTGAGCCGGCGGATCCCTACACCCCCCGCTCCGGCAGGGCCACACACTCGACATGGCTGGTCATCGGGAAGACAGCGACGGTGTTGAGCGGGAACGCGAGCGTCTGCGAATACCTGCGCCCATCAGCGGTAGCCACGCGGTGACTTGCGGATCTGGCTATCCGGGACGCCCGCAGCGTCAACGCATCTTCGCGACCCTCTGCGAATCAAAGCGCGCCCAAAGTGAGCCCTCCAGGAAGCCGACTCATCCCCTCACAACAGACTGCCGTGGGCCACACGGTCCCAGGGGCGGCTGACTGCGGACACCCTCCGCGGTCCAGCCGGCACTCCTCGTTGGGGGCGCAGCGGAGGGTGCAGGAGGTGCGCCCATTTGTGCATCTCCGAATCGTGGATCCACCTGCCACGGCCATCGGGGGTTCGCTCAACGTCGGGTGCTCAGGACGGGGGTGACATGCCGTGGTCCGCGATGGCTCGTTCGTCAGGGAACGTCGTACGACAGGAGTCAGCGTCCGTCTGCCACACGGTCGTGGACCATGTAGGCCACGATCAGTGCGGCCGGGAAGAAGATCAGGCTGAACAGGAAGTAGCCCAGGAAACTGTGACCCTTGCGGCGTGCGACTCGGGCGGGCCAGAACGCGATGGCGATCCAGATGACGATCAGCAGGAACCATTCGAAGAAGTTGATGGCAGCGCTCCTTGTGAAATGCACCCGTGCGGGTGTGGTGGAGTCGAAAGTGTCGTTCAGCTGCGCTCCGCGGCACCTCATCCCCTTCGGATGGTTGAGGCCAGAGGCGTCGAGTTGAGCGACGAAGGTCCATGTGGCCTCATCCCGTCGGGATGACGACGCACCACTTCGCGCGGTGTTGGCTGAGGCCACGACAATCCTGCGATGACCGGCCCAGGCCGGTCATCGCATGTCCAAGCGGCCCGCGACCGCCTGCGAGGGTGGTGGACCGTCTACGTGCAGGAGTGAACGCCGTGAGCCAGACCCCGCTCGACCAGCTCGGCCCCGTGGACTTCCTGGTGGTGGAGTTCCCCGCCGAGAGGTCGAACTTCACCGGAGAGATCGCGAACGAGCTTCTCTCTCTCGTCGAGGCCGGCACGATCCGGGTCATCGACATGCTGGTCCTGGTCAAGGATCAGGACGGCAGTGTCGACGCCCTCGAGCTGGCCGACCTCGGAGACCTGGGCGAGCTGCAGGTCATCGAGGCTCAGCTTGCCGAGCTCCTGGCCGAGGAGGACGTGGGGCATCTCGCCGCCGCGATGGACCCTGGTAGCACAGCCGGTGTGATCATCTACGAGAACCTCTGGGCCGCACCCTTCGCGTCGGCAGCACGACGCGCGGGTGGACAGCTGATCGCCGACGGACGGATTCCGATCCAGGCGATCATCGCGGCCATCGAGGCCGACCTCGAGCTCGAGACTGCAGGAGACTGACATGCCGCTACGTCCGTCTCGCATCGGCCGGCGCGGAGTCGTCGGCGCACCTGTGGCCAAGGCCGCGGTCGTGACCAAGGCGGTCAGCCCAGGGCCTTCACCGGTTGCCAAGGCGGCCGTCGTCGGTGCGGCGGTGACCCCTGGCCGCCGCCGCAGGATCTGACCCCTCCCGGCGGCAGCCTGCCCTCGCGGCGACGGCTCTGATGGCTAGGATCCGCTCTGCTCGTCCTACGTCCACTCAGGAGGATGGAGGACGAGCACGCACGCTCCGGTCGCATGGGGCAGCCAGCCGGAAGTCGTGACCGTCCAGCGCAGCCCGGACCCGACGATGCGCGGCGCCCGGACCTGGAGGCGCACGGGCTGGGCGAGGGCGAAGCCGGCCCCCAGCTGGCTGAAGGTCGCCTTCGCCGTCGCCCGCTCTTCCAGGCCCCACAGGTCGAGGAGCTGCCCCGTGCTCAGACAGGTGATCTCACGGGCTCCGGCCCAGGGGATGCGGATCGTCGAGGGGTCGAGGTCGACCAGGTCCAGCACCGCATTCGCCTGAACGGCGCCGCGGGCCAGCAGGACGAAGGTCGCCTCCGCACAGTCCCGCTCGGGAGTGCCGGCGCCGGCCACGTCGGGACCCATTGCCATGTCGCCGGCCTAGGCTCGCGAAGCGGTGGCGGCCACGAGGTCGGCCACGGCTGGTGCGTGGTCCTCCTGCAGGTAGTGCTTGCCGGGAACGATGGACATCGACGACAGCCCGGTCGCGCGGAGAACGGCGAGCCCCTGACGCCGTAGCGTGAGGATCGGGTCGAGAGCTCCCCAGAGGACCCCCACCGGGTAGCCGGCGCGGCCGGCGTCGAGCACGGAGGCGAACCTGTCCTGGCGATGGCTCGGGCGAAGGCTCCTCATGATGCGCAGGTAACCAGCCCCGTGGTCCGCGCCCAGCGCCAGGACCCGCCAGGCATCGAGCTCTGCGTCCGACAGCGAGTCCTCGTCGGCGACGCCCACCCGCCGCATCATCAGCCGCCAGATGTCAGGGCGGTTCATCGGCCCGGGCATGCGCCCGACCACGCGGGCGAACAGCTCACCGGGGTAAGGGATGCTGCTCAATTCGTAGGCGGTGTTGAGGATCGTGAGCGAGCGCACCCGGTCACCGACGAGCCGACACAGCTCGAAGCCCACTGGTCCCCCGGCGTCGTGCACGACGAGGTGGAACGAGGTCAGGCCCAGGGCGTCGACGGCCGCGGCCGCGAACGCGCCGAGTCCACCGATGCTGTAGTCCAGGCCCGGCCGACGGTCTGCCAGGCCGAGTCCGGGAAGGTCGAAGCTGAGTGCGTCGTAGCCCCGGTCGGCCAGCTCCGGGATGACCTTGCGGTAGAGGAAGCTCGATGCCGGGACCCCGTGCATGAGCACGACCGGCTCGCCACTCCCGGCTCGCAGCGCGAACGAGCCGACGCCGCCGGCGGTGAACCGCTGTCCAGCCGCCTCGTGTGCGTGCAGCACGTCGTCGACGCCCGTGATCGGCTTCATGATGGCTCCTGCCGGATGCTCGGGGAGGCGACGCCCGTCGCACGATGCCCCGGCTCAGGGCCAGGTATAGACCGCAATGCCAGGGGTGCGGATCATCCGATCTGGATGATCCGCCTCGCTACGGCGCACCTCCACAATGACGGAACGCTGCGGTGGGCACCGGCGTCGACCCCTGCCGCGACCGAACAGGGGTGGGACATGCGAGCACGTACGACGACCGCGCTGATGGCGGGGGTACTGGTCTTGTCCGCGTGTGGCTCCTCGGGATCGTCCCATCCCGCCGCGTCGGCCAGCCACAGCCCTGCCTCTCCTTCGAGCGGGTCCGCGACGGGCACCACGACCGGGTCGGTGGGTGCGGTGAGCGGGAACGTCTGCCCTCAGGTGCTGGACGCGTCCGAGGCCGACTTCTACCCCATCCAGCCGAGCTTCTCCGCGGGGTACACCGCGACCGGCCAGAAGCTCAACAGCACCACGACGAACTGGGCGTATGAGATCTCCGGGGACTTCCCCTACTCCCAGTGGATGGCGTGGTACCTCTACAACACCAAGGGCGTTCCTCTGTTCAAGTTCTCCGACTCGGCGATCCTCCCCGATCCCGGCTCGACGAACCCCTACGTCGTGGGCAACAAGATTCTGGCCACGCCTCGGAGCTACCACATCTACCTGATGCCCAGCAGCACGCCCGCGTCGGTCGTGAAGAGCATGCAGTCCGCGGGCAAGAACGTCGCCGTCATGCCCTCGAGCTCCGACAGCCCGGGCGTGTCGATCGTGAGCCGGAGCTACTGGTCGTTCTCGAACTACGGCCTCGGTGACTACGACCGATTCGGGTACCGCGGCCCGACCAACACGCCGGTACCGACCATCAAGGCCTTCCTCACCGACTCCAAGACCGGGGAGGTGACGAAGACGCCGGTCGGCGACTGCGGCTCACAGAGCCAGCTGCCGAAGCGGGCCTGGTATGACGCGGCGACCAACTCGCCGATCGTGACGTTCAAGAACGCACCGGTCCCGACCAAGCAGGAGCTGAGTGACATCCCGCACTGGTTGTTGCAGACGGGCTCCGTCGTGGGGTCGATGGGCAAGGAGTTCCCACCAGCCCCGGTAGCGAGCCAGGTGCAGTTCTACCGGAACGTTGCCAGCGCCGCTCCCTACGCCGACGTCCAGTCCGCGCCGGCGCCCGGCAACCCACCAGATGCCTGCGGTGGGTACGTGATGGCGAACCTGCCCAACGACGTCGTGTCGCTGGTGCACATCCCCCAGGTGCCGAGCTTCCCGGTCTACTCAGGGGCGAACGCGAAGACGGTCAACAAGTCGACCGACTTCCAGGTGCAGTTCTACTCGGTCGTCATCTACGGAGCGACCAAGCAGGTCGACGACGTGGGCAGCGTCAACAACTCCCAGATCGGCAACACCCAGATCAAGGTCGCGCCCGATGGCAGCGCAACGGTCGTGCTCTGGCCCCAGTCGGCCACGCCCGCTCAGGTCCAGCAGATCGCAGCCGTGGCCAAGGCGAACGGGTGGAACATCCTCAAGAGCGGCGTCCAAACTGCACTGGCGCCGAACAACCTGGTGATCCGCGAGAAGGGGCAGAACGCGGAGTGGAAACACGCCCTGAGTGCCAACGACGTCACCCAGGGTGCTCCGTGCCCGCAGTCGGCCAACACGTCGCTGCCGCTGCCCCAGGACCCACCGAGCGCCGCGGTGACGCAGTTCAATGGCATGGGGCTCACCGCCCCTCAGGGCCAGAACTGCAGCGTCAAGCAGTTCCTCTCCGGAGCCTGCCTCACGACGTTCGGGAAGCGTCTGGCCCAGACCGGGTCGAAGTGGTCGGCGACGTCGGCTGAGGCGCCCAGCCAGAAGCCGGCCGCTTGACCCTCACGCCATCCGGCGTGGCTCAGGAATGCATGGGGGACTCGACGAGGCCGAGGGACTGGGCGCGGGAGACGGCATCGTTGCGCGAGGAGACGCCAAGCTTGCGGTAGATCGAAAGGGCGTGGGTCTTCACGGTGGTCGCAGACAGGAACAGGTGCTCGCCGATCTGCCGGAACGTCAGATGACTCGGCAGGAACGCCAGGACGCGCATCTCGGCCGGCGTCAGCGGGGCAAGGGACGACGCCTGCGATGCCGTGGCTGCGAGGAGCTCCTCCGTCGACTCGAGCAGGTCCATCGCCAAGGACTCGGCCAGATCAGGGGTCAGGGCGGCGCGCGCCTCGGAGAGCAGCATCCGCGCCAGCGCCGCTTCGCCCAGGAAGAGCGCGGTCTGCGCCTGGACGAGCCGGCCACAGACGTGGAACCAGGGCGCGATACCGCTGCCGGCCACGGTGAGGCGCCGGGAGGTGGCAAGAGCGGTCCTCGCGAGCTCGGGCTCCTGACGCAGGGCATGAGCGAAGGCCTGAGCGGTGATGGGGTGTGCGGAGGTCACCAGTCGGACGAGGTCGTGCTGCTCGATCAGCGCGATCGCCCGTGAGATGAGGCCCGTCCCCTCGGACACGTCGCCCGCCATGATCGACATGAGCCCCTGCCACGACAGCGTGTCCGCCTCGATGAGGGGGACGTCGAGGGCGCGCGCCAGGTCGTAGGCCTCGAGCAGCATCGGCCGCGCACCCGGGTCGCGCAGCAGCGTCAGTGCGACCCCGCAGACGAACGCGGCCGGCGCGCGGAAGGGGTCGTCACGGCGCAGACCGTCGAGGGCATCGGCACAGAGGGCGGCCATCTCGTGCAGCTCGACATGGCCGACGATCGCTTCCAACGTAGCGAGAGTCGCCGCGTAAGGCTCGGTCTTGACGCGGTCGCGCCACCCTCGTCCGGCGTGTACCTCGGAGCAGAGGATCCAGCGTCGCATCGCGTCGAGGTCGGCGAGCTGCATGGACGACCATGCAGCCGCCTGGGAGAGCAGAGGGTTGGCCTTCACGTCTGACTCCGGAAGGTCGTCCAGCCAACGCGCCAGCCGGTCGGGGTGCCCCCTGGTGACCGAAACGACGACCTGGGGCCAGATCACGTCGGCTGTGGCCTCCACGTCCCCCGCGAGAGAGGCGTGTCGCACGGTGGCATCTATGTCTCCCTGCCGGTGCAGCCACGCGGCCGCGCGGGCGTGCATCTCGGCGATCGTCGAGGCGTCGACGGTCGAGGTCAACGCGGTTCGTGCCGTCTCGTGAAGCAGGTGGTGGTAGCGGTAGGCAGTCAGCTGCGAGTCGACGGCGGTCACGAGCCGAGTGGCGCGGCACAACCCGTCCAGCACCACGGCCGAGTCTGTGCGGCCCAGGACGGCGTCGCAGGCGCCCGGGCTGATCTCGTCGAGGAGCGAGGTCCGCACCAGGAAGTCGCGAGACGATGGTGTGAGGGGGGCCAGGATCTCGTCCTCGATGTAGTCGCGCGCGAAAGCCAGATCTCCGGCCGTGCTGGGAGCCGTCCGCAGGGAGCCGGGACCCGATCGACGGAGGGCAAGAGCCTCGAGATAGAGGGCGACCGCCCACCCTTCGGTGCGTCGGAGGAGCGACTCCTGGGCCCCGACCGACAGACTCACATCGAGGGAGGTGAGCAGGGCCGCCAGCTCGACGGTGTCGAAGGCCAGATCGTGTGTCGTGATCTCGAGCAGCCGGTCCTCGGCGCGCAGCCGGGCCAGCCACCGCGGCGTCGACTCCCGGGAGAGCAACGCCAGCGCCGACCCGGGGGGCGCCGCTTCGGCGAGGGTCCGCACGATCCGAATACAGTCGGGATCACGAACGAGATGAAGGTCGTCCAGCACCAGCACATACGGAGTGACGCGAGTCGCCGCCATCCTCGCCAACCCGGGCAGTACCACCGAGGAGAACGTCGGCTCGAGGCCCGTGACCACAGCCCGGGCCGATCGCTCGGACGGCCCCAGAGCGCTCATGAGACCGACGACCACATCAGCGAGCACAGCGGGGTCGTCGAGGTGAGTCGCCAGCCGGAGCAACTGGTGGGGTCGAGCGTCCAGCGCGACCCACTGCTCGACCAGCGTGGTCTTGCCCGCTCCGGCCGGCCCGCTCAGCACGACCACCGTCTGACGTGCGTGACGGAGCCGCTCGACGAGCGCTGATCTCGGGACCGACGGAGACCCCGTCGACCCGAGTGCAACGAGGGGATCGTCGGCGCGCGGCGAGATGGTCACGGGCCCTCCCCTATTCGCCCGGCTGCGGGCCTGGACATCCTGGCACAGTCGCCGGGCACGGAAGGAGGAGTGCTCGCCACGAGACGCCCGGTTGGCAAGACGCGTCGCAAACGGTCGTTGTGCGACCTCGGCTGATTCGCAGATCATCCCGTCCGGATGAGACACCGAGGGGCAGCAGCCCGCACAATGGCCTCACGCGGTGGCCTCAAGGCGGTGGTCGGTGATCTGTCGTGCTGACAGCGGATCGCACCCGTCAGCACAGGAAGGCTGAAACCCGTGACCACTCCGGATGTCGCTCTGCCCGGATCGCTGTCGGCGGCGGTGCACTCTGAGCTCCGGGACGCACTTCACACTCCCTTCACGATCCCGCTGGTCGCCGGGTTCAACGCCCTGCTGATGGCCGGCGCCTGGCTGCTGCTGCCGGCCAAGTGGCAGGACCGGCTGTTCACGCTTCACGGCCCGACCGCCGGCGGATGCTCGCCGCGCTCGCGATCCGGTGATGCTGCGGCCGCTGTTGTACGCCAAGAACCTCGCCCTGTGGTGCTTCGTGGCACCGTTCTGCGCGGTCGTCGCGGTCGTGATCGGCTTGTTCGACCACGACTGGCCCCCGGTCCTGCTCAGCATCATCGCGATCGGGGTGGTGCCGTTGGGCGTCCTCGGGATCGCGGGCTGGGTCGGGATCGTCTGGCCCTACCACCCCCGCGAGCTGCGATTCCGGTGGCAGCACCGCCGGCGATGGTTCCACATGGTCGTGCGCTGGGCGGCGCTGGTGCTGATCCCGGACGGCGTCGTCCCCGCCCTCGGAGTCCTCATCATCTCTCCCAGCCTGATCCTGTGGTCCCAGGTTTCGACGAACGGGCTCAATGACCGCCTCACCCCCGCCGCCTTCGCGATCGGCGTCGCGCTCGCCGCAGTCGTCTCGGTGGTGGCGTTCTCCGTCGGGCACAAGACAGCGGTCTCCCTGATTCGGCGTCGCCGGGACACCCTGCACGCCTACCTCAGCGACCCCGACCAGGGCTGACAACGGCAACGTGCGCATGTCGAGCGGCCGCTGAGCCGACGAGGGTGCCTCACTCCCGGTCAGGTCTGCTGCGTGCCCGCCCGAAGGGCGGGCAGCTCGAACTCGGGATTGCTGGTCACCAGAGCAGCTGCTGACCTGCGGAGATGTCGTTGCTGTCAGCCGCAGCGCCATCTCGGGGCCGCGCGGGGCCGCATTCTCCTTCAGCCTGGACCCTCGAGTGCCTGAAGGTGGTTCGGGCATCGCACCGAGCCGCCAGCCTGCGCGTCAGGTGACGGGCAGCTGCGCCCCGGGCGGTCCGATCCAGGCTTCGGTGAGAGCCACGACGGCGAAGAGCGCGAAGGTGACGAGCAAGCAGCACGCCGGTCCGGGTGAGAGATCTGCGGCCCTGACCGAATCCGCGGGTCGGGACATTGGTCCTTGGCTCGGGGCTGTCCGGCTCTGCTCGGGGTGGCGTGGGGGGCGGATGCTTCAAGTGTGACTGCTTCAACGGCCGTTGATGTGTGGGAGGCGTCTGCGGGTGCGGTCGTTGATGGTCGGGTGAGGTTGCTGGCTGCTGTTGCGGATCCGGTCAGGTGGACGGTGTTGCGCCGGCTGTCGGCGGGTCGGGCGTGTGTGTGCGACTTGCAGGTGCACGTGACGGTGCCCCCAAACCTGTTGAGCTACCACCTCAAAGTGCTTCGTGAGGCCGGCCTGGTCACGGCGACGAAGCGTGGCCGCTGGGTCGACTATGAGCTCGCGCCGGACGCGTCGCTGTGCCTGACTGAGGCGCTGCCGGTGTCGTGATGAGTGTCCTGGTGCGGATGCCTACCTCGACCCGGGGTCGCTGGCTGACGCTCTCGGCAGCGGCAGGTACGTGGGTCCTGGCCTACTGGGTCAACGGATGGCTCTGGGGCTGGTTGTTGTACGACGTCGCCGGGATGGATCCGGACGCCCGGGCCACCGAGACGCTTCACTTCTTTGTCTACGACTCGGTCAAGATCACCCTCCTGCTGACGGGGATCATCTTCGTGATCACCGTGGCACGCTCCTACATGAGCATCGAACGGACCCGAGCCCTGCTCGGTGGGCGCCGGGAAGGCGCGGGGAACGTGATGGCCGCCGGGCTCGGCGTGATCACACCGTTCTGCTCGTGCAGCGCGGTCCCGGCGTTCATCGGGTTCGTGGCCGCCGGCATACCGATCGGGGTCACCCTCAGCTTCTTGATCGCCAGCCCCCTGGTCAACGAGGTCGCCATCGGCCTGCTGCTGACCATGTTCGGCTGGCAGGTCACCCTCGCCTACATCGCAGCCGGTGTGAGCATCGCGATCCTTGCAGGCTGGGCGCTGGGGCGTCTCGGGGTCGAACGTTGGGTCGAGCCGTTCGTGTTCGAGACCAGGCTCGACGGCCAGGTCATCGACTCCACCGCCGACCTGACGTTCGGGCAGCGGCTGCGGATCGGCGCCGAAGAGGTGCGCAGCATCCTGCACAGGATCTGGCCCTACCTGCTGGTGGGCATCGGGCTCGGCGCCGTGATCCACGGGTGGGCCCCGCAGAGCTTCTTCGTCCAGTACGCCGGTCCCGGCAACGCCTTCGGGGTCCTGGTCGCGGTGTTGATCGGGATCCCGCTGTACTCCAACGCCGCGGGGATCATGCCGCTGGTGGTCGCCCTCTACGACAAGGGCCTGCCGATGGGGACCCTGCTGGCCTTCATGATGGCCGTCGTCGCGCTGTCGCTGCCCGAGATGATCCTGCTGCGCCGCGTCCTCAGGCCACAGCTCCTGGCCGCCTACGTCGCGGTCGTCGGGTCCGGGATCGTCGCGGTCGGCTACCTGTTCAACGTCCTGCTCGCCTGAGCCCGCTCATCCTCGTCAGGAGGGAACCACCATGATGATCAAGGTCCTCGGACCCGGCTGCAAGAACTGCGCAGCCCTGGAGAAGGCGACGCGACAGGCTCTCGACGACCGCGGGCTGCAGGCCACCGTGGAGAAGGTCACCGACTACCCGACGATCGTGGCCTACGGGGTGATGGCCACCCCGGCGCTGGTCGTCGACGAGAAGGTGGTGGTCTCCGGCCGCGTCCCGACGGCGCGCGAGATCGGTGATCTGCTCGCCACCGGCCGTGCCTGAACCGCTGTGCTTCCCGTCACTGCTGTGTCGCGGGTGAGCGCCGACGGGCGCCTAGGCCATGGCGGTCAAGGGTGCTGGAGGACGGACGGTGGCAGGTCGAGGTCGGGGACGAGCTCGACCAGGAGGGCTCGGACTCGGTCGTCGAGGTCGGCGATGATGGCGCGCACGGTGGCCTCGTCCTGACCGCCCGGGTCCGCGACGGGCCAGTCGCGATAGATGACCCCGGGGACATAGGGGCACTCCTCGCCGCAGCCGAGCGTGATGGCGAGGTCGCTGGCGGCGATGGTGTCGCGGGTCAGCAGCTTGGGGTGCTCGGCGGAGGTGTCGAGGCCGAGCTTCTCGAGCACCTCGGCGACCTCGGCATGGATGTGGTCGCCGGGCTGGGTGCCGGCTGACAGGGCGGTGACGCGGCCGCCTGCGTAGTGCTCGGTCAGGACGCGGCTGATCACCGACCGGCCACCGTTGCGGACGCAGGCGAACACGACCTGCGGTGTGTGGGCGACGGTGTGGGCGACGGTGTCGGCGGCGGTGTCGGCGGAAAAGGTCATCACGTGCTCCTCGTGGTGGTCTCGGGCTCTTGGCTGGGGTGGTGTTCGTAGGGGATGACGACGTCGTCGGCGCTCTCACCGATGTGCGGGTAGAGCCACAGGACGAGCCCGACGGCTACGGCGGCGCCGACGATCTGGGCGCCGATGAACCCGGGCACGGACCCCGGGGCGATGCCGGCGAAGGTGTTGGAGAAGACCCTGCCGATGGTGACAGCGGGGTTCGCGAACGACGTGGAGGAGGTGAACCAGTACGCGGCGCCGATGTAGGCGCCGACGGCGGGGGCGGCGAGGATGCCGCGGCCGGTGCGGGCCAGGGCGAAGATCAGGGACACGAGTCCAGCGGTGGCCACCACCTCGCCAAGCAGGAGGTTCGCGCCGCTGCGGTCGGTGGTGGACAGTTGGTCGATGGGCACCTTGTACATCAGGTTGGCGAGCTCGGCGCCGGCGATGGCGCCAACCGTCTGCGCAACGCTGTAGGTCAAGACGTGTTTGCCGGTCAGACCGGTGCCCACGCCGCGACCCAGCACCCAGTCGGCCGCTGACACGACGGGGTTGAAGTGTGCGCCCGAGATGGGCCCGAACATCAAGATCAGAACGGTCAGGCCCAGGAACGTCGCCGTGGAGTTCTCGAGCAGCTGCAGGCCGACGTTGCCTGGTGAGAGGTGCTGTGCCGCGATGCCCGAGCCGACGACGACGGTGACCAGCGCAGCGGTGCCGACAAGCTCTGCGGTCAGCCGTCGGGCCATGTCGAAGTCTCGGCGGTCGGTGGTGCGGGTTCGGGTCATCGTCGTGGGGTGTCCCTTCGGGGCATCAAGAGGACGGAAGGAGGGCGGGTCAGCGGGTGGCTGAGCTGGGAATCTGCAGCTCGGCGAGAAGGTCGAGGACGCGTCGTTCGACCTCATCTCGGATGGGCCGGACGGCGGAGACGTCGAGGCCGGCGGGGTCCTCGAGGACCCATTCCTCGTAGCGCTTGCCGGGGAAGACGGGGCAGGCGTCGCCGCACCCCATGGTGATGACGACGTCCGCGGCTCGGACGACCTCGTCGGTCCAGGGCTTGGGGAACTCGTTGGAGATGTCGATGCCGCGTTCGGCCATCGCCGCGACGGCGGCGGGGTTGACGCTCGTCCCCGGTTCGGAGCCTCCGGACCAGGCCACCGCCGCGTCGCCGGCGTGGTGGCTGAAGAACCCGAGCGCCATCTGCGAGCGGCCGGCGTTGTGCGTGCACAAGAACAGGACCACCGGTTTGCCGTCGCGTGCGTGCCCCTCGATTCTGGCCAGCGCCTGGAGCCGCTGGGAGGCGAACCGTTCGGCCAGGAGTGGCAGATAGTTGACGACGGTCGCGCGTCCGGCGAACTCGTCGTAGGAGCTGACCAGGAACCGTTCGATGGTTTCAGGCCCGTAGACGCCTTCGAAGTCGCGGGCAAGACGCTCCGCGGCGACCTTCAGTGCCAGCTGCTGGTCCAGGCTGATGTCCTCGTGGGAGGCGACCGGGAAGTCGGGAGTGCTCGGCGTGGGGGTGGTCATCGCTGCTCCAGGTGGGCTACGCGGGTGGGACCGGTGATCTGGTGGGTTGGTTGGACTAGGAAGCGGCCAGGCGCGGGACGAGCTGGGTGACTCGACGGGCCAGGTCGTCGTAGGCGGTGTCGAACGCGGCAGGGTCCCCGGTGGGGACCGGGTCTGCGATCGACCAGTGCAGGCGCCGCACCCGTGTCGTGTCGGCCTGGCCCTGATGGGCTCCGGTGCGATCGGGGAGTGCGGCGAGCTCCTCGTGGGCGTTGTCGCACACAGTGACCACGAGGTCGTGGTCGGTGACGACGTCTGCCAGGTGGCGGGGTCGGGTCTCGGGGACGTCGAGGCCGTGCCGCGCCGCGGCCCGCAGCGCCCCGGGCGCGATGGTCTCGGCGGGGTGAGTGCCGGCGGAGGTCGCGGGAATGTCGCTGGCCCGCGCCCACAAGGCCGCCGCGAGCTGGGAGCGCGCGCTATTGGCGGTACAGACGAACACCACCCGGTTGACCGGCTGGACCGCCGTCGGCAGCAGCCCCTCGAGGGCGGCCGGCACCAGCTGGACGTAGGAGCGGCGGCGGTCGGCCTCGGACCGGTGCCGGGAGACCAGCCCGGCTCGCGCGAGCACCCCGAGGTGGTGGGCCAGCAGGTTCGAGGTCATCCCCAACGCACGTTCGAGCTCGGTGGGTGAGGCGTCGGTGAGCGCGAGGACGTCGACGATCTGGAGGCGGCCAGGGTCGGCCAAGGCAGCGTGCACCCGGACCCGACGCTCCAGCTCCGCGGGAGGCGACGAAACGAGATTCCGCTCAACATCCATTGACGCAATGATGACTGAGTGAATGCCGGAAGGCAACTCCGGACACGACTACGCCCCGCCAGGTAGGCTGGGGCGCAGCCGACGCAGTGCCGCGATCGCGGACGGTGACTCTCGGTCAGCTGCAGCAGACGCTGCCCTGCGCCGCGCCGTCGGCCGACTCGTTGATGCTTGCGCAGCAGCCGCCGTTGGCGGGGACGGTGTCGTCACGCAGTGCCAGCGCCGCCGCGTCCCCGTAGAACGAGGTCTGGCCCTCGAGGTCACTGTGCGCGTCGGCGAGGACGACGTAGTTCTCCCACTTCTGCCCATCGGGGCCGGTGACCCAGTGCTTGTCCTGACGGGCGTAGCAGCACACCACGTCGCCCTCGACGTCGAGCCTCAGGCCGGCGGCCTCGAGCCGGTTGGCCTCGGCCTCGACCTCCTCCATCGACATCCGCTCGACACCGAGGTGGTTGAGCGTGCCGGTCTGCTCGGGGTTCTCGAACAAGATGAGCTTCAGCGCCGGGTTCTCGATGGCGAAGTTCGCGTACCCGGGACGGCGCTTGGCAGGCTGGGTGTCGAAGAGCGTGGCGTAGAAGTCGACGGCGGCGTCGATGTCGTTAACGTTCAACGCTAGCTGCAGGCGTGACATAAGGGTTCCTCCTAGTGCGGATCAGGGTGACAACATTGATGTTTGTCGATGTAAGGCAACGATGTCACCCTCGGCTCCCTGACACAAGGATTACATCGATCTTTTTCGATGTCGTGTCATGATGGGGTTATGCCGAAGGTGTTGACTCTGCTGGAGCCCGTCACGTCCGCCGCTGCGTGCTGCGCGCCGTTGACCGAGGCAGCGTTGACGGCCGAGCAGGCCGACGAGCTCGCCGGGCGACTGAAGGCTCTCGCCGACCCGACCCGGCTGCGAATCGTCTCGATGTTGCTGGCGAGCGAGGGCATGGAGGCGTGCACCTGCGACATGACCGAGCCGCTGGGCCTGTCGCAGCCGACGATCACCCACCACATCAAGAAGCTGGTGATGGCCGGCCTGGTGACCGGCGAGCGGCGCGGCACCTGGCACTACTACCGCGTCGTTCCTGAGGCGCTTGCCGACCTGGCCGGCGTCATCGCGCCCGCCACGCGCCTTTCCTGACGGCGACGGCCCGGCCTCCTCGAAGGGGCGCTCCTCAGGGACCGGGACGTTCGTCGCGGCCCAGGTGACCAAGGCCCGGTGGGACGTCTGCCGCGTCTGCACGACTCTGGGAGAGCGGCACCTGCCCGACCCAGAGGGGAGCCGAAGGGACGGCTGTGATCGAGCCCGAGGGACCGACCAGGACGACGACCGAGCAGTCCCAGGTCGCCTCCCGGCTGTCGACACGCGACCGGCTGCTCCCGTTGTGGATCGGCACGGCGATGGTGGCGGGCCTGGTCCTCGGCCGTGCCGTCCCAGGACTGAACAACGCCCTGGACGCCGCGAAGGTCGGTCAGACCTCCCTCCCGATCGCCCTCGGGCTGCTGCTGATGATGTACCCGGTCCTGGCCAAGGTCCGCTACCGCGAGGTCGGCCACATCACCGCGGACAAGCGCATGATGACCACCTCCCTCATCTTGAACTGGGTCGTCGGGCCGGCACCCATGTTCACCCTGGCCTGGCTGCTCCTGGCCGACCAGCCCGAGTTCCGCACCGGAGTCATCCTCGTCGGCCTCGCCCGATGCATCGCTCGCGACGTCTGCACCTGAGCTATCGGCGCACCTCAGCGCTCTCCTTCTCCGCCGCCAGCAACGACTTCGAGCTCGCCATCGCCGTGGCCATCGGAGTCTTCGGGGTCACCAGCGGCCAAGCCCTCGCTGGCGTCGTCGGCCGCCTCATCGAGGTCCCCGTCCTGGTCGGGCTCGTGTACGTCGCCCTGACGCTCCTACGTCGACTCGCGTGGCCCGAGGCCCACGACGACGCGCCTCACTCGACGTAATGTGCTCGTCATGAAAGGGCAGATTTGCCCACGTCGGAGCGAGCCGCCCGATGCCCTCTGACTCGGGCGCTACCTCAATGGGTGCAGTCCCGACAGCTGCCGCGGGGCGATGGCACCTCACACACATCTGCAAAGTGGTCGAACTCGTCCCCAGAGTCTTGAACTTCTTGCATCTCCGTTCGGTCCCGTGCGGCCCGAGCGCGGCCCAAGGCCTCGGAACTCGAGCATTCATGCAGGTCAGACAGCATGCCAAGTCAGTACTACGACATCTAGTCGCACGTGGGCGCGGTTCACTGCCAGTGCCCTGAGCCGCTGTGTCATGGATCCAAACCGAGCCCAAAGCGAGCCCTTCGATCACCGGAAGGACGCGCGCCGCACTGCGTTTCCGCAGGTCTCAGCTGCCCTTTTCGAGCAAGGCGACGCACTCCACATGACGCGTCATCGGGAAGACACCAACGGTCCTGGGCGTGAACGCGATCCTTTGCGGGCGGCCGCGCTCAGGAGGCGAAACCAGCCCCTGACCTGCGGCGATGCCGCCCCCGGGGGCTGCAGGCGCCGGAGCGGTGTTGCGAGGCTTTGCGAATCAAAGCGAGCCCATTCCGAGCCCTCCTGTCAGCGGGCTCCGACGGTCACAAACGACTGCAGCCAACCGCCCTGGCACCGCACCACAGAGATCGCTCGGCGCCAGGTTGAGCTCTACTACGACCTGTAGCAGTACTAGTGCTGCTCGAACTCGCCTCGAGCCTCGGCGACAGATGGACCACTCCCCCCGCGCTCAGATGCTCACCCACTGGCACAAAACCGGGCGGCCTCCAGGCCCGCCCCCAGCGCCTCCGCGCCGGTCGGGGGCACAAGCCGCAGGTGCCACGAGTCGTCTGGCCTCAAGCTCCCTTCGCCTAGATCGGCGTGTCTCGAGGGCGCTGCATACCGGCCCACTATGACGCGCCGCCCGCTGCTCGCTCGGCGGTGCGATTTCGGGCGTTCACATGGGTGCGGGAGCAGGCCTCGGCTCCGGTCGCGCCTCGAACCGGGAGCTTCTTTGGGCAGTCTCTGTTGCGGGCTGGCAGCCCTCGACTTGATCTGATGGTCGGGCTGAAGCCCTGCCAGCGATGCGGAAGTGTTGGGTGCAGGGGACCTTCCTCCGCCGTCGAAGGCGATCGGCTCCTGCGACATGAACCGCGCGATCTCCTGGTCCTCAGGACCGTAGACGGAATCGTTGAGGTAGTGGCCCAGCACCTTCCAATCCGCGCCTGCCACGCATAGCTCGTCGCACGGCAGCAGCCGCTGCAAAGCACGAAGCCCCGGGACACCGCGCGGGGTGTTGTCGGAGGTCGCGGCGTACACGATCTCGCGCATCGCAGCGACATCACGCTCGGACGGCGATAGAGCGGCAACGCCGACCTCCTGGCTCCAGGTCAGGCTCAGCGTCACCCCTGGTCACTGGTCACTTTGTGGCCCAACCGTACGCGTCACTCGCCTGCGTTCGGTCTGCCATTCTGAACCGCCGTTCGCGTGGCGAGCGACGCCGAGGGCTGGTCGAGATCGACACCGCGCTCACGTCGCCAGAGCTCGAGGGAGGCTCGCAAGATCGGCTGGCTGGGGTAGGTCGGCGCCGTGCGGCAGATCGGGGTTGGCCGATGCCCGTCTCGGCATCGCGCCCGGACCGTCGTACTTCCGCGCCGACATCCGCGCGCGTTGGGGACCTCGTCGCCGAGCTCATTCGCACAGCGGTGAGGGATTACCGACGCGCCACGCGCGACCGCGACGCGTAGCACTCCTGCGGGTCACCGGGCTGCTGGTCACGCCACCGCTCCAGCGACTGCGGTGCCTGGAAGCACGGCTCCAAGGTGAGCCAGGCTCGGGCCTGGTAGCACGACTGGGGGTCGCCCAGACCACCCTGCATCCACGCGCGCGCCTGGTGAGCCGTCGTGAAGCGCTGGCCGGTAGGGCCGTAGATCGGCACCGGCGATGGTGCCGGGACGGCAACGGCATGGGGAAGGGCTACGGATTGAGCCAAGACCGCGACGCCGAGGGCCAGGATCGTCACCAGCGATGTCGTGGCGCCTAGCCCCCGAGACGGCCAGGCGTCCCGGGATGGCTCGCCGTCCTTGCGGGCGGCGAGCCATCCCATGGCGGCGGCCGTGAGCATCCAGGCGATGAGGTCGAGCCAGGCCAGACCGAGGAACACGGTGGTGATGAAGTGGAGGGGTTGGGAGATGGTGAGGGCCCAGGCCATGAGTCTGGGCAGAGCGTGGGTTCTCAGGCAGAGGACGCCGATCAGTGTCGTGCCAATGACGTGGGCCACGATGAAGAGCCCGAGGGCAAGGTCGTAGCTGGGGTGGAGCCCGCCGTAGAGGTGGGCCGCGGTGGCGGGGTCGAGACCGCTGTCGGCGGCTGACCAGAGCACGGCGTCGCCGACCAGCACGACGGGCAGGCAGAGATACCCGACGAGCGTGAGTCCGAACGACCAGGTGCGGAGGCGGCTGGGCGCCAGGCCCTCCCGTGCGGAGTACAGGCCGGGGACCAGGGTGAGGGTTGCAATGAGACCCAGCCACAGCACGGCGCTTTCGCGTCCCGGTGCGCCGACGACAGCTCTCGCGGTCGCGGTGTTGTCGGGAGCTGTGTAGTAGGGCAGGAGCAGGCGCAGGATTCCCACCGAGGCTGGGCCGGCCACGGCGAGGACCACGCCGCTGGATCGGTTCACTACGCAGCCCCCCTCGCGGGGTTCGGGCGGGCGGCCAGGATGATCCCCAGCACGGTGGCGGCAAGGATGGCGGCTCCAGCGACGATGACGGCGGCAGGGACGCCGTCGACGACGAACACCGGTACGACGGTCAGGGCCGAGATCGCACGGAGCAGGATCAACGGGGCGAGCGCCCACCCGGTGCCCCTCCAGTAGGCGACCACCAACGCCAGCGATGCCGCGCCGAGCAGAGCGTCAAGGACGGCGACTGGATAGGGAGGGTGGCTTCCATCGGTCAGGACCAACGTTGCGATGTCCAGACAGGACAGCAACGCGAGTACGGCGAGTCCAAGGCGTTTCACGGTCACCTCCGGTGTGTGTGGGTGACTCAGCGTGGGTCTCCGGACTGCCCATCCGTAAGGCCACCCGGACCGGGTGCAAGGGAAGCTGCCCGAGCAGACCGGGAACTCGGCCCGAGACACCGGGAGGGGTTGAGGTCCACACTCGGGTCGTGCGTACGAGGGCCACAGTCGCCGGTCTGGGCGCTTGCCTGGCCATCTGTGCGGTTGGTGCCCTGGGGGCCTGGGCCCTGTCGGGATGGACCGTGGCCGAGGCGCTGGACGCGTTCGTGGTCAGCAACCTGGCGATCGGGGTGAGCTTCGGCGCCTGCGGGGCGGTCATTGCGTGGCATCGCCCCGGCCATCCTGTGGGATGGCTCTTCCTGGTGGGCGGTGTCGCGCAGACGGCGAGCGGGCTGTGCGCACCTCTGGCGCAGCTGGCGTTGGAGCACGGGCAGCCGCTGTGGGTAGCCCGGCTGCTCGTGACCGGGTTCGGCCTGTTCTGGCCGATCCACATCGGAGTCTGCCTGCCGCTGTCCTTGGCTCTGCTTCCCGACGGCCGCCTCCCCTCGCGTGGCTGGTGGTGGGTCTTCGCTGCCGTCGCCGTGACCTCGCCCCTGTTCGTGCTGCAGATGGCCAACGGACACTCCGACGGCACGTTCCCTGACGGCTTCCTTCTTCTGCCCACCGACGGCGGGTGGGCGGTGCTCTGGGCGGCAGGTGAGCTTCGATGGGTGGCCTCGATGCTGGTGGGCGTCACTGCATTGGTGGTCCAGTACCGGCGCGGCGACGAGACTGTGCGACGCAAACTGCTGTGGGTGGTCCTGGCGGTGGGAACCGTCTTCGTCGCCGTCCTCCCATGGGCTCTTGTCACCGGGACACCGATTCTCGTCTTGTTCTCGGTGCCGCTGATCCCTGCCGGGGTGGCCCTGGCCATACTCCGGCATCAGCTGTTCGACATCCGACTGGTGCTGGCACGCGGGGTGGCATATCTGCTGTTGTCCGGCCTGGTCCTCGCCGGTTACGCCGTACTCATTCTGGTCCTGTCGGGCGTGGCGTCTGCGCTCATCGTCGCGATGCTGGCGCTTCCGGTCCGCGTGCGGCTGCAAACCGCCGTCGAGCGGGTCATGTACGGCGATCGACGCGATCCCGGAAGGGTCGTCACGCGGGTCGGAGACGCCCTTCACGACCTTGACGAGAGCCTGCTCGCGGTACGGCGCAGTCTCCAGCTCCCCTACGCGGCGCTACAGGACCCCAGCGGCCACTGTCTGGGTGCCTCCGGTTGTCCGACCGGCCGGACCGCACGGGTGGATCTCGGTGGCGGGCTGACCCTGGAGGTGGGGCTACGGGCCGGCGAGAACAGCCTCGACTCTCGAGACAGCCGCCTGCTCGCCATGCTCTCCGGCCCGCTCCAGGTCGCCGTCAGCGCCTCCCACGCCGCCCGAGACCTCCAGGCGTCGCGCGAACGCCTGGTCACCGCCCGGGAGGAGGAACGACGCCGGATGCGTCGCGACCTCCACGACGGACTGGGAACACTCCTCACCGGGATCGTGCTCACCGCTGACGCCGCCTCGAACACCTCGGCCAGAGACCCCGACGAGTCCGCCAGGCTCCTGACCACGGTGCGAGCAGAACTGCGCCACGCACTCACCGAGATCCACCGACTCGTCGACGACCTGGCCCCCCTCGCCGTCCAGGAGCTCGGGCTGACCGCAGCACTGTCCGCTCGGGCCGACCAGACCGTGGCCAGGGAAGACGGACACCCCCTGCGAGTCGACGTCGAGACCGATCTACCCCCACAACCGCTCCCGGTGGCACTCGAGGTCGCCGCCTACCGCATCGCCACCGAGGCCCTGACCAACGTCGTCCGCCACGCGGACGCCACGCGGGCCACCATCCGAGTACAAGCGCGCCAGGGAATGCTCGAGATCGAGGTCACCGACGACGGGCACCGCGGAGGCTGGGGGGACGGGGTCGGCACCCTCACCATGCGAGAACGGGCCGAGGAGCTCGGAGGAACCTGCCACCGCGGCCCGGGACCCGACGGCGGCCGCGTTCGCGCCCTGATCCCGATCGGTTCGACATGATCCGGGTCCTGGTGGCCGACGACCATCCCCTGATGCGCCAGGGCCTCACTGCCCTGCTCGACTCCCTCGACGGAATCCACGTGGTAGCGCAAGCCACCAACGGACACGAAGCGGTGCGAGAAGCCGTTCTCCACAGACCGGACGTGATCCTGCTCGACCTCCAGATGCCCGATGCCGACGGCTTCACCGCCCTCCGGGAGATCAGCCGAGCCCTTCCCGGCACACCCGTCTGCGTGCTGACGATGTTCAGCGACGACGACTCCCTGTTCACCGCCATGCGCGCCGGCGCCAGCTCCTACCTGCTCAAGGGCGCCGAGCAAGAAGACATCGAACGAGCCGTCCGCGGGGTCGCTGCCGGTGAAGCGGTCTTCGGCCCCGGCGTCGCCCAGCGGGTACTCACCCAGCTCACCGCACCGCCCCGAGCGCGCGAACCATTCCCTCAACTCACACCTCGAGAACGCGAGGTCCTCGATCTGCTCGCTGGCGGCAGGCCCCCCAAAGACATCTCGACCACTCTCGGCCTCGCTCCGAAGACCATCAGCAACACCATCTCCAGCATCCTGACGAAGCTGCAGGTCACCGACCGCGCCCAAGCCACCATCATCGCCCGAGACGCCGGACTCGGCACACCATCGACCGACCCAACCAGCACCCACGAAAGCCACCCCTGAACGCGCTGAGCGCGCGTCATTCCGGCTGGGTCTGCTGCACGGATAGGTGAGATCTGATCTGCGTCGACGTGTGTCGGCGCTGGGAGGATGTGCACCATGCCGAAGGCGCTCCCCAGCAGGTCCGCGAGGACGTGATCCGGGTTTACAAGAGCTCGGATCCTCCATGGCCCAGGTCGCGAAGGACGTCGGTGTCTCACCCGGTCTGGTTGACTGACAACCAAACTCGGGGCAATCCCTGGCCACGTCGCGCCAACCATGTGCTCAGAACGGGCGACCGTTTGACTCCCAAGGCGGCGTGGTTGCCGATTCAGCCTGAATGGCCGACTGTTTCGCTCTGCGCGAACTTGTCCGTCGCGCTCAGACGCATGTGTTCTGATCAGTTCTGGTCCGAAATGGGTCCGGAAAGCTCAGCAAGAGGGCATGCGGCCCCATGGCAAGCTCCCCCACGGGCTTGTGCGACCCCCTCCTCGAGCAGAGCTGGCGCGACCCTGCGCCAAAAAGACTTCCTGACCTCGGCCCGAACGGACCGCTCCTCGCAAGAAGAGCGTCCATAATCTCGGCATGTCCCCGTGCGGCGGTGCAAGATGCTGAGCGCTGTTCGGAAGTGGTGGGGAGGTCTTGCTCGCCGTCGGCGGGTATACGTCGTCCTCGGCGTCGTGGTGGTCGTGCTCGTCGTGGTGGCAGCGCTGGTCTACACGTCCACCGGCGACGGCTTCTCCGTCACTGACGCCCCCAGCGCGCTCCTGACATATCTCGGCGTCTTCGCGCTGATCGCCCTCGACGGCGTCGTCCCGATCTTCCCCGGCGAGACCACCCTCAACGCAGCGTCCACGGCCGCCGCGCAGGGAGAGCTCGACCTGCTGCCGGTCATCGTGATGGGAGCGCTTGGTGCGATCGTGGGCGACTCCTGCCTGTTCTGGCTGGCCCGCCGCTCGGCCCGCCGGATCCAGCCCCAACTGGACAAGGCGAAGGCGAACCCCAAGGTCAGCCAGGGACTCGAGGTCATGAACGGCAGCGTCCCGGTGCTCATCGTCGGCGGCCGCTACGTGCCGGGCCTGCGCTTCGTCGTCAACGCCACCATGGGTCTCTCCGACATCCGCTACCGGCGCTTCCTGGGCTGGTCGGTCCTGAGCGGGGTGTTGTGGAGCGCGTACACGTGCCTGCTGGCCTACTGGATCGGGCTCAGCCTCGGCGAGTACCCACTCGCGTCTGTCGTGATCTCGGGAACCGTCACGACCGTGGCCATCGGGATCGTGTTCTGGACCCTGCGTAGGCAGCACGTCAAGTCGCGGGCGCAGTCTGCTGCGCACCTCTGACCGACACAGCGCACTCGGGCGTCAGCGCACGGTGCTCCCGGTGCCCGACGAGCAGCTCTCGGGTGCATGGTTCCCGCTGATCGTGAAGTCCTCGCACGTGAGGATGCGCGGATGCTGCGTCCCGACCAGGAACGACGTCAGCATGACAGAGACGACCACCCCGGCCACCGCCAGCCGTTCCCGGCCCTGCAGACGCTCGGCGGTCGGGATGATCAGGCGGACCAGGAACGCCGCCAGGGCCGGCAGCCCGAAGATCGTGATCACGGCGCCCAGCCAGAACAGTGCCTGGTAGATGCCGGAGGTCCCGCCGACCGGCAGGATCCACGCCAGCACGATCCAAAGCGTCGGCAGCAGCAGCGCCATCACCATCGGCCGGCGCCACACCCGAGGCCCCCGCGAGTAGCCCAAGGCGAGGAACGCCGAGCTCGCGGCGGCCCACACCGCGAGGTGCTGCTCGAAGAAGATCACGCCGTACACACCGAGGGTGAACGCCGGCCACGCGCCCAGCGCGGCACCGGCCAGCGCGGCCGCCACCACCCGACGGCTGTCCTCGTCGAGAAGGGCCGAGCGTTCTGCGATGCGGGCTTGATGGTTCATGACTCGATTCAACGCCCGGCAGGCGGCCGGGATCATCCCCCATGGGGGACGACTGTGCCGAACTCGGCGCTGGATCCTGGCAGCAGGAGCGGAAGGGGTGGACCGGTGGCTTCTACAGGACGCACGCCCCTCGCTCGATCGAGCAGACCAGGGGCCGTTCCCGGCTGGGTCCGGGGCTACCAGAGGCCCTGGCTGACCCGTGACCTGGTCGCGGGCCTGACGTTGTGGGCGCTGGTCGTGCCCGAGGCGATGGCGTATGCGTCCATCGCCGGCGTACCACCGCAATTCGGGCTCTACTCAGTGCCGCTGGCCGTCCTGGCCTACTCCTGGCTCGGCAGCTCGACCCGGCTCTTCGTCGGACCGAGCTCCACGATCGCGGCGCTGACCGCGATTGTGGTGGCGCCGTTGGCAGCGGCCGCCACTGACCAGTACGTCGCGCTGACCGCGGTGCTGTCACTCCTGGTCGGTGCGGTCTTCGTCAGTCTGGCCGCCTTGCGGCTGGGCTTCGTCTCGCGGCTGTTCGCCGAGCCGGTGCTCGACGGTTTCATCATCGGCCTGGGCGTCTACGTCGCCGTCGGGCAGCTGCCCAAGCTAGTCGGGATCCAGAAGCCGGAAGGCAGCACCCTCAAGCAACTATGGGAGGTCCTGACCTCTTGGTCCTCGTGGAACACCGCGGCGGTGACGGTGGGCGTCTGCTCGCTGGCCGCGTTGCTCCTCCTGCACCGGTATGCGCCCAAGGCGCCGGCGGCTCTGCTCGTGGTCGTGGTGTCGCTGCTCCTGGTGCCCGCGCTCTCGTTGGAGGACAAGGGCGTCGAGATCGTGGGCAAGATCCCGTCGGGGTTCGTGTTCGCCTCTTGGAGCGGCGTGACGATCCACGACGTCCTCGACATGGTTCCGGGCGCGTTCGGCATTGTCGTGGTGGGGTTCGCGGAGGGGCTGGCGGTGGCCAAGGCCTACGCGGCCAAGGACCGCACCAAGGTCGACGCCAACCGCGAGCTGCTCGCCTACGGCGCAGCCTCGGTGGGAGCCGGAGTCCTGCAAGGGTTCCCACCGGCGGGAAGCCTGTCGAAGTCCGCCGCCGCGAAGGAGAGCGGCGCCCGGTCTCCCCTGGCGTTCGTCACCACGGCCGGGCTGGTCGTTCTGACCGTGCTGTTCCTGACCGGGATCTTCACCAACCTCCCCGAGCCGGTCCTCGGCGCGATCGTCATCTCGGCCGTGATCGGGATGATCCAGCCACGCCGGATCTGGCATCTCCGTCAGGTGCGGGTCCCGGACTTCTGGCTCGCGCTCTCAGCCTTCCTCGGCGTGGTGCTGATCGAGGTGATGGCCGGCGTGCTCATCGGCATCCTCCTGAGCCTGCTCCTGCTGCTGCAGCGCCTGAGCACTCCGCACATCGCGGTGCTGGGCCGGCACCCCGAGCGCGGGTTCGTGGAGATCGAGGCCAACCCCGGTACGACGCCGGTGCCCCGCACCGTGATCCTGCGCACCAACGGCCCCTTGGTCTTCGCCAGCATCGACCCGGTCATCGAGCGACTCTCCGACCTCACGCTCGACGCCGAGCCACGACCGGGTCTCGTCGTCCTCGACTTCGACTCCACCTCCGAGATCGACGTCACCGCGGCCGGCGCCCTGGCCACCGCGGCGGACGACCTGCGCGCAGCCGGGATCGACGTCCGGTTCGCCCGCGCTCACGCCCAGGTCCGCGACTACGCCGCGCGGCTGGGCCACGAGCAGCTCGCCGGGCTCGTCCACCCCTACCCCACCGTGGCGGCAGCCATAGCCGAGCCATCCGAGACCGACCATCAGCATCCGAAAGGGGTTGCACACCATGAGTGACGCGATCAACGAGACCACACCGCTCGCCACGGAGGGAAGCAGCGAGGCACTGACCACGACGCCGGTGGTCGGAACCCCCCGGCCCTACCCGGAGATCTTCCGGCCCGGCGAGGCACTGACGGCCGACGAGATGCGGGTCACGGTCCTCGGAAGCGGAGACCCCTTCGTCCGACCCTCCCAGGCCTCTGCCTCGATCCTCGTCGAGGTCGGCAACGAGGAGCGCGACCTGTTCTTCCTCGACCTCGGCTCCGGAGCTCTGAAGAACTTCGACGGCCTGAGGCTGCCGGTCACCGCCACCACCAAGGTGTTCCTGACCCACCTGCACGCCGACCACGTCGGCGACATGCCCACGCTGATCTACAGCCTGGCGAAGGCCGGACGGCGTGACCCCGTCGAGGTGTGGGGGCCGGCCGGAGAGCCCGAGGCCCTCGGGACCAAGGCCTACGTCGAGCACCTCCAGGCAGCCCACCAGTGGGACATGGAGTCGTTGTGCGGCCACCCCGGGCAGTCCGGTGCCCGAGCGACCGCGACCGAGGTCCCGTACGGCACCCCAGCCGTCGTCTACGAGCGCAACGGCGTCACGATCAGCTCCTTCCCAGTGATCCACATCCAGAACGGCGCCGTCGGCTACCGGCTCGACTACGCCGGACGCAGCGTCGTCTTCTCCGGCGACACCCGACCGTGCCACACGCTCATCGAAGCCGCGACCGGAGCCGACCTCCTCATCCACGAGACGTTCCCCTCGGCCGAGGTCTACGCGAAGAAGGCGGGCGTGCCACCGGCGTTCGCCGAGCAGATCGTCAACGGCGTCCACACCAGCCCGGCGATGGCCGGCAAGGTGTTCGCGCGAAGTGGTGCCCGGATGTCGGTGATGTGGCACCTCGCCGTCGACCACGACACGGTCGGAGCGGCGTACCGCGAGATGCGCACCGAGTACGACGGACCGGTCACGATCGCGCAGGACCTCACGGTCTTCAACCTCACCGAGGGCGGCGTCGCGGTCCGGCAAGCAGTCGTGGATCCCGCCCCGTGGCCGGTGCCCGGCCCCACCCAGGTGACCGGGCCGCCCATGAGCGAACCGCATGCGCCGCCGGCGTGGTGGGCGGACGCCCTGTTCACGGGCTGACCTCGGCCAGCAACAGTTCCTGGTCCGCTCGGTCGCTGGCCTTCGTGCGAGTCGGGTCCCGACCCTGAAGGAGGAGTCCGCATGGCGAGCGTCGTCGTCTCGGGCGAGGTCTACGCCCACGTCGCGAGGGGGCTGCTGTTCTCGGACGGGTCCCTGACGTTGCTGGACCCCTCGCCCTCGACGATCTGGATGACCTCGGACGCCGCGGGTCTCGGGTACCTACCGACCGGCGCGTTCCTCGACCTCTGGGCCGACGACCCATCGGAGGATCGGGCCGTCAGCCGAGTGCAGGGCAGACTGGCTCTCCTGGACGCGGACGCGCAGCTACCCGGCCATGCCGCCCTCCACCTCAGCAACCCACGCGTGACGACGGCGGGGCTCACCTACGACGCCGAGCTCGTCGAGGGCCTGGTCCCTGCCGGCTCAGGTGCCTGCGTCCTGTTCCTCCAGTGGGACACCGCGTCGTACGAGCACCCCCCACAGCCGTCAGCACCCTCAGCCTCTCCCCGGTGAGAGCTCGAGGGGAGGGCCGAGTCTCCCCCCAGCACAGGACCTTCTGCAGTACCCCGGCCCCGCGCCGGGCGCCACGATCCAGACATGGGGCCACTCAGCACCCTCGAGACGACCCGTGTGGCGTCCGTCGAGCGCACCCGTCTGCTCACCCGGCTCCACGACGACGCCGACGTGCCCGTGGTCTTCGTGCATGCTCCCGCGGGGTTCGGCAAGACCACCTTGGCCGAGCAATGGGCCGGGCGGGACCCACGCCCGCATCCGACGTTGCGCATCACGTCGCCGTACGACGACCCGGCGACGCTGGCGCTCGCGCTCATCAGCGCGCTGGAGTCGCCCGGCCCGAGAGCGGGTCGGGTCCGGTCGGTGGCCACCGCCGCGGAGCCCACCTTCTCCGCACTCCTGCTCCCTGGCCTCACCCACCTCGCCTCGTCACGCGGACGCCCTTACGTCCTAGTCATCGACGACCTGCACCTGCTGACCACGCCGGCCTGTCACGCCCTGCTCGAGTCCGTGGTCCAGGGGCTGCCGGCCGGATCGCAGCTCGCCCTCCTGAGTCGGCAGGGCCCCCCAGCATGGCTGGCTCGGACCCGTGCTGAACGGCGCCTCCTCTGTCTCGGCCCGGACGAGCTTCCCTTCGGCGACCTGGAGAGCCAGGCCCTCCTGGCCGGCCTCGGGGTCACGTTGCCCCCGGAGCTCGCCGCCGACCTGGTCGCCCGGGCCGAGGGGTGGCCGGTGGCGCTGTACCTGATGGCGCTGGCCGTGGAGGCGCACGGTGCTCGCAGCCTCCCGGCCGCCGTCGCGGGGACGACGTCCGACCCGTTCGTCCGCGACTACCTGACGTCCGAGGTCCTCGCCGGCCTCGACGACCGCACGCGCGCCTTCCTGCGACGCACCTCGGTCCTCGAGGAGCTCAGCGGCCCCTCGTGCGACGCGCTCCTGCAGCGACGGGACTCGGCCGCGGTCCTCGCTTACCTGGCGGGACGCCTGCAGCTCGTGGTGGGCACGCAGACACCTCCGGGTCGGTACCGCTACCACCACCTGTTGGCTGATGCGCTGCACGCGGAGCTCGAGTCCTCCGAGCCGTGGTCGGCACCGGAGCTCCATCGCCGGGCTTCCGCGTGGCACGAGTCGCAGGGCGACCTGGACGCCGCGATCCGCCACGCCAAGGCGGCCGGCGACCTCGAGCTGACCGGGCGGCTGGTCTGGTCCGGCGTTCCCGCGTGCATCTCCTCGGGTCAGCCTGATCGGCTGGCCGCCTGGCTGGCCGACCTCGACGACCTCCGCATCAGGTCCGACCGCTGGCTGAGCCTGGCCGCGGCGTGGCTCGGTCTGCAGTCCGGAGACCCCATGCGCATGACGCGGTGGCTTCTCGCCGCGGAGGAGCACGCGGGCGCAGCCTGGGAGGAACGCGTCGCCGACGACGAGTTCGCCGCCAGCCTCGCCTGCCTCCACGTCGTGGTCGGTGACCACGGTCTGGAAGGGTCGCTAGCCCTCTGCATCGGCGCAGAGCGGGGTCTCCCCCGTGACTCGGGGTTCCGCGCGGCCGCTCTCCTCAACCAGGGCGTGGCACTGACGCTGTTGCGACGGTTCCAGGAGGGGATGGACAGCCTGCGGCGCGCCGAGCTCCTCGGGCGAGCCCTCGGCGTACCCATCATCGAGGCGAACACCCTGGCCTGGCACGGGATGCTCGCTCTCCTCAACGACGACTGGGCCGAGGGCGTCCCGATGATCGAGCGCGCCGGCGAGCTCGTCGAGACCCATCACCTCGAGCGGCTGGCGACGTCGGTGAACACCATCACCGCGCTCGCCCTGGTGGAGGCCGCTCGCGGCGACAAGGACGAGGCGCGCGTCGTCCTCGGTACGGCGCGCCGCCTGACGACCCGGGTCAGCCAGATCGCGCCCTGGTTCGCGATCGCCGGCCCCCTCGTACAGGCGAGAGCAGCGATCCTGCTCGGCGACCCGGCCTTGGCCCGCACCCTGTGCGGGGAGGCCCGTCACCACATGACGCCCGACCTCACCGACACCCTTCTCCCCGAGCTCCTCGACGACGCCGAAGCACGGCTCCGGTCGCTCCAGGACGACCAGATGTGCGCTGAGACCCTCACGACGGCCCAGCTGCGCGTGCTGCAGTTCCTCCCCAGCCGGCTGACCCTCGACCAGATCGGCGAGCACCTGTTCCTCTCGCGGGCCACCATCAAGAGCCACGCTTCGGCCATCTACCGCAAGCTGGGAGCCTCCTCCCGGGACGAGGCCATCGCCCGGGCTCGCTCCCTGGGCCTGGTCGAGTCATCCCCCGCTGACTGACGGCCCGCGACCCGTCCGAAGAATCATCCGCGACGGCGGATGCCTCCACGTCGCGCCCGGAGTTCCATGGAGAGGTGCAGCCGTTCCGCGAGGCCTACCACGGTCGCGGCCCGTTCGCCTCGGAGAGCCGGCCGCCCCTCACGACTCGGTACGTGCCGTTCGCCCGCTCGATCGCGCACTACTCCCGGAAGCGGGGCCGGGCCGACGTCGTCGCCGGGATCACGGTGGCCGCCCTGGCCCTCCCCTCGGCCATGGCCTACGCCCAGCTGGCCGGGGCGCCGGTCAGCGCCGGCCTCTACGCGCTGCTGCTGCCGGTCGTGGCGTTCGCCGTGTTCGGGCCCGCGCCGCGGATCGTGATCGGCCCGGAGGGCACGGTCTCCTTGCTCGTCGCGGCGTCGCTGGCACCCTTGGCCGCGACCGACAGCACCGAGTACGCCGCGCTCGCGGCGATGCTCGCCCTTCTGGTCGGCCTGGTGTTCCTGGCGGCGCGCCTGATCCGCCTGGGCTGGATCGCCGACTACTTCTCGCAAGCGGTGCTGGTCGGCTACATCTCCGGCGTCGCGGTGGTGCTGGTCCTCGGTCAGCTCGGCAAGCTGGTCGGCGTCTCCAGCGACGAGGACGGCGCCATCAAGGAGACGATCGACATCCTCCGACACCTCGGCGACGCGAACCCCGCCACCGTCGTCGTCGCCGTGCTGTCGCTGGCCCTGCTCGTGCTCCTGGGCAGGGTCGGCAAGCGCATCCCGGGCGCTCTCCTGCTCGTGGTGCTCGGGATCGCGGCCTCCTGGGCCCTGGACCTCGCCGGCCACGGGGTCTCGGTGACCGGTCCGGTGCCGAGCGGTCTCCCGAGCTTCTCCCTTCCCGACATCCAGGCCTCGGACCTCCGCGACCTGGCCGGCCCCGCGGTGGCCATCTTCCTGGTCGCGTTCTCCGACTCCATCCTCACCGCTCGCTCCTTCGCCGCCCGCCGCCACGAGGTCGTCGACGCCAACCAGGAGCTGCTGGCCCTGGGCGTCACCCAGATGGCCGCCGGCGTGACCCAGGGCATCCCGGTGGGGACGAGCGGCTCGCGAACCGCGGTGAACGACAACATGGGCGCAACCAGCCAGGTGAGTGGGCTGACGGCCGCGGCGATGATCGCGGCCATTCTGCTCTTCCTGACCGAACCCATCCAATACCTGCCGTCGGCCGTGCTCGGGGCTGTCATCGTGTTCTCCGCCGTCAAGCTCATCGATCCCGAGCAGTGGAGGTCGCTGACCCGCAGCAGCCGGACCGAGATGGCGATCGCGGCCATCACGTCGTTGTTCGTCGTCGTGCTCGGGGTGCTGCTGGCCATCGCCGTCGCCGTCGTCCTGTCGGTGGCCGACGTCATCCGCCGGGCTGCTCGACCCGCCGACGCGGTCCTCGGGTGGTCGGCGGGGGAGGACCGTTACGTCGACGTCTCCGACCACCCCGACTCCGGCATCACCCCCGGCGTCGTGGTCTACCGCATCCAGGACCGGATGTTCTTCGCCAACGCCCACTTCTTCAAACGCCGTCTCTGGGCCGCGGTCGACGGTGCGCCCAAGCCGGTACGACAGGTCGTGCTCGACGCCTCGTTCATCAGCGACATCGACGCCAGCGCCGAGGTCGCGCTCCGCGAGGTCTTCGACGTGCTGCGCGAGCGGAGCATCGAACTTCACGTCGCCCGGGCGACGGTGGAGCTGCGACACCGCTTCGACGAGGTCGGCCTCACCGAACTGATAGGTGCCGACCGCTTCCACGGCACCGTCGAGGCAGCGGTCGAAACGTGCGCGTCGCGTCAGTGAGAAGGCGGCCCTGAGGTGGCTTCGAGTCGCGGGCCCGGCTGGGTGGCTACCGGGTCGATTGCCCTGCCCCGTCCCCCGCCGCCCCACCGCACCTGCAAGTGGTCGAACTCGCCCCGAAGGATCTGGAACTTTGCATCTTCTTTCGGTCCGTTGCGGCCCGAGCGCGGCCCAAGAGCTCGCAACTCGAGCATTCATGCAGGTCAGCCAGCATGCCAAGTCAGAACTACGACATCTGGTCCCGTCTGGGCGACGCCCACATCTGGCTTCGTCGGCCGCCGAGTCACGGATCCAACCTGTCCCCAAGGCGCCCGCTCTCGATCGCCGGCGGGGTCGTCCCCGGGGCTGCGTTTCCCCAGGTCAGGTTCGCGAGCGGCCGACCGGACCCACGAAGCCGCCGTGGCGTGCACAGCGGCCTCGGTCGTAAAGGCTGCCTGCGCCCGTCCTTGGCGCGGCCCCCCGCTACGCCACGCCCACCCTAGCCCCGCTGTCTCACCGGCCCGACGTGGGTCCGCCTGCCTACATCCACTCACCTGCGGGTGACGCCGCGCTGAACGCGGCGGTTGACCAGGCACGATGGCAGGCGACGAACGCTGTGATCGTCAACGTGACGCGACCCGTCGCAGAAGTCGACTCACCGATGTCGACCGAGCAGGGACTGGACGCCGCGGCGGCTGTCTTCGAGAGCGCTGGAGTCGATGTCGAGGTCCGTCAGCTCCCGCCGAGCTCGGAGCGGGCCCGGGACATCCTGGCGGTGATGTCGGAAGTCCAGCCAGACCTCGTCGTGATCGGCATGCGTAGGCGAAGCCCCGTCAGCGAGCTCGTCATCGGGAGCACGTCGCAGAGCATCATGCGAAGTGCCGAGTGCCCGGTGCTCGTGGTCAAGGCAGCGACTCCCTGATCCGAACGCGGCGTCGTCAGCCGGGGCTCGATCTCACATCGTGGCCGTGTGCGAAGTTCGATGATGGCGCGGTGTGCCTGCCCGCGGACCAGGTCACGGTCGTCGGACCCGCGGGTGACCGCCCGACAGTGACCCGTAGGCGGCCACCGCGAGGGGGGCGCGCATCGTGAACACGCTCTTGTCGAGCTCGCGGGTCCAGTCGAGCCCGGTCGCCTCGAGCACGGCCAGCATCTCTGCGTTCTCGGCCAGCACCGTGGCGACGACGGCCTCGATGGCGAGCCGCTGAGCGAGCTCGAGGAGATGTCGGACGAGCCGGGTGCCGATGCCGCGGCCCTGGTAGGCGTCCTCGACGATCACGGCGAGCTCGGCGACGTGGCCCTCGTCGGGGAGGTCCGGGAAGAGGTTGCCCAGCCCCACGATCGAGCCGTCCTCGCTCATGACGACGAGAGTGGCGCCCCGATGGCCACCGGTGAGCCGACGCAGGCTGAGGTCGCGCCACTCGGCGACCCCGGAGAGGTAGCGCCGGTACAGGGTCTGCTCCGAGCAACGCTCGTGCATGGCCGCCACCGCGTCGGCGTCCTCGGGACGGCCGAGCCGGATCCAGGCCGTGCCGTCGCCCTTGACCGGCTCGACCCAGCCGAGCGCCTCGGGGTCGCCCTCGCTCCCGGCGATCGTCGCGGCCAGACGGAGCAGGGCTGAGGCCCGCGTCTGCTCGGCACGGGCGAACGGCGCCCAGTCGCGGTGCAGCACCACGTGCCGGTCCGGAGTCCATTGCAGCCGCAGGACTCCGGCGGCGTCGTCGTCGCCTTCGTTGGCGTCGGTCACCTCGAACCGATCGGCCTCTACCAGTGCGGCCGCAGCCAACGGGGCGGACCCCGGGTTCGTGACCAGCTCGGTGGCGGCGTTGAGGACCCGGGTCGGGAGGTCGAGGCCGTCGTCCACCGACCCTTCCGTCACGTGTCCGTTGCTGCCCGCCGACATCGCCGCCGCGAGCAACGTCTGGGCGGTGATCTGCTCCGGCACCGTCACCGCCACGTCG
The DNA here is from genome assembly GCA_963761085.1 of uncultured Actinomycetota bacterium. Classification (GTDB taxonomy): domain Bacteria; phylum Actinomycetota; class Actinomycetes; order Propionibacteriales; family Nocardioidaceae; genus Nocardioides. The sequence goes on from CAVXFQ010000001.1 coordinate 155,825, forward strand.
ACGGTGCGGATGCCGTCGGCGGTGGCCAAGACGGCGGTTCCCACGACGTAGGCGTGCAACGTGCTCAGGGCGCGTACCAGCTGCGCCAGCCCGCCCGGCTGGTCGGGGATGTCGATGCGCAACCGCCACGGGTTGCCGGTGTCGTACTCCGCCGACAGCAGCAGCTCCGCCGGTGCCACCGAGGCGCCGATCCGCGCCATCAGGGCGTTCCAGTTCGCACCGCTCGGCTGCCGTGACACCGGCTCGATCACCGCCAGACCCACCGAGAGGGCCAGCGCCAGATGGACGAGCGCGTCGGCATCGACATCGTCGTCGAGACCCCCTGCACGTCGCCCTTGATCGACGACCGCCCTCATGTTCGCGCGCCGCTGACCGAGCCGCTCTGACATCAGGGTGCGGACGCCGTCGTCGCGGTGGGCACGAGTGAGCGCCTCGAGCTCGAGGACGCTCCAGCCGAACGCGGGGGCGGCGAAGATCCGGGCTGCCGTCTCGATCAGTACGGCGAGCGGTGGCGAGGCCTCAGGGTCGGCGGCCGCCTCGGCGACGCGGTCGGCAGCTTCCGAGGTCAGCTTGGTGGCGATCACCAGGGCGAAGAGCTCGTCGCGTCCGCCGGTCAGGCGACGTACCGTGCGCGGGGACACCCCGGCTCGCTCGGCCACCATCCCCACCTTGGTGGCGCTGTAGCCGTGCTCGGCGAACAGCTCGGCGGCCGCGTCGACGATCCGTCGCCTCACCGCCTCGTTGCCGTCGAGCGGGTCAGGCACGCGACTGGCCCCCGTACATCGAGTCGAGCAGCGTCCCGTACTTCGCCTCCATGGTCCTGCGCTTGACCTTCAGGCTCGGTGTCAGCTCGCCGCTCTCGACCGACAGGTCGTGGTCGAGGATCCGGAAGTCCTTGATGGTCTCCCAGCGGTTCAACCGACCGTTGAGCTCGCCGACGGTGGAGTTCACGTAGGAGTGCACGTTCTGGTCGGCGGCCAACACCGCGTAGTCGGCTTCGTAGTCGGCTTCCACCAGGCCTTGGGCCCGGGCCCACTGGGCCAGCGCATCGGGGTCCAGCGTGATCAGCGCGGTCGCGTAGTTGCGCCGGTCGGCGTGCACGAACATCTGGCTGGCCAGCGGGCAGACCGCCTTGAACATGACCTCGATGGCCTGGGGAGAGATGTACTTGCCACCGGAGGTCTTGATCAGGTCCTTCTTGCGGTCCGTCACCCGCAGTCGGCCGTCATCGTCGATCTCACCGATGTCACCGGTGGTGAACCAGCCGTCAGCAGCCAGCACCTCGGCCGTCGCGTCCGGCTGGTTGTGGTACCCGCGCATCACCGCCGGACCGCGGATCAGGATCTCCCCGTCGTCCGCCAGCCTGATCTCCGATCCGACCAGCGGTGCGCCGACGACGCCGTACACCGGGTGCTCGGGACTACCGATGCACGCCCCACCACCCGTTTCGGTGAGTGCGTAGCCCTCGATCAGGACGAGACCAGCTGCGTGGAACCACGCCGCGATGTCCTGCGACAGCGCCGCGCTCCCCGAGACCAGGAACCGGATCCGGCCCCCGAGCCGAGCGCGGACCTTCGACAGCACCAGCCGGTCGGCCAGCGCGAACTGCGCCCGCACGAGGGCGCTCGGCCGCCTGCCCTGCGCCTGCGCCTCGGAGACCTGGCCACCGACACCGAACGCCCAGTCGAACAGACGGAGCTTGATCCCACCCTCCTCCTGCACCGTCTGCGTGACCTTCGCGTACACCTTCTCGAAGATCCGCGGCGGCCCCGCCATGAAAGTCGGCCCCAGCACCACCAGGTTGTCGACGACCCGGTCTATCCGGCCGTCGACCGCCGTCGGGAAGCCGATCTGCAGCTGCACGGCAGCGAGCATCTTCCCGAACGAGTGCGACAGCGGCAGCCACAGATAGTGCAGGTCATCCGCACTCAGGATCCCGAGAGCCTCGGCACCGGCACCGATGTAGGTCCAGCAGCGATGCGGCAGCTCCACGCCCTTGGGCCGCCCCGTGGTCCCCGAGGTGTAGATCAGGGTCGCCAGGTGCTCGGGCTCGACCGCGGCGACGGCGTCCTCGACCGCAGTCGGGTTCTCGACGAGGTACTTCGCGCCCAGAGCCTCGAGGTCGGCCAGGCTCAGCACCCACTCCCCGTCGGCCTCTCCGTCGAAAGTGACCACACGAACCAGATCGGGCAGATGGTCCCGCTCCGCACGCAGCTTGGCCACCTGCGTGTCGTCCTCGGCGAACACGATGCGGGTCTCGCTGTCGGCCAGGATGTAGGCGACGTCCCCCGCGGCCGTCGAGGGATACACCGCCGTGGTCGCCCCACCTGCGCACATGATCGCGAGGTCGGCGTAGATCCACTCGATCCGCGTCGCGGAGGCAACGGCGACCCGCTGCTCCGGCAGGATCCCCAGCGCCAGCAGACCCGCCGCCATCGTCTTGACGGTCTCCCCTGCCTGGGCCCAGGTGACCGAGGCCCAGCCGGCGGCGGTGGGATGGCGGAACGCCTCGGCCTCCGGCGTTGCCGCCACCCGGTCGTAGAACATCCGGGCGACCGAAGCCGCGGGCCTCGGATAGCCACTCGGATCTGTGGACCCACTGGTCGTCCTGGCCATGAAGCCTCCCGGGCCCGCCGGCCGATGCTCGGCCGGACACCTCGACCCTAATCACGCCTGTCGGAGGACTGACAGAGCCATAGGTCCGTCGCCACCCCACGTCCAGAGGTCCGTCCCGGCTACGGGGTCGCCGTCGCCTTCGCAGTCGCCGTGGGTGGGGTCGCCGTGGGTGGGGTCCCCGTGGTCGCGGGCGACGTGGTCGGCGCGGTCGGCGACGTGGGAGCCGTGGTGATCGAGCTGGACGGCTGAGGCAGAGGTGCGACACTCCCATCGCCGGACGGCGACGCCGCGGACGTCGGGGACGTCGGCTTCGTCGGTGACGGCTGACTCGAATGCCTGTCACCACCACTGATGCGGGTGATCGAGGTGCCGCCGTTCCCGTCGGCGCTTCCAGTGATCGACGAGATGGTCCGGCCCGCAACGAGCTCGAACACGGTGATGGCGAAGAGGGTGGCGGCGAACAGTCCGGCGGCGGCCAGCAGGATGCGCTTCCACCGCAGCGTCGCTAGGCGCTCGCGCCAGCTGGTCACGTCCGGCTCGTCTCCGGCGGCGTCGAGCTCCTCCTTCGCTTCGCCCAGGCGCTCCTCGACGAGCGAGAGGTCATCCTCGACGCTCCGGTCGGCCCCCGGCTGCCGGTTGGCCCACCGCACCTCGGCCTGGGCGACCCCGACCTTGCGGCGCGCTGCACGCGACGCCTGAGACACACGCTGGTGGCTTCGGGCGAGTCCCTGGCTGTAGAGCGCGCCACCGACCGTCGCGACCACACTGCCTATCGCCGCACCGATGACGGTGCCGGCCGCACCGAGAGTCGAGAGGAGCAGGGCAGCCGAAACCGCCGCAAGGGCGCCCGCGAACGTCTTGAGCCAGTCGATCCCGAGCTTCTGTCCGGTGGAATCGGTCATGTCCGTCCAGTATGCGCGGCCGGTCCTCGACCAGTCCGCGCAGGCTCTGCCCGCACGCCACGGTTGTGGAATGGGGCACGTTTCGCCTGTGTCGGTCCTGCTCGGTCGTCGACTCTCACAGCCGTTCGACCAACCGTGAGGCTCGAGGGTGACGTCGGCAAGGTCGTGCCAAGGCACTCGCGAGATCAGCGGTGGTGGTGACACTCCAGCCGACTGAGTCGACCGGAGCTCGTGCCGACCACGCAGCAACTCGGAAGCCGCCGCGGGGCCGGACACTTCGAAATGTCGAAACTCACCCGCCCCAGATCGGGAGACCTTTCTCCCCCACACTTATCTTGTGCGGCCCCGCAGCGGCCCAAGTCCCCAAGAGTCCGGCGTTCCTGCAGGTCATCCCTGAAGGAGCGGGGCTGGTCAAGGGGTGTGGCTGGCCCGTTTCAGGGCCCGACCCGGCGTGTGAGTGCGCCGGGGTAAGGGGTCGGGGTCAAGGCTCGGGCGGAGCCCGACCGCGCAGCGGCCGGAGGGCCTTGAGGCCGGTCCCGTTCGGCGCAGGCTGATGGAGGTGTCGGGGGTTGGAGGTTGTCTTCGGACGCTCCTACGTCGGGCAAGTGGTGGGCGGGCTTCTCATCACGGCCGGACAGGTGCCGGTCGGGTGGAGCGAGCGGGTGCTGCTCGGTCATCCCTTCGGGGCCGCCGACACGCGCAGGTGCGGCGTGTCGGGCCGCATGATGGGGTGCGCAAAGCTGGGTGGGGTTCGACGGCCGGTCGGGGTCAATCAGAACGGTCGACCACGCCGCTGTGCTTCACGCCGACAGCGGGGGTCATGACCTGCCCGGCCTCGCGGCCTGCCGTCGAAGTCGGGGATCTCATGCCGCTGGTTCCCGCCGCGGGCTGCCGGGCGGGTACAGGGCGCGGACGTGGTGGTCGCGTAGGGCGTAGTAGACGAGCTCGATCTGCTTGCGGGCCGCGGCCACGGTGCCGACATTCTTCCCGCGCCGCTCGGCGACCTGGGCCTTGTAGGCGCCGACCACGGTGTGGGGGCCGATCCGTTGGACCGACTCCACCGCGGCCCACCGGACCAGCCGGGAGCCCTGCTTGGTGATCCGGCCCCGGTGCACGTGGGTGTCGGACTCGTGGTGCTTGGGGGTCAGCCCGGCCCACGACGCCAGTTGGGTGGCCTTGGCGAACCGGCCCACGTCGCCGACCTCGGCGACGAACACCGCCGCCAGGATCGGCCCGACCCCGGGCAGCTGCTGGACCGCGGTGTAGCCCGGGTCGGCGACCAGCTTGCCCTGCGCGAGTCGGGCGAACAGGTCGATCTCGACCTCGAGGTCCTCGATCAGCCGCTGCAGGGACTGCACCCGCGCCCCATAGGCGGCGGGCAACTGGACCCGGTCCAAGAGCGCGGTGCCCTCCAGGCCGAACAGATCGGTCATCGGCACCCGGACCCCGCACTTGGCCAACACCGCGTGGACCTCGGCCTTACAACCGGACCGCAGCCCGACCAGCTTGGCCCGATGCCGCACCAGCTCCCGCAGCTCCCGAGTCGCCGGCGGCGCGATCCACACCTCCGGCAGCCGACCCATCCCCAACAAGTCGGCCAGGTCCGCAGCATCCCGGAAATCGTTCTTCACCCGCCGGTACTCAAACGCCTTCACCCCCAGAGGATGCGCCAGATGCACATGTGCACCAGCCTCCTGCAGGGCCTCGACCGCCCAGTACCAGCCATAGGTGGCCTCCAACACCACCTCGGGATCCTCACCCGCCCGGCCCATCACCTGGTTCAGCGAGCCCACGTCGTTGAGGATCCGCACCGCCTCAAGGACATCGCCACCCGCGGTGGTCCGCACCAACACCGACCGACGCCGATGCAGATCGATACCCACAAACTGCCGTCCTGCGTCCTCTGACATCAGGGGCCTCCTTCGTCGTGAAAGACGTCAGAACCCCCAGCATCCGCCAGGGGGCACGAGGAGCGGAGGCCCCGCTCCTTCATCGCATCAGGCGCATGTCAGATCAGAACTACGACATCTGATTTAGGGGGCTCTGCAGGGGGGCGACACCGCTTTTCACCAACAGCGCAACGCACTCCACGTGGTGCGTCATCGGGAACAGGTCGAACGCCCGCAGCTCCCGCAGCGAGTAGCCCGACCCGGCGAACGTCGCGAGGTCGCGGGCGAGCGCGGCCGGGTCGCACGCCACGTAGGCGATCGCCCGGGGTGCGCGGTCGGCGACCTGCTCGACCACGGTACGGCGAGCACCCTCGCGCGGCGGGTCGAGGACGACGAGGTCGAACGGCTCGTCGTACGACGCCGCCAGCACGCGGTCGACCGCTCCCTGCGCGACCTGCACCTGCGGCGGGAGGTTGGCCCGGGCCTCGCGGCAGGCCTGGGGCGATCCTTCGACGGCCACCACGCGCCCGGCGAGACCGACCGCATCGGCCAGGAACGCGGCGAAGAGCCCGACGCCGGCGTAGAGGTCGAGCACCCGCTCCCCCGGCTGCGGCGCGAGCATCGACAGCACGATCTCCACCAGGAGCCGCGGCGCCTCGACGTGCGACTGCCAGAAGCCGTCGGGATCGACTACGAAGTCGTGGCTGCCGTAGGTGGTCTCCACCGACTCCCGGACCCGGCTCGGGCTGCCGGCGTCCAGCAGGCAGTCGTCGATCTCGACCACCTCGTCGGACCGGTGGACGTGGAGTCCCCGTGCCCCACCCGGTAGGGCGACGTAGCGCATGCGGGTTCGCCACCGCAGGGACGGCGGCACCTCCTCGACGGTCACCGGGAGGTCGAGCCCGGCGAGCCGGGAGAGCTGCTCACGGACCACCGCCGCCTTGAGGGCCCGCTGGCCTGCCGGGGTGACGTGCTGGAAGTCGCACCCTCCGCACAGGCCCGGCCCGGCGTAGGGACACGGCGGCTCCACGCGGTCGGGCGAGGCCACGAGCACCGACACCGCGTCGCCGAGCCAGAACCGGTCACCGTCGCGGCCCTCGGTCACCATGACCATGACCCTTTCCCCCGGCAGGGCGTGCCGGACGAACACCACCCGGTCGTCGTGGCGGACCACGCAGTGCCCGCCGTGTGCCACCGGGCCGACCTCGGCCTCGAACCGCTCCCCCACGTGGGAGGCGCCGCGCGGCGCGCGCTCGCGGCGCTGCCGGCGTGGCCGACCCGAGGGACGCGAGCCGGTCACTTGGGCACTTGGCCGCGCGGCGGAGGCACCTGGCTGCTGGACGACACGGTGCCGCGGCGCAGGTCGCCCGCCTTGACCCGTGCGCGGTCGCGCTCCTCCCGGGCCTTCGCGATCTGCGAGGAGTGGAGCTGGTAGGGCACCGAGGTCACCATCACGCCCGGCGTGAACAGGAGCCGGCCCTTGAGCCGCAGCGCGGTCTGGTTGTGCAGGAGCTGCTCCCACCACCGGCCCACGACGTACTCCGGGATGTAGACCGCAACGACACCGCGTGGGTTGGCGCTGCGGATCTGGGTGGCGTAGTCGATGATCGGCTTCACGATCTCGCGGTAGGGCGAGTAGAGGACCTTGAGCGGGACGCCGAGGTTGCGCTCCTCCCACTCCTGCATGAGCTCCTTGGTCGCCTTGTCGTCGGCGGCGACGTAGACCGCCTCCAGCACGTTGGGCCGCGACGCCTTGGCGTAGGCCAGCGCCCGCAGGGTCGGCTTGTGCAGCTTGGAGACCAGGACGATGGCGTGCACCTTGGTGGGCAACACGCGGTCCTCCTCGTCGGCCGCGAGCTCGCGGGAGACGTTGTCGTAGTGGCGGCGGATCGCCTTCATGATCGCGAAGAACACGACCATCGACAGGATCGCGATCCAGGCGCCGGCGAGGAACTTGGTGAGCAGGATGACCACGAACACCACGGCCGTCATGCACAGACCGAACGTGTTGATCCCGCGCGAGCGCATCATGTGCCGCCGCTTGGCGAGGTCGGTCTCGGTCTTCAGGTGCCGCGTCCAGTGCCGGATCATGCCCAGCTGGCTCAGGTTGAACGACACGAAGACGCCGACGATGTAGAGCTGGATCAACCGGGTCGTCTGGGCGTCGAAGGCCACGATCAGGACGACGGCGAAGCCGGCCAGCACCAGGATGCCGTTGCTGTAGGCCAGGCGGTCGCCGCGCGAGCCGAGTGCTCTCGGCATGAACCCGTCGCGGGCCAGGATCGACCCGAGCACCGGGAAGCCGTTGAACGCCGTGTTGGCAGCCAGGATCAAGATGATGCCGGTCATCGCGAGCACGAAGTAGTAGCCCGGCGGGAAGACGTTGAAGACGGCCTTGGACAGCTGCGCCATCACCGTGGGCTCGTCGTACCCGGGCGGCATCGGCTGGCCGTTCGCGTCGAGGAGGCGGGAGGTGTCGGTGGGGTCGACGTACTTCAGGCCCATCTTGTTGGCCAGCGTGATGATGCTCAGCATCATCGTGATCGCGATGGTGCCGAGCAGAAGCAGCGTGGTGGCGGCGTTGCGGCTCTTCGGCTTGCGGAAGGCCGGCACGCCGTTCGAGATGGCCTCGACGCCGGTCAGGGCCGCGCTGCCGGACGAGAAGGCCCGCGCCAGCAGGAACACCAGCGCCAGGCCGGTCAGCGACCCGTACCCCGGCGCCGGGGTGATCTGGAAGTCCGCACTCTCGACCTGTGGCAGGTCACCCTGGGAGGCGCGGATCGCCCCGAACAGCGCCATTCCCAGCACGCCGATCATGAACCCGTACGTCGGGAGCGCGAAGAAGGCTCCCGACTCACGCACGCCGCGCAGGTTGAGCGCGGCGAGCAGCACCACGAGCCCGACCGCGACGGTCACCTCGTTCTGCGCGACCCAGGGGATCGCCGAGGCGGCATTCTGCACCCCGGAGGAGACCGACACCGCGACGGTCAACACGTAGTCGACCAGCAGGGCGGAGGCTACGGTCACGCCGGCGGTCTGGCCGAGGTTGACCGAGGCGACCTCGTAGTCGCCACCGCCGCTGGGATAGGCGTGGACGGTCTGCCGGTACGACGCCACGACGGTCAGCATCACGATGGCGACACCGATCCCGATCTTCCACGACCACACGTAGGCCGAGGCGCCAGCCAGCGACAGGGTCAGGAAGATCTCGTCCGGCGCGTAGGCCACCGACGAC
>CAVXFQ010000002.1:0-846503 GCA_963761085.1 uncultured Actinomycetota bacterium
CTACCTGGTGGTCGAGGAGGTCGCCCCGCGCCGCCTCGGTGCCCGCCGCCGGTGGCTGAGGAAGCCGCCCGCCGCCGGTGGCTGAGGAGGTCACTCCTGCGCCGCCCGGTGGTTGAGGAGGTCGCCCGGCGACCGTCTCGAAACCACGAAACGGTGCCTGGGGCCAGACCCCAGACACCGTCAACGGGTCTCGTCGCGCTCGGCCGACGTCGTTCCTCAGTCGCGTCTCTTCTCAACGCCGTCGCGACGCCGGGCGCTCGTTCCTCGCACCCGCTGCTCGCTTCAGGCAGCGCAGTCGCGGCAGATCAGCCGCTTCTCGTCGGCGAGCTGGCCGCCGGTGGTGGACCAGGAAGAACTTATGCACGTGAACTCGTCCTCCTGGCGCGGCATCACCCCGACCGCCAGCTCCTCGTGCGACAGGTCGGCACCGGGCAGCTCGAACGACTCGGCGGCTTCCGCCTCGTCCTCGTCGACCTTCCCGGAGTTCTTGTCGTGCCGACGCGCCTTGATCTTCGATGTCTCTCTTCGGACTGGTCTTCCTCGTTCTTGCGAGGTGCGTCGTAGTCGGTGGCCATGCGTTTTCTTCTCTCCCCATCCTGCGCCGGTGACCCGTAACGCCCTCGTCGGCGCGCCGATTGTGCCCGATGGCCGAGAAGACCGCATCTTCGGGCCGCGCCGTGTCTCATGAACAGAAGGTGACGTCGGGCTATTCCCCGTCCGGGAGGTGTTCAACCCCTCAGGGTCAGCGGTGTCGCCGGCCGCGTGCGGACCCTCGCCCCGGACGAACCCGGTGTCGGCCACAACCTCGCGGAACTCGGCGAAACCGTCGGCCGGAGCACAGATCAGCAGGCGCTTGTCGCCCGGAGACCGGGTAACCTCCAGCACTCCCCCGGCCTCGGTGCAGATGAGTCCCGCGGCCGCGTGGTCCCAGATGTGGGCGCCCTCCTCGACGTAGGCGTCGAGCAGCCCGGAGGCGACCGCGCAGATGTCGAGCGCGCACGAGCCCAGCCGTCGGATGTCCCGGATCCGCGGCAGCAGCCTCGCGACGTAGGTCGCCTCGCGGGCGCGCGCCTCCTGCTCGTAGCTGAAGCCGGTGCCGACCAGCCGCTGCCCGAGCGGCACGGCGGGCCGGGGGCGCACCGGCTGCCGGTTGCAGGTGGCGCCGCCACCCAGCGACGCGGCGTACTCCAGGCCGAGGGCCGGCGCCAGCACCACGCCGGCCACCACCTCGCCGTCGACCTCGGCGGCGATGCTGACCGCGAAGTGCGGCAGCCCGTAGAGGTAGTTCACGGTGCCGTCGATGGGGTCGAGGATCCAGACGACCCCGCTGGTGCCGCGAGGTCGTCGCCCTCCTCGCCCAGCAGCCCGTCGTCGGGCCGGGCGGCGAGGAGACGGTCCAGGACAGCCGCTCGGAGGCGGGGTCGGCGCGGTGACGATGTCGATGGCGCTCGACTTGGTGCCCGCGACCTCGACCCCCTCGCGGCGCAGCCGCACGATCGAGCCGCCGGCCTCGCGCGCGGTCACGCAGGGCCAGGTCGCGCAGCGCCGACCGGGTCGGGCCGCCGGCCGCGGCCGTCAGCGGTCACTCCCGATCACCGAGCGCGGGCCGCGGCGCCCGCAGCGTTGGGGCAGCAGCCCGCCGCGCAGATGTCCCAGCAGGCCGGCTCGCCGGCGACGGCGACGCGGTCGACCGCTCGCCGCGCTCGACGGCGGCCCGCTCGACCAGCAGGTCCGGACCATCGCCACGAACCGCGGGTCGGTGCCCGAGGTGCGGCACGCCGCACGGCTCGAGCCCGAGCCGCTCGGCGGTCGCCACGCGCCTCGGTGTCGAGGTCGTAGACGACCTCCATGTGGTCGGAGACGAACCCGATCGGCACGAGCACCACCGGCCGACCCCCTCGCCGGCGAGCTCCTCCAGGTGGTCGTTGACGTCGGGCTCGAGCCACGGCACCTGCGGCGGCCCGGACCGGGAGCAGAAGACGAGGTCGTGCTCGTGCACCCGGCCGGTGACCTCGGCGACCCGGTGGACGACGTACGCCGCGGCGGCGCGGTGCTGGGCGAGGTAGGCGCCGCCCTGCGGCCCGCTGCCGTCGTTCATGGTGTCGGGGATCGAGTGGGTCACGAACAGGAGATGCGCGTCGCGGCGCGCTCGCGGACCGCGTCCACGACGGCGTCGACGACCGGGTCGAGGAAGCCCGGGTGGTTCCAGTAGAGCCGCAGCCGGTCGAGCACGGGAGCGTCGTCGACGGCCGTCGACGGCGTCGGCGAGGTTCTCGCGGTACTGCCGGCACGAGGAGTACGACGAGTAGGCGCTGGTCATGAAGCACGGCGGCGCGGGTCACCCCGTCGGCCTTCATCTGCGCCACGACATCGGTCAGGTAGGGGTCCCAGTTGCGGTTGCCCCAGTAGACCGGCAGGTCGATCCCGTGGGCCGCCAGGTCGGCGCGGATGGCCTCGAGCAGGGTCTGGTTGCTCTCGTTGATCGGCGACTTCCCACCGAACAGGAAGTAGTGCTCGCCCACCTCCTCGAGCCGCTCGTCGCGGGATGCCGCGGCCGCGGGTCACGTTCTCCAGGAACGGCACCACGTCGTCGGGCTTGTCGGGCCCCCCGAAGGAGAGCAGCAGGAGCGCGTCATAGGGCGTGACGTCAGTGGGGCTCACCGGCCCATCGTGCCCTACGCTCGCTGGGCGATGTTCACCCGCTACCGGACCGTGCTCAGCCACCCCGGCGCCCTCCGGTTCAGCCTCTCTGCCTTCGTGGCGCGGCTGCCGATCTCGATCGAGACGCTCGGCATCGTGCTGCTCGTCACCGGGCTGGGCGGCTCCTATGCCCTCGCCGGCGGCCTGTCCGCCACCTACACCATCGCCAACGGGCTGTTCGCGTTCTGGCAGGGCCGGGTCCTCGACCACCTCGGGCAGTCGCGGGTGCTGCCGGTGGTCGCGGTGCTCTTCGCGATCGGGGTCGGCGGCCTGATCGCGACCGTGGAGTCGGGCGGCCCCGCCATCGTCGCCTACGGGTGCGCGGCCCTGGCCGGCGCGTCGTACCCCCCGATCGGCTCGGCGGTACGCGCCCGCTGGTCGCACGTGCTCGCGGGGCGGCCGGTCGAGGTCCAGACCGCCTACGCGCTGGAGTCGGTGATCGACGAGGCGATCTTCATCATCGGGCCGACCCTCGCCACCGTGCTCGCGACGCAGTGGCACCCCTGGTCGGCGCTCGGGCTGGGCCTGGTCACGGGCCTGTTCGGCTCGCTGGCCCTGGCGATGCAGCGCAGCACCGAGCCGACGCCGCAGCGCTCCGCGCCCGCCTCCGCCCCGCGGCCGCCGATGCCCTGGGTGCCGGTGGTCGCCCTCGCCACGGTCTCCTTCGCCCTCGGGTCGATGTTCGCGGCCGCCGAGGTGAGCACGGTGGCCTTCTCCGCCGAGCAGGGCGCCAAGCCGTACGCCGGCGTGCTGCTGGCCGCGTGGGCGCTGGGCAGCCTGCTGGCCGGCCTGATCACCGGCACGTTCCGGTGGACGCGGTCGTCGGCCGAACGGGTCCGTATCGGCGCCGTCGTGCTGGCCCTGGTGATGGTGCCGATGTCCTTCATCGGGTCGATGGTCGGCATGGGGATCGCGCTCTTCGTGGCCGGATTCGCGATCGCGCCGACGCTGATCGCGACCATGACGGCGGTCGAGCAGACCGTCCCCGGGCCGCGGCTCACCGAGGGGATCGCGATCATCCACACCGGGCTGGCCGCCGGTCTCGCGCCGGGGGCGGCCCTGGCCGGTCTGATGATCGATGCTTACGGCGCCTCGGCGTCCTATCTCGTCGCGCTGGGTGGCGGCGTCGTCGCTGCGGTCGTCGGGTTGTGGGTACCTCGCCTGGTCCCCGCCCGCGCCCTAGCCGCCGTACCGGACCGATCCCCCGCGTCCTAGGCTGCGCGCGTGCAGTGGCAGAACTGGTCGAGACTGGAGTCCACCGAGCCCCGGACCGTGATCACGCCCTCGTCGGTCGACGAGGTGGTCGCGGCCGTCACCGGCGCCCGCCGCGTCGGCGGCACGGTGAAGATGATCGGGAGCGGACACAGCTTCACCGCGATCTCGGCGCCGGAGGACGCGATGCTGCGCCCCCAGGGCCTGGCCGGGCTGCTGTCCGTCGACCGCGACGCGATGACCGTGACCGCCTGGGCCGGCACCCGGCTCAAGGTGCTCAACGCCGAGCTCGAGCGGCTCGGCCTGTCGTTGCACAACATGGGTGACATCGCCGAGCAGACGCTGGCCGGAGCGACCTCGACCGGCACCCACGGCACCGGCGGGGTGACGGCGGGCCTCTCCGCCCAGATCACCGCCCTCCAGCTGGTCACGGGCACCGGCGAGGTGGTCGACGCATCCCCCGAGCAGAACGCCGAGGTCTTCGAGTGCGCGCGGGTCGGCCTAGGTGCCCTGGGGATCCTGACCCGGCTGACCTTCGCCGTCGAGCCGCTGTTCCTGCTCGAGGCCGACGAGCAGCCGATGTCGTGGGACCAGGCGCTCGGATCCTTCGACGAGATGGTGGCCGGCAGCCACCACGCCGACATGTACTGGTTCCCCCACACCGACCGGCTCCTGGTCAAGCGCAACACCCGGCTCGACGCCGACGTCTCCGAGGCCGAGCCGCTGTCGAGGTTCCGCGGCTGGCTCGACGACGACTTCTTGTCCAACACGGTCTTCGGGGCGCTCACCGCGGCCGGCAACCGGGCGCCCGGCATCGTCCCGCGGCTCAACCAGGTCGCCGCCCGCGCCCTCTCCGCCCGCACCTACAGCGACGTCGCCCACCGGGTCTTCACCTCGCCGCGGCGCGTGGTCTTCCGCGAGATGGAGTACGCCGTGCCGCGCGAGGCCGGGCTGGACGCCCTCCGCGAGGTACGCCGCGTCGTCGACGACTCCGACTGGAGGATCAGCTTCCCGGTGGAGATCCGAGTCGCCCCGGCCGACGACATCCCGCTGTCGACGGCCTACGCCCGCGACTCCTTCTACCTCGCGTTCCACACCCACCAGCACTCCGACTGGGCGACCCACGCGGCGTACATGGAGGCGATGGAGGCCGTGATGCGTGCCCACGACGGGCGCCCCCACTGGGGCAAGCTGCACACCCGGACCGCGGCCGACCTCGCGCCCGCCTACCCGCGCTTCGGCGACTTCCTGGCCCTGCGCGACCGGCTCGACCCCGACAGGGTCTTCGCCAACGACTACCTGCGGCGGGTCCTGGGCGACTGACCGACCCCCACAGAGGCCTCGTGGCGCGCCGTCGCGGGAGCACAGCGCGGAGCGTCGGCTGGCGTAGGCTCGGCGCACGGGAAAAGGTACGGGCGGGAGCGAGGCAGGAGCAGGTCGTAGCCATGGTGCACCTCAGGCTCACCGGGGTGAGCGAGGACGGCCGGTCACTGCTGCTCGTGAGCGATGCCGGGGTGGAGTTCACCGTCGACATCGACGATCGGCTCCGGGACGTCGCGTCCGGCAGGCGACCAGCACCCGGCGACAACCAGGCAGGGACCGGCCAGTTGGAGACACAGATGGAATCGTCGCTTCGCCCGAGGGACATCCAGGCACGGATCCGGGCCGGGGAGTCGGCCGAGTCCGTCGCCCTGGTGGCCGGCACCTCCATCGACAAGGTGATGCCCTACGCCGCTCCGGTGCTGGCCGAGCGCGCCCACGTCGCCCAGCGCGCCCAGCGCGCCTCGATCCGCCGGCGGCCCGTCGAGGGTGGCGCGACCGCCGCGTCCCGCACGCTCGGCGACGCCGTGAGCAGCCACCTCCGCTCCCACAACGTCGACCCCGAGACGGTCTCCTGGGACGCCTGGCGTCGTGAGGACGGCCGCTGGACCCTGACCGGCTCCTACACGACCACCGGCCGGGTGGGCGCGGCCCACTTCTCCTTCGACGCCCCCGGCAACTACGTCGTGGCCGACGACGACGACGCCCACTGGCTGCTCGGCGAGATCCCCGACGAGCCGGAGACGCCCGCCGCGGTCAGCCGCGACGACCTGTCCGACGCCCGCCGCCGCCACCTGTCCGCCGTACCTCCCGACGAGCTCCCACTCGGCGAGGACGCCATCGAGCTGGTCAGCGAGAGCCCCGACGCCGAGGTCGCCCACGACCGGGCCGAGGAGAACGCCGCCCTCGGCGCCGAGCTGCCCGCCGAGGCCTACCTCGACGACGAGCTGCCCACCGCCGAGGCGGAGGGCGACGACACCGACGAGGGTGACGACGAGTCCGATGGCAGCGCCCCCGTCGACGACTCCCGCCGCCACGAGCCTCCCGCTCGCAAGCCGGTCAAGAAGACCCGCGGCCGCGCGTCGGTCCCGAGCTGGGACGAGATCATGTTCGGCGGCCCGGGCGACGGCAGCGGCGCCTGACCCGGGCCGCCGTTCGTCAGTGCTCCATCACCCGTGACCAGGTGAACGGGCCGAAGCTGGTGTCCGTGGTCGGGGCGTGGCCCCCGGGCGTGACCGTCAGCTTCAGGTACTCCAGCGGGACGGTGCTGCCGTGCACGGTGACCCGGTGGAAGTTCGCCACGTCGTAGGACGGGTGGCTCTGCCAGGCGTCGTAGGAGCAGACCCCGTCGTCACCGGTGCATGGTGCCCCGGCCTTCAGCGGGTTGTCCGAGCGGTAGGTGTGCGAGTCGCCGTTGAACAGCAGCACCGGCTTGCCGAGGTCGGTGGTGTGCTGGGCGAGGCTCGACACGATCGGCTCGTACTCCGCCAGGTGCGTCGCGGCCTTCCCGTCGAGGTCCCACATGTCCGCCTGCTCGACGACGACGACGCCCTGGGCGTCCTCCGCACCGGCGATGTCGAAGGCGCGGGCCAGCCAGCGCAGGTCCGCACCGGTGCGCTGCTGCACCTCCAGCTGCTGGGCCGCCGACATCGACGGCGCGCCGTACCAGGGGTCGGTGTCGTTGTTCGACCCACCGGGGATGTTCAGGGTGACGAACACGAAGCCCTTCTGCTTCCAGATCACGTTCTCGACGTACTGCGCGTCCTCGGGGTGTGCCGGGTCGTACGCCGTCGCCTGCGAGAGCGTGTGCAGGGTGCCGCTGCCCAGGGTCGCGCCGTGCTGGGGGAAGAAGATGGACCGGACCAGGTCGAGGTTGGCGATCGGGTCGCCCCCGGCGTAGTCGACGAGGTTGCCCTGGCCGTCCTTGACGTAGTCGACCTGGCCGGTGACCGGGTTGTAGGTGCCGCCGCCCTCGGCCAACTTGTGGCAGTCGGTCCACTCGTTGTCGCCCGGGGTGTAGACCATCGGGTCGGCGAAGCCGGCCCACAGCCCGGCGATCTGCTCGTCGTATGCCTGGGTGCAGTACTGCTTGCCCGAGTGGATGTCGCCCACGTGGACGACGGTGCTCACGTCCGGGTCGGCGTTGACCCCGGCGATGAACGCCGGGGTCGCCTGGGTCTCGGACGTGTCGATGGGGGTCGTGCCGTACGGCGCGTCGCCGTACACCGCATAGGTGAAGGAGCGGTTGCCGCTGCCCGGTGTCGCGTTGCCGGGCGGGGCGGCCGCCACCGCCACCGCCGTGCACAGGGCCGCACCGGCGGCCGCCGCCATCAGAGTCCTGCGTCGCATGCTGTCTCCTCGCTCGTCCGGCACGCCGCCGGGATCTCGTTCCGGACTCTGGCGAGCCCAGGCACTGCGGGGTCGACGTCGACGTGAACGCCGGTCGAACACTGCCTGGCCTCCGGTCGCGCGAGTAGGGTCACCGCCATGTCGTACTTCGTCACCGGCGCCACCGGCTTCATCGGGCGACACCTCGTCGAGGAGCTCCTCGACCACCGTGACGGCACGATCTACGTGCTCGTGCGCGAGGGCTCGCTCCCACGGATGCAGAAGATGATCGAGCTGTGGGAGACCGACCGGGTGGTCCCGGTCGTCGGCGACCTCACCGCCGAGAACCTCGGGGTCGACGCCGCCTGGGTGAAGGCCCACGGCGGCGAGATCGACCACTTCCTCCACCTCGCCGCGATCTACGACATGACCGCCGACGACGCCACCAACGTGGCCCTGAACGTCGGCGGCACACGGCACGCCCTCGAGCTGGCCGAGGCCCTGAAGGCCAGCTGCTTCCACCAGGTGAGCTCGGTGGCCGCCGCCGGGGAGTACGACGGGACGTTCGACGAGACCATGTTCGACGAGGGCCAGGCGCTCACCTCGCCCTACCACCGGACCAAGTTCGAGTCCGAGAAGCTGGTACGGGAGGAGGCCACGATCCCGTGGCGGGTCTACCGACCGGCCATCGTCGTGGGCCACAGCGAGACCGGCGACATGGACAAGGTCGACGGCCCCTACTACTTCTTCCCCTTGATCAAGATGCTGCGCGACCGGCTGCCCGCGTGGCTGCCGCTGGTCGGCGCCGACCTGGGTGACACCAACGTCGTCCCGGTCGACTACGTCACCGCATCCATCGACCACCTCGCCCACCTCGAGGGCCACGACGGTGAGGCGTTCCACCTGGTCAACCCCGACCCGCAGCCGGTGATCGAGGTCATCAACACCCTCTGCGTCGCTGCCGGCGCGCCCCACTTCGCGACGCCCGTCGACCGCCGTACGTCACTGCTCTCGCTGATCCCGTCGTCCTTGCGCCCGCTGCGGCTGGCCGAGTCGCTGGTCCGCACGGCCCCGATGCAGGTCGTGCTCGACCAGACCGTCGGCCGCCTCGGCGTGCCGGCCGAGGTGCTGGGCCACTCGTCGTTCCGCCCGGTCTTCGACTCCCGCCGGACCGAGAAGGCGCTGGCCGGCTCGGGCATCGCGGTGCCCGACTTCGAGTCCTACGCCCGCACGCTATGGGGCTACTGGGAGGACCACCTCGACCAGTCCACGGGCCAGGACCCCGCGGCTCGGGCGGCCCTCACCGGCAAGTACGTCGTGATCACCGGCGCCTCCTCCGGCATCGGGCAGGTCGTGGCGCTCAAGGTGGCCCAGGCCGGTGGCATCCCGGTGCTGGTCGCCCGCGGCAAGGACAAGCTCGAGGCGACCCGGGCCACGATCGAGAACCGCGGCGGCACCGCCCACGTCTACCCCTGCGACCTGTCCGACCTCGAGGCGATCGACCGGCTCTGCGAGTCCATGGTCGCCGACCTGCCCCACGTCGACGTCATCGTGAACAACGCCGGCCGGTCGATCCGTCGTTCGCTGCGACTCTCCCACGACCGCTTCCACGACTTCGAGCGCACCATGCAGCTGAACTACTTCGGCGCGATCCGCCTGGTGATGGGGCTGCTGCCGACGATGCGCAAGGGCAACGGCGGCCACGTCGTCAACATCTCCTCGATCGGGGTGCAGACCAATCCGCCGCGCTTCTCGGCGTACGTCGCGTCCAAGGCTGCGCTCGACGCCTGGAGCAACGTCGTGGCCTCCGAGGTGGTCGGCGACGGCATCACCTTCACCAGCATCCACATGCCGCTGGTGCGGACGCCGATGATCGCCCCCACCAAGATCTACGACAAGTTCCCCACGATCTCGCCGGCCCAGGCCGCGGACCTCGTGATCCAGGCGATCGTGGAGCGGCCCCACGAGATCAACACCCTGCTCGGCAACGCAGGGGCGGTGCTCCACACCGTCGCCCCGAAGCTGGCGTTCCGGGTGCTGAACATGGCCTACCAGGTCTTCCCCGACTCCGCCGCCGCGAAGGGCCAGGGCTCGGCGGGCACCCGCGAGTCCGAGCAGCTGATGATGGCCAAGATGTTCAAGGGCGTGCACTGGTAGCCACCCGCCGCGGGGCGTCGCCCGAGCGGAGCCACCCGTCGGCGTCATCTGACCCCCAGCGACTAGTCCCTCCCGACCGATCGGTCGCTCCTCACCGGATGTCCCACGGAGGGGCCGGGAACGGTCCTACTGTCGAGTCAGTCATCTGGACGGAGGGGTGTTCAGAGGCCCACGATCGCCGGAGGGCTCGACCGACACGGGGAGGCCGAGCCCTTCCGGAACTCGTGGATCACCGCCCTGGCTCACGGCAGGTCGACGTACTGCCCGACCGGCCCACGGAGCGGGAGGGCCCGCTGTCGTTCCCGGCGCGTGACACAATCGCGCCGCGATGGCTGAACTCCACTTCTTCACCGGCACGATGGACTCGGGCAAGAGCACGCTCGCGTTGCAGACCAACCACAATCATGCGGCCCGCGGACGCGTCGGGCGGATCTTCACCACCCACGACCGGGCCGGTGAGGCGATCCTGTCCAGCCGGCTGGGGCTGACCCACGACGCCCTCGAGGTCGCCGACGACTTCGACTTCTGGCGCTACGTCGTCGACTCCCTGACCGCGGGGGCCCGCATCGACTACCTGATCTGCGACGAGTGCCAGTTCTACACGCCGGCCCAGGTCGACCAGCTCGCCAAGGTCGTCGACGAGCTGCAGATCGACGTCTTCGCGTTCGGCATCCTCAGCGACTTCCGGACCCGGCTCTTCCCGGGCAGCGCCCGGCTGGTCGAGCTCGCCGACCGGATGCACGTCCTCCAGGTCGAGGCCCTGTGCTGGTGCGGCAAGCGGGCCACCCACAACGCCCGCACCGAGGACGGCGTGATGGTCGTCGAGGGTGAGGTGATCGTCGTCGGTGACGTCGAGACGCCCGAGGGCCCGCCGGCCGAGGTGGCCTACGAGGTGCTGTGCCGCCAGCACCACCGCCGCCGGCTCACCGCAGCTCGGGCGCAGGCGGTCGCCCTCTCCCCCGAGCCGCTGCCGTTCGGGTCGTGATGCTGCGTTCCGGTCTCCTCGTCGACGTCGGGTCGATCCCCGACGACGCCGTGGTCGTCGACACCCGCCTCGCCCTGACCGGCCCACCGGGGCGCGAGCGCTTCGACGCCGGCCACCTGCCGGGGGCGGCCTACGTCGACCTCGAGGTCGACCTCGCCGAGCCCCCCGGCGCCGGCGGCCGCCACCCGCTGCCCTCACCGGCTCGGTTCGGGGCTGCCATGCGACGGGCCGGGGTCTCCCGGACCTCCACGGTCGTCGTTTACGACGACGGGCCGGCCACCGCCGCGGCCCGCCTGTGGTGGCTGCTGCGCGACCACGGCCACTCCGACGTGATGGTGCTCGACGGCGGGCTCGCCGCCTGGCGCGACTCCGGCCGCCCGCTCTCGACCTCGCCGGTCGCCCCCGCACGCGGCGACTTCGCGGGCAGCCCCGGCCACCTCCCCGTCGTCGAGGCCGACGACATCCCCCGGCTGGTCGACAGCGGGCTGCTGCTCGACGTCCGGTCCGCGGCGCGGTTCCGTGGCGAGCAGGAGCCGATCGACCCGGTGGCCGGCCACGTGCCCGGGGCGGTGAACGCGCCACTGGCGGAGGTCACCGGGCCCGACCAGCGCTTCCGGCCACCCGAGGTGCTCCGGGCCCACTTCACCGCCCTCGGGGTGCGCGACGGCATGGCCTTCGGCGCCTACTGCGGCTCGGGCGTCACCGCCTGCCAGACTCTTCTTGCCCTCCGGCTCGCGGGCTTCGACGACGCCGCCCTCTACCCCGGCAGCTGGAGCGGCTGGATCACCGAGCCTGGCCGGCCGGTCGCCACCGGGGCCTGAGCCATTTCGGGGGAAGAAACCGCTGCGAAAGTCCTCGAGGACAGGTCGAGCACGTCGAGTCACGCAGCGGTTTCTCGTCAACCGGACGTCAGTCGATCAGCAGCGGGATGCGCATCTCGACCGGCGTGAGCGACCCGTGCAAGCCGACCAGGCGCAGCTCGTAGGGGAAGTCGGCGGAGGCGAACACACCCCAGTCGCCCCGGGCCGCGACCACCACGTCGCCGAGCCGCGGCAGCACCGAGCTCGACACCGCGCCGAACCAGCCACGCGCCACGGCCTCGTCACGGGTCAGCACCAGCGCCCGGTCACCCAGGAGCCCGCTCCAGCGCGCTGCGACGTCGTCGACCGCGCCGCCGGCGCAGTAGACGTGGCGGAACCTCGCCTCACCCCCGAGCAGCACGACCCCGTCGCGGAAGGCGGGGTCGTCGTCGACGTCGACCCGATGGTGAGGCGTGCAGTCGACCATGCCGTGGTCGGCGACGACGAGCAGCCGGGTGTACGACGGGAGCGCGTCGCGCAGCTGCTCTGCCTCGGCGTCGATGATCGCGAGCTGCTGGAGCCACTGGGCCGAGGCGACGCCGTAGCGGTGGCCGGTCCAGTCGAGGTCGCCGTCGTAGAGATAGGTGAGGGAAGGCCGCGCCTCGGCGGCGGCGACCGCGCCGGCGATCCGCTCCCCGGCCCGGTCGGCGCCGACGTAGTCACCACCGCGGTGGGCGGCCACGGTCAGCCCGGAGGCGCGGAACTCCCGCTTGTTCACGGTCGTCACCACCACACCGGCCGCCTCCAGCGTCTGGAACCGGGTGCGGTGCGGCTGCCACTGCAGCGGGTCGACGTCCTTGTCCCAGAACAGGGCGTTGAGCAGGCGGTCGGATCCCGGCACCCGCGAGGTGAACCCGACGACCCCGTGACCACCCGGCGCGAGGCCGGTGCCGAGCGAGGTCAGGCTGGTCGCGGTCGTCGAGGGGACACCGGCGGTGCCGGTGGCGTCGGGACCCAGCAGCGCCGAGAGGTACGGCGCGGCGTGGGCGTGGGCGGCGAGCAGGTCGGCCCCAAGCCCGTCGACGAGGAACACGACGTACGACGGCGCCTCGGGCAGTCGCAGCCCGACCGGCTCGTCGGTGTCCTCGGCGTGGCCGAGCGCGACGGCCACCGCGGGGAGCACGTCGGACAGCGACCGCTGACCGTAGGCAGGGTCGATAAACCCGGGATCCGGGTCGGGGTGGGTCATCGGGCCGGGCTCAGCCCTGGGTCCGGGCCGAGAGTGACTCGGCGAAGGCCAGCAGCGTCGGCACCGCCTCGGGGCCGTAGGCGGCGGCCGACACCCGGATCGAGAAGTCGTCGGCCGACATCGTGCCGGTGTAGCCGTGGTCGGCGTCGCACTCCGGGTCGCCACAGGAGGCGGGCTCGAGGTCGAGCCGCGAGACACCGCCCCAGCCGATCGTGAGCACGGCCTCGGCGGCCGGTTTCGGGCCGTCGGTGGGGTTGGTGACCATCCGCGTCACCACGACCGACTTCACCGACGCCAGCGAGATCGCCTCGGTGGAGGTCGAGGTGTAGGGCGCGGGCAGCATGTCGTCGCCCTCGTGCTCGTCGGTGTGGGCCAGGATCAGCCGGCTCGGCGTCAGCACCACGACCGTGAGGTGACGGCGTACCTCGTCGCGGTCGAAGGTCGGCTCGTGGTGTACGAAGAACGACACGACGTCCTCGCCCGCAACCGCCCGCATCACCCCGTCGGCGACGACCTCGGGGTAGTAGCCCGTGCGGTCGATGGCCTCCTTCAGACCCTGCATGAGGCGAGTCTGTCACGCCGGGGGGAAGCCCGCTCAGCCCGGGATGGTGTCGTCGACCGCGGCCGGGAGCCGACGCACGAACCAGTCGGACCGCGGGTCGGAGACCGGGTCGACCCGCGCCCGCGCCGTGAGCACCGTGCAGTGGTCGGCGCCGGCCAGCACCAGCGACAGCTCCAGGGACGAGACCTGCGGCAGGTCGTGCTGGAGCTGGGCCACGCGCGAGAGCAGGTCCTCGACCGCCACGATGTCCACGACCTCGGACCCGCGGTAGCCGAAGAGCATCGGCGCGGCCTTGATCTCGCGGGTCATCGCGCCGGGGTCACGGGCGCCGAGCGGGGGGATCCGGTAGGACCGGTCCTCGAGCAGCTCGGAGAGCGGTCCGGAGATGCCGAACGACACGACCGGCCCGAACAGCGGGTCCTCCATGCTGCGGATGCTCAGCGGTACGCCGGGGTGGGCGACCTTCTGCACGACGAACCCGGCGGTGTCCGAGTCGTCGATCAGCTCGACAAGGGACTCCCAGGCGTCACGCATCTCGGCCGGCCGGTCGATGTTGCGCCACACGTGGGCCAGGTCGGGGCGCTCGCGGAGCCGGTCGGTCGTGGCCTTGAGCACCACGTCCCAGCCGAGGTCACGGGCCGCCTTGGTCGCCTGGGTGAGCGTCGTGACGTGGCGGGCCTCCCAGAGGTCGATGCCGTAGGCGGTCAGCAGCGCATCGAGGGCGTCCGGCTCGAGCTCGGTGCCGTCGGGGTTGTCGATGAGCAGCCGGTGGACGAGGCCCTTGGCCGCCACCGGGTCGATGTCGCTGGGCACGACCGTCGGGCCGTTGGGGGTGCGCAGCCACACGGCGTAGTCGACGACGCGGGCGAGGGCGCGCACCGCGGCCTCGACGGCCGGGTAGGACGGCACGGAGCCGCGGCCGGCCGTGGAGCCCGCGACGTCGGGCACCCGCAGCAGCTCGGGGACGCCCTCGACCCCGAGGAACGAGGAGACCAGCGGCTTGTCGGACTGCTCCCCCACGGCGGCGAGCACGTCGGCGACCTCGCCGCTCGAGACGTCGATCGGCGGGATGTAGACGGCGACCACCGAGTCGACCTCGGCGTCGTCGATGGCGGCGTCGAGCGCGTCCTCGAAGTCGGGACCGGTCGCCTCGGCACCGAGCGCGACCGAGCGGGTGACCACCAGTCCCACGGCGGCAGCGGCGTCCGCGGCGAGCAGGCCGAGGGCGTCGGAGTTGCCGACGATCGCGACCCGTCGGCCGCGCGGCAGCGGCTGGTGGGCGACCAGCTGGGCGACGTCGAACATCTCGTCAAGGGTGTCGACCTGGATCACGCCGGCCTGGCGGAACATCGCGTCGACCGCCTGGGGCGGCGCGCCGATCGTGCGCACCGAGTGGCCCATCGGCACGCCCTGCGTGGTCCGGCCCGACCGCATCGCGATGATCGGCTTGCGCAGCGAGACGCGGCGGGCGATCCGGCTGAACTTCCTCGGGTTGCCGATCGACTCGAGGTAGAGCAGCACGACCTCGGTCGAGTCGTCCTCCTCCCAGTACTGCAGGAGGTCGTTGCCCGACACGTCGGCACGGTTGCCGGCGCTGACGAACGTCGAGAGGCCGAGGCCGCGGTTGTTGACCTTCTCCAGGATCGCCGTACCGAGGGCGCCGGACTGGCAGAAGAAGCCGGCCCGGCCGCGCGCTGGCATCTGGGAGGAGAGGGAGGCGTTGAGGCTGACCTGTGGGTCGGTGTTGATGATCCCCAGGCAGTTGGGGCCGATCACGCGCAGCCCGTAGGACCGGGACAGCCCGACCAGCCGGCGCTGCCGGTGGCGGCCCTCCTCACCGATCTCGGCGAAGCCCGAGGAGATGATGATCATCCCGTGCACGCCCTTCGCGGCGCAGTCCAGCACGACGTCCTGCACCGACTCGGCGGGCACCGCGACGATCGCGACGTCGACGTCGCCCGGGATGTCGCCCACCGCGGAGTAGGCCGGCAGCCCGGAGACCGCTTTGGCCAGGGGGTTCACGACGTAGACACGGCCGGCGTAGTCGCCGAGCACGAGGTTGCGCACGAGCGCCTGGCCGACGGTGTCCCGGCGGCGGGAGGCGCCGATCACCGCGACCGAGCGCGGGTTGAAGAACTTGTCGATCGAGGCCGACTCGGCGCGGTGCTCTCGGCTCGACATCACGCCGATCGCGGTGTCGGTCGGCTCGATCGGGAACTCCAGCGAGATGACGCCGTCCTCGTAGCCGCTGACCAGCCGGTAGCCGGCGTCGCGGAAGGTCTGGATCATGCGGTGGTTGTCGGGGAGCACCTCGGCCACGAACCGCTCGATCCCCCGCTCCCGCCCGGCCTGGGCGAGGTGCTCGAGCAGCAGCTGCCCGATCCCCCGCCCCTGCTGGGCGTCCTCGACGAGGAACGCGACCTCGGCGACCTCGACCTCACCGGCGTCGGAGCCGGGAGTGCCGGGGACGTGCCCCTCATAGCTGCCCAGGGCGATCATCCGGTCGGACAGCATCATCACGAACGCGACGCGGTGGACATGGTCGATCTGGGTGAACCGCTTGACGTCGCGGTCCGACAGGTGGGGCATCGGGGAGAAGAAGCGGTAGTACTTCGACTGGTCCGACACCCGGCTGTAGAAGTCGACGAGCAGGTCGCGGTCGTCGGTCCGGATCGGCCGGATGTGCGCCGTCCCGCCGTCGCGCAGCAGGACGTCGGCCTCCCAGTGCTGGGGGGCGACGGCTGCATCGGCATCGGCTGCGGTCACGACCCCGAATCTAGCGGCCGGAGGTTTCGCGCAGGTTGCCTCGAGCGACGTCGTCAGTGACGCAGGGCATACCTCAAGTGGAGCACCCGGTCGCCCTGGATGACCACGTGGGGGTCGTCGAGCACGACCTCGTCGGTCGCCGAGCCCAGGAACCTCTTGCCCTGGCCCAGGAACACCGGCGCGAGCTCGACCGCGAGCTCGTCGGCCAGCCCGGCGGCGACGACCTGCCCGCCCACCTCGCCGGCGCAGACCACGACCACGCCGTCGCCGGCGTGCTCGGTCGCCTGCCGCATCGCGTCCTCGATCCCGTCGGTGCAGAAGGTGTAGGGCGCGTCGGGGTAGCGCTCCTTCCACTCCTCGGCGTCGTCGGCGTGGGTGACGACGAAGACGCGGTCGCCGACGATGGGCCGGCCGCCCCAGCCGTCGGTCATGTCGAAGAGGTGCCGGCCGATCACCTGGCACCGGGTCTCGGAGCCGTCGAGGTAGTCCTTCGACTGCCGCGACACGTGGAAGACGTGGGCCGGGTTGAGCCTCAGCTCAGTGTCGCCGGCCTCGTACCAGTCGAAGATCGGTCCGGGCATGTCGTCGGGGCGGGCGATGAAACCGTCGAGCGAGGCGACGGCCTGGACGACCACGGTGGCCATGTGGAGCTCCTCACGTATTCAATCTTTTGGTTGATCACACTCCATCACGAGCACACACCTTTGTCAACCTTTCGGTTGATAACCGCGACGCGCGGCGCCGTCCGTCGTACGCCCGGCGCGCCCGCCGCCGCCCGGTCGGGCGGACCAGGGAGAATGCGTCCATGGCACGCGGCACCACCCGGCAGGACCTCCCCGACGACTTCGAGGAGCACATCCTCGACACCGACATCAAGCAGGAGATGGAGGCGTCGTTCCTCGAGTACGCCTACTCCGTCATCTACTCCCGTGCCCTGCCCGACGCCCGCGACGGCCTCAAGCCGGTCCAGCGCCGCATCCTCTACACGATGAACGACATGGGCGTGCGGCCCGACCGCGGCCACGTCAAGAGCGCCCGCGTCGTCGGCGAAGTGATGGGCCGGCTGCACCCCCACGGCGACGGCGCCATCTACGACGCCTTGGTGCGGATGACCCAGCCCTGGTCGATGCGGCTGCCGACGATCGACGGCCACGGCAACTTCGGCTCCCCCGACGACCCGCCGGCCGCGATGCGCTACACCGAGTGTCGGATGGCGCCGGCTGCGGTGGCGATGACGGCCTCGATCGACGAGGACACTGTTGACTTCAAGCCCAACTACGACAGCCGCGAATTGGAGCCGGTCGTGCTCCCCGCGGCGATCCCCCACCTGGTCGTCAACGGCACCACCGGCATCGCGGTCGGCATGGCCACCAACATCGCGCCCCACAACCTGGTCGAGGTCGTGCAGGCCCTGCGCCACCTGGTCACCCACCCCGACGCCACCCTGGACGACCTGATGCGGTTCGTCCCCGGTCCCGACCTGCCGACCGGCGGCATGATCGTCGGCCTCGACGGCGTCCGTGACGCCTACGAGACCGGCCGGGGCAGCTTCCGGATGCGCGCCACCGCGCGCGTGGAGTCGGTCGGCCGGCGCAAGGGCATCGTGGTCACCGAGCTGCCCTACGGCGTCGGCACCGAGAAGGTCTCCGAGCGGATCAAGGCCCTCGTGCAGGCCAAGAAGCTGCAGGGCATCGCCGACATCAAGGACCTCACCGACCGCGACCACGGGCTGCGGCTCGTGATCGAGGTGAAGAACGGGTTCGTCCCCGAGGCCCTGCTCGAGCAGCTCTACAAGCTGACCCCGATGGAGGACAGCTTCGGCATCAACGCCGTCGCCCTCGTCGACGGCCAGCCACGCACTCTGGGTCTGCGAGAACTCCTCCGGGTCTTCCTCGACCACCGCTTCGACGTCGTACGCCGTCGGTCGGTCCACCGCCGCGGCAAGGCCGCCGACCGGCTCCACCTCGTCGAGGGCCTCCTGGTCGCGATCCTCGACATCGACGAGGTCATCCAGGTGATCCGGTCCAGCGACAACGCGGCCGCGGCCAAGGAGCGGCTGATCTCGGTCTTCGACCTCACCCCGACCCAGGCCGACTACATCCTCGACATGCCCCTGCGACGGCTCACGAGGTTCTCCCGGATCGAGCTGGAGAACGAGCAGGAGGAGCTCCTGCGCACGATCGAGGCCCTCGACGCGATCCTCGGCCACGACGCGCTCCTCCGCAAGGTCGTCTCCGACGAGCTGGCCGAGGTGGCCAAGACCTACGGCACCCCACGCCGCACCGTCCTGCTCCAGTCCGGTGGCGTGTCAGTCGCCGCGACCCCGGCGTCGCTCGAGGTCGCCGACGACCCGTGCTTCGCCTACCTCTCCTCGTCGGGGCTGCTCGCGCGCTCGACGTCCGACGAGCTGCCCACCGGCGACGGGGCACGCGCCAACCACGACGTCGTCGTCTCGGCGGTCCGGACGACCGCGCGCGGCGAGATCGGCGCGCTGACCTCGCGTGGCCGCGTCGTACGACTCAGCGTCCTCGACCTGCCGGCGCTGCCCGGCTCGGCCAACCATCCTCACCTCCAGGGCGGCCTGCCGTTCGACCTCGTGCGCTCCCTGGAGGCCGGCGAGCGCGCCCTGGCGCTGTGCGCGCTCCGCACCGACGGGCCCGGCCTCGTGCTCGGCACCCGTCAGGGCGTCGTGAAACGGGTCAACCCGGAGGTCCTCGGCAAGGACGAGTGGGACGTGATCAGCCTCAAGGACGGCGACGAGGTCGTGGGCGCGGCCGAGCTGCACAGCGGCGGCGAGGAGCTGTGCTTCATCACCTCCGACGCCCAGCTGCTCCACTTCGGCGCCGCCGGGGTGCGCCCGCAGGGCCGGAGCGGAGGCGGTATGGCGGGCGTCAAGCTCGCTGCGGGGCAGCGCGTCGTCTGGTTCGGCACGCTCGACCCCGCGTCGTCGGTCGTGGTCACCGCGAGCGGGTCGTCGACGGCGCTCCCGGGCACCGAGCCGGGTGCGGTCAAAGTGACCCCGTTCGCGGAGTATCCCGGAAAGGGTCGCGCCACCGGCGGGGTCCGCTGCCACCGCTTCCTCAAGGGCGAGGACGCCCTGATCTTCGCCTGGGCCGGTGCGGCTCCGGCCCGGGCCGCGGCCGCGAGCGGCTCACCGGTCGACCTCCCCGAGGCCACCGGCCGACGCGACGGCAGCGGCGTCCCGCTCGCCCAGCCGGTCGTCGCGTGTGCCGGCCCCGTTCCCGCCCTGCTCTGAAGCCCCTCTCCGCCCTGCGACTGTGCCCTCTGTGACAAGGTGACCCCCATGCTGCGACGCCGTACCCTCCCGCTCCTCGCGGTGCTGCTCGGGCTCGCCCTCGCTGTCCTGTCTGCGTGCGGCGGCTCGTCGTCCGGGCCGGCTCCGGAGGCCGCGATGAAGACCGCGGAGCAGAAGATCGCGGACACCTCGGGCCTGTCGTTGACGCTCTCCACCGACAACCTCCCCAACGGCGTGCAGGGCGTGAAGGGTGCCTCCGGCACGGCGACCGACGCTCCGGCGTTCGACGGCACGCTCACCGTCGACATCGCGGGTGGCGCCTTCCCCGTCCCGGTCAAGGCCGTCGACGGCAAGGTCTACGCACAGATCCCGCTCACTCCCGGGTGGTCGGTGGTCAACCCGGCTGACTACGGCGCACCCGACCCGGCCCAGCTGCTCAGCGTCGACCAGGGCATCCCGGCGATCCTCGCGGCCACCCAGGACCTCAAGCAGGGCGGCCAGACCCGCGGCGGCAAGGACAACAAGGAGGTGCTGACCACCTACACCGGGACCGTCCCCGGTGACTCAGTCGCCCACCTGATCCCGGGGGCCAGCGGCGACTTCAAGGCGTCCTACGACATCGCCGACAACGGCGAGCTGCGGTCGGCCGACCTGACCGGCGCCTTCTACCCCGGCCACCCGTCGCTCACCTACACCCTCGGGCTCGACGACTACGGCACGACCAAGGACATCACCGCTCCATGAGAGCGACCCTCCCGCTGCTCGTGCGGTCGTGACCCGCACCAGCGCGTCGCCGCGCATCCTGCTGGGCCTCGCGGCTGTCGCTGTCGCCTTCGCCGCCGCCGACACCTACGTCGTCGTCCTCGCGCTGCCCGACATGATGGCGAGCGTCGGGCTCTCGATCGACCAGCTCCAGCGCGGGGCGCCGATCGTGTCCGGCTTCCTGCTCGGCTACATCGCGATGCTGCCCCTCATCGGGCGGATCGCCGACCTGCGCGGCCGGATCCCGGTCCTGGTCGCCGCGCTCCTGCTCTTCGCCCTCGGCTCCCTGGTCACCACGCTCGCCTACGACCTCCCCAGCCTGGTCGCCGGCCGCTTCCTGCAAGGTGTCGGCGGCGGCGGGCTGGTGCCGGCGACCCTGGCCCTGGTGGCCGACCTCTACCCCGCCGACCGGCGCGGCGTACCCCTCGGGGTCGTGTCGGCGGTGCAGGAGATCGGCAGCGTCGTCGGCCCGCTGTTCGGGGCGCTGGTCCTGGCTGTCAGCGACTGGCGGGTGATCTTCGCGATCAACCTGGTCGTCGGACTGGTCCTGGCGGGGCTCATCCAGGTGCTGCGGCTGAGGGCCACACCGCCTGGGGCGAGCCCGCAGACGACCGGTCCTCGCCCGACCGATCTCAGCCCGGAGGCGGGGAATCGGCCGCGGTCCGACTGGGTCGGCGCCGGCCTGCTCGTGCTCGCCTTCGTCGCCGGCGGGCTGGTGTTCGTACAGCCGAGCGCGCTGGTCAGCGACGTGACCTGGGGGCAGCTGTTCATCCCGGTCACCGGGTCGAGCCGCTGGCTGACGCCGGTCGGGCTGGTCGCGATCGTGGCCCTGGTGCTCTTCGTCGTGCGCTGCGCGACCGCCCGCCGCCCCCTGGTCGACCTGCCCAGCTGGTGGCGCAGCGTCCGCGAGGCCGACCTCCTCGGCGCCCTGCTGCTGGCCGCCGCTCTCGCCGGGGTGATCCTCGCCTTCGCCACCGCCGACGCCCGCGTCCAGGTGCTCGCCCCGCAGGGGCGCTGGTACCTCCTCGGCGGGCTGGTCGCCAGCGGCTGCCTGGTCTGGCACCTGCGCACCGCCGACCACCCGCTGGTCCCCCGCGGCGCGCTCCGTCGTACGCCGGCCTGGGGCGCCCTGCTGGTCAGCTTCTTCGTCGGCGCGTCGCTGATCGCTGCGCTGATCGACATCCCGATCTTCGCCCGCACCACGGTCTACCCGGGCTCGCAGGTGTCGGCCGCGCTGGTCCTGGTGCGCTTCCTCGTGGCGCTGCCGATCGGTGCCGTCGTCGGCGGCTACCTCACCCGATGGCTCGCTGCCGGCGTGGTCGCGGCTGGCGGTATGGCGCTGGCCACGACCGGGTTCGTGCTGATGACCGGCTGGGGCATCACCACCTTGTCGCACGGGTCCGCCAACCTCGCCCTCCTGGTCGGCGGCCTGGGCTTCGGCCTGGCCCTCGCGCCGGTCAACGCCGTCGTCCTCGCGAGCACCGACTCGGAGGTGCACGGGCTGGCCAGCGCCGGCGTCGTGGTGGCACGCATGGTCGGGATGCTGGTCGGCATCTCGGCGCTCACCACGATCGGGCTACGGCGCTACTACTCCGAGACCACCGACCTGCCGCCCCCGCTGCAGGTCTGCGGTGGGCACACGACACGCTGCGACGCCTACGACAACGTGCTGATCCACGCCGGCATCGCCCAGGAGCACACCGTGTTCGCCGGCGCGGCCCTCTGCGCCGCCGTCGCCGCGGTGCTGGCGCTCGTGCTGTTCCGCGGCGCCGCCACTCGGGCGCTACCCTCGCGTCCGTGGGTGAACCCGTGACCTCCGACCCCTTCGCCGACCTCCTGGCCGCCAACGCGTCCTACGCCGACCGGTTCGAGCGAGGCGGCTTCGACGGCATCGCCCGGGCCGGCGTCGCCATCGTGACCTGCATGGACTCACGGATCGAGCCGCTGGCCCTGCTCGGGCTCGAGCACGGCGACGCCAAGATCTTCCGCAACCCCGGTGGCCGGGTCACCCCCCAGGCCCTCGAGGCGCTGGTGCTCGGGGTGCACCTGCTCGGGGTCGACCGGATCCTGGTGGTGCCGCACACCCGGTGCGCGATGGCGTCGGCGACCGAGGCGGAGCTCCACGAGCGGGTCTCCGAGTCGGCCGGCATCGACGCCTCCTTCCAGCACTTCGACGTCGTCCCCGACCAGCTCGCAGCCCTCGCCGACGACGTCGAGAAGGTCCGCAGCCACCCGCTGATCTCCGACCGCGCGGCAGTCGGCGGCTTCCTCTACGACGTCGACAGCGGGCGCCTCACCCGCCACGTCTGAGCCTCCACCCGCGGATGTCCGTGGACGTCGGGAGCGGCCCGGGTGGACACTTCAGGGCGTGGGGGGACTGCTCGAGCGCGAGACACAGCTGGCCTCGCTGCGTCAGTACGCCGAGGAGGCGCGCGGGCGTGAGGGCCGGCTGGTCCTGGTGTCCGGCGAGGCCGGCATCGGCAAGTCGTCGCTGATCGAGGCACTCCAGGCCGAGCTCCGCGACGCCACGTGGGTGTGGGGCGCCTGTGACGGCCTGTTCACCCCTCGCCCGTTGGCACCCCTGCACGACATGGTCCGCGAGGTGGAGGGACCGCTCCACGACGCCGTACGAGAGGGCGCGCCGCGCGGGCGGGTCTACGACGAGGTCCTCACCTGGCTCGGCGCCCAGCAGCGCCTCACGGTCCTGGTCGTCGAGGACGTGCAGTGGGCCGACGACGCGACCCTCGACCTCCTGCGCTACCTCGGACGTCGTCTCCGCACCCTCCCGGTGCTGCTCCTGGTCACGTTCCGCGACGACGCGCTCGCGCCGGCGGACACCCTGCGGGTCGCCCTCGGTGAGCTCGGCGGCCAGCGGTCGACACGCCGGATCGACCTCCCGCCGCTCTCCCCCGCCGGCGTACGACGACTGGCCGACGGCTCACCGCACCCCCCGGAGGAGCTCCACCGCCTGACCGGCGGCAACCCGTTCTTCCTCACCGAGGTGCTCAGCTGCGACGACCTCGACGTCCCGACGTCCGTACGGGACGTCGTCCTCGCCCGTGCTGCCGTCCTCGGCGACGACGCGCGCACGGCGCTCGAGATCGCGGCCCTCGACGGGCTGCGGGTCGATCCCGGGCTCGTCGCGACGGCGTCCGCAGGCGACCTGGCCACCATCGACCGTCTGGTCGACGCGGGGCTGCTGACCTCGGACGGCGACACGGTCCGCTTCCGGCACGAGCTGTCGCGACGGGCGGTCGAGTCGGCGATCCCGGCCCACCGACGCCTGGCCGGACACCGGGCCCTCCTCGACGCGCTAAGTCCGGCTGAGCCGGACTGCGACGACGCTGCCCGGCTGGCCTACCACGCCGAAGGGGCAGGAGATGCAGGCCTGGTGCGGCGTCACGCCCCGGTCGCCGCCGGCCAGGCGTTCGCACTCGGCGCCTACCGCGAGGCCGCGGCCCAGTACGAACGCGCCCTGCGCTTCCCGCCCGACGACCCGGGCGCCCTGGCCGACCTCTACGACGGCTATGCCGAGGTGCTGGCCTACGTCGACTCCTGGCCGCAGGCAGCGGAGGCCCGCGAGCGCGCCATCGAGATCTGGCACGGGCTCGGGGACGCCGCCCGTGAGGGCCAGGACCACCGCAAGCTGTGCGCGGTCTACTGGCGGCTGTGCCGAGGTGAGGAGTCGGTGGCCGCGATCAAGCGTGCGATCGCGCTGCTGGAGCCGCTCGGCGACGACTCCGAGCTGGCCTACGCCTACTCCATCGAGGCATTCAACCTCTGGTCGACGGACCTCGCCGCCGCGCGGGCGATGCTCCAGCAGGCGCACGAGATGGCACGGCGCATCGGCGAGCCGATCCTGCTCAGCGACGTGCTCAACAACGTCGCGTTCGGAGACCTGCTCGAGCGCCGCGACTGGACCGGGCCGATGCTCGAGGCGCTGCGGCTCGGCCTCGAGGCGGGTGCCGAGGCCCAAACAGGGCGCGCCTACGCGAACGCCTACACCTTCTTCATCAGCGAGTTCCGGTTCCCCGAGGCCGAGCGCTTCTGGCGCGACGGCATCGCCTACTGCGACGAGCGCGACATCACGACGTACTCCACCTGCCTGCGCGGCCACCGGGCCGTCGCCCTGGGTGACGTCGGCCGCTGGGACGAGGCCGCGGCGATCGCCGAACGGGTGCTGGCCACCGAGGCCAGCCCGGTCAACCTGCTCACCTCGCAGCACACCCTCGGCCTGGTGCGGGCGCGCCGCGGCGTGGGCGACCCGTTCGAGGTGCTCGACGCCGCCGTCGAGGCGGCGGAGGGGGTCGACGAGACGGCGTGGGTCGCCCTCAGCCGGCTGGCCCGGGCCGAGGCCCGCTGGCTCGCCGGCGACGACGACGGCGCCGCTGACGACCTGCGCAGCGTCCGGGCCCGGATCACCCCGATGGACTTCGAGGAGGACGCCCCGCTGAGCGTCTGGGAGAACCGGCTCTTCGGCGCCTCGACCCCCGCCTCCCCGGTCAAGGAGCCCTGGACCGACCTGGGTCGCCGGCGACCACGTCGCGGCCGCTGCGACCTGGGACCGGTTGGGCTGCCCCTACTACGCCGCCCAGGCGCTGGCCGACTCCGTGGAGGAGGAGCGCCTCCGCGACGCCCTCTCCCGCTTCGAGACGCTCGGCGGCGACGCCGCCGCGCGCCGTACCCGGCAGCGCATGAAGGACCTGGGACACCGGACCCCGCAGGGCGCTCGGGCCAGCACCCGGGAGCACCCGCTCGGCCTGACCCGCCGTGAGGACGAGGTGCTGGTCCTCCTGTGCGAGGGCCTGACCAACGACCAGATCGCCGAGCGCCTGGTGTTGTCGAGCCGCACCGTCGACCACCACGTCTCCGCGGTGCTCTCCAAGCTCGGTGTCGGCTCGCGCACCGCCGCGGCCGCGGCCGCCCGCACCCTCGGCCTGGCGCGCGCGACGACCTAGTCCTTGCGACGGACCCACCACCCATCCAGTCCCGGGCAATCTGGGTAGTCGAGGACCACCAACCTGGGCAGTTCCGCCGAAGAGCCCGCTCCCCTTTACTTCCTAGCGTGCGGGAGTGCGGTCGACACAGCGTCGGCCGAGCCACTCGAAGGAGAAACAGATGCCGCTCTACATGGACGTGCACCACCTGGACGGCCCGGTCACCGCCGACGACGTCGCCAAGGCGCACATGGCCGACCTGCAGGTGCAGGACAAGTACGACGTGCAGTACCAGCGCTACTGGGTCGACGAGGCCAGCAGCACGATCTTCTGCCTCGTCGAGGCACCCTCGCCGGACGCGGCCAACACCGTACACCGGGAGGCACACGGCCTGGTCGCCGACGAGGTGCACGAGGTCAAGGAGGGTTCGTGATGAGGTTCCGGAAGATCCTGGTCGCGGCAGTCTCGGCCTGGCTGTCGCCGCGGGCGGAGCGGCGTACGCCGCGCATGCGAGCGCGCAGGGCGGGACCCTGCCCGCGCAGATCCGGGCCGCCACCGCGCCGTACCACAGCCTCTCCGTGGCCCGGCACGCCGGCTGGAACGCGCTTTTCCAGGACGTCAACGGCCTGACCTGCATCCAGGACCCCGGCACGCCCTCGATGGGTGGCATGGGCTTCCTCTGGATCAACCCGGACAACATCGGCTCCACGGACCCGACCAAGCCGGCCGCGCTCATCTACGCCGACCCCGGCCCGTCAGGGAAGGTGCGCTTCGCCGGCATGGAGTACCTCGTGCCGGACCCCACAGGCACCACACCGCAGCCCTTCCTGGGGGATGAGGGCTTCATGTACACCCCGCCGGGCAACCGCTTCCTGGGGGACACGGCGTTCTGGTCCCTGCACGTCTGGGCCTGGGGCCAAGCCCGACGGGTATGTACTCGATGTGGAACCCGAGGGTCAGCCTGCCCGTAGGCCGCCTTCGGCCCATGGTCACCTGACCGCCGCGCAGACCCGGTCCGATCACCTGCCAGCCTTCCCTGGCGTAGAGGTGACGGGCCGGGTCGTCGGCGTCCGCGGTCGTCATCAACACCCAGCGCTCCTGGGGCAGCCCGTCGGTCACCGCCCGCAGCAGGGTGGTCCCGACGCCGCTGCCCCGGGCGGCCTCGACGACCCCGAGGCTGACCAGCTCGAAGTGCCCGCCCAGCCACGCCTCGGCCACCTCGGGCGCGAGCACCTGGGCGGCCTGGTCGGTCCACCACTGACCGCGCTCGCCGGTGTAGCCGTAGGCGAACCCGACCAGCGCCCGACCGTCGTAGGCCCGCACCAGGCGGAAGCCGGCCCGCGCCACGTGCCGGTCCCAGAGCGCCGGCCCGCCAGCCCGCGTAGTCGGTCTGGTCGCCGAACACCGCGTCGTAGACCGGCCAGAGCTCGTCGGTGTCTTCCTCGCTCACCGACGTCACCACGTCGTACGTCGTCACCGGTCGACGGCCTCAGGCGTCGATGGCCTCGACATCGACGTCGTAGGCGCCCTGCACCAGGAACTCCTTGCGTGGCGCGACCTCGGATCCCATCAGCAGCTCGAAGACCTCGGCGGCCGACTCGGCGGAGTCGACGGTGATCCGGCGCAGCGTGCGGTGGCGGGGGTCCATGGTGGTCTCGGCCAGCTGCTTGGCGTCCATCTCACCCAGGCCCTTGTAGCGCTGCACCGGGTCCTTCCAGCGCAGACCCTTCTTCGCCAGCCCGGCCAGCGTGCGCTGCAGCTCGGCGTCGGAGTAGGTGTAGACGTACTTCTCCTGCCCCTTCTTGGGGTTGGTCAGCTCGATCCGGTGCAGCGGCGGAACCGCGGTGAAGACCCGGCCGCTGGTGACCAGGTCGGGCATGTACTTGTAGAACAGGGTCGCGAGCAGGCAGCGGATGTGGGCACCGTCGGAGTCGGCGTCGGCCATGAAGATGATCCGGCCGTAACGACGGGCCTCGAGGTCGAAGGTGCGACCCGAGCCGGCGCCGACGACCTGGATGATCGAGGCGCACTCGGCGTTCTTGAGCATGTCGCCGATCGAGGCCTTCTGGACGTTGAGGATCTTCCCGCGGATCGGAAGCAGCGCCTGGAACTCGGAGTTGCGGGCCAGCTTGGCGGTGCCGAGCGCGGAGTCGCCCTCGACGATGAACAGCTCGGTGCGCTCGTTGTCGGTGGCGCGGCAGTCGGCGAGCTTGGCCGGGAGGGCGGAGGACTCGAGGGCGTTCTTGCGGCGTTGGGTGTCGCGCTGCTGGCGGGCCGCGAGGCGGGTCTTGGAGGCCGCCACGACCTTCTCCATGACCAGCTTGGCCTGGGCCTTCTCGACCCGCTTGGTCGACGTCAGGAACTTCTTCAGCTCCGCGGACACCACCCGGCGTACGACGCCGCGGGCCGCCGGCGTGCCGAGGATCTCCTTGGTCTGGCCCTCGAACTGCGGCTCGGCGAGACGCACCGTGACCACGGCGGTCATGCCCTCGAGCACGTCGTCCTTGATCACGTCGGCGTCATTGACCCGGAGCGCCTTGGTCTGCCGCATCACGTCGTTGAAGGTCTTGGTGACGGCGCTCTCGAAGCCGCTGACGTGGGTGCCGCCCTTGGGCGTCGCGATCACGTTGACGTAGGAGCGCATCTCGGTGTCGTAGCCCGTGCCCCACCGCACGGCGACGTCGACGGCGAGCTCGCGCTCGACCTCCTGCGGCGTCATGTGGCCCTTGTCGTCGAGCAGGGGCACGGTCTCGGTGAAGGTCTCGGTGCCCTGAAGCCGAAGGATGTCGGTCACCGCGTCGTCGTGGGCGAGGAACTCGGTGAACTCCGCGATGCCACCGTCGTGGCGGAACTTCTCCTCCACGGGCTGGTCGCCGCGCAGGTCGCGGATGACCAGCTCGAGACCGGGCACGATGAACGACGTCTGGCGGGCGCGTCCGATCAGCCCGTCCCACTGGAAGTCGGCGTCCTTGGTGAAGACCTGCCGGTCGGGCCAGAACCGGATGCGGGTGCCGGTGCGGGACTTGGTGACCCGGGCGCCCTTGCGGGTGAGCCCCGACTTCGCGGTGAACGGCGCGTCGGGGCCGTCGCCGGCGAAGACCCCGGGCGCACCCCGACGGAAGCTCATCCCCTGCTGCGACGGCACCCGGTCGACGTCGACGTCGAGCCGGGCCGACAGCGCGTTGACCACGGAGGCACCGACCCCGTGCAGGCCGCCGGTGGCGACGTAGGACGAGCCGCCGAACTTGCCGCCCGCGTGGAGCTTGGTGAAGACCACCTCGACGCCCGGCAGGCCGGTCTTGGGCTCCTTGTCGACGGGGATGCCGCGTCCGTGGTCGTGGACCTCGGCCGACCCGTCGCGGTGCAAGGTGACCTCGATCAGGTCGCAGGCGCCGGCCAGGGCCTCGTCGACGCCGTTGTCGATGATCTCCCACAGGCAGTGCATGAGACCGCGGGTGTCGGTCGAGCCGATGTACATGCCGGGGCGCTTGCGGACGGCCTCGAGCCCCTCGAGGACCAGGAGGTGCGCGGCGTTGTAGGTGTTGTCGGCGATGGTGGTGCTCCTGCGGCAGTACGGCGACGGCTCGCCGGTCGAGCCTGTCGAGGTCTCGACCCTACCCGCGACACGCCCACGGTCGACGAAGGCTCGCTTGCCGGTGTGGACGCCCGGTCGGGTCTAGCGTGAGCGCATCACGAAGCGGACACGAGACGGCAGGATTTTCGCGGAAAGCACGGCACGAGGCGGCCACACCCGGCACACTCGAGAGCAGAGATTCACAACGACTGAGCAGCAGTCTCCAGGTATGAGAAGCACCCCGCCTGGGCATGATCACCGTGGTTGGATCCTGGTGTCGCACGACACGTAGGCCCTGGGGGGCTCCGGGAATGTTCCCACCTCCCGGTTACGTTGACTACGACACCGGAACGATGAGAAATGAGGCCGATGTGACCACTGCAGTTGCCACGAGCTCCGCGCTGAGCGCCGCGGACCGCTGCGACCGTTGCGGAGCGCAGGCCTACTTGAAGGTCGAGCTCCAGTCCGGCGGCGAGCTGCTGTTCTGCGCCCACCACGCCCGCGAGCAC
The DNA here is from genome assembly GCA_963761085.1 of uncultured Actinomycetota bacterium. Classification (GTDB taxonomy): domain Bacteria; phylum Actinomycetota; class Actinomycetes; order Propionibacteriales; family Nocardioidaceae; genus Nocardioides. The sequence continues at coordinate 29,118 of CAVXFQ010000002.1, forward strand.
GGAGACAAGCTCCGCGAGGTGGCCGCCCACGTCGTCGACGAGACCGACAAGCTGGGCGAGGTGCGCCCGACGGCGCCCGACGGCGAGCGCTGACCGCTCGCCCCACGAGCATCAGGAAGGCCCCGGACCAACAGGTCCGGGGCCTTCCTCGTTCCTGCCTGCTCCTCCGGGCCGGACCGTCGTGCCTCCCGTGTGGAAGGCTTCGGCGCGTGAACCCGATCGTGCTCGGCAGCGCTGTGCTGGTCGTGGTCGGGCTCTTCGGCATCGTGGTGCCGGTGCTGCCCGGCACCGTGCTGGTCGGCGCCGGGATCCTGGCCTGGGCGATCGCCGAGGCCACCGGCGAGGCGTGGGCGACCTTCGCGGTCGCGGCGCTGTGCCTCGCCGTCGGCCTGGTGGTCAAGTACGCCGTGCCCGGACGCCGCCTGAAGGCCGCGGTCCCGACCAGCACCCTCGTGGTCGGCGGGGTGGCGGCGATCATCGGCTTCTTCGTGATCCCCGTGGTCGGTGCGCTGATCGCCTTCCCGATCGGGATCTACGTCGCCGAGCGCGTCCGCGTCGGCCACGCCGGCGCCTGGCCCTCGACGAAGGCGGCCCTGCGAGCGCTGGCGCACAGCATGCTGATCGAGCTGGTGGCCGCGCTGGCCGCGACCGCCGTGTGGCTGACCGGGCTCGCCCTCTCGTGATCGCCCTGTCGTGATCGCAGTCGTCCTCGCCCTGGCCGGGGCGGTGTCCTACGGCGTCTCCGACTTCATCGGCGGCCTCGCCTCCCGCCGTACGACGGTCTGGCCGGTGGCCGTGCTCTCCTGCTTCGGCAGCCTCGTGGGAGCCCTCGCCGTGGCGCTGGCCGACCCCGGTGCGCCGACGCTCGCCGACCTGGGCTGGGGCGCCCTCGCGGGAGTCGGAGCGGGCGCCGGCACCGCGTTCCTCTACCGCGGCCTGGCCGGTGGCCGGATGGGCGTCGTGGCGCCGGTGAGCGGCGTCGGGGCGACCCTGATCCCCGTGCTGATCGGCGTGGCCGCCGGCGAGCGGCCCTCGACCCTGGTCTGGTTGGGCATGCTCACCGCCGTCCCGGGGATCTGGCTGGTCTCACGGGAGGAGACCCTGGGGTCCGCCACCGCCAGTGGCTCGGGCCTGCTCGAGGGCGTGCTGGCCGGCATCGGCTTCGGCGTCCTGTTCGCAGCCCTCGGTCAGGTCCCCGAGGGTGCCGGGCTGTGGCCCCTGTGCGTGTGCGAGGTGGCCGCGGTCGCGACCACGGTGGTCGCGGCGCTCGCGCTCGGTGGTGACCCGAGACCTCGGGGCGGCGTCGAGTGGTGGGGGCTGGTCAGCGGACTCCTGGCCGCGGCCGCCGGGGTCGCGTTCCTGCTGGCCACCCATCGAGGACTGCTCAGCGTGTCGGCCGTCCTGGTCTCGCTCTACCCCGCCTTCACCGTGCTGCTGGCGGCTCTCGTGCTCCGCGAGCACATCCACCGGGCGCAGGCCTGGGGCCTCGCGCTGTGCGCGACCGCCGTGGTCCTCGTCGCCGCCGGCTGACCGGCCGGGACCTTGGTCCTCCCGTGGCGGGTTCGGGCGACGTGGCCGAGGGCCGCGCCTAGGCTGCTTCGCAGGTACCCCACGCCACCGGAGAAGGGCACCGTGGACACGGATGAACGCGCGCGCCTCGAGGCGCTCCGCGAGCTCGGGCTTCTCGACATCGAGCCCGAGGAGCGCTTCGACCGCGTCGTCCGCCTCGCCCACCGCCTCTTCGGCGTACCCGTCGTCGCGGTCAACCTGATCGACGACGACCGGCTCTTCGTCAAGTCCGCCATCGGCACCCCCACCGGCGAGAGCATCCCGCGCGACGTCGCCTTCTGCCCCGAGATGGTCGACCACGGAGAGGCCCTCGTGGTCCCCGACGCCGCCCGCGACCCCCGGTGGGCGGACAACCCCTACGTCAGGGGTTGCGCCCCATCTCCGCTTCTACGCCCGAGCACCGCTGGCCGCGCCGGCAGGACGGCGTCAACCACTGGACGATGATCCGCCGCTGCCGGTGACCGGCGGGCCCCGTCGGCTCCTGGGTCAGGCCCGGCCCTCTGCCAGGTCCTTGATCCGGGTCAGCCGCCGGTCCCAGGCCTGACCGATCCGGTCGAGGTCGCGGGCGAGGTCGGACAGGGCTCCACCCAGCGCCCGGTGAACCAGCTCACGCCCCTGCTGCTCCGCCTCGACCAGGCCGGCCCCGCGCAGCACCTCCAGGTGCTTGACGATCGCCTGCCGTGACACCGGGAGCTCGCGCGCCAGGGCGGATGCGGAGGCCGGGGCCTCGCCGAGCCGGGTCAGGATGTCCCAGCGGGTGTCGTCTGCGAGCGCGGCGAACAGGGTCGGCGTGGCCGTCGTCATGCGCGCTCTCCCTCGGTGAACCGCCGGGCGGCGTCCAGCTCGGTCGCCCAGCCGTCGACGTTGCTCTCGCGGTGGCGCAGCCACTCCTCCGCGGCTTGCCGAGCGTGGAGAACCCGCTCTCGGCCCGGGTCGCTCCCTCGGCGCGCGGCTCGATCGTCCAGACTGCCAGCGTCAGACCGGACGCGCCGGCTCGGACCCGGGTCGAGCCAGCGGCTAGCAGAGCTGACGAGGTATCGACGGACCGGGCCGGCGCACTCCCGCCGTCCGCAGCCGGAACACCCCGTGCGGGATGGGCCGCCTCGATCCCCCTCTCTCACGACGACGTCGGGCTCTGGGGCGACGTGCCCTCGTTGATCCACCAGCGGGTCGGAGACCAGCCCCCACACGACGTCGGCGCCGGCAGCGATCTCGATGCTGCGATCGATCCGGTCGAGCGGGTCGAGGTCAGGGGCGGTGGAGCGGTCGGTCATCAGGGTCTCCTGTCAGTGGGATCTGCAATTCAGGATTGCACATCAGAGCCCGTGATGCAACCTTCCAGTTGCATTTCGGCTCCTCCGCACACCGTCAGGCAGGGCTCGGAGGGCCCTGGAGCGCTCTGGGGCGCCGTTCCGCGCCCGGCCGGGTCCGTCGGGTGCCCGAAAAACACCGAAATCCACCGTCGAAACCGCGTCACGGACCTCCGTGAGCCACGTCTCACTCACAAGGAGGCACACCGATGAGCACACCATCCCCCCGCCATGGTGCTGAAGGTTGCCCGTGTGAGGAGTGCCTGACGGCACGCATCCGGCTCAGCGCTGCCCAGGCAGCGGACGGCCGGGACATGTCCGGGCTGCGTGCCCGACTCGACGGGAACCAGGACCGCCACAGCGCGTCCTTCAGCACCTTCAGGAGCGCATGATGACCGCGATCAGCACTCAGACCAAGGTCGGCTGCCCGACCTGGTGCAACGTCTCGCAGATCACCCACCAGCGCGAGGTCCAGTGGGAGGGTCACGCCGTCCACTGGAGCGACTCCCGCGCCGGTGAAGGCTGGGAGATCCGCCACATCGCGGTGACCGACGCCGCCGGCATCGACCAGCACCCGCCGCGGGTCCACGTGACCACCAGCGGTGCACTCACCCTGGGGGCCGCCGAGGCACTGGCCCTCACCCTGCTCGCTGCCTACGAGGAAGCCACCGGCTGACGCTCACTCCCACGCGGCCGCGCATGGGGCGCCCGCAGGGAACCGGAGGTCCATCTCCGCACCGCGCGAACGTACGGAGCGGACCACCGGGAGCAGTCACCGGACTCGTAGGCCAGGCACCGAGGCCATCGGCGCCGACCGGCTCTCGTCCCCGGCTCAGGGGGACCACAACTTCACACAGGTTCGTCGTCGACGGCGAGGGTCACTCCGACTGCTCATCGGTCCTTCACCGCCGACGCTGACCACTAGGGACTTTGGTCCCTGTGGACGCATGGGGCGTCCACGCATACTGGTCGGTGAAGCCGCCGGTGACCCGAGACGCCGGCGGCTTCACTGTGCCCGGAGCGTCTCCGCGGGCGCGCCTCGAGCCCTGCGGGGCCTGGCCGGGGCACTAGGTGAAGACGGGCTCGTCGTCCCCGCCGGTGCCGGAGGCCTCCTCCATCGTCACGCTCCCCCGGATCAGCCGACCCACGACGCCGGGGTCGATCACGAGCACGCGGCCCAGCACCGCGGTGCCGAGCAGGACCCAGGCGATGCAGTAGAGGTAGGTCAGGTAGGTGAAGGCCACGCCGATCGGCCCGAACCTCTCGGAGCTCACCGCGATGGAGGTCGCCAGGTAGCGATCCGCCACCGGGTGCGCCAGCACCATGATCAGGCCGAACATCGCGGCGCCAGGCAGGAGCAGCCGGACCGACACGCGGCCGGCCATCAGCATCCACGGGATGAAGCAGGCGATGACGGCCGGTACGGCGAACACCATGAGCAGCCCCCACAGATCAGGCGGCGGCACCTGCTTGACCAGGTCGACCAGCTTGTGGCTGAGGACGACCGACAGGGCGAGCACCATGACCGCCGCCAGCCACCGCCACATCCCCTTGGGCGGCAGCTTGGTGCGTCCGTGGCGCCAGATGGTGTCGTAGGCCCGGGTCAGCGCCCGCGAGAGGCTGGTGGCGGAGATCAGCACGATCACGATGCCGACGATGCCGAAGGTGCCGAATCCGCCGGCATTGACGACGTCGTTGAGCACGTTCTCGGCGTCCGACGGCAGGCCCGTGCCGCCGATGGCCTGCGAGGCGTTCCGGCCGCCCAGGATGCTCGCGCCCATGATGATGATCGGGAACACCGACGTGAACATCTGCGCGGCGATCGTCATCGCCCGGTCGAAGATCTGCAGGTGGCGCAGGCCGGCCGCCACGCGGAAGGCGACCCGCCCCGGCCAGTTGCCGAGGCTCCAGATCAGCCAGTCCTTGGTGCGCGGGGAGAGCCGCGCCAGGACCTTGCGCTGGAGCGGAGTCACCTCGTCGGGCACGAGCCCGACGCCGTCCAGCAGCTCCAGGTCCTTCGCGTCCAGAGGCAGGACCTCGGGCTGCACCTCGCTCACGAGAGAAGGGTCGCTGCAAACGGGCCGTGTCTGCCTCACCCACGCCGGGCGAGCCCGCACCAGATCCCGCCGACGCGGGTCACCCCAGCACCTCGCGCAGGTTGCGACGCATCCGGCGGAGCGGGGCATCGGGGTCGGAACCCTCGATCACGCGGCCGTGCTGGCCCGCCTCCAGGGCGACGTCTGCCTCGAACAGGGCCTGGCGCACGTCACGGTGGGAGCTGCCCAGCGTTCCACGGAGGTCCTCCACCGCAGCCTGCAGCCCGGCATGGTCGAGGTCGCCACGCTCGTGGTCGGCGAGGGCGGCGAGCAGCCGGGCCCGCATCCGCTGGTAGTTCTCGTCCACGACACGCACGATGGCAGACATGGGGTCGGTTGCGCTGCTCCTCGCTCAGGTCGTGGCCACGAGCCGGATCAGGCGCCACGCTGGCGGACGGCGTTCGGCCCTCCTAGGCTGGCACTCGTCTTCCGACTCGATGCCCCGGTGTCCCGAGCGCCGGGGCATCGTCCTGCCCGGGAGAACATGCACCCGCCCCGAGGTTTGGGAGCACCCGATCGCGGGTAGGTCCTGCCGTGATCCCGGGCTTGTGCGCCTCGTCTGCGGTTCCCCCGGCCGCAGGCGGGGCGCATCCGTTCGAGGACGTGCCCGACGCCAGAAGGGGGGCCCGGCGCGGGGCATGGGGTCCCCCGCGGGCACTCTGGACGCCGAACACGCCCTCGTACCAAGGGAACCACGCGGAGCCCGGGAAGCACATGCCCCATTTGCGTGAGGCCGTCGACTCAGCGGCGGCCGGCACCCAGCGCGAGCCAGCAGAGCGGCCCCACGACCACGAGCCACACGAATGCCGCCACGAACCACCCCTCGGCCCGCGTCCGCCACCCGATCCAGCCGAGCAGGACGGCGACCCCCAGCCACACGGGGAGGAAGACCACGGGCATGGCAGGGAACACGAAACTCCGACCCTGTGTGAGGTCTGGACCCGGCCCGAGCTGCTGACCAGGTCAGTCCAGGTAGTCGCGCAACACCTGGGAGCGGCTCGGGTGACGGAGCTTCGACATCGTCTTGCTCTCGATCTGGCGGATCCGCTCACGGGTCACGCCGTAGACCTTGCCGATCTCGTCGAGCGTCTTCGGCTGACCGTCGGTGAGGCCGAACCTCATGCTCACCACGCCGGCCTCACGCTCGGAGAGCGTGTCGAGCACGGCGTGCAGCTGCTCCTGCAGCAGGGTGAAGCTCACCGCGTCGGCCGGGACGATCGCCTCGGAGTCCTCGATCAGGTCGCCGAACTCGCTGTCGCCGTCCTCACCGAGCGGAGTGTGCAGCGAGATGGGCTCGCGACCGTACTTCTGGACCTCGACGACCTTCTCGGGTGTCATGTCGAGCTCCTTGGCGAGCTCCTCCGGGGTGGGCTCGCGCCCGAGGTCCTGGAGCATCTGGCGCTGGACGCGGGCGAGCTTGTTGATGACCTCGACCATGTGCACCGGGATCCGGATGGTGCGGGCCTGGTCGGCCATCGCGCGGGTGATCGCCTGCCGGATCCACCACGTGGCGTAGGTGGAGAACTTGTAGCCCTTGGTGTAGTCGAACTTCTCGACCGCACGGATCAGGCCGAGGTTGCCCTCCTGGATCAGGTCGAGGAAGAGCATGCCGCGGCCGGTGTAGCGCTTGGCGAGGCTCACGACCAGACGGAGGTTGGCCTCGAGCAGGTGGTTCTTCGCGCGGCGGCCGTCCTCGGCGATCCACTCCAGCTCCTCCTGGAGCTTGGCGGAGATCTTGCCGCCCTTGGCCAGCTTCTCCTCGCTGAAGAGGCCGGCCTCGATACGCTTGGCGAGCTCGACCTCCATCTCGGCGTTGAGGAGGGGGACCTTGCCGATCTGCTTGAGGTAGTCCTTGACCGGGTCGGCGGTCGCACCGGCGACCATCACCTGCTGCTCCGGCTCACCCGCGTCGTCGGCGTCGGAGACGACGAAGGTCGCCTCTTTCTCGTCCGCCTCGATCGTGGGGTCGGCCTTGACGTCCTTCTCGAACTCCTCGTCGGGGAGGTCGGGCAGGACCTTCTTGCCGTCGGGACCGACGGCCACCACGACCTCCTCCACGACCACCGTCTCGGTGACCTCCACCTCGGTGGCGGCGGTCTTCGAGGGCGCCTTCTTGGCAGCCGTCTTCGCAGGCGCCTTGGCCGGCGCCTTCGCCGCTGTCCGGGAGGCCGGACTGGTCTTCGTGGCCGGCTTGGCGGCGGCCTGCTTGGCTGCCGTCTTCGTCGGGGTCGCCGTGGTCTTCTTGCGCGCGGTCGAGGACACGAACACCTCTCGTCAAGAGCAGATGGGCGCGGCAGAGCCCGGTTTGGTCAAGAGCCGCAGTGGTCATTCTGCCACGGGGGTGGTCGGGTCAACGAAGCGGCGGTCACCTCGCGGCCACTATGAGAGCAGCATCAGGCCAGCATGCGGCCACGCGCTCACGCGGGAGGCCGCACCGCGTCGTACGACGCGTGGCCGTCAGGCGGTCGCGTGCCGCGCCTTCGCCGCGGCCTTCTTCTCCTGCTTGTAGGCACGCACCTTGGCCAGCGAGGCCGGGTCAGTCACGTCGGCCACCGACCGGTAGCCGGGCAGTGCGTAGTCGCCGACCGCCGCCTCCCAGCCCTCAGGCCGGACACCGAGCTGCTTGGCCAGGAGGGCTGCGAAGATCTGCGCCTTCTGCCGGCCGAACCCCGGCAGATCCATCAGCCGCTTCAGCAGGTCGGCACCCGTGGTCGCCTCGGTCCACAGCCGCTCGGCATGGCCGTCGTACCGCTCCTCGACGATCGCCGCCAGCGTCTGGAGCCGCTCGGCCATCGACCCCGGGAACCGGTGGATCGCCGGAGGCGTCGAGCACAGCGCCTTGAACTCCGCCGGGTCCGCGGCAGCGACCGCCGCCGGCTCGATGCTGCCGAACCGGTCCAGCACCTTCGACGGGCCGCGGAAGGCGTGCTCCATCGGGTACTGCTGGTCGAGCATCATCCCGACCAGGAGCGAGAAGGGGCTGTCGGACAAGACCTGGTCGGCCCGCTCGTCACCGGTGATGTGGATGGTCATGCGCCCATCCTGCACCTTCCCGGCTCAGCCCACCTTGACCGCGAGCACCGGGCAGGGGGCGTCGAGGAGGATCCGCTGGGCGTTGCTGCCGAGGATCAGCTTGCCGACCGGGGTCCGGCGGCGCAAGCCGATCACGATCAGGTCGGCGTCGCTGGTCTCGGCGATGCTGATCAGATCCTCGGCTGGCTCGAAACCGCGCACCAGCTGCCGCACGTCGTAGTCGAGGCCAGAGGCCTTCAGCTTGGCCTCGAGGGCCGCGAGGTCCTGGTCGACGCGGGTGGAGTCCTCGGAGTCGAAGTCACGGCCGCCTCGGTGGGAGTTGACCACGATCAGGGCGGCGTTGCGCAGTCGCGCCTCGGCGATGCCCTGCTCGACCGCGGCCTCGCCCTCGGGCTTGGCCACGTAACCCACGACCACCGCACCCATGGGAACTCCTTTTGTCGCCTCCGGCTCTCCTCTGCGCAACCTATCCCACCGCCTCCCGCCTGCTGCAGGGAGCCTCTGTGGAGAACCCTCCCCGCCCGCCACTGGCTCGGGCACGCTGAGGAGGTGCCCGCGCTCCTCGAGCCGGTCCCCCCGGCCACCGCCCGCCTGCTGCGTCGGGCCGTGCTCGACCTGGCCGCGCAGGAACGACGTCGCCACTTCCCCGCGGTCCTCCACGTCGGCACGCCCGGCGGCGACGCCGCGACAGGTCGTCGACGACCGTGGCTGGGACGCCGGGCTGCGCGCGGACATCGCCGGAGCGGCCCTGCGGGCAACGGGTGGTGCTGCCGGTGGCCCGGCGACTGCCTGGGTGACCAGACCCGGCGGCCTGGCCCTCCAGGACGTCGACGCCGACTGGCTCGGCCCGCTGCTGCGCAGCGCCGAGGAGGGCGGTCTCGACCTGGTCTACGTGGTCGTGACAAGGCACGGGTGGGTCGACCCGCGCACCGGTGTCAGGCGTGAGTGGAGACGGATCCGCGACCGCCGCGGGTGAGCCGGCGGTGGCCCTGCCCTCAGTCCCAGGTGTGGACGGGCTCGTTGGTGTGCATACGTTCGGCGTACTCCAACAGGGTCGCGCGCAGCGTGTCGAAGCGGTCGGTGCCGGTACGCCGGTGGACCCTGTCGACGAACCAGCTCGCGCCGTTGACGCCTCGCTGGCAGCGCTGCTCGATGATGCCGAGCATGCGGTCGACGTCGACGCCGTCGACGCCCCACGACTCGAGGCCGGCCTGCGCCAGTGGCAGGAGCCGGCGCAGCACGAGCTCGGTCGCCTTGACCTGCCCGATGCCCGGCCAGTAGATGCTGGCGTCGATGCCGTCCTCGGCCGCGGTCTCGAAGTTCTCGTGGGCGGCCTGGAACGACATCTGCGACCACAGCGGCCGGTCGCTCTCAGCGAGGTTGCGCACCAGTCCGAAGTAGAAGGCCGCGTTGGCCACCAGGTCGGCCACCGTGGGACCGGCCGGGAGGATGCGGTTCTCGACGCGGAGGTGGGGAGTGCCGTCGGCGATGTCGTAGACGGGGCGGTTCCAGCGGTAGATGGTGCCGTTGTGCAACCGGAGCTCGCTCAGCTCGGGTGTGCCCCCGGACTCCAGCACCGCGACCGGGTCCTCGTCGGAGGTGATCGGCAGAAGCGCGGAGTAGTAGCGCACGTTCTCCTCGAAGAGGTCGAACACCGAGTTGATCCAGCGCTCGCCGAACCAGACCCGGGGCCTCACCCCCTGCGCCTTGAGCTCCTCGCTGCGGGTGTCGGCGGCCTGCTCGAACAAGGGGATCCGGGTCTCCCGCCACAGCTCCTTGCCCAGGCAGAACGGCGAGTTGGCGCCGACGGCGAGCTGGACGGCCGCGATCGCCTGCGAGGCGTTCCAGTAGGCCGCGAACTGCTCCGGTGAGGTCTGCACGTGGAACTGGGTGCTCGTGCACGCCGCCTCGGGAAGGATCGAGTCGGTGGTGGTGATCAGCCGCTCGGGACCGGTGATGTCGATGCGGATGTCCTCGCCGCGGGCATGGAGGATCTGCTCGCTGAGCAGCCGGTAGCGCGGGTTGGCACTCATCGTGCTCGACGTCAGGTGGCCCGCCTGGAGGGTCGGCAGGATGCCGATCATCACCTGGTGGGCACCCACCTCCGAGGCGTGCGCCTCGGCGTCGTTCAGCGAGTGGCGCAGGTCGTCCTCGAAGGTGCGCAGCCCGCCCTCGCGCAGCCGCGCCGGCGGCACGTTGAACTCGATGTTGAACTGCCCCAGCTCGGTCTGGAACGCGGGATCGGCGATCGCGGCCAGCGCCTCGGCGTTCTTCAGCGCCGGGTCGCCCGCCTCGTCGACGAGGTTGATCTCCACCTCGAGCCCCGTCATCGGGTCGTCGGTATCGAACTGGTTCTCGCTGAGCATCCGCTCGAACACGTCGAGGCACCGGTGGACCTTCTCGCGGTAGCGCGTGCGGTCAGCACGGGAGAACTCCTGGGCGTCGACGTCTTCTCCCATGCGGTCACCTTAGAGCGCACGACGCCCGCTCAGGCAGTGCCTGACTCGGCATCCGGTCGATCGCTCACCTCGTTCCACGCGGTGGGGGGCACGGCCCGGACCAGGCACTCGGCCAGCGACAGGCCGAGCAGGTGCCCCGGGTCGGACTCGAAACAGCGGTCGAGGGCGCACCACGCAAGGGCACCGTGGCCCGCCTGCCAGGCGCTGAACGCCGTGACTGCCGCTGCGTCCGGCACCTGGGCGTCGGGCGCCCGACGCAGGAGCGAGGCCCAGACGTCGAGGTGCTCGACGGCGGTGTCGGCCCGCACCGCGAACAGGGCGGCGTCGCGCACTGACACGTCGCTCACGGCCCGCAGCACCCGGGCTGCCTCCTCGTCGTCGGGCGGTTGCCCGCGCGCGACGCACCCGGCGAGCAGGTCGAGCACCCTCGCCGCCTCGTCGGGCCCGGGCGGCGGCAGCGCGAGCTGGGCCCGGAGGACGCGGCGACGCTGGTCGGGGTCGGCAGCCAGGGCGGTACGGAGGTCGTCGCGGGTGGCGTGGGTGACCCGACCGTCGAAGACCGCCTGGGCCGCGAAGGGGTGACTCCGGTCGTCGTAGGGGCGGAGCGCCTTCTCGCGGCGCCCGGAGCGGGTGGGCACGCAGGTCCATCGCCCGTCGTCGGCGCGCAGGACGTCGATCACGCCGATGCGGGCCCGGGTGAAGGACGTGCGGAGCCGCGCTCCGACCCGCGCAGCCAGGACGGCATCCGAGGTGTAGGCGACGAACGCGACCCGCTCGACGCCGTGCTCGACGGCCGGCGCCAGCAGGGAGTCGACCAGCTCGACGATCGCTCCGGCCGGCTCGTCGGGAGCGGGCAGGTCGACCCGAGCGTGGAAGGAGTGGCGGCCGCCGAACGTGAGCATCACGACCGACTGCATCGGCCGGAAGCCGAGCACGACGGGGACTGCGGCGAGCAGGTCTTCGGGTCCGCGGGCGGTGAGGAGGGTGGTCATGCGTCCACGGTGCGCGCAGGTGGGGACCTCGGGAGTGGTGCCGGCGCAGCCCTGTGGAGCGCGGGTGCGGGAGCGCGGTTGTGGACGAAAAGCGGGCCGCCGGGGCGGAGCCTGGCGTCGGCGGACCCCGGTAGGTTGCCCGCATGCGTCCTGAGGCCTCGGTGATGCACCTCGACCTCGATGCCTTCTTCGCCTCCGTCGAGCAGCGCGACAAGCCCTCACTGCGCGGCAAGCCAGTCGTGGTCGGCGGCGTCGGCGGTCGCGGCGTCGTGAGCACGGCGTCCTACGAGGCCCGCAAGTACGGCGTGCGCTCGGCGATGTCGACCCGCGAGGCCCGGGCCCGCTGCCCGCACGCGGCGTTCCTCCACCCGCGCTTCCACGCCTACCGCGAGTCCAGCCTGCGGGTGATGGAGGTGCTGCGCGACCTCTCCCCGCTGGTCGAGCCGCTCTCGCTCGACGAGGCGTTCGTCGACCTGGCGCCCGCCGGCCTTCCGGCGTACGACGACGCGACCGTCCGCGCCCTCGCCGAGCAGGTGCGGGCCGACGTCCACGAGGTCACCGGTGGCCTGACCGCGTCGGTCGGGATCGGCACCTCCAAGTTCATCGCCAAGGTCGCCAGCGACCTCGACAAGCCCGACGGGCTGGTGATCGTCGCCGCCGGCGCCGAGCAGGAGCTGCTCCGCCCGATGCACGTCACGGTGATCCCCGGGGTGGGGCCGGCCACCGCCGAGCGCCTCCGCCGGGCAGGGATCACGACCGTGGCCGACCTCGAGCGGGTCAGCGAGGACGAGCTGGTCCGCGTCCTGGGCAAGGCCCACGGCCACGGCCTCCACCAGCTGGCGCGGGCGCAGGACGACCGGCCCGTCGTTCCGGAGCGCGAGACCAAGTCGGTCAGCGTCGAGGGCACCTACGACACCGACCTCACCGACAAGCGGCTGATGGAAGGGCTGGTCAGCCGGCAGTCCGCCAACGTCGCCGAGCGGCTCCGCAAGAGCGGTCTTTCCGGTCGCACGGTCACCCTCAAGGTCCGGCTCCACGACTTCACGACCCTCTCCCGCTCGACCACGCTCGACGCGCCCACCGACTCGGCGCCGGTGATCGCCCGGCTCGCTCGCGGGCTGCTCGGCGAGCTCGACACCACCGGCGGGGTGCGGCTACTCGGGGTCGGCGTCTCGGGGCTCGCCGACTGGATCCAGGACGACCTCTTCGGCGAGACCGAGGCCGAGGAGGACGACGAGCTGGACCCGCTGCCCGACCTCCCCGACGTCCGCACCTGGAACCCCGGCATGGACGTCGTCCACGAGGAGCTCGGCCAGGGCTGGGTGTGGGGCGCGGGCCGCGGCATCGTGACGGTCCGGTTCGAGACCGCCGAGACCCCGCCGGGTCCGGTGCGCTCGCTGCCGGCCGACGACCCGGCCTCAGCGCGTGGCGGCCCGCCTGAGCTCCACCCGCTCCCCCGGCCGCAGCTGCGCACACCGCCAGAGGTCGTCCTCCTCGACCACCGCCACGACCGGGTAGCCCCCCGTCGTCGGATGGTCGGCCAGGAACACCACCGGCCGCCCGTCGGGCGGCACCTGCACCGAGCCGAGCACCACGCCCTCGCTCGGCAGCTCTCGGCGTACGACGCGAGCGGCAGCGGCTCGCCGACCAGCCGGAGACCGATCCGGTCGGAGTCCGGGGACACGGTGTACGGCGTGCGCTGGAGGAGGTCGAGCACGTCACCGGCGACCCGGTCTGCTCGCGGCCCCGCCGTCACCCGCAGCGGACCGGGCACGGGTGGCCGCGGGGTGTCGAGCGGTGCCGGCGCCGACCCGGCCTCCCCCACCGGCAGCACGTCGCCGACCGCCACCGGCGCCGGTCCGACCCGGCCCAGCGTGTCGGTGGACCGCGAGCCCAGCACCGGCGGCACGTCGATCCCGCCGCCGACGGCGAGGTAGGACCGCAGCCCGGTCCGGGGCCGGCCGAGCGAGAGCCGCCCGCCCGCCGGCAGCCGGACGGCACCCCCGAACGACTCGGCCCGCCCGTCGACCTCGACCGGACACGGGGCCCCGGTCACCGCGACCCAGACCCCCGCGTCGGCGGTCACGACCAGCCCGCCCAGCAGCACCTCGAGGCAGGCCGCCGAACGGTCGTTGCCCACCAGTCGGTTCGCCAGCGCAGCCGCGGGCCGGTCGAGGGCCCCGGAGCGCGGGACGCCGAGGTGGGCCCAGCCCGGGCGGCCGAGGTCCTGGACCAGGACCGACGCCCCGAGAGCGTGCACCTCGAGGCTCATGGCGCAGATGACCGGGCCGCAACCCGGGGCCCGCGCGCACGGGCAGCCCCGGGTCGACACTCGCACCTGTCGACAAGCTCGGCATCGAGCCGTCGCGCGGTGAGCCCGACGGGTGCTCGCCGTCCTCGAGCTGCCCTGCGCAGGAGGGAGCTCTGGCTGAGGGGAACGTGGCCCGCCACGCGGAAACGACCCGGGTGCCGGGCGCCAGCAGCGCCGGCTCGGGGCGGTCGGGGTCCCAGAGCACGGCGTCGGTGCGGCCGATGATCTGCCAGCCGCCGGGCGAGGCGACCGGGTAGACGCCGCACCACCGCCCGGCCAGGGCGACCGACCCGGCCGGCACCCGGGTCCGCGGGGTCGCCAGCCTCGGCACGTCGGGCAGGTCCGCACCTGTTCGCCGTCAGGTAGGCGAACCCCGGCGCGAAGCCGCAGAACGCCGACTCGAAGGCCGTCGCCTGGTGTCGTCGTACGACGTCGGCGACGTCGCAGCCCCAGTGCCGGGCCACCGCCTCGAGGTCGGGGCCGTCGTAGGTCACCGGCACCTCGACCTCCGGCCCGGGCCCGGACCCGGCCGGCTCCCAGGTCGCGAGCCGGGCGGCCAGCGCGTCCAGGTCGACCAGCGCCTCGAGCAGCCCGTCGAGAAGGACCGTCTCGGCTCCCGGTACGGCGTCGCGGGCCAGCCCAGAGGACCTGGCCCACGCGGCCAGGGAGACGGCCTCGTGGGACGAGGCGACCTCGACCAGGGCGGCGTCACGACCGACGCGGATGATGCGCACGAAAGGCTCCGGACATAGGTGAGGGGCTCTCGATGGATGAGCACCAAGAGCCCCTCGGTTGATCGCGTGGTGGCACCCGATCTCGGACAAGCTCTCCGATCCCGCCATGGCCGCCACCGGCCGGCGACCCGGGGCAAGCCCCAGGATCTGGATCTTCCTTCTTCTCCGACCCAACCCGCCGCGAGCGGTGAGCTGGTAGGAGAGTTCTATGCCCGTGGAGACCGGGCGCGCAAGGGCCTCACGCCAGGAATTTCCGGCATTTTCGAGCCACCGGCGTGTCCTCCACAGACCGGGTCGTCTCGTCCACAGGAAGACCCCGTCCGTCCACAGGAGCGGCCCCCGGCCTGTGGAGATGGGAGGAACCCCGAAGGTCAGCAGAAGGGCCGCAGGACGTAGCCCGCGGCCTCCAGGGCGCGTCGTACGGCGTGGGCGTGGGCGACCGCGCCGGGCGAGTCACCGTGGAGGCACAAGGAGGCGACCCCGGGCGCCAGCGCCGCCGCCTGCGCGACGATCGCCGACTCGTCGTCGAGCAGGGCACCCGGCTCGCCGCGCGGCACGAGCCGCCCGTCGTCGGTGTAGCCCCGGTCGGGGAACCCCTCCTCGTAGGCCTCCCGGCCGGCCGCGGAGGCCAGTGCGAGCAGCCGCGAGCCGGGGAAGCCGAGGACCGGCAGGTCACGCGACCCGGCGAGCACGGCCGCCGCCTGCCCGTCGTCACGGGAGACCCGGTGGTAGAGCGCGCCGTGCGGCTTGACATAGGCGACGCGGGTGCCCTCGGCTCGGGCGATCGTGTCGAGCACCGCCACCTGCTCGGCGACCTGGTCGCGCAACAGGTCGGGGGCCACGTCGTGCTCGACCCGGCCGAAGTGCGCGCGGTCGGCGTAGGAGACCTGGGCACCGACCACCACGCCGAGCCTGGCGGCCTCCGCGCAGACGGGGCGCATGGTGTCCGGCGTCCCGGCATGGAAGCCGCAGGCGACGTTCGCGGAGGTGACGACGGCCAGCAGGCCCGCGTCGTCGGTCACCTCCTCGCCGAGATCGGCGTTCAGGTCGACGGCGGGCCCGGGATCAGGCATCCGGGACGTCGAAGGTGCGGTAGTCGACCGTCACCCGGAAGCCGAGCTTGTCGTAGAGCGCCTTGGCTCCTGGGTTGTGGGCGAAGACATTGAGGCCGAGAACCGGGTGGTCGTGGGCGCGCGCCCAGAGCGCGGCCGCGTTCATGAGCGCGGCTCCGTAGCCCTTTCGCCGCTGCGACTCCACGACCTCCACGTTGTAGACGAAGGCCATCCGCTGGCTGACGTCGAGCCACAACAGGCCGACCGCGGTGTCGCCCACCCAGCCGTGGAAGAACTCCATCCCCGGCGAGTCGATGCCGGACGGGAGCAGCCGGTTGGTCTGCTCCGCGGACCGTTCCGCGGCCGCCTCGGCCGAGATCCCGGTGCGGGCCAGGATGGCGGCGTAGTCCTCGACCGCGCGTGCGAAGAACGCGTCGAACTCCTCGCTGCTCATCGCTCGGAGCTCCAGTCCGCCAGGGTCGCCGATCGGCTGGGTCAGGTCGAGGACCATGTTGGGGCCCGCGGGGTGGAGCCGGGGAGCTCGACGAGACCCTGCGTCGCCGCTTCGTAGGGACGGCCACCGACGCCGAGCATCCGAGCGCCCATGCCGCGGGCGACCGCGAGCAGCGGGTCGAAGAGCTCGGCCACCCGACCGGGGTCGTCGAGCTGCGCGTCGTAGACCGCGAGCTCCTCGCCCTCCAGGACCACCCACACCTGTCCCACGGCCCGTTCGCCGTCGACGACGTCGAACAGCCCGGCCCGCTGGCGGGTGTCGGTGACGAGCTGCTCCACCTGCTCGCGGGCGACATCGAGGTCGATAGGCGAGCGACGCTGCGCCCCTGGGCGACCCGCTCCACGACCCGAGGGCGACGGTCCGGCAGGTCGAGGTCGTTCACGGGCTGCAGCTGAGCACGAGCCGATCCTAGGACGGCTACTGTCCGCAGCGTGACCACCATCGATCCGGACGTCGCAGCAGAGGCCCCGCCCGTCGCGGCGCGGCGACCCGTGATCACCGAGCACTTCGGCCGCGCGCGCACCGACGACTACGACTGGCTGCGCGCAGCCGACGACCCCGAGGTGACGGCCTACCTCGAGGCGGAGAACGTCTGGACGGACGGCCGGACCACCCACCTCGCCGGTCTGCGGGACCGCATCTTCGACGAGATCTTGGCCCGCACCAAGGAGACCGACCTGTCGGTGCCGGTGCGCAACCGCGGCTGGTGGTACTACAGCCGGTCCTTCGAGGGACGCGAGTACGGCGCGTCGTGCCGCGTCGAGGTCAGCGACCCCCACGACTGGACACCGCCGCAGCCGGCCGACGACGCCGCCGTCGACGAGCCAGCCCTCCCCGGCGAGCAGGTCATGCTCGACCACGACGCCCTGGCAGCGGGGCACGACTTCTACTCGGTCGGCGGCGTCTCGGTGAGCCTCGACGGCACCCGCGTCGCCTACTCCACCGACACGGTCGGCCGGGAGCGCTACGTGCTCCAGGTCAAGGACCTGACCACCGGCGACCTGCTCCCCGACCGCCTCGAGGGCGTGCTCGGTGCAGGCGTGTGGAGCCCCGACGGCGGCGACCTCTACTACTGCACCGTCGACGACTCCTGGCGCCGTGACAAGGTCTGGCGACACCGGCTCGGCACCGCCCAGGCAGACGACGAGCTGGTGCACCACGAGCAGGACGAGCGCTTCTGGGTCGGGGTGGGCCGGAGCCGCACCGACCGGTTCCTGGTCATTGCCGCCGGGTCCAAGAACACCACCGAGTGCCGGTTCCTCGACACCGACCGGCCCGAGGCCGGGTGGGTCGTCTTCCATCCCCGGCAAGAAGGGCTGGAGTACGGCCTCGAGCACGCCGTGCTCCGCGGCGAGGACGTCTTCCTGGTGCTGCACAACCACACCGGCGCCGACTTCGAGCTCGGCGTCGCGCCGGTCGCGGCGACCGCACCTGACGGCTGGCGGCCGCTGGTCGGCTACGACGAGCGGGTCCGGATCGAGGACGTGGCGGCGTACACCGGCCATCTCGTCGTCCACCAGCGTAGCGGCGGCCTCACCCAGCTCAGGATCCTGGAGCTCGATGACGAGGCGCCGACCGGCGTGGGCGACGACTACCTCGTGGAGTTCCCTCAGGAGCTCTACACGGTCGGCGGCAGCGGGGGCCCGCAGTTCGACCAGCCCACGGTGCGGGTCGGCTACACCTCCCTGACCGTGCCCTCGTCGGTCTACGACTACGACGTCCGCACCCGCGCCCTCACCCTGCGCAAGCAGCAGCAGGTCCGCGGCCACGACCCCGCGGCGTACGAGGAGCACCGGCTCTGGGCGACCGCCGAGGACGGCGCGCAGATCCCGATCTCGCTGGTCTGCCGTGCCGGCGCCCGCGGCCCGGCCGGTCAGGAAGGCCCGATCCCGTTCCTGCTCTACGGCTACGGCGCCTACGAGATCTCGATCGACCCCGGCCTCTCGGTGTCCCGGCTGTCGCTGCTCGACCGGGGCGCCGGGATGGCGATCGCCCACGTCCGGGGCGGCGGCGAGATGGGCCGACGGTGGTACGACGACGGCAAGATGCTGCACAAGCGCCACACGTTCTCCGACTTCGCGGCCTGCGCACGGCACCTCGTGGAGACGGGCTGGACCACCCACGACCGGATCGTCGGCGAAGGCGGCTCGGCGGGCGGCCTGCTGATCGGCGCGGTGGCCAACGAGTACCCCGACCTCTTCGGTGGGCTGGTCGCCGACGTGCCGTTCGTCGACGCCCTCACCTCGATGCTCGACGCCAGCCTCCCGCTCACGGTCACCGAGTACGACAGTGGGGCAACCCGGCGGGAGACGCCGAGACCTACGACTACCTGGCCGGCTACGCGCCGTACGACAACGTCGGCGCGCACGACTACCCGCCGATCCTGGCCACCACGTCGCTGCACGACACCCGGGTGCTCTACGTGAGCCGGCGAAGTGGGTGGCCCGGCTGCGCGCCACGTCCCCCGACGGGAGCGGCCGCCCCGAGGCGCTGCTCAAGACCGAGCTGGCGGCCGGCCACGGGGGCGTCTCCGGGCGCCACCAGGGCTGGCGCGACCGGGCGTTCACCCGGGCCTGGACGCTCGACTGATGGCCTGCGGATGGACCGCTCAGCGCGGCTGAGGCCGCCTCGCGACCAGCCCTGCGCGTAAGCTGCAGCGCTGAGAAGTTCCTGCGAGTTCCGCGCGGAGCACCACCAGGCCCGCCCCCACGTCGTGTCGGGTGAAGGGTTTCGCACCGTACCCACCGGGCATCCCCCCGGGCCCGGGTGCGTTGCAGCCGATGTGGGTACTTACCGCTCGGTAGGGGCTCACGCCGTACAGGAGGGCGTCCATGGCAACAGTACCGTCAGCGCAACCCGTGAGATCGAGGGCCGCGACAGCGTCGGCCTGTATCTCGACGAGATCGCCCTACCCCCCTGCTCGATGCCGCCGCCGAGGTCGAGCTCTCCAAGACGATCGAGGCCGGGCTGTTCGCCGAGGTCTGCTCGCGCAAGGCCGGGTCGGCCGCAAGAAGGGCGGCGCGCCGATGTCGGCGACCGAGGCCGAGCTCGAGCGGCTCGCCGAGGAGGGCCGCAAGGCCGCGACTCAGTTCATCAGCGCCAACCTGCGGCTGGTGGGCTCCATCGCCCGCAAGTACGGCCGGGACCCGATGCCGATGCTCGACCTGATCCAGGAGGGCAACACCGGTCTGATCCGGGCGGTCGAGAAGTTCGACTACACCAAGGGCGACAATTCTCGACCTACGCCACCTGGTGGGTGCGTCAGGCGATCACCCGCGGCATCGCCCAGCAGGCGCGAGTCGTCCCACGCCCCGTGCACGTGGTCGAGGAGCTCAACCAGCCCGGCGGGGCCCGCCGTACCCTCGAGCGCCAGCTCGGCCGTGACCCGGAGCCGGAGGAGATCGCCACCGAGCTCGGCATCGACGTCCACCGGGTCCTCGAACTGATCGCCTGGGGCCGAGACCACGTTAGCCTTGACACGCCGGTCGACGAGGACGGCGACACGTCCCTGGGGGCGACCTGATGGCCCAGGAGACCTCCCCCGGTCCCGACGACAGCGTGCTTGACGTCGAGGCCCGCGCGCGCCTCGAGGCGCTCGTAGGCGAGCTCGACGACCGCGCCGCCGACATCATCCGGGCCCGTTACGGCCTGCTCGACGGGCGCCAGCACAAGCTCGCCGACATCGGCGCCCGCCACGGCATCTCGGCCGAGCGGGTCCGCCAGCTCGAGCGCGAGGCGCTGCAGAAGCTGCGCCGCCTCGGCGACCCCGACCTGGCCGCCTGACGCACCGTCCGACCCCACTGACCCTGGCCGCCGAGAGCCGGCCACCCTCAGCTGCTCGCCTCCGTCCTGAGCAGCTGGTCGAGGACCTCCGCCACACGCTGGCGGAGGTCCTCGTGCGAACCGGTGTTGTCGATCACGTAGGTGGCGGCCGCGAGCCGGTCCTCACGCGAGGCCTGGGCAGCGACCCGGCTGCGCGCCTCGTCCTCGGTCCAGCCGCGCTCGCGGACGGCGCGTTCGACCTGCACCTGCGTCGGTACGTCGACCACGAGCACCGCGTCGAACCCGCCGACCTGACCGGTCTCCACCAGCAACGGGATGTCGTGGACGACCAGGCGCCCTCCGGCGCGCTCGCCTCCAGCTCGGCGGCCCGAGCCCGCACGAGCGGGTGGATGATCGCCTCCAGGGCCTTCCGGCGGGCCGGGTCCTCGAACACCAGCCGCCCCACAGCCGCGCGGTCGAGCGCCCCGTCGCCGCCGAGCACCTCCGGCCCGAACTCCGCGACGACGGCGGCCAGGCCCGGCGTGCCGGGCGCCACGACCTCCCGGGCCAGGGCGTCGGCGTCGACGACGACGGCCCCCCGGTCGCGCAGCAGCGCCGCCACCGTGCTCTTGCCCGAGGCGACTCCACCCGTAAGACCCACCCGCATGACGCCGAACCCTACGCAGATACTTCCCTCCGGCGCGCTCAGATGATTGTGTGTCCCCACCTCTCCCGTACCGAGTCTCGAAGGGGACCCCTTGTGAGTTCGATCCGTAACAGGTCGCTGACGGCCGCCGCCGTGGGCGGCACCGTCCTCGCGGTCAGCCTGCTCGGCGTGCCGAGCATCGCCGCGTCCGGCAGCGGAAACCCCGCTGCGGTCACCCGCGGACCCCTCGCCCAGGACGGCAGCAGCCGCTCCCAGGGCAACTACGACGCACGACAGCTCTCCGGCACCGCCCTCTACCGAGCCGACAGGTCGCTGGCCGCCAGCCGCACCGCGTCCGACGTGCCTACTACCGCAGCCTCGGGGCCCAGGGCATGGTCTCCCTGGACCCGCTGACCCACACGGTGCGCAACATCGGCCGGACCGACGGCTTCCTGACCGGCCGGTCGTCGGCGCCGGCCCGCTCGGTGGCGATGAGCTACGTGCGCAGCCACCTCTCCGACCTCGGCCTCCACCAGGCCGACCTGACGACGTTCCGCTTCCGCAAGGACTACGTCGACACCCTCGGGGTCCACCACCTCATGTGGTCCCAGGTCGTCCGGGGCATCCAGGTGTTCGGCAACGGCCTCAAGGTCAACGTCACCCGACACGGCCAGGTCGTCTCGGTGCAGGGCAGCCCCGTCTCCGGCCTCGCCCGCCTTGCCTCCGGCGCCTCCACCTCGGCCAGGCTGAGCCCGGCCGCAGCCCGCACCCGGGCCGCCCACGACGTCCACGGCCGGCCGGCCGCGGTCCGCGTGACCTCGTCGCGCACCGGTGGCCGCGCCGAGACGGTGTGGGCCAACCACGACTACAGCAGCAAGGTGTGGTTCCTGACCACGCCGGGCTGCGCCTCGGGCTGGTCGACCTACGTCCAGACCGGAGGTCGTGGCTACCAGCACGTGGTCGACGCCCGCACGGGCTCGGTCCTCCTGCGCAGCAACCTCAGCCACGACGCCGCAGGGTGACGCCTACGTCTACGACAACTACCCCGGCGCCAGGCGAGGCGGCAGGGCGCGCGTCGTCAACTTCTGAAGAGGGGCTGGCTGAGCAAGCGCAGCACCTTCCTCAACGGCAGCTCGGTCGTGGCGTTCTCCGACGTCAACGACGACAACGCCGTCCAGAGCAGCGAGAAGACGCCGGTGCCCGGCACCAAGAAGGGCGCGCAGTTCAAGCTGAAGCACTTCACCAGCCCCGACTCCAGCTTCTGCAGGACGTTCGTCTGCACCTGGGACCCGGCGACGGCCAACTCGTGGAAGACCAACCGCCGCGCCGACGCGACCAACGCGTTCTACCTGGCGAGCAACTTCCACGACTACCTCGCCAAGAGGCCGATCGGCTTCAACGCCCGGGCCGGCAACTTCTCCGCCAAGCGGCGGCGACCCGGTCATGCTGAACACGCTGGACGGCGCGAACACCGACCACGGCGTGCCGGACGGCAACCACATCGACAACGCCAACATGAGCACGCCGCCCGACGGCGTCCCGCCGACCATGCAGATGTACCTGTGGCACTTCCCGGGCGTCCCGGACGACCCCGCCAGCGGCGACCCGTTCGTCCCGACCAGCGGCGCCTTCGACGCCTCGATCCTCTACCACGAGTACACCCACGGGCTGTCCAACCGGCTCGTCATCGACGCCGACGGGAACGGCGTGCTGAACACGATCCAGGCCGGCGCGATGGGTGAGGCCTGGAGCGACTACTACGCGCTGGACTACCTGGTCACCAAGGGCCTGCCACCGACACCGCCACGCCGGGCCAGCTGCTCGAGGGCAAGTACGTCGCGGCCGGGCTGCACACGGTCCGGACCATGGCGATCGACTGCCCGGCCGGGGCAAGACCGCCGGCTGCACCTCCGGGCCGACGGCAGCAAGGGCGGCTACACCTACGGCGACTTCCCGGACATCGTGCGGCGGCCCCGAGGTGCACGGCTCCGGCGAGATCTGGGGCCAGACCCTCTGGGACCTGCGTACCGCGCTGGTCACACCGTCGCGGACACCCTGATCACCCGGGCCATGTCGCTCTCGCCGGCCGAGCCGTCGATTCCTCGACATGCGCAACGCGATCCTGCAGGCGGACACCATCGCCTACGACGCAGTCACACACGCCGAAGATCTGGAAGGTCTTCGCGCACCGCGGCATGGGCTACTTCGCCGCGCCACCGACGGCGACCGACGCCGCCCCGGCCGAGGACTTCCACCGGCCGCCGGCTGCGACGACGCCGCGGCGACGTCGTTCTCCGGCACGGTGACCGACCCGAACACCGGAGACCCGGTCGGCGGTGCGCTGGTCCAGATCGCCGGGCTGGGCGACCAGTTCCACGCCGTGACCAACGACGGCGGCCAGTACACGATCCAGAACGTGTTGCCCGGCGTGTACCCCAAGGTCGTCGCCTCGGCGGCGGGCTACCTGCCCGACACCGAGTCGGTCGACGCCAGGACCGACACCCCGGCCGACTTCTCGATCACCCGGGACTGGGCGGCCAGCAGCGGTGGCGCACGGATCGTCGACTTCACCGGACCCGACTTCTCGCCGGCGTGCGGGCCCGACAAGGCCATCGACACCAACGAGGGTCTGGGCTGGGGCAGCGCGACCGGGCAGTTCGGTGAGCCGACCAACAGCTTCATCCCGAAGTACATCGTGGTGGACCTGAAGCGGCCGATCGACATCGACAAGTTCGAGGTGAACCCGAGCAACACCTGTGGTGACGCGGGCAGCGCCTCGACGGGTGCGTACAAGATCGAGACGTCCACAGACGGCTTGATCTTCAACGAGGCTGCTTCCGGTGACTTCACCGGCCACCCGCGTGCACTCCAAGACGTGATCCCCTCGGGCAACACCAGCGGCGTGCGCTATGTGAAGTTCTGGATCATGGGCAACCAGGTGCCGGACTTCGCCACCAACTGCCCGGACGGCAACTTCTCCGGCTGTCAGTTCACCGACATGACGGAGCTGGCGGTCGTCGGGTCGCCCAGCCCCTGATCGTCGACCACACGGAGGGCCCGGACCACGCGGTCCGGGCCCTCCGTGTCGGGTGGGTCAGGGTGCGGCCGACGCCCCGACCGCGAAGCTCCGGGGCGACCAGGAGCCGGGCCAGCTCGCGACGAGCGCGGCGTGCACGGGCGCGAACGGCTGGAGGATCACGACGCCCCGGTACGTCGTACCGGGGCGTCGGGGTGAAGCGGTGGTGCGGCCGGCTCAGGCGCCGTTGCCGCCGGTGAGCTTCTCGCGGAGCGCCTGGAGCGCCTCGTCGGAGGCCAGCGAACCGCCGGTCTCGCCCTCGTCGGCCACGGGCTCGCTGCCGGAGGAGTAGGACGTGGCCTCGCCGGCCTCGACCTCGGCCTGCTTGGCCTCCTCCTGCTGCTTGACGTGCGCCTCCCAGCGGGCGTGCGCCTGGGCGTACTGCTCCTCCCAGGTCTTGCGCTGCTCGTCGTAGCCCTCGAGCCACTCGCCCGTCTCCGGGTCGAAGCCCTCGGGGTAGATGTAGTTGCCCTGCTCGTCGTAGGTGGCGGCCATGCCGTAGAGCGTCGGGTCGAACTCCTCGACGTCGGCGGCGGTGGCGGTCTCGTTGGCCTGCTTCAGCGACAGCGAGATCCGGCGACGCTCGAGGTCGATGTCGATGATCTTGACCATGACGTCGTCGTTGACCTGCACGACCTGCTCGGGGATCTCCACGTGGCGCTCGGCCAGCTCGGAGATGTGGACCAGGCCCTCGATGCCCTCCTCGACCCGCACGAACGAGCCGAACGGCACCAGCTTGGTGACCTTGCCGGGCACGATCTGGCCGATCTGGTGGGTGCGGGCGAAGTGCTGCCAGGGGTCCTCCTGCGTCGCCTTGAGCGACAGCGAGACCCGCTCGCGGTCCATGTCGACGTCGAGCACCTCGACGGTGACCTCGTCACCGACGGCCACGACCTCGCTCGGGTGGTCGATGTGCTTCCACGAGAGCTCGGAGACGTGGACCAGACCGTCGACGCCGCCGAGGTCGACGAACGCACCGAAGTTGACGATCGAGGACACGACGCCCTTGCGGATCTGGCCCTTCTGGAGCTGGGTCAAGAAGCCGTGGCGCACCTCGGACTGGGTCTGCTCGAGCCAGGCGCGGCGGGAGAGCACGACGTTGTTGCGGTTCTTGTCGAGCTCGATGATCTTGGCCTCGAGCGTCTGGCCGACGTAGGGCTGGAGGTCGCGCACGCGGCGCATCTCCACCAGCGACGCCGGCAGGAAGCCGCGCAGACCGATGTCGAGGATCAGGCCGCCCTTGACGACCTCGATGACGGTGCCCTCGACGACGCCGTCCTCCTCCTTGACCTGCTCGATCGTGCCCCACGCGCGCTCGTACTGGGCGCGCTTCTTGGACAGGATCAGGCGGCCTTCCTTGTCCTCCTTCTGGAGCACCAGGGCCTCGACCTTGTCGCCGACGTTGACGACCTCGTTGGGGTCGACGTCGTGCTTGATCGACAGCTCGCGCGAGGGGATGACGCCCTCGGTCTTGTAGCCGATGTCGAGCAGGACCTCGTCCCGGTCGACCTTGACGATGGTGCCTTCGACGATGTCACCGTCGTTGAAGTACTTGATGGTGCCGTCGATGGCGGCGAGGACGTCCTCTTCGGACCCGATGTCGTTGATCGCGACCTGGGGGGCGTCGACCTCGGCGTAGTAGGTGCTGCTCATATGGGAAGGAGTTCCTTGGATGGGTGGAGTTGGTGGGCGTGCACGCGTGAAGTCTGTGTCACTACCCCGTGGAGATCTCCGCGACCCGACGAGCGCCGTCACGCGGTGAACAGATAGCGAGCCGGTGTCCGCTCCGTCCGGGACGCAGGCAGACTCCTAACGCCCCGCGAGTCTACGCGGGGGGTGTGTCAGGCGTCCAACCAGCGGGGACGGCGTGCAGGTCGCCCTGCGCGGCCACCGTCCGGAGGAGCT
Source organism: uncultured Actinomycetota bacterium (assembly GCA_963761085.1). GTDB lineage: Bacteria > Actinomycetota > Actinomycetes > Propionibacteriales > Nocardioidaceae > Nocardioides. The sequence continues at coordinate 54,577 of CAVXFQ010000002.1, forward strand.
GGTCCGCCCGGTCGGCCACCGGGTTCTGACCTGCCCGGGAGGCGAGGTCGACCAGCGCCCAGAGGTCCGCGGCCCGGGCCAGCGTGAGGGCGTCGGCAGCCGGTACGGCGTGCCGCTCGCGGTAGCCCGCCAGCACCCCCTCGACGTAGGCCGGTGCCCGGTCGAAGCGCAGGACGTTGCCGAGGTCGGTGAACGGGTGGCCCGAGTGGGCGAACTCCCAGTCGAGGACCGCGGTCACCTCGAGGGTGTCGGGGTCCACCAGCAGGTTCTTGGGGTTGAGGTCGCTGTGCACCAGGCAGGCCCGGCCGACCGTGTCGAGCAGCGCCTGCGCATCGGTCGCCACGCCGACCAACCGGGTGACCAGATCGGGGTCCCAGCGCAGTCCGGCCGCCTCGACGAAGCCGGGCAGTCCGTCGGCCAGCCCGAAGTCGCCGACCTGCAGGGACGGGTCCACGAAGGGTCCGGGCCGCAGCGTCGGCATGCCGCCGAGGATGCCGACCAGCCGTCCGACGTGACGGCCGAGCCGGGCTAGCCCGCCGTCGTCCAGATCGGAGACCACCAGGTCGCCGCGTTGCCCCGGAAGCCACGAGGTGACCAGCAGCCCGGGCCGGTCCGCGGCTGCGACCCCGCGCCGTACCTCCAGGACCTCCGGGACCGGCACCAGGCCCCTGACCAGGTGCAGCACGGCGGCGTCGATCTCGGGGGCGGCTTCGTCGCGCAGCCCCGGCGGGTAGATCCGGACCACCGACCGCTGACCGCCGGCCTCGGCCAGGAAGGTCTGCCCCGACCAGCCGCCGGCCAGCGGGATGAGATCGGCGGCGTCCACCCGGGCAAGCCTTCCACAGGCCCGGGCGGGCTAGGGTCGCGACCGTGGAGGACCACCTGCCGCAGCGTGTCCGGGTCGAACGCCGCGCGGTCACCGAGGCGGAGTCGCGTCAGGCCAACGGCCCGGACTGGGACCGTTATGCCGACGAGTACCAGGCCACCCACGGCGACTTCCTCGGCGACACCGGCTTCGTGTGGGGGCCGGAGGGGCTCCGCGAGGAGGACGCCGGAGTGCTCGGCGACGTCGCAGGCAAGGACGTGCTCGAGCTCGGCTCCGGGGCGGGCCAGTGCTCGCGCTGGGTCCGGGTGCGCGGCGGGCGGTCCTACGGTCTCGACCTCTCGATGCGCCAGCTCCAGCACTCGCGACGGATCGACGAGGAGTCCGGAGTCCCCGTGCCGTCGGTCCTCGCCACCGCGACCGAGATCCCCTACGCGGACGCCGCCTTCGACGTCGTGTTCTGCTCGTTCGGCGCCCTGCAGTTCGTGGCCGACCTCGAGCACTGCCTGGCCGAGGTGGCGCGGGTGCTGCGTCCGGGCGGCCGGTTCGCCTTCTCGGTCACGCACCCGACGCGGTGGAGCTTCCCCGACGACCCGTCGGAGGCGGGGCTCACTGCCACCGCGTCGTACTGGGACCGGACGCCCTACGTCGAGATCGACGACGAGTCCGGGCGGGTCGCCTACGTCGAGCACCACCGCACGCTCGGGGACTGGGTCGCGCTGCTCGCCCCGCAGTTCCGGATCGTGGCCCTGCTCGAGCCGGAGTGGCCCGAGGGGCACGAGCGCGTCTGGGGTGGCTGGTCGCGGGTGCGAGGCCGCCTGACACCCGGCACGGCGATCTTCGCCGCCGACCGAGCCTGAGCGGACCGGCGGCGGCCAGACCCGCGGGTCAGACGCCGGCGCCAGAGGGGGCGTCGGTCGAGCTGTCGGCTTCCGCCCGGCTGCGGCGGTTGTTCCGTGTGGCCACCACCAGCAGCGGGATGCCGATCGCGAGGCACACCAGGCCGGCCACGAGGCCGGCGACCGGGAGGACCTTGGTGATCAGGTTCAGCTGCCTGCCGGAGGACTTGGCGTAGTCGACGTTGTCCGAGATGGTCTGCGGCGTGTAGGCCACGGTCAGGTCGAGCGCGGTCGCGCCGCCCTCCTTGAGGGTGCGCTTGTCGCGGAGCTGCTGGTTGATGATCTTCCCGGTGACGGCGTCGATCGTGTAGGTCTCGTCGAGCGAGTAGTCAGCCAAGATGTTGTTGCCGAGGTCGATCGTGGCGCCGGTGATCACCTGGTGGTACTGCTTGCACTTCAGGCCCTGCACGACGGTGTCGCCGACGTACTCGGCCGGCGTGGCCTGCTTGCTGGTGTCGTCCCAGACGGGATAGCTGATGTTCTTGGGGTAGAAGGGCCACTTGTTGGTCAGGCCCTGCACCGGCGGGTCGTTGGTGACGTACTTCGGGTCGTCGATCGCCATCGCGGTGTGCCGGTCTGAGGCGTAGTTGAGCTTGGTCACCGAGATCATCCGAGGGTCGGTCTTCTTCAGGCAGTCGGCCGGGTTCCCGATGTCGTGGTTGACGCAGGTGGAGGTCACGAAGACGACGACCGAGCCGGTCGACAGCTTGTCATCGACCTGGGTGATGTTGGTGATCTTGACCTGCTCGTGGCTGGTCTTGCCCGTCGCGGGGTTCAGCACGTCGCCGGGGCCGGTCAGATACGTGCGTTGGTAGCTGTCGAGCGGGATGCGCTCGGCAGCGTCGGTGGCCCAGAACTTCGCGACGCCGGCCGTGGTCAGGAAGAACGCCCCGAGACCCAGGAGCAACCAGGCAGGCCAGACCCTCTTCATGGTGCACGTTCCTCCTTGATGGGCCACGTGGGTGGGGGGACCCTAGCAGTTACTCGCGAGTCACGTCCGCCAGTGTTCCTCCCTGCGGGGCCTCGTCGAGGACCCCTGAAGGCCGATCTTGCTGTGGCATACTCCGCCGCGTGTCGACCCGCGTGATGTTCCGTGCGCGGGCGAAAGCTCGCTCGCGCAGCGGTGTCGAGCGCCTCGGAATCGCCATCATCGCACTCGGGCTGGCCTACCGGATATGGGCGCTCGCCGGGTCGTGGTACTTCTTCGACGACCTCGCCTTCCTCTCCGCCGGAACCAACGACCCGCTCTCGTGGCACTTCGTCGGTCGCGTGTACGCCGGCCACGTGATGCCCGCGGGCTGGCTCGTCGTCAAGCTGCTGGCCACCTGGGCGCCCTACCGCTGGGGCGTCTGGGCCGGGGTGCTCGTCGCGATGCAGGCGGTGGCCTCGGTCGGCATGCTCAGGCTGCTCCGGTCGATGTTCGGCGACACCGAGGTCGTGCTCGCGCTGCTGGCCGGCTACGTCTTCTACGTCTTCACGGTCCCGGCGGGGATCTGGTTCGCCGCCGGGATCAACCAGCTGCCGTTCCAGATCGCACTGGTGTTCGGGCTGCACGCCCACCTCGACTACCTGCGGACGCGCCGGACCAAGGCCCTGGTCGCCACCCTCCTGTGGACGGTCTTCGGACTGCTCTTCTACGAGAAGACGATCCTGCTGTTCGGGCTGTACGGGCTGTTGGCCCTCTGCTGGTTCAGCAGCGGCAAGCTCGGCGAGCGGGTCCAGCAGCTCTGGACCCGCTACCGCACGGGCGTGATCACCCACGGCGCGGTCGCGATCGTCTACCTCGTCATCTACGCCAAGGTCGGCCTGTCGTTCGGCTCGAAGCAGCCCGACAGCTCCCTGATCAGCGAGGTCGCCTACCGGCTCGTCGGCCGGGCCTTCAGCACCGCTGCCATCGGCGGGCCGTTGGAGTGGATCTCGTTCTCCGCGACCTCCTTGGCCAACCCCAGCGACCTGATCAGTCTCGGCTCGTGGGTCGCCCTCGGCTCGGTGATCTGGTACGCCGCCTCGACCCGCACCAAGAGCCGCCGGGCGTGGAGCCTGATCGCGTTCACCCTGGCCGCGGACATCTATCTCATCGCCTCGGCGCGGGCTACGTTGGTGGGTCCGGACATCGGTCTGGAGTACCGCTACCAGACCGAGTCGGCGGCCGTGCTGGTGCTCTCGGTCGGGCTGGCGTTCCTGCCCCTCCTGGGAGCGGTCGAGGTCAACAGCCCTCGTGCGGACGTGCCCCGGCCCCACGAGAAGGCGGTCACCGTGCGGGCCATCACGGTGGCCATCGTGGTCGCTGCGGTGCTGTCGACGCTCACCTACGTCCGGAACTGGCAGCAGCACAACCACACCGAGGCCTACTTCGACAACGTCCGGACCACCACCGCGCTGGCCCAGGACAAGCCCCTTCCGGTGGTCGACGGGTCGCTTCCGATCGACCTGCTCTGGGCCTTCGGCTACCCGGAGAACACCTACAGCCACGTCTTCCGCGCCTTCGACACCTCGCTGACCTACCCCGCCCAGTCGATCGACCGGCTCTACGTCGTCGACGGCATCGGCCGGGTCGTGCCGGCGCAGATCCCGCGGACGCGTTACATGGTGGGCGGCAGCAACTGCGGCTACCTCCTCAAGGCGAACGTCCCCACGTCCATCCCGCTCAACGGACCGGTGATCGGTGGCGGTTGGTGGATCAAGCTGACCTACAGCGCGCCGCGCGCGTTCGACGCGACGATCGGGCTGGGCGACCAGCCCACGCCGATGCACTTCCCGGCGGGTGACCACACGGCGTACTTCCGGGCCGACGGGAGCTACAGCGGGGTGGTCATCGACAACACGCCGTCGGGCGCGCGCACCTGCATCACCTCCCTGAGTCTCGGCGAGCCCTCCGCGCAACCCAACCCATGACGAACACGACCATGCCCTCAGCCCCCGCCCGGTGGTGGTCCCCGCCGTCCACGGCCGGCGGCCCCGACACCTCGCGCCTGATCCCGGTGGCGGCCGTGATGATCGTCGCCCAGCTCGCCTTCCGCGCGTGGGCGACGTACCACTCCTACTGGGAGGGCGACGACTTCATCTTCATCAACAACACGTTCGCGCCCGGGGGCCGCTCCCTGCACACGCTGCTGACCGGTCTCTCGGGCACGTGATGCCGGCCGGCCTCTACCTCAGCTGGCTGGTGAACCGGGTCTCGCCCTACAGCTGGGGCCTGGCCACCGTCGTCCTCACGCTCCTGCAGGCGGTCGCCAGCGTCGGCTTCCTGCGCCTGCTGCTGGTCGCGTTCGGACGGCGCTGGGGCATCCTGCCGCCGCTGCTGCTCTACCTCGTCACCGCGTTCAGCGTCCAGGGCGCCGTGTGGTGGGGTCCCGGGATCCACGCGTTCCCCTTCCAGATCGCCTTCTTCTGGGGCCTCACCAGCCAGATCGTCTACCTCCGGACGCGGCGCGCGCGGCACGCGCTGGCGGCTCTCGCGTGGGTCGCCTTCGGGCTCCTGTTCTACGAGAAGACGCTGCTGGTCATCGGCGCCCTGGCTTTCGTCACCCTGGCCTACTTCACCACCGGCACCCTGCGCGAGCGGCTGGTGCAGATCTGGCGCCGGTATCGCGCGTCCGTCCTGGTCAGCGCCGTCCTCGGTGTCGCCTATCTCGCCGTGTACGCCACGCTACGGTCTCAGCTTCAGCCCGGGGAAGGCGACGAGCACCCCGATCGGCCCCACGGCGGACGTGATGGTGCTGCGCAGCTGGGCAACGGCGGTCTTCGGGGGGCCGATCCACTGGTCGCACTCCCCTGCGAGCCCGCTGTCGTTCGGTGCGCCGTCGTCTCTGCTCGTGCTCGCGTGCTGGGTCGCCCTGCTGCTGTTCTTCCGCGAGCTGGTCCGCACGCGGACCAGGGCCCTGCGAGCCCTGTGGCTGCCCGGCTACTTCCTGGCCTGCGACGTCCTGCTCGTGGTCGCGAGCCGGGCGACCCTGGTCGGACCACTGATCGGCTTCGAGTACCGCTACATCGAGGAGATGGGGGCGGTGACGGCCCTGGCCCTGGCCCTGGCCACCATGCCCATCCTCGGCGCCCCGGAGCAGGTCGAGGTCAAGCGCCCGAGCGTGTTCCTCGACCGGCGCCGGCCGGTCGTCATCGCGTGCGCCGTGCTCGTCCTCCTCGGCACGTGGTCGTCGTTCGACTACTTCCAGCACTGGCACCGGACCCAGCCGGCCAAAGCGTTCTTCCTCACCTTCTTCCACGACGCCCAGCAGCAGCGGCCCGGGACGGCTGTCGTGGACAGCGCCGTTCCCCCCGACATCCTGTGGCCGCTGTCCCGCCCGGCCAACACCGTGAGCCACCTGCTGCTGCCCTTCTCCCCCCAGCTCGACTACACGAGCGTGGCGACCGACCACCTCCTGCATCTCGGGCCCGACGGCCACTTGAGCGAGATGACGGTGACCCCGGTCCACCGCGCCAAGCCGGTCAAGGCGTCCAGCTGCGACAACAAGGTCGGGAAGCGGGGTCGCCGGATCCCTCTGGACGGCTCGTTCGTGTACGGGAGCTGGTGGGTGCGCATGGGCTACATCGCCTCCGCCGACAGCAGCATCTCGGTGCGTGCCGGGGGCGCCACGCACCACACAGCGGTGTCCAGCGGGCTCCACACGCTGTTCTTCGAGGCCGGCGACGAGCCCTTCCACAGCGTCTGGATCGGACCGATGGTCGACGGCGGCATCCTGTGCACCAACGACGTCACGGTCGGCCAGCCCATCGCTCGGACGGCGCCGTGAGCCAGGCAGACCGCACCTTCCCGACCCTGAACGCCGTCCGGGGCGCGGGGGCGCTGATGGTGCTGACCACACACGCGGCGTTCAACACCGGCCAGATCCTGCGGGGGTGGCCCGGCGCCGTCCTGGCCCGCCTCGACTTCGGCGTACCACTGTTCTTCGTGCTGTCGGGCTTCCTGCTCTCCCGGCCCTTCTTCCTCGCGATCGGCCGCGGGTCCCAGCACCCGTCGATCAAGCACTACCTGTGGAAGCGGTTCCTGCGGGTGATGCCGCTCTACTGGCTCGTGGTCGTCGTCGCCATGACCTTCGACCCTGCCAACCAGGGGCTCGGGCTCGACGTCTGGGTCCGCAACCTCACCCTGACCCAGCTCTACTTCCCGACGCTCCTGCCCGAGTCGCTGACCCAGATGTGGAGCCTGTGCACGGAGGTGCTGTTCTACATCCTGATGCCGCTGCTGGCCTACCTGCTCACCCTCACGCGGCGCGGCCGGCGGCTGGAGCTGCCCCTGGTGTGGCGGCGGTCGCTGGTGCTGGCGGCCCTGGGCGTGGCGTGGCAGGCGTGGTTCGCCCACGTCCCCGGGATCCAGGGCCACTACCTGCAGTGGCTGCCGGGGTGGATGCCGATGTTCCTGGTGGGGATGGCGTTCGCCGCGACCAGCGCCAGCCTCACCCTGCGGCCGCGCGACCACGTCATGGACCGGCTCGGCACCGACCTGGCCGGCTGCTGGATTCTGGCCACCGCGCTGTTCGCGATCGCCGCCACTCCCGTGGCCGGCCCGCGGACCCTGGCCATGCCGCTGGGCTGGGAGGCGGCCACGAAGGTCGTGCTCTACACCCTTGCCGCCGGCTTCTACGTGCTGCCGCTGATGTTCGGGCCGGAGTTCGAGGGACGGGTCCGCACCTACCTCTCCAGCCGTACGCCGGTCTGGCTCGGCGACATCTCCTACGGCGTCTACGCCATCCACCTGTTCGTGATGGGCGTGCTGTTCCGGACGCTCGACATCATCCCCTTCACCGGCCACTTCCTCACGATCTGGGTGCTCGACCTGGGGATCACGATCGCGCTCTCCACGCTGTCGTGGCGCTACTTCGAGTCGCGGATCCTGAGGTTCAAGAACGTGCGCTGGATGATGCGGCAGGAGCCCGCCGCCACGAGAAGCGACCTGGAGTTCCAGGAGCGAGCAGGACGACACTGACCGTCGCGACCGCCAGGGCCGCCCACACCTGGGCCCAGTCCAGGGCCCACGAGCTCGACTTGAGCGGGCCCCACGTCAGCGCGGCGACTGCGATGAGCAGCTCGACCCCCGCGACGTAGACCCACCAGTCGCGCAGGCGGTCGAAGCGCCGGTAGAGCACCCAGGTGAGGGCCAGGGCGCCGAGCCCGACCCAGCCCGCCAGGAAGCCCAGCACGGCTGCGACGAAGACCACGTCGACCAGGCCGGGACCGGCGGCCGTCAGCGGTGGCAGCTCGGGGTCGCTACGACGGCGCCACGGGATCGCGGCGGCCACCACGACGAGGACCAGCAGCGCTCCCACGACGAGCAGGGCGTCGAACAGGCGCTGCGGCGCGAACCTGAGCTGGACGGTCGCGGCCGGGCCGGCCGGGACGACCCAGCCCTGCTGCCAGGTGTCGACCGCTTGCACGGGGAGGGCCGAGCCACCGAGGGATGCCTGGTAGCCGGGGTTGAGGTTCTGCGGGAGCGACAGCACCTCCGGGCCGGAGCGCGCCGGCAGGTCGACCGACGACGGCCGGCCACCATCGCGATGGACCTCGACGGGCGTCGCCGCCTGGAGGTGGGACCCGAGGCGGCGCAGCGTCACCGAGTCCACGCGGAACGACCTCGTCGGCCCCGCGGCCACCTGCGACGTGCCCGCACCAGGTGGCTGATCGGCGTACCGCAGAGCTGGAGCGGCACCGAGGCTCCACGCAGGAGGTCTCCGACGTGGGCGGCTCAGGGTGGTGTCGAAGACGTCGTTGCCGACGAGGAGCTTGGGCCCCTGGCCGCAAGGCACCACGACGTTGCGATAGACGTCGCGCGTCAGGCTGGCGCCGTTGAGCCGGATCTCGGTGATGCCCGGAGGCATCGTGCGGAACGCCGTAGGGGTCTGGGCGAGGGCGGGGTGCACCGAACCGACCGCCAGGGTGAGGTGCCGGACGCGCCAGCGGGGCACCCGCAGCGCCCACCCCGTGCGGTCGAAGTCGACCACCCGCGGCCGGTGGTGCGGTGCGCGCAGCACGACGCGGTTCACCACGGAGGCGGGGGCGCCCGGGTCGACCGCGAGGCGCAGCGTCCGCAGCCGGGTGGCGTGGGCGAGGGTCAGGTGGATGACCGGCCGATCGGAGTGGGAGACCCACGTGGTCGCATGGGTCGCCGTCGACCATCGCGCCGGTGCCGTCAGCGGGGTCGTGCCGCTCGGCGGGAGTGACGCGTACCGAGACACCGGTGCCCCGCAGCATCCTCCGCCAGACCTCGTCGTTGCGGCGCAGGGAGGCCGTCGCGGAGATCTGCGTAGGACGTGGGGTCGGGCAGCGTGAGCCGCCGGGCCAGGACGTCGCCGTCCTCGCCGGTGCCCTGCAGGAGGCTGCTGCAGACCAGCGCGGCCTGCACCTGGGAGCAGGGGAACCGGTCGGGGTCGCGGGACAGGGCGATCACGTCGACCGGGGCGCCGGAGAGCGGCGCCGGGCAGGGTGAGCCAGCGCTGGGGGTGCAGGTTGTCGATGCGCACCTCGCTCAGCGCCACCGCCCCGGTCAGCAGCTGCCCGGTGTAGACCCCGGCGATCCGGAGCGCCGAGGTGTGGGGCAGGCCGACGGCGAAGCTCCCGGTGAGCCCGGGCGCCGGTGCCGGGACCTGCGCGGGTGCGGCCGCCACCGGAGATCAGCAGGGACTTCAGCGGCACCGAGTCACGGGCCACCGAGACCGCGACGACGCCGACGTTGCGCGGCTGGGAGAAGTCGACCTGCCACCACTGCTGCTTGGGGTCGGCGTCCGGGCCGACCGCCACTCCGTGGTGGGGTCGTTGTCGAACACGGCGCCCGGATGGTCACCGATCGCGAGCGGCGGCGTGGCGTCGGCGTAGGCCTGCGACGAGCTCGCCTCGACGTCGCTGACCCCGCCCGTCCAGGTCTCGACCGTGCTCCACCGGGCGTCGTCCTCGCACGATCCGGTGGGTCTGCTCCTTGCCGGCGAGCCGGAACGGCGCCGCGCCGGTCATGGTCGCGGACTGGTTCCACCGCACGGCCGGGAAGTTCATCTCGCGACGCTTCAGGTCGTCGGTGAGGACCTGACCCGTGACCGGCGACGTGGCGTCGGCGGCCAGCGGCGAGCGTGTCGACGGGCAGCCCGGCCAGCGCCGGGTCGGACCCCGACGACGGGTCGCCGACGAGCACCTCGCCCGGCTGTGGTCAGCGGCGGCGGTCACCGGCGCGGTGACGCGGTAGACGTCGATCGACCGCACCCGGTCGGAGAGGCCGCCGTCCTGCACGATCCGGGTCTGCTCCTGGTTCTGCACGTAGCCGTAGGGCGGGAGGCCGGTGATCGGCCCGAACGACCTGACCAGACTCAGGCCGGGCGTCGCCGAGAGCACGCCCTCGCATGAACGTCGGGTCGGGCGCTCCAGTGAGCAGCCGGTCGAGGTCGTTGCGCACGACGATCGTGCCGACGCCGTTGTCGGCGAGGTAGGTGGCCAGCGTGGGGCTCGGCCGGCCCGACTCGACCATGCGGGTCACCGCGTCGAGGAAGACCACGTTGCCCGGCTGGGCGAGCGGCACGACGTTGCGCGCGGCCCAGGGACTGCGGGCCAGGCCCTGGAGGATGTCGTCGTGGGTGTTGCCCCAGGAGTACTGCGCCGAACGCCGCGGCGGGCAGCTCGAGGGCGACCGAGCCGTCGTCGTGGTCGGCGAGGTAGTCGGCCGTCTGCTGCCAGTAGGCCGGCACCGCCGAGACGCCGTCGGAGGCCGGGATCACGCCGTACAGCCAGGGCGTGAGCAGCGCGATCACGGCCAGGCCGATGCCGGCGCGGTAGACGCGGAGCGCCACCACGGAGCCGAGGGCCCGGATCCGCTCGGGCAGCTCGTGGAGCGCGTAGGCCAGCCCCAGCACCAGCGGGATGCGCAGGACGACGTCGAACTTGTGCACGTTGCGGAACGGCGCGAGCGCGAGGTCGAGCGAGTGCATCCGGGCGGTGGAGAAGAACCCGGGCAGGTCACGGGAGTAGCCGAACCCGACCAGCACGAGACCGGTCAGCAGGCCCCAGACCAGGAACCGGCGGTGCGGGTTGCCCGGCAGGCACATCCCGACCAGGCCGAGAGCGGCGACGGCGGCCGCGTCGAGGAGGAGGTAGGGCGTGCCGACGACGTGGAGGCCGGAGCCGAAGTCGGGGCCGCCGAAGTAGGCCACCCAGTCGGAGACCCCCAGCAGGCTGCGGGTCAGGTCGGTGGGCAGCGTGGTGATCGCGGAGTTCTCGATGTAGTCGAGGAACGGCGGCGCGTAGCGGCCCAGGAGCGCCAGCGGCCCGCTCCACCAGGCGGTGGCGAGGACCGTGAACAGGGTCCACCAGCCGAGCAGCGGCCACCGGCGCGGCCCGGGCTCGCGGGTGAGCAGCCAGACCACCCCGAGCGGGAGCACGGCGGCGACGGCGACCGCGTTGACGCCGCCGCAGCAGGCCACGACGAGGGCGCTGCGGGCGGCCGCTCGTCGTACCGAGCCCTCGCGGGAGCCGGTCACCAGGGGCAGCAGGACCCACGGCGCCAGCGCCATCGGCCAGACCTCCACCGACACGACGCCGATCAGCGTGGTCATCCGCGGGGTGAGCACGAACGCCAGGGCGGCCACCAGCTGGGTGGTCTCGGAGCCGATCTCGAGCCGCTTGAGCAGCCGGAGCATCCCGAAGAAGGCCACGCACAGCAGGAGCGCCCACCACAGGCGCTGGATCATCCAGGGCGGCATGCTCACGCAGGTGGCCGAGGGCGAAGAACGGCCCCATCGGCCAGGCGTAGCCGTAGCCCTGGTCGGGCACCTGGCCGAACGCCTGGCTGGGGGTCCCAGAGCCGCAGCCCCTTCAGCAGGAACCGGCCCGGGGCGGTGAGCAGGTCGAACTTGGTGTCGGCGACCATCAGGCCCGGGCGACTGGATGAAGGTCAGGACGGTCAGCAGCGCGGCGTACCCGACGTAGCGCAGGGGTGTGCTCAGCGAGCCGGGGGCCAGGCGCGGGCCACGACCACTGCCACCGCGCTCGGGGGGTGGCGCAGGCCGCGGGTCTGCCGGCGCCTCGGCCCGGGACCCGTCCAGGGCCGAGGACCGCACAGACATGCGGGTCATGCTACCGGCCGGTCATATCAGCGGCCGGGGCGGCGTACGGCGACCGCAGGAGAGGTCCGTACCCTCCTCGCATGACCCTGCTCACGAGGTGGCCATGACCGGTCGCGCGCCGCTCGAGGGTGTCGAGGTCGCCTTCCTCTCCTGGCGCGACACCCACAACCCCGAGGGTGGCGGCGCCGAGCGGGCGCTCGAGGAGGTGGCGGAGGGGCTCGTGGAGCGCGGTGCCCAGGTGACCGTGTTCAGCGCCGCGCACGCGGGCGCGCCGCCCGAGGACGAGATCCGCGGCGTGCGCTACGTCCGCAACGGCTCGAAGCTCACCGTCTACCCCCGCGGCATGCAGGCGCTGCGCCGCGGCGACCTCGGCCACCCCGACGTCGTGGTCGACGTGCAGAACGGGCTGCCGTTCTTCACCCGGCTGGTGACCCGCTCCCCCGTGATCGTGCTCGTGCACCACGTCCACCGCGAGCAGTGGCCGGTGGTCTATCCGGGCATGATGGGCAAGGTCGGCTGGTGGATCGAGCGGCGCTTCGCCCCGAGGCTCTACCGGAGGAGCCAGTACGTCACCGGCTCGCAGGCGACCCGCGACGAGCTGGTCGCAGCTCGGCGTGGCCAGGAAGCGGATCGCGGTCGTCCACTACGGCACCGACCGGCAACAGGCCGCTCGAAGGCCGGCAAGACCGACCACCCCAGCGTGTGCGTGGTCGGCCGGCTGGTGCCGCACAAGCAGGTGGAGCACGCGATCGACGCCGTCGTCGAGCTCCGCAAGGAGATCCCCGGCCTGACCCTGACCGTGGTCGGCAGCGGGTGGTGGGAGCACGTCCTCAAGGAGTACGCCGCGGTGCACGACCCGGACGGGGCCGTGAGGTTCCTCGGGCAGGTCGACGAGCACGAGCAAGGAGCAGGTCTACGAGGAGTCGTGGGTGCTCGCCCTCCCGTCGCTGAAGGAGGGCTGGGGTCTCGTCGTGGGCGAGGCGGCCCTGGCCGGGACGCCGACGGTCGCCTACGCCAGTGCGGGTGGGACGCGCGAGTCGGTGCAGCACGGCCGGACCGGGCTGCTGGTCGACGACCGGGACGGGTTCGTGGACGCGCTCCGGCGGCTGCTGACCGACGACGAGCTGCGGACCCGGCTCGGTGAGGGCGCCCGGGTCAACGGCGCGCGCTACACGTGGGCGCAGACGCGGGCCGGTTTCGCCGACGTGGTGACGAAGGTGCTCGCGGGACGGCGGGTCTCGGCGGACTGAGGCCAGGGCCGACAGGCGGGCCCGGTCAGGCCCGTACGGTCACTGGGTCGTGCCGTAGGGGATCGCGGCGTTGACGTCGCCGGGGTTGTCGGAGGTGGAGTTCACGGTGTTGGTGACCAGGCCGACCAGGGTGATGCCGGCCAGGGCGCCGCCCACCAGCATGCTCACGATCGTGCCGATGATCTTGCCCATACGGACGTGCCTCCCTCTCGCTCCGCGCACATGCTACAGGTCAAAGTGCCCGCGCACGCCACCGGTGCCGCCAGCGAGCGCCCTCCTCGGACGGCGAGCAGCGACCATCCCGACCAGGAACGACCCCGCGTACGCCGCCCACGCGACCGTCATCACCGCGCGGTCGGCCGGCGGAGACCGTCCGGTCGTGCGGTGTCCCCCTCAGCCGGACGATGACCAGGCCGGGTCCGCGCGCTGACGGGGTCAGCGTCGAACGAGAGCGTGGCGGCCGGGGCCGGCCGTGTCGGTCTCGGTGGCGACGCTGCGGATGCCCAGGGCCAGCAGCGCCCGGGTCCGGGCCTCGGGCGTGGGCAGCGCGAGTGCCGCGGCGCGCCTCGGGCACGCGCGGGTCCTCTCCCGGCACCGTCCGGCCGTCCACGACCAGGCCGTCGTCGGCGAGGTAGTTCGGGGGCAGGTAGCGACCGAGCGGGTCGAGGACGGTGTGCCGGTGGTTCCAGGCCGGGGCTCGGTACGCCGAGAACGGCAGCACCAGCAGGTCACCACCGGACAGGTCGGCCTCCGCCCTCGCCGTCGCCCAGGAGGCGGGGTAGTCCACCGCCCGGAGCGCGCCCGAGACACCCCAGGCGGCGTCGTACAGGAGGAGAGCGGGGAGCGCCACGACGGCGCCGACGACGAAACGACGGCCGGCCTCGTCGAGTCCGGCGCGCGGCCCGGCCAGCCACTCCGCACCCGCGGCCGGCAGCCCGGCGTACACCGGGAGGCAGAGCGCGAAGACCCGGGTGCCGTCGCGGAGCAGACCGCCGCCGGGCACGTGCTCGGCCAGCGCGTCGAGCAGGCCCGGGAAGCATCCAGGTGCCCAGCGCGATCGAGGTAGCCGAGGGCCCACAGGATGAGCAGGCGGGCCGACTCGCCGCGGGTGCGCTCGCGCCAGGTGCGGGCGCCGACCGCGGCCAGGGCGAGCACGAGCGACGAGCGACAGCCAGGCCAGGAACGTGTGCCGGGAGCCCGGGACGACGTCGGCGTTCCAGATGCCGCCCATCCCGAGACCGGCCAGCGGCGCCGGGCAGGCTGCCCTCGGGATGCAGGGCGAAGACCGAGGCGCCGGCCCCGGTGGCGCTGGCTGACGTGGAGCAGCCCGGCGGCGACCCAGGGGGCGTTGCCGACGAGGGCGCACAGCAGCAGCGTCAGGTCGCTGCGCGCGACCGCACGCGGCGAGCGCCATCCGCTGACCACGAGAGCCAGCGCCGAGACCAGTCCGGCCGAGGCGCTGAGGCTGCCGAGCGGGACCAGCACCCAGGCGACGACCGGCACCCGTCCGCTACGACGGGTCTCCCGGCCCGCGAGCACCAGCCAGGGCAGCACGCCGTACCCCACGAGGACCGTCCAGTGCCCGATCACGAGCCGCTCGACGGTGAACGGGTTCCAGACCGTGAGGGTCACCGCGGTCAGCCGCGCGGCGAGCGAGTCGCCGACCAGGCGGACCATGCCGAGGGCGGCCGGCCACCAGCGAGCCGAGCAGGGCCGCCTTCTGCAGGAGCATCGCAGGCACGACGTCGTCGAGGACCGCGACCACCGCGTCCGACGGTACGGCGCGCGGCAGGGCCGTGGAGAACCCGAGGAAGTCGCTGCGCAGGGCCAGGTGGGGCACCCACACCATGTCGTAGCTGAGGACGTAGCCCGCACCGAGCGCCGGGCCGAGCAGCACCAGCGCCAGCGCGACCGCCCACAGGGTCGGCAGGTGACGCAGCCGGGTCGGCACCGGGACGCTCGTCCCGCTCAGAGCGGCAGGCGCCGGAACACCGGCCGCGGCACGTGCCGGAGGCCGGACATCACGGCGCGCATCAGGGTCGGGACCCAGACCAGGTCGGATCGGGCCGCCACCCCGCGGACGACCGCGTCGGCGACCTGCTCGGCGGTGACCGACATCGGGGCCGCCTCGCGGCCCGCGGTCATCCGGGTGCGGACGAAGCCCGGTCGCACGACCAGCACGTGCCCGCCGTACTCGGCCAGGGCCTCGCCGAGGCCGAGGTAGAAGCCGTCCATCCCGGCCTTGGACGACCCGTAGACGAAGTTGGACCGGCGGACCCGCTCCCCGGCGACCGACGACAGGGCCACGATCGAGCCGTGCCCCTGCCGCTTGACGACGGATCGCCAGGCAGACCCCGACGCTGACCGCGGCCGTGTAGTTGACCTGGGCCAGGCGGACGGCGGCGGCGTGGTCGGTCCAGGCCTCCTCCTCGTCCCCGAGCACGCCGAAGGCGACCACGGCGACGTCGATGTCACGCGCCGACGCCACCTGCTCGACCAGGGCGGGGTGGGACGCGGTGTCCTCCGCGTCGAAGTCGACCACCTCGACCTCGAAGCCGTCGGCGCGGAGCCCGGCCACAGCGGCGTCGCGACGTTCGCCCGGGCGGGCGGCCACGGTCACCACCGGCTTGGCGTCGGCCCAGGCCCGCGCGACCGCGAGGGCGATCTCGCTGGTGCCGCCGAGCAGGAGGAGGGACTGGGGTCGTCCCAGGGCGTCGATCATCGGGGGCTCCGTCGTGGGTCGTCGGCACGGTCACAGGCCCAGGCGTCGGGCGAGGTCGGAGGTGAGGATACGTCGCGGGTCGACCCGGTCGCGGACCCGCGCGAACTCCTCGAGCCGCGGATACATCGCCGCGATCCGGTCGGCGCGCAGCCGCGCGTCCTTGGCGAGGTAGACCCGGCCGCCGGCCTCCACGACCTGGGCGTCGAGCCGGTCGAGGAGCACGCCGAGCCCGGGGCGGACCGGGAGGTCGAGGGCGAGGGTCCAGCCGGCCATCGGGAAGGAGAGCAGCCCGTCGTTGGCGGGGCCGAACCTCTTGAGCACGGCGAGGAACGACGCGTGGCCGCTCCCGGCCAGTCGGCGTACGACGTCGTGCACGACCGCCTCGGCGTCGTCGGGCACGACGAGCTGGTACTGGACGAAGCCGGCCGGGCCGTAGAGCCGGTTCCAGTCGGCGACCCCGTCGAGCGGGTGGAAGAACTGCGGCGATCGTCTGGAGCTCCCCGGTCCGCCGGCGCGGTGCCTTGCGGAACCACACCTCGTTGAAGGCGCGCACCGACGCGTGGGAGACCAGCCCGTGCGGGACGCCGGCGGGCGCGGACAGCCGGGGGTCGCCCGGCAGGGGGTACGGCGTGCGCGCGGCGCGGCGCGGTCGAGCTCGTCGCGGCGGGCGTGCTCGCCCCGGGTCAGGACCGGAGCGGCCCAGCCCGCGGCCGCGGGAGACGGTGTCGACCCAGGCCACCGAGTAGGTGCACGCGGCGTCGGACTCGCGCATCGCCGCCATCAGCGTCGGCGAGGTCGTCGTAGCGGTCGGTGTCGACGGTGATCCACCCGGACTCGACCGGGATCGTGCGGAGCGTCGCCGGCGTGACGACGCCGGTCAGGCCCATCCCGCCCACCGTCGCCCAGAAGAGCTCCGGGTCCTGGTCGGGCCCGATCGTGTGGGTCGTCGCCGTCGGGGGTGACCAGGTCGGCGGAGACGACGTGGGCGCCGAAGGTCCCGGTGCGGTGGTGGCTCTTGCCGTGCACGTCGCAGGCGATCGCACCGCCCGACGGTGACGTAGCGCGTCCCGGGCGTGACCGGGAGGAAGCGGCCCGTGCGGGAGCAGGAGGCGCATCAGGTCGTGCAGGGAGGTGCCGGCGGCGGCGACCACGTGGTCGCCGTCGCGACCGTACGTCGCCGGCAGCGGCAGCAGCACCACTCCCCCGGCGTTCTGGGCGGCGTCGCCGTAGGACCGGCCGAGCCCGCGCGCGACCAGGCCGCGGGAGCCCGCCGTGCCGAAGAGGCTCGGGGAGGTCCTGGGCGCGTGGCGGCCACGGCGTCCGACACCACGGGCGCGGTCCGGCCCCAGCCGGTGAAGCGTACGACGCTCAGCCACCGAGCACCCCGAGGCAGACCAGCACCAGCCACACCAGACCGATCGCCTGGAGCCCGCGGTCGCCCAGGACGATGTCCTCCGGCTCGGCGGCCTTCCCGGCGTCGATGTCGACGGCGTACCGGAGCAGGCCGAGCACGAACGGGACGATCGAGAGCGACTGCCACGGGACCGAGCCGTTGACCTGCTCGAAGGCCCACAGGCAGTAGGCCAGGGCGGTGGAGGTCGCGGCGATGCTCCAGACGAACCGCAGGTAGGTCTCGGTGTAGCGGACCAGCGAGCGACGGGTGCCGGCCTCGCTGCCGAGCGTGCGCATCTCGGAGTAGCGCTTGCCGGCCACCATGAACAGCGAGCCGAACCCGGCGACCATCAGGAAGAAGTCCGACAGCGGCAGGCTCGCCGCCAGCCCGCCGGCGATGGCGCGCAGCAGGAAGCCCACCGCGACCGCGGCCAGGTCGAGCACGGGCTCGTGCTTGAGCCACAGCGAGTAGGTGACCTGGAGGGCGGCGTAGGTCACCAGCAGGACGCCGAGCTGCCAGTCGACCGCCGTACCGATGCCGACGGCGACGACGCCCAGGACCATCGCCGACGGTGACCGCGGCCCGCCTCGAGAGCTCGCCGGCCGCGACCGGTCGCTCCCGCTTGCGCGGGTGAGCCCGGTCGGACTCGACGTCGACGGCGTCGTTGACGAGGTACACCGCCCCGGAGAGCAGGCAGAAGGCGACGAAGGCGACCAGGGTCTGCCACCACACGGGCGCATGGAAGAGCTCGCCGGCAGCCAGCGGCGCGGCCGCCACCAGGAGGTTCTTGGTCCACTGCCGTGGGCGCATCGAACGCAGCACGGCCAGGATCACGCGCCGGAGTCTAGAGCCCTGCCGCTGCCGTCGTTACGCTGCGTGCCGTGACGGCGAGGGAGAGGGTGCGCGACTTCGCGCGCTCGGGCAGCTCGATGGCGGTGTCCATCAGCATCGCCAACCTCGCCACCTACGGCTTCACGGTCGCCGCCTCCCACATCCTCGGTCCCCAGCAGTACGGCGCGCTCGCGGCGCTGATGGCGACGCTGCTGGTGACCAGCGTGCTCCTGCTGGGCCTGCAGGCGACCGGGCGCCCGGCGGATCTCGGCCGAGCCGGAGCACCGGGCCGAGATCGAGCGCGAGGTGCTCCGGGTCGGCCTGGTCTCGGCCCTGGGCCTCGGCGCCGTCATGCTGGTGCTCGCCCCGCTGCTGGAACGGGTGCTGCGCCTCGACAACCTGGTCAGTGCGGTGCTGGTCGCTGCCACCTGCGTGCCGCTGACCCTGATGGGCGCCCAGTCGGGCGTGCTGCAGGGTGAGCGGCGCTGGCCGTCGCTGTCGCTGATCTACCTCGCCCTCGGCCTGCCCCGCCTCGTCATCGGCGTGGCCTTCATGCTGTGGCGCCCGACCCAGGCCTCGGCGATGCTCGGCGTCACCGTCGCCGCCGTCGTACCGGCCGTCGTCGGCTGGCTCGCCCTGCGCCACTCCGCGCGTGCCAGCGACCACGGCGCCCGCCTCCTCCGCCGTACGCCGGCACCCGACCCGCGACATCCTGCGCGAGACCGCGCACAACTCCCAGGCCCTGCTGGCGTTCTTCGCCCTGTCCAACGCCGACGTGGTCGTGGCCCGGCACGGGCTCGGCACCGAGCTGGCCGGGCTCTACGCCGCCGGGCTGATCCTGACCAAGGCGATGCTGTTCCTCCCGCAGTTCGTGGTCGTCGTGGCGTTCCCCGACATGTCGACCGAGGCGAGGCGTCGCTCGGCTCTGGTCCGGAGCCTCGGCCTGGTCGGCGGCCTCGGCGTCCTCGGCGTCGCCGCGACCTTCCTGCTGCCCGGTCTGGCCCTGGTGTTCGTCGGCGGCGACGGCCTACGCGCCGATCGAGGACCAGCTGTGGGTCTTCGCCGTGCTCGGCACGGTGCTGTCGATGCTCCAGCTCCTCGTCTACGCCGTCCTGGCCCGCAGCGGCCGACGCCCGGTCCTGCTGGTCTGGGTCGCCTTCGCCGCCGTCGTTCTGCTCGGGCTCCAGGCCGGGAGCGTGACCGGCCTGCTGACGATCGTCCTGACCTGCGACACGGCACTGCTCGCTGGCGCTGCTCCTGACCGACGTACGCCGCCGTCGCACCGTCGGTGACTACGCAGACCTGGTGCAGCCCGGCACCACCGCCTGAGCGCCCGGACCCGCGTGGTGGTCGCCGGTTGAGGAGGGCGTCCCGACGCCCGTCTCGAAACCAGCGACCGCTGCGCGCCTCCGGTCAGTGGGCGGCGTCGTGCCAGCTGCGGCCGGTGCCGACCGAGACGTCGAGGGGTACGGCGAGGTCGGCGGCGCCGCCCATCTCGCGGCGTACGACGGCCTCGAGCGCCTCGCGCTCGCCGTCGGCGATCTCGAAGACGAGCTCGTCGTGCACCTGGAGCAGCATCCGGGAGCTCAACCCCGCTTCCCGGATCGCCTCGTCGACGTGGAGCATCGCGACCTTGATCAGGTCGGCGGCGGAGCCCTGGATGGGCGCGTTGAGCGCCATCCGCTCGGCCATCTCGCGGCGCTGGCGGTTGTCGCTGGTCAGGTCGGGGAGGTAGCGGCGGCGGCCGAGGATGGTCTCGGTGAAGCCGGTGCGGCGGGCCTCGTCGACCACGCCGGTGAGGTAGTCGCGGACGCCGCCGAAGGTCTCGAAGTACTCATCCATCAGGCCACGCGCCTCGCCGGGCTCGATCCGCAGCTGCTGGCCGAGACCGAAGGCGGACAGGCCGTAGGCGAGCCCGTAGTTCATCGCCTTGATCTTGGCCCGCTGACCGGGCGTGACGTCGTCGGCCGGCACGCCGAAGACCCGCGAGGCGGTGATCGAGTGGAAGTCGCGGCCCGACCGGAAGGCCTCGATCAGGCCGGCGTCCTCGGAGAGGTGGGCCATGATCCGCATCTCGATCTGGCTGTAGTCGGCGGTCATCAGGCAGTCGTAGCCCTTGCCGACCACGAAGCCCTCGCGGATCCGGCGACCCTCCTCGGTGCGGATCGGGATGTTCTGCAGGTTGGGGTCGGTCGAGGAGAGCCGGCCGGTGGCCGCGATGGTCTGGTTGAACGTCGTGTGGATGCGGCCGTCGGACTGCACCGTCTTGAGCAGGCCCTCGATCGTCTGCCGCAGCCGGCTCACGTCGCGGTGGCGCAGCAGCGCCATCAGGAACGGGTGCTCGGTCTTCTCGTAGAGCCCCTGCAGGGCGTCGGCGTCGGTCGTGTAGCCGGTCTTGGTGCGCTTGGTCTTGGGCATGCCGAGCTCGTCGAAGAGCACGACCTGGAGCTGCTTGGGCGAGCCGAGGTTGATCTCCTTGCCGATCACCCGGAACGCCTCGGCAGCCGCGTCGCGCACCTCGCCGGCGAAGTGGCTCTCGAGCATCTCGAGATGGTCGGTGTCGACGGCGATGCCGATCTGCTCCATCTGGGCGAGCAGGTCGACCAGGGGGAGCTCGACCTCGGCCAGCAAGCCGGGTGCCGCCGGTCTGCTCGATCTCGGCGTCGAGGGTCGCGGCCAGGTCGAGGACGGCGCGGGCATGGAGCATCGCGGTGTCCGCGACGTCGGACACGCCCTCGACGGTGTCGAAGGCGAGCTGTTCCTGGCCGTCGTCGTCGCTGCTGCCCTGCTTCAGCTCACGCTTGAGGTAACGCAGGGTGAGGTCGGCCAGGTCGTAGGAGCGCTGGTCGGGACGCACGAGGTAGGCCGCGAGCGCGGTGTCGGAGACCAGCCCGTGGAGTGGCCAGCCGCGGGCGGCCAGCGCCAGCATCGGGCCCTTGGCGTCGTGGAGCACCTTGGCCCGCGTCGGGTCGCCCAGCCACGACATGATCGCGGCGTCGTCGGTCGGGCGAGACCTCGCCGGCGTCGACCCAGGCGGCCTGCCCGTCGGCCGCCGCCAGCGCGACGCCGCGGACCTCGCCGGTGCCGGCACCCCAGGAGCCGTGGACGGTCAGGCCGGTGCGGGTGTCGGCGCCGGCGTGCTCGTCGAGCCAGGCGCCGACCTCACCGTCACCGAGGTGGACGCCGTCGAGGTCGAAGCCGCTGTCGTCGACCATCGCGGCGTCCTGGACGTCCCACGACTCCAGGAGCCGGTCACGCAGCACCCGGAACTCCAGGGAGTCGAAGAGGGTGTGCACGAGGTCGCGGTCCCACGACTGGGCCTCGAGGTCGGCCGGCGTCAGCTCGAGGTCGAGGTCACGGACCAGCGCGTTGAGGCGCCGGTTGCGGATGACGTCGCCGAGGTGCTCGCGGAGGCTGTCGCCGGCCTTGCCGGTGATCTGGTCGGCGTGGGCGACCACGCCCTCGAGCCCGTCGTAGGCCGAGATCCACTTGGCGGCGGTCTTGGGTCCGACGCCGGGCACGCCGGGGAGGTTGTCGGAGTCCTCGCCGACGAGGGCGGCGAGCTCGGGATAGCGCGCCGGGGGTACGCCGTACTTGGCCTCGACGGCGTCGGGCGTCATCCGGGCCAGCTCGGAGACTCCGCGCATCGGGTAGAGCACCGTCGAGTGGTCGGTCACGAGCTGGAGCGAGTCACGGTCGCCGGTGAGGATCAGCACCTCCATGTCCTCGGCGAGCGCCTCGGTGACGAGCGTGGCGATGATGTCGTCGGCCTCGTAGCCCTCGAGCGAGAGATGGCGGATCTTGAGGGCGTCGAGCACCTCGTTGATCAGCGGGAGCTGGCTGGAGAACTCCTCGGGCGTCTTGTTGCGCTTCGCCTTGTACTCGGCGTACTCCTGCAGGCGGAACGTCTGGCGCGACTTGTCGAACGCCACCCCGATGTGGGTCGGCTGCTCGTCTCGCAGGACGTTGATCAGCATCGAGGTGAACCCGAAGACCGCATTGGTGTGCTGGCCGGTGGTGGTCGAGAAGTTCTCCACCGGGAGGGCGAAGAACGCGCGATAGGCCAGCGAGTGGCCGTCGAGGAGCAACAGGCGCGGCTTGGTCGCAGTCGCAGTCTGGGTCGCAGTCGCGGTCGCCGTCGACGAAGCGGGATCAGGCACCTGCCGACTCTATCCAGT
The DNA here is from genome assembly GCA_963761085.1 of uncultured Actinomycetota bacterium. GTDB lineage: Bacteria > Actinomycetota > Actinomycetes > Propionibacteriales > Nocardioidaceae > Nocardioides. The sequence continues at coordinate 76,731 of CAVXFQ010000002.1, forward strand.
GCCACCGACAGCCACCCCGGCGCCGGGCCGGGCCGCTCGCTGCGTCTGACACCATGGCGCCATGACCGACGGGATGACCGACGACGAGACCCTGGCGGCGTTCATCGCCGGCGACGAGAAGGGCATGGGTGCCCTCAACCAGAAGATGGGCGTCAAGATCCTCGAGGCGACCGCCGAACGACTCGTCGCGACCATGCCGGTCGAGGGCAACACCCAGCCCTACGGCCTGCTCCACGGCGGGGCCTCGGTGGTGCTGGCCGAGAGCCTCGGCTCGCTGGGCTCGGCGATCCACGCCCACCCCGACCGCGTGTCGGTGGGCATCGACATCAACGCCACCCACCACCGCGCCGCCACCAGCGGGCTGGTGACCGCCACCGCCACCGCGATCCACCTCGGACGCACCGTGGCGTCCTACGACATCGTGATCACCGACGAGCGTGGCAAGCGCGTGTGCACCTGCCGGATCACCTGCGCGCTGATCCCGCGCGACCGGGTGCCCGGCTGACGGGTCAGCTGTTCGAGACCGAGCGCGCGTTGCGCAGGCTGCGGCGTACGGCGAGCACCTGGGTGACCTGACGGCCGCCCTGGCAGCGCCCGACGAGCTTGGCGCGCACGGCCGGGGTCGGAGCCATCCGCAGCACGGCCTGCGGCCCGAGCGCGAGACGGGCCATGAAGCGGTTGGCCTCTCGCGAGCCGGACGCGGCCGCGGTCGCGACGTGCCCGATGCCGAGCTCCTCGGCCCAGGTCACCGCGGCCTCGACCAGCGCCTTGCCGATGCCGCGGCGCCGGTGGTCGGTGACGACGGCGGCGTTGTGGACCTGGAGCACCGGCTCGGGGTTGACCGGCGAGTACGTCGTCGCCTTGAGGTAGACCGCGCCCGCGAACGAGCCGTCGTACTCGGCGACGACCAGGCGCTCGCCCGGCACTGTTGGGTGCGCTCGATGGCGCCGGCCAGGTCGTCGAGCTGGGCTGTGTCGGAGCGGCGCAGGAACGGCTGCCACAGGGCCGCCAGCTGCTCGACATCGGCAAGGCTGGCATCGCGCAAGGTCACAAGGGACCGACTCATCTGTCGACCTCCGGTCACGAAGGAAGCGACATCCCGGTCCCCCCGTCGATGTCGCAGACGGCAGACTACGCTCACACTCCCCGACTTGTCCCCAGGAGTCCCGTGATCATCGGAAGCGGCACCGCGGTCAACGTCGCCACGGTGCTGATCGGGTCGGCCGTGGGGGCGCTGGCGGGCAACCGTCTGGCCAGTCGCACGCGCGACCTGGTGACCGATGCGCTCGGCCTGGTGACCCTGCTGATCGCGGGGCTGTCGGCGATCGCGGTGACCGATCCTGCGTTCGCGGCCGCGCGTCGGGCCGCATGCGCCGTTGCTGATCGTGCTGGGCTCGCTGGTCATCGGCGGGATCATCGGCTCGCTACTCCGGCTCGAGCAGCGTGTGGAGTCGCTGGGCGGCGCGCTGCAACGCCGTTTCGCACGCTCGTCGGACTCCGCGGAGCGGGCCCGCTTCATCGAGGGGTTCGTGACCGCGTCGCTGGTCTTCTGCACCGGCCCGCTGACCATCCTGGGCTCGCTGTCCGACGGGCTCGGGCACGGCGCCGACCAGCTCTACCTCAAGGCCACGCTCGACGGCTTCGCCGCGGTGGCGTTCGCGGCGTCGTTCGGCTGGGGCGTCTCGGCGGCGGCGCTCACCGTGCTGGTGGTGCAGGGGTCGATCACCCTCCTCGGCGCTGCGCTCGGTGACGTGCTCTCCGACGCCGCCCTGGCGGCGATCACTGCCAGCGGTGGGCTGATGCTCGTCGGGGTCGCCCTGCGGCTCCTGCGCATCCGCGAGATCGCGGTCGCCGACCTGCTCCCCGGGCTGGTGGTCGCCCCTCTGCTCGTCGAGCTGGTCGCCGCCTTCCGCTGACCAGGCGGGGAGGCGACGCGCTCGTCGGAGTGACCCAGGCGGGGGGCCGGTGTGGCGGGGGTACGGCGAGCCGGCTACAGGTCCCCACCGAGGTACGCCGCGCGGACCGACGCGTCGCCGGAGAGCTCGGCGCCGGTCCCCGACCGGACGATCTCGCCGGTCTCGAGCACGTGCGCCTGGTTGGCCACCCGCAGCGCCTGGGCGGCGTTCTGCTCGACCAGGAGCACGGTGGTGCCTTGGGCGTTGATCTCCTTGATGATCGAGAAGATCTGCGCGATCAGCCGGGGCGCCAGCCCCATCGAGGGCTCGTCGAGCAGCACCAGCCGGGGCTCGCGCCATCAGGGCGCGGCCGATCGCCAGCATCTGCTGCTCGCCGCCCGACATGGTGCCGGCCGGCTGGTTGGCCCGCTCCTCGAGCCGCGGGAACAGCTCGAAGACCCGCTCGAGGTCGTCGCGGTAGGCCTGGCTCTTGCGGTCGTTGCGGACGTAGGCGCCCATGTCGAGGTTCTCCCGGACGGTCATGCCCGGGAAGCAGCCGCGGCCCTCGGGCGACTGGCTGATGCCCAGCTTGACCCGCTCGTAGGACGGCAGGTGGGTGATGTCCTTGCCGTCGAAGACGACCTTGCCCTGCCGGACCTTGCGCAGCCCGGAGACGGTCTTCAGCGTGGTGGTCTTGCCGGCGCCGTTGGCACCGATCAGCGTGGTGATCTCGACCCTCCTCGACACCGAAGGTGATGTCGCGGATCGCCTCGATGTGGCCGTAGTTGACGCACAGGCCGTCGACCTCAAGAAGCATCGTCTTCGTCCACTCCCAGGTAGGCGGCGATCACCGCGGGGTTGTCGCGGATCTCGGCGGGCGTGCCCTCGGCGATCTTGCGGCCGAACTCCAGCACCACGATCCGGTCGGTGACGCCCATGACCAGCCGCATGTCGTGCTCGATGAGCAGCACGGTGTAGCCCTGGTCGCGCACCTTGCGGATCAGGTCCATCAGCCGCTGCCTTCTCGGCCGGGTTGAAGCCGGCCGCGGGCTCGTCGAGACAGAGCAGCTGCGGCTTGGTCGCCATCGCCCGCGCGATCTCGAGCCGGCGCTGGTCGCCGTAGGAGAGGTTCTCGGCCAGCTCGTCGGCCCGCCCGCGCACGCCGACGAAGTCGAGCAGCTCGCAAGGCGCGTCTTCTCGGCCTCGGCCTCGGTACGGCGGTGCAGCGGCGTCCGGAACAGGGCGTTGAGCAGCCCGACCTTGCTGCGGGCGTCGGCGCCGACCATGACGTTCTCCAGCGCGGTCATGGCCTTGAACAGCCGGATGTTCTGGAAGGTGCGGGCGATGCCGAGCTTGGTGATCTCGTAGCGCTTGCGCCCGGCGAGCGCTGCCCGTCGAACCGGACCTCGCCGCTGGTCGCCTGGTAGACGCCGGTCATCACGTTGAAGCAGGTGGTCTTGCCGGCGCCGTTGGGGCCGATCAGCCCGAGGATCTCGCCCTCCTTGATGTCGAAGGTCACCGAGTCGAGGGCGGCCACACCGCCGAAGCGGATCGTGACGTCGTCGACCTCGAGCAGGGCCTTGCGGGTGTCGGCCGGGCGTCGTGGCGGTGGTGGCGGCCTCAGACATCGACGGCCTCCCCTTCGAGCTCCTCGATCTCGCTCCTGCGGCCCGGATCGCACGCCGGGTCCGGCGTGGTGGCAGCAGGCCCTGCGGACGGAAGTTCACGATCACCATCAGACGTCACGCCGAAGATCAGCAGCCGCCAGTCGCTCAGGGCGCGGAAGCGCTCGGGCAGGTAGGCGACCAGGATGCCGCCGAACACCGCACCCCACCGGTTGCCGGCTCCACCGATGATCACCGCCGCCACGAAGAGCATCGACAGCAGGATCAGGAAGCTGGTGGGGTTGATGTAGCCGCCCTGCCCGGACGCGAGCATGGAGCCTGCCAGACCGCCGATGGCCGCTCCGATGGCGAACGCCAGCAGCTTGTAGCGGAACGTCGGGCACGCCCATGAGCTCGGCGGCGTCCTCGTCCTCCCGCGTAGCCTCCCACGCCCGACCCGACGCGGCTCTCCTTGACCAGGAAGTCCGCGAACAGCACGATCAGGAGCGACGGTCAGCAGGAGCCAGTAGTAGGGGATCGCGTCGAGCACGCCGAAGACGAGGAACGGCGTCTTGTGGCGAGTTGTCGATGCTCGGGATCAGCCCGTTCCAGACCAGGTGCGGGATCTGGAACAGACCGTCGTGGTCGCTCCCGAGCGGGTCGGGCCCGAGACTCGGCGGGGCGGGGATGTCCTTGATGCCGGCTGAGGCGCCGAGCCAGCTGGTGTTGTTGATCGTGATCCGGATGATCTCTCCGAAGCCGAGCGTCACGATCGCCAGGTAGTCGCCGCGCACCCGCAAGGTGGGCGCTCCGAGGATCACGCCGGTCACCATGGTGACCACGATGGCGACGGGCAGCGCCAGGAAGAACGGCCAGTGCCAGTGCTCCGACGTCAGCACCCCGGTGGTGTAGGCACCGACCGCGTAGAAGCCGACGTAGCCCAGGTCGAGCAGCCCGGCGTACCCGATCACGATGTTGAGGCCGACGGCGACGAGCGCGTAGGACGCCGCCTCCACCAGCACGCCACCGAAGTCGGAGCCGGTGGTGGTGAGAAGGGGTGGGCGGATGATGGGCAGCGCGTAGGCCAGCAGGATGCCCACCACGATCATCGTCAGGCGGGCACCCTTGCTCCGCAGGAACGTCGGCAACGCGAACTGCGCGGGGCCGCTCGATCCTCGCTGTGAAGTGCTCTCGGTGGCGCTCATACCCGGGCCTTCCCGAGGGACTCACCGAGGATCCCGGTCGGTCGGACGAGGAGGATGAGGATGAGGAGCACGAAGGAGACGACGTCCTTCCACTGGTCGCCCCACAGGGCTGCGCCCCAGTTCTCCGCGACGCCAAGGACCAGACCGCCGAGGAGGGCGCCTCGCAGGTTGCCGATGCCTCCCATGACCGCCGCGGTGAACGCCTTGACGCCGAGGATGAAGCCGGCGTCCTGCTGCGTCGTCCCGATCTTGACCATGTAGAGGGTCGCGGCCACACCGGCCATCAACCCGCCGATCAGGAAGGTCGCCCGGATCACGCGGGTGGAGTTGACGCCCATCAGGGCTGCGGACTCCGGGTCCTGGGCGACGGCCCGGATGCCGCGACCGAGACGGGTCCGGCGTACGAACGTGTCGAGCCCGACCATCATCAGCACCGCCGCCACGATCACGAGGATGTCGACATCGGTCACGCGGTAGTTGACGAGGGTGAACACCCCGTGGGGGTTGATGGTGATCGGGAACGCTGTAGGGGTTGCGGGCCTGGGCGACGTAGTTGCTGAGCTTGTCCTGGAGACCGAACCAGCCGGCGACCTTGTCGCGCAGCCCCATGAACTCCGCCAGGGCGAACGATGCCCCGATCGCGGAGATCAGGATGATCAGCTTGGGTGCACCCTTCTTGATCAAGGGGCGGTAGGCCACGCGTTCGATCAGGAGGGCGATCGCGCCCGACGTCAGCATCGCCGCGACCAGACAGACCACCAGCAGGCCGATGGTGGCGGTGAGGCCCTGGGTGGTCTGGCCGGTGCCGTGGATGAACACCACGGTCCAGGCCACTGCGAAGGTCCCGAACATGAAGACCTCGGAGTGAGCGAAGTTGATCAGCTGGAGGACGCCGTAGACCATCGTATAGCCGAGCGCGACCAAGCCGTAGATCGCACCCACTGCCAGACCCGTGATGGTCAATGCTGTGAAGTGATCGAACAGAAACGCGAAGTCCAAGACGATCCCCTTACGGGTACTGGGCAGCGGTTGCGGCCGGGATCTCTCCCGGCCGCAACCGTCGCGTCCTAATGGGACCAGGTCACTGCTGGATGGGCGTCGGGTTGGCCGTGTCGAGCTTCCCGTTCTTCACCGTGTACGCGTAGATCGTCGACTGCTTGATGTCGCCGTTCTGGTCGAACGCGATCGGACCGCTGATGCCAGTACCGGTGTACGCACCGATGAAGTCGTTGATGCCCTGAGCATCGGACTTGCCCGCCTTCAGCGCGGCCAAGAAGATGTTGGTGGCGTCGAAGGACTGGGTGGAGTACAGACCCGACGGGCTGCCGATGGCCGCCTTGTACTTGGCGTCGAAGCTGGCCGGAGCGGGAGCCGCCGGAGCCGTCAGGATCGCGCCGTTGGCTGCCGCGGGACCGGCGACCTTGACGAAGTTCGGGTCCTCAGCACCGTCGCCGGACATGAACAGGCCCTTGTAGCCGGCCTGCCGCAGCTGCTTCACGAAGAGTCCGGCCTCGGTGTAGTAGCCACCGAAGAACACCGCGTCGGCGCCGGAGCCGGTCACCTTGGTGACCGTGGCGGAGAAGTCGGTCTGACCGACCTGCACCGTGTCGGTGCCGGTGACGGCGGAGCCGAGCCCGTTCTGTACGTAGCTGGCCAGGCCCTTGCCGTAGTCCTCACCGTCGTCGACCACGAAGACCTTGGTGGCCTTCGCCGTGTTCTTCAGGTACGACGCCGCCGCGGCACCCTGAGCGGAGTCGTTGCCGATGACCCGGTGCCAGGTCTTCCAGCCCTGCTGGGTGATCGTCACGTTCGTGGCCGAGGGCGAGATCGACGGCAGGCCGGCCGCGTAGAAGGTCTTGCCGGTGGCCAGCGACTCACCGGAGAAACCGGGGCCGATCAGACCGATGATCGAGTTGTCCTGCACGATCTGGGTCGCCAGCGGGGTCGCCTTGGTGGGGTCACCCTGCGAGTCGAACACCTTGACACCGATCTTGCAGTCCGGGTTGGCCTTCGTGTTGTACTGGCCAGAGCCAGCTTGATGCCGCCGACCATGTTCAGGCCGAGGGCACCCGCGGGTGCCGGTCGTCGCGCCGAGGAAGGCGAGGTTCTTTCCGCAGTCAGGGTTCGAGCCACCCCCGCCGGAGGCGGTACTGCTGCTGTTGCTGCTGCCGCAAGCGGTCAGCGCGAGTCCTGCCGCCGCCAGTGCGGCGAAGATTCGCAGGTTGGGCCTGAGAGCCACGTGTTTCCTCCGTCAGGGAACGGCCGTACGTCGCACGGCGTTAGTCGAGATGCGGGGGAACCTAGCATCTCCGGGGGGTCGGTCTCGCCCCTCGACACCGCGAATTTGCGAGTTTGCAACCTTCTCCGTGGTCACCGCGGACCCTGGAACGGTCCGATCGGCCTAGCCGACGCCGTGCTCGACCACGCCGTCGGCCACCTCGCGCATCGAACGTCGGAGGTCCATGGCAGTCTTCTGGATCCAGCGGAAGGCGTCGGGCTCACTGAGCCCGAGCTGCTCCTGGAGGATTCCCTTGGCCCGGTCGACCGCCTTGCGGGTGGCCAGCTGCTCGGCCAGGTCGTCGATCTCGCGGGCCAGGGCGCCCACCTCGGCGAACCGGCTCATGGCGATCTCGATCGCCGGCACGAGGTCGCTGCGGGTGAAGGGCTTGACCAGGTAGGCCATCGCACCGGCGTCGCGGGCCCGCTCCACCAGCTCGCGCTGGGAGAACGCGGTGAGGATCACGACCGGCGCGATCCGTGCGCGAGCGATCCGCTCGGCCGCGGCGATGCCGTCGAGCACGGGCATCTTCACGTCGAGGATCACCAGGTCGGGGCGGTGCTCCTCGGCGAGCGCGACGGCCCGTTCGCCGTCGCCGGCCTGGCCCACGACGTCGTACCCCTCCTCGGCGAGCATCTCGGCGAGGTCCATCCGGATCAGCGCCTCGTCCTCGGCGATCACGACGCGCCGGGGCTCGGGAGTGCTCACCGGATCAGGCTATCCGGGGCCGGTCCGGCCCCTCCGATCCGGTAGGTTTGGCGCCCGATCGGCCGGGTTGGCGAAATAGGCAAACGCGATGGTCTCAAACACCATTGTCCGCAAGGACTTGTGGGTTCAAGTCCCACACCCGGCACCATGTCCGTGGCCGCGGCAAGACTCAGGCCATGGCTCACATCCGGTCCCAGGAGGTCGTGGCAAGCGCCCTCGCGGCGTCGGATGCAGGCATCCCCGACGCCAAGAACGCACAGATGCACCGGGTTGCCGTGAAGACCGTCCGGCGGTGGCGCCGCCTCTATCAACGCAGGGGTCTCCCCCGCGGCCAGATTCACACGACGGTGCCGTGCCCCCGCTGTACGAACACCCTCTTGGACGAGCCGGCGTACGCCGAGCTGCTGGGCTGGTACCTCGGAGACGGCCACATCTCCGCTGGGAGACGCGGCGTATGGAACCTGCACGTCTACAACGACATCTCATATTCCGCTCTCAACGCACACATCGCAGACCTCATGCGAAGGGTCAAGCCGGGTGGCCGACCGCATGTTCGACTTGTGCCCGGCTGCGTCGTGACCACCACATCCTGGAAGCACTGGCCCTGCCTGTTCCCACAGCACGGGCCAGGACGCAAGCACGAACGACCGATCGTCCTCGAGCCGTGGCAGCGCGAGATCGTCGTCCAGCGGACCGGCGACTTCCTGCGCGGACTGTTCCACTCCGACGGCTGCCGCACTCGCAACTGGGCCAGCCGCACGGTCGGCGGGGTACGGAAACGCTACGACTATCCGCGGTGGGAGTTCGTCAATAGGTCCGACGACATCCTCGCTCTGTGCTGCTGGGCACTGGACCTGTGCGGGATCGGTTGGCGGCGGCCTCGCGCCAATGTCGTCGCGGTGTCCAGACAGGAGCATGTCCGCTTGCTCGACGAGCTGATCGGGCTGAAGGCCTAGGTGCGGCGGCGGTAGGCCGGGGTGACCTCGTTGATCGCGTCGCCCATCCGGTGGATGCGCAGGGCGTTGGTGGAGCCCGGGATGCCCGGGGGCGAGCCGGCGATGATCACGACCTGGTCGCCCTCGGTGACCCGGCCGATCCGGAGCAGCGCCTCGTCGACCTGGCGGACCATCTCGTCGGTGTGCTCGACGTCGCCGGCCAGGAAGGTCTCGATGCCCCACGTCAGCGAGAGCTGGGAGCGCACCTTGGCGACCGGGGTGAAGGCGAGCACGGGGATGCGCCCGCGGTAGCGCGCGAGGCGCTTGGCGGAGTCACCCGACTGCGTGAACGCCACGACGTACGACGCGCCGACCCGGTCGGCGACCTCGGCGGCGGCCTTGGCGATGACGCCGCCACGGGTCTTGGGCTGCCAGTCGATGGCAGCCATCGCGGTCAGCTCGTGGTCCTCGGTGGAGGCGATGATCCGGGCCATCGTCTCGACGGTCTCGACGGGGAACTCCCCCACGCTGGTCTCGCCGGACAGCATCACCGCGTCTGCGCCGTCGAGCACGGCGTTGGCGACGTCGGAGGCCTCGGCGCGGGTGGGCCGCGGGTTGGCGATCATCGACTCCAGCATCTGGGTGGCCACGATCACCGGCTTGGCGTTGCGCCGAGCCTTGTCGATGACCCGCTTCTGCAGGAACGGCACGTCCTCGAGCGGGCACTCCACGCCGAGGTCGCCGCGCGCGACCATGAAGGCGTCGAAGGCGTCGACGATCTCGTCGAGGTTGTCGATCGCCTGCGGCTTCTCGATCTTGGCGATGACCGGGAGGCTCACGCCCTCCTCGCGCATGATGGCGCGGACGTCGTCGACGTCGGCAGCCGAGCGCACGAACGAGAGCGCGATGAAGTCGACGGAGGTCCGCAGCGCCCAGCGCAGGTCGTCCTTGTCCTTCTCCGACAGCGCGGGCACGCTGACCGCGACGCCGGGCAGGTTGAGCCCCTTGTGGTCGCTGACCTTCCCGGCGACCTCGACCCGCGTGGTCACGTCGGTGTCGTCGACCTTCACGACCACCAGGCGCAGCTTGCCGTCGTCGACCAGGATCGGGTCGCCCTCGGAGACGTCGCCGGGCAGCCCCTTGTACGTCGTGCCGCAGATGGTGGCGTCGCCCTCGACGTCGCGCGTGGTGATCACGAACTCCGCGCCCCGGGTGAGCTTGACCTTGCCCTCCTTGAAGGTCTCCAGCCGGATCTTCGGGCCCTGGAGGTCGGCCACGATCCCCACCCCGTGGCCGGTGGCGTCGGACGCCGCCCTGACCATGTCGTAGCGCCGGCGGTGGTCGTCGTGGTTACCGTGGCTCATGTTCAGCCGGGCGACGTCCATGCCGGCGTCCACGAGCTGGCGGATCATCTCCGGCGTGTCGACGGCCGGGCCGAGGGTGCACACGATCTTGGCTCTACGCACGACGTTCAACCTACCGGGTCTTGGATCGTTCCAAGAAACACTCAGTGGACCGAGATTGTCAGGACCCCGTCGGTGACCGTCGGATCCTCGCCGCCGAGGAGCCACATGGTGTCCCCCACTGCCGCGACGCCCGCGTCGCTGAGCCGGTGCGGGAGCCGCCCCGCGTGCGTGAACCGACCGGTGCCGGGGTCGAACCACCACATCGCCCCGGTCTGGCGATCAGGCGTCACCCGGCCGCCGACCAGCAGGATCCGGCCGCCGAGCGTGGCGGCCATGGCATGACCGAGAGGCACGGGCAGCCGGGCCACCACCCGCGTCCGGCCCGTCGAGAGGTCGAGCGCCTGCACGTCGCCGAGCTCGCGCCCGAGCACCTCTCCGCCGAACACGTACGCCGTGTGCCCGAGCACCGCGGTGGCGGCGTAGCGCACGCCCTCCGCCAGCCGGCCCTCCAGCCGGCTGGAGCCGTCGGCCGCGAGCGCGAGCACGGTGAGCGGCGTTCCGGAGCCGTCGTACCCGCCGACGACCCACGGGGTGGTGCCGTGCTGGACCACGGAGAGGTCGGAGCGACTGGTGGGAAGGTGTCCGGTCACCCGCCAGGAGTGACCGCGCCAGGCCTGGACGACGTCCTGCTCGGTGGCGTTGCCCCCGCCGACGACCAGCGGCGTCGACCCGGCCAGGCCCCCGGCGACGTCGTGCACCGGCACCGCCAGCGCCGGCAGCGCCCTCACCTTGCCCTGCGCGAGGTCGACCCGGACGACGCGGTCGGTGGACTGGTCTCCGGCGAGCAGGCCACCCGCGACCAGCACCTGGCCAGCACCGGTCGGCACCACGGCTTGGCGGCCGGCGGCGTAGGGCAGGTGCCAGGGCTCGGTGGTCGCGACCGCGCGCGTCGGTCGGAAGGGTGGGGGCGTCGTCGAGGCCCCCGCGGTGGTCCCGCTCGACGCGGCGGCTGACGACCCGGTCGCAGCGGCGGTCGTCGGCGTCGGAGACTGCGTCGGTGCGGCATCCGTCGCCCCACTGCCGCACGCCGCGAGCAGCACCAGCACCGGTGACGCGAGCAGCACGGCTGCCGGACGCCTCACCGCATGTTCCCCGTGTGTCCCAGGGAGTAGCGGCCCGGCTGCGGCCAGACCGCGATGCCGTGGGGGCTGCCGCCGACCGGGATCGTGGCGACCAGCTTTCCCTTGCGGGTGTTGAAGCCGTAGACGACACCGTCGTTACGGCCCGACAGCCACAGCATCTTGCCGTTGGCGGACACCCCGCCCATGTCGGGGCTGCCACCGCCGGGGATGACCCAGGTGTCCACGATCTTGTCGGTCTTCGGGTCCAGCACGCTGACCTTGCCGGCGCCTCGGTCGGAGATGTAGAACCGGGTGCCGTCGCGGCTCGGGTAGATGCCGTGGGGCATCCGGGGCATCCCGATGACCCCGACCTGCTTGAACGTCCGCGCCGAGATCATGCGCAGCTCGTTGGTGCCCATGTCGGCGACGTAGAACGTGGTCCCGTCCGGGGACAGTCGCACGTCCTGCGGGATGCTCTTGCCCATCGTCACCGGATCGGCGTCCGGCGCGGTCGGTTGCGGGTCGAACCTGATGGCGCCCTCGACGCGGTGGTTCAGCGTCCCGATCTTGAGCAGCTCGCCGGAGAACTCGCAGGTGACCACGAAGAAGCGGCCGTTGCCGGAGAAGTCCGCGTGGTTGGGGCCCAGACACCCGGGGTACTTCAGGTCCTCGATCGTGCGCCACGTGTGCGGGTCGGCGAACCGGATCGTGTCGTACTCCTCGATCATCACCACGGCCGTCTTGCCGTCGGGGGTGAAGTAGAGGTTGTAGGGCCGCGGCATCGGGACCGAGTGCGTCTTGCGCCCCGTGCGCGGGTCGATCGCCACCAGCTCGTTGGCGACGCTGGAGTTGGTGTAGAGGGTCTTGAGGTCGTAGGACGGTACGACGTGCTGGCTGAGGTAGCCGGTCGGGATGACCCTCACGATCTTGCGGGTCCGCTGGCTGATCACGGTCACCCGGGAGCCCGCCGAGTCGGGGACGTAGAGCAGGGCCGGGTCGTGCCGTACCGCAGGAGCGAGCATGCCGGCGCGGGTCTGGGAGTAGACGTCGTTGCCGACCACCGGGGGCATGCCCGGGAGCGGGTGCCGGAACGGCGCGGCGACCGGCGGCGTGGTGGCGGAGCCGCCCGCGGCGGACGGGCCGCTGGAGGAGCCGCCGGACGCCGTACCGGAGGCACCGCCGGTGGAGGCCGACGGAGTCGACGACGAGGTCGAGCCGCAGCCGGCGGTCAGGACGAGGGTCGCGAGCGCGACGGACACGCGGGCACGCAGCTTCCACGACACGTGCGGGCACATCTCCTCAGGTCGCCGACCAGGATCACCTTGGACGGTAACCCCACTACCTGACCGCTGCCTGACCGGGGCCCGGTGCGCTCACACCACCAGCGGCCGCGCCGTCGGCGGGATCGGGGCGGGCAGGCTGGTCTCCCCGGTGAGGAAGCGGTCGACGGCGGCGGCCGCCGCGCGGCCCTCGGCGATCGCCCAGACGATCAGCGACTGGCCACGCCCGGCGTCGCCGGCCACGAAGACACCGTCGACGCTCGTGGCGTACGCCGCGTCCCGGGCGACGTTGCCGCGCTCATCGAGGTCGACGCCGAGCTGCTCGACCAGCCCCGACCGCTCGGGGCCGGTGAAGCCCATCGCGAGCAGCACCAGCCCGGCCGGGATCTCCCGCTCGGTGCCCTCGACCGGCTGGAACGACGCGTCCACCTCGACCAGGCGCAGCGCCTGCACGCGGCCCTCGTCGTCGCCGAGGAACTCCTGCGTCGACACGGCGAACACCCGATCACCGGCCTCCTCGTGGGCCGAGGAGACCCGGAACGTCATCGGGTAGGTGGGCCAGGGCTGGTGCTGAGGACGGTCGGCAGGCGGCTGGGTCAGGATCTCCAGCTGGGTGACCGAGGCGGCCCCCTGCCGGATCGCCGTACCGAGGCAGTCGGCACCGGTGTCACCGCCGCCGATGATCACGACGTCCTTGCCGGACGCGGTGATCTGTCCCGGGACGTCGTCGCCCAGGGACGCGCGGTTGGACTGCGGGAGGTAGTCCATCGCCTGGTGGATGCCGTCGAGCGCGCGCCCTGGCACCGGGAGGTCGCGGGCGACCGTGGAGCCGATCGCGAGGACCACGGCGTCGTAGCGGTCGCGCAGGCTGTCGCCCGTGAGCTCTCCCCCGACCTCGACGCCCGCACGGAAGACCGTGCCCTCGCGTCGCATCTGGTCGAGCCGCCGGTCGAGGACGGCCTTCTCCATCTTGAACTCGGGGATGCCGTAGCGCAGCAGGCCCCCGATCTTGTCGGCCCGCTCGTAGACCGCGACCGTGTGGCCCGCCCGGGTCAGCTGCTGGGCTGCGGCCAGGCCGGCCGGACCGGAGCCGATGACCGCGACCGTGCGGCCGGAGAGCCACTCGGGCGGCTGCGGCCGGACGTAGCCGGACGACCAGGCCCGGTCGATGATCGCGACCTCGACGTTCTTGATGGTGACCGGGTCCTGGTTGATCCCGAGCACACAGGCGGTCTCGCACGGCGCCGGGCAGAGCCGGCCGGTGAACTCCGGGAAGTTGTTGGTCGCGTGGAGTCGGTCCATCGCGCCGTCCCAGTCGGCGCGCCACACCAGGTCGTTCCACTCCGGGATCAGGTTGCCCAGCGGGCAGCCCTGGTGGCAGAAGGGGATGCCGCAGTCCATGCACCGCGACGCCTGCGTCGAGATGATCGGCAGGAGGGCCCGTCCCGGTCCGCCGGGGTAGACCTCCTGCCAGTCGTGGATGCGCTCCTCGACCGGACGGCGTTCGGCGACCTCTCGCCCGTGCTTCAGGAACCCTCGGGGGTCAGCCATGGAGGACCTCCATGATCCGCTTGTCGACGTCGTCTCCGGACAGTCCTTGCTGCGCGGCCTCGGCCCGCGCCTCGAGCACCCGCCGGTAGTCGCGCGGCATGACCTCGGTCAGCCGGGCCACGGTGGCTGGCCAGTGGGCGAGCAGCTCCTCGGCGACCTGGGAGCCGGTCTCGTCGCGGTGGCGAGCGACGAGGACCCGTAGCTCCTCGGCCACGTCGTCGGGCACGGGCCCGAGGTCGACCAGCTCGGGGTTGACCCGGTGGGCCTTGAGATCGAGCACATAGGCCGTACCGCCGCTCATGCCGGCCGCGAAGTTGCGCCCGGTCTTGCCGAGCACGAGCACCCGCCCGCCGGTCATGTACTCGCAGGCGTGGTCGCCCACGCCCTCGACGACCGCCGTGACGCCGGAGTTGCGCACGCAGAACCGCTCCCCGACGCCACCGCGCACGAAGATCTCGCCGGACGTGGCGCCGTAGCAGATCACGTTGCCGGCGATGATCTGCTCGTCGGCGGCAAAGGTGGCCGAGAGGTCGGGCCGGATCACGATCCGCCCGCCGGACAGGCCCTTGCCGACGTAGTCGTTGGCGTCGCCCTCGAGCCGCAGCGTGATCCCGCGAGGCAGGAAGGCGCCGAACGACTGGCCTGCCGACCCGGTCAGGGTCAGGTCGACTGTGTCGTCGGGCAGCCCGTCGGCGCCGTACGCCTTGGTCACCTCGTGGCCGAGCATCGTGCCGACGGTGCGGTTGACGTTGCGTACGGCGAGCCGGGCTCGCACCGGCTCGCCACGCTCGAGCGCAGGGGCCGCGATCCGGATCAGCTCGTTGTCGAGCGCCTTCGCCAGGCCGTGGTCCTGGGCCCGGGTGTGGCGCAGGGCCTGACCGGCGAACTGCTCCCCCACCTCGGCGACGTGGAGGATCGGCGAGAGATCGAGCCCTGCGGCCTTCCAGTGACCGACCGCCCGGCCGACGTCGAGCGAATGGACCTGCCCGACCGCCTCCTCGAGGGTGCGGAAGCCGAGCTCGGCGAGGAGCTCGCGGACCTCCTCGGCGACGTACTCGAAGAACGTCACGACGAACTCGGGCCTGCCGCTGAACCGCTGACGGAGCACGGGGTTCTGGGTGGCGACGCCGACCGGGCAGGTGTCGAGGTGGCAGACCCGCATCATGACGCAGCCGCTGACCACCAGCGGCGCGGTGGCGAAGCCGTACTCCTCGGCGCCGAGCAGGGCGGCGATCACGACGTCCCGACCGGTCTTGAGCTGGCCGTCGGTCTGGACGACGATCCGGTCGCGGAGCCCGTTGACCAGCAGGGTCTGCTGGGTCTCGGCCAGGCCGAGCTCCCACGGACCGCCGGCATGTTTGAGTGAGGTCAGCGGCGAGGCACCCGTGCCCCCGTCATGGCCGGAGATCAGCACGACGTCGGCATGCGCCTTGGAGACACCGGCCGCAACGGTGCCGACCCCGACCTCGGCGACCAGCTTGACGTGGACCCGGGCCGACGGGTTGGAGTTCTTCAGGTCGTGGATCAGCTGCGCGAGGTCTTCGATCGAGTAGATGTCGTGGTGTGGCGGTGGGCTGATCAGGCCGACGCCTGGCGTCGAGTGCCGGGTCTTCGCGACCCAGGGGTAGACCTTGTGGCCGGGCAGCTGGCCACCCTCGCCGGGCTTGGCACCCTGCGCCATCTTGATCTGCAGGTCGTCGGCGTTGGTGAGGTAGTCGCTGGTCACCCCGAAGCGGCCGGAGGCGACCTGCTTGATCGAGCTGCGTCGGGACGGGTCGTGAAGCCGGTCGGTGTCCTCCCCACCCTCGCCGGTGTTGGACTTGGCGCCCAGGGAGTTCATCGCGATCGCCAGCGTCTCGTGGGCCTCGCTGCTGATCGAGCCGTAGGACATGGCGCCGGTGGAGAACCGCTTGACGATCTCGGAGACCGGCTCGACCTCCTCGATCGGGATCGGCTGCCGGCCGGTGGCGTCGGCGTCCTTGAAGCGGAACAGCCCGCGCAGCGTCATCAGCCGCTCGGACTGCTCGTCGACGCGGGAGGTGTACTGCTTGAAGACGTCGTAGCGCTGGTGGCGCGTGGAATGCTGCAGGCGGAACACGGTCTCGGGGTCGAACAGGTGTGGCTCGGCCCCCAGGTCGGGACGTCGCCACTGGTACTCCCCGCCGACGGCGAGCTCGCGGTGGGTCGGGCTGATGCCACCACGGGGGTACGCCGTCGCGTGGCGGAGGGCGACCTCCTCCGCGATCACGTCGAGCTCGACGCCGCCCAGCTTGGACGTCGTACCGGTGAAGTACTTGTCGACCAGCGCCTGGGACAACCCGACCGCCTCGAAGATCTGGGCGCCGGTGTAGGAGGCGACGGTGGAGACGCCCATCTTGGACATCACCTTGAGCACGCCCTTGCCGAGCGCCTTGATCAGGTTCTGCACCGCGTCCTCGGGCTCGGCGGTGACGTAGTAGCCGTCGCGGGCGAGGTCCTCGACCGACTCCATCGCGAGGTAGGGGTTGACCGCTGCGGCGCCGTAGCCGATGAGGAGGGCGACGTGGTGGACCTCGCGGACGTCGCCGGCCTCGACCAGCAGGCCCACCTGGGTGCGGGTCTTCTCGCGGACCAGGTGGTGGTGGACGGCGCCGGTGAGCAGCAGCGACGGGATCGGCGCCAGCTCGGCGGTGCAGTGGCGGTCGGAGAGCACGATGACGCGGGCGCCCTCGGCGATCGCGGCCGAGACCTCGGCGCAGATCTCGTCGAGGCGCCGGGCCATCGCCGCGCCGCCGCCCTCGACCTCGTAGAGGCCGCGGCTGACGTGGGTCGAGAAGCCCGGCATGTTGCCGTCGCGGTTGATGTGGCGGATCTTGGCCAGGCCGTCGTTGTCGAAGACGGGGAACGGCAGCACGATCTGGCGACAGCTGGCGGGTGTGGGGTCGAGCAGGTTGGCCTCGGGGCCGATCGTGCCGGCCAGGGAGGTGACCAGTTCCTCGCGGATCGAGTCGAGGGGCGGGTTGGTGACCTGGGCGAACATCTGGGCGAAATAGTCGAACAGCAGCCGGGGCTTGTCGCTGAGCGCTGCGATCGGGGTGTCGGTGCCCATCGAGCCGATCGGCTCGGCGCCGCTGTTGGCCATCGGGGTCAGCAGGACGCGGAGCTCCTCCTGGGTGTAGCCGAAGACCTGCTGGCGCCTCGTGACCGAGGCGTGGGTGTGGATCACGTGCTCGCGGTCGGGAAGGTCGCCGAGGTTGATCAGACCGGCGTGCAACCACTCGCCGTAGGGGTGCTCGGCGGCGAGCTCGGCCTTGATCTCGTCATCCTCGATGATGCGGTGCTCGTCGACGTCGACCAGGAACATCCGGCCCGGCTGGAGCCGGCCCTTGCGCACGATGGTCGCCGGGTCGAGGTCGAGCACCCCGACCTCGGAGGCCAGGACCACGAGACCGTCGTCGGTGACCCAGTAGCGGCTCGGGCGCAGGCCGTTGCGGTCGAGCACCGCACCGATCTGGGAGCCGTCGGTGAACACGACCGCGGCGGGGCCGTCCCAGGGCTCCATCAGGGAGGAGTGGAACTCGTAGAACGCCCGGCGGCGTGCGTCCATCTCCTGGTGCTTCTCCCAGGCCTCCGGGATCATCATCAGCACCGCGTGGGGCAGGCTGCGCCCGCCCATGTGGAGCAGCTCGAGCACCTCGTCGAAGCTCGCAGAGTCGGACGCGCCGGGCGTGCAGATGGGGAAGATCCGGTCGAGGTCGCCACGGATCAGGTCGCTGCGCAGCAGCGCCTCGCGGGCCCGCATCCAGTTGCGGTTGCCCATCACGGTGTTGATCTCGCCGTTGTGGGCGATGAACCGGAAGGGGTGGGCCAGCGGCCAGCTCGGGAACGTGTTGGTGGAGAACCGCGAGTGGACGACGGCCAGCGCGCTGGCGACCCGCTCGTCGACGAGGTCGGGGTAGAAGGTGTCGAGCTGCTCGGTGGTGAGCATGCCCTTGTAGACCAGGGTGCGGCTGCTCAGCGAGGAGAAGTAGACCTCGGTCTCGTGCTCGGCGCGCTTGCGCAGGCAGAACGCCATCCGCTCCAGTGCCATCCCGGTGATCCGGACGCCCTTGGCCTGCACGAACAGCTGGCTGAAGACCGGCATCACGCCGCGGGCGGTGGCGCCGAGGGCGCTCGCGTCGACCAGTACGTCGCGCCACCCGAGGACGGCGAGCCCCTCCTCGTCGGCGAGCTCCTCGACCCGGGCCTTCGTCTTCACGACCTGGCCCGCGTCGCCCTCCAGGAACGCCGTACCGACGGCGTAGGCACCCGGGGGCGGCAGCGTGAAGTCGACGACCTCCCGGAGGAACCCGTCGGGCACCTGGAGCAGGATCCCCGCGCCGTCACCGGAGTTGGGCTCGGCCCCCGCGGCGCCGCGGTGGTCGAGGTTGCGGAGGGCGGTGAGGGCCTGCTCGACGATGGTGTGGCTGGGGTCGCCGGTCAGGGTGGCCACGAACGCGACGCCACAGGCGTCGTGCTCGAAGCGCGGGTCGTAGAGCCCTTGGGCAGTCGGGCCAGCGTGCAGCGCGCGCATCTGGTCTCCCGTCGTCGGCGCCCCTCCGAGCGGGGCGGTCAGGCGGATCGGGCGAAGCGTGCAGGGGACGGCGTTGGCCCAAGCGCGCTCAGGCTAGCAAGAGCACCGTCCCGCTCCACCGGCCCTTCTTGCCCTGCGGACAGGGGGTTGTGGCAATCACCGGCTCACCGGCGAATCCGTCACTTCTCGGGCAGTGCAACGGCTGAGAAGTGGCAGGAGTGCCTCCTCCGTGTGACGGCCGGGACGGGTGGGACGAAGGTCAGCGGCATACTGGGGCCCATGTCGGGGCTGCCCAGTGGAACTGTCACGTTCGTTTTCAGCGACATCGAAGGATCGACGGCCCTGCTCAAGGCCTTGGGAGACGGTTACGGCGAGGTGCTCGACACCCATCGAAGACTGATGCGGACCAGCTTCCACGACCTGGGAGGCGTCGAGATCGACACCCAGGGCGACGCCTTCTTCTTCGCGTTCCCACGTGCGCGCGACGCCGTGGCCGCCGCCGTCGAGGCGCAGCGCCTCCACGCGGCCGAGGAATGGCCCGACGACCGACCGGTGCGCGTGCGGATGGGCCTGCACACCGGCGAGCCCGCCGTCGGGAGCGAGGGCTACCTCGGCATCGACGTGGTCCGCGCCGCCCGGCTCTGCACCGTCGGGCGCGGCGGTCAAGTCCTCCTCTCGGAGACGACGCGGGCTCTGGTCGGGGGCACGCTCCCCAAGGGGTCTCGGTGCACCCCCTCGGAGAGCGCCATCTGAAGGACATCGACGAGCCCGAGCGGGTCTTCGAGCTGGACATCGAAGGCGCCTGGAGTCCGGACGCTCCTGCTGCTCCGGCCGAGACGGCAGCCGCGACGCCGGCGCCGCCGGACGTCCCGCCGGTGCCGCCGGACGTCCCGCCGGTGCCGGCCGGGGCGCCTTCGGTGCCTCCGGAGCCCTGGCCTCCCAGCGAGGAGAGCCGCCCGATGCGCGGCCGACTTCGGCACCCGGCTGGCCGACGCGGATCCAGGAGCACGTACGCCGTGTGCTGGAGGACCCGCTCGACCGCATGACCTCCGAGGTCGACAGTCTCGCCGACCGTGCCGCCGAGAGCCCGGGGACGATCACCGAGAAGCTGGACAAGAAGCCCCGCAACCAACGGCTGACCGGCTGGCTGTAACCGGTCAGTCGGCGCGGTCGTGCCCGTCGTCCGCCCCGTCGGACGAGCCGGTCGCAACGACGGCGCCGTCGTCCTCAGTCTCGACCGGTCTCCTCGGAGTCGCTCGCCTTCCCGGTCGCGCCGTCCTCCGCGGGAGAACCCGAGTCCTCGGTCGCGCCCGACTCCGCGGCGGCGGCCCGGTCGCTGGCCAGGCGGGCCTCGGTGTAGACGACGGTCTCGCGGCCGGGGTGCGTGCGCCCCACGACCACGAAGTAGATCGCCGCGAGGACGAACAGCACGATCGAGGTCCAGACGTTGAGGCGGAGGCCGAGGACGTGCTGGTACTCCACGTTGTCGATCCGGAGCATCTCGATCCAGCCGCGGCCCGCCGTGTAGGCCATCACGTAGAGCGCC
The DNA here is from genome assembly GCA_963761085.1 of uncultured Actinomycetota bacterium. Taxonomy (GTDB): domain Bacteria; phylum Actinomycetota; class Actinomycetes; order Propionibacteriales; family Nocardioidaceae; genus Nocardioides. Next base: position 96,812 of record CAVXFQ010000002.1, read on the forward strand.
ATCACCCGACCGTGGCCGAGCTTGAAGCGGCGGTCGGCCCAGATCACGAAGGCGAACGCGCCGAGGTCCCAGATGCACTCGTAGAGGAACGTCGGCTGGAAGGTGGCGTACTGCTCGTAGCCGGGTGGCCGGTTCTGTCGGTCGATCTGCAGCGCCCACGGCGCGGTGCTCGGCCGGCCGAACAGCTCCTGGTTGAACCAGTTGCCCCAGCGACCCATCGCCTGGGCGACGAGGAGCCCGGGTGCCATGGCATCGATCACGGGAGGCACCCGGATGCCCTTGCGCTTGGCGCCGATCCAGACGCCGACGCCGCCGAGTGCGATCGCGCCCCAGATGCCCAGCCCGCCGCGCCAGACGTAGAGCGCGGTGACGGGGTTGTTGCCGTTGCCGAAGTAGAGGTCGTGATCGGTGATCACGTGGTAGAGCCGGCCGCCGACCACACCGAAGGGCACCGCCCACAGGGCCAGGTCGGAGACCTCGCCGCGGAGCCCGCCACGTGCCTCCCAGCGCCGCTCACCGATCCAGATGGCGGCCAGGATGCCGGCGATGATGCACAAGGCGTAGCCCCGGATCGGGACCGCGCCGAGATACCAGACGCCTTCGGCGGGACTGGGGATGAACTGGGTGGTCACAGGCGTTCGCGATCCTCAGGAGAGCAGCTGGTGGATGTCGTGGGCGAACTCGGGTGCGGTGGTGCCGAGCGTCCAGACGACGGGGACGGAGTTCTTGCCGTCGACGGCGAGCACCTGGGTGCCGTGCGTGACGTCGTAGCCGCCGCTGGGCAGCCGCCTGCCCTTCAGCACCGGTACGCCGACATCGGTGGCCACCTGGTTGATCGCGGGCAGCGGGCCGGTCAGCCCGACGAACGAGGAGTCGAACCGGTCGAGCCAGTGGCGGATCACCGGGCCGGTGTCGCGGGCCGGGTCGGTGGTGACGAAGACGACCTGCACCCGCGCGCGGTCGGCGTCGTCGAGCTGGAGCATGGCCGAGGCCAATGTGGCCATCGTCGTCGGGCACTCGTCGGGGCAGTGGGTGTAGCCGAAGAAGACCAGCGTCATCCGCCGGTGCGTGCTGTCGGCCAGCGAGAACGGCCGACCCTCGGTGTCGACCAGCGAGGTGGACGGCACATGGTAGGGCCGCGACAGCACGGAGCCCGAGAACGAGCTGGCCGAGCTCTTCGAGCAACCGGTCAGGACGAGGGCCACCAGCGCGAGGAGCGCGACGGGCAGGGCGGCGCGGCTACGCACGGCGTACGCCCTGCGGCGAGGTCCTCGGTGAGCGCGACCAGCGCCTTCAACGCCTCACGCCGGTCGTCGTGGTCGAGCAGGCAGCGCACGAAGGCCGAGCCGACGATCACCCCGTCGGCGTACGACGCCAGCTCGGCGGCCTGGGCCCCGTTGCTCACCCCGAGCCCGACGCCGATCGGCAGGTCGGTGGTGCGCCGGGTGCGCTCGACGAGCGGGGCCGGCGAGGTCGCTGGTCGTGGCGCGCGCCCCGGTCACGCCCATCACGGCCGCGGCGTAGACGAAGCCGCGGCACGCGGCCGTGGTCAGCGCGAGGCGTTCGTCGGTCGAGGAGGGGGCGACCAGGAAGATCTTGTCGAGGTCGTGGGCATCGGCCGCGGCGATCCACGCTCGCCCCGCTGTCGGGGGTGAGATCGGGCGTGATCAGCCCGGACCCGCCGGCGCTCGCGAGGTCGGCGGCGAAGCGCTCGACGCCGTACCGCTCGACCGGGTTCCAGTAGGTCATCACGACCGTGGGGGTGCCGGTGGCGGCGACCGCCTCGACGGTGCGCAGCACGTCGCGGGTGCGCACGCCGCCCCGCAGCGCGCGCTGCGCGGCGGCCTGGATGGTGGGGCCGTCCATCACCGGGTCGCTGTAGGGCAGGCCGACCTCGATCACGTCGCAGCCCGGCGTCGACCATCGCGCGCAGCGCCTCGATCCCGCCGTCGACGTCGGGGAAGCCGGCGGGGAGGTACCCGACGAGCGCAGCACGCTCGTCGGCGCGCGCCTTCTCGAACGCGGGGGCGACCGTCATGTCACCGGCTCGGCAGCGCCGTCCGGGCCGCCCTCGGCCTCACCGAGGTGGAACCACTCGATGGCAGTGCCCATGTCCTTGTCACCGCGCCCGGACAGGTTGATCAGCATGATGTCGTCCGGGCCGTAGCCCTTGGCCACCTGCAGCGCACCGGCGATCGCGTGCGCCGACTCGATGGCGGGGATGATCCCCTCGGTGCGGCTGAGCAGGGCCATCGCGTCCATGGCCTCGGCGTCGGTCACCGGGGTGTACGACGCCCTGCCGGACGCCGCGAGGTAGGCGTGCTGGGGCCCGACGCCGGGGTAGTCGAGACCGGCCGAGATCGAGTGGGACTCGATGGTCTGGCCGTCCTCGTCCTGGAGCACGTAGGTCTTCGCCCCGTGGAGCACGCCGGCGTCGCCGGCCGTGATCGTCGCCGCGTGCCGGCCGGTCTCGAAGCCGTCGCCACCGGGCTCGAAGCCGTGGATCTCCACGTCGTCGTCGAGGAACGCGGTGAACAGCCCGATCGCGTTGGAGCCCCCGCCGACGCACGCCGCGATGCCGCGCGGCAGCACGCCGTACCGCTCGAGGCACTGGGCCCGCGCCTCGTCGCCGATCGCGCGGGTGAAGTCACGGACCATGCTGGGGAACGGGTGGGGACCGGCGGCGGTGCCGAACAGGTAGGCCGTGTGGTCGACCGACGCCACCCAGTCGCGGAGCGCCTCGTTGATGGCGTCCTTGAGGGTGGCGCTGCCGGAGTCGACCGGGATGACCTCGGTGCCGAGCAGCTGCATGCGGGCGACGTTGAGCGCCTGGCGCTTGACGTCGACCGAGCCCATGTAGACGGTGCAGTCGAGCCCGAAGTACGCCGCGGCGGTGGCGCTGGCGACGCCGTGCTGGCCGGCGCCGGTCTCGGCGATCACCCGGGTCTTGCCCATCCGCCGGGTCAGCAGGGCCTGGCCGAGCACGTTGCGGATCTTGTGGGCGCCGGTGTGGTTGAGGTCCTCGCGCTTGAGCAGGATCCGGCAGCCGACCTGCTCGGAGAGCCGGGTGGCCTCGTAGAGCGGGCTCGGCAGGCCGGCGTAGTCGCGGCAGATGGTCGCGAACTCGTCGGTGAACGACGGGTCGGCCATCGCGTCCTGCCAGGCGACAGTCAGCTCGTCGAGCGCCTTGACCAGGGCCTCGGGCATGTAGCGGCCGCCCCAGCCGGACTCGGGTCCGCCGAACCAGCCCTGCTCGTCGGCCTCCCAGCTGCTCATGGCGTCACCCCTGTCATCGCCCGCACCGCGCCCTCGGGGTCGCCGTCCTTGACGAGGGCCTCGCCGACCAGGACCACGTCGGCACCCTCGCCGACGTACCGGCGTACGTCGGCAGGACCGGCGACGCCGCTCTCGGCGACCCGCACCACGGTCGGTGAGCAGCGGCGCCACCTTGCCGAAGGTGGCGGGGTCGACCTCGAGGGTCTTCAGGTTGCGGGCGTTGACCCCCACCAGGTGGGCCCCGATCGCCAACGCACGCTCGGCCTCGGGCTCGTCGTGCACCTCGACGAGGGCGGTGAGGCCGAGGTCGCGGGCATGGTCGTAGAGCGACTGCAGGGAGTCGCCGGGCAGGGCCGCCACGATCAGCAGCACCAGGTCGGCGCCGGCCGCCCGGGCCTCGAGCAGCTGGTAGGGATCGACCACGAAGTCCTTGCGCAGCACGGGGATCTGCACCGCCGCGCGCACCGTCGCGCAGGTCGTCGAGGCTGCCGCCGAAGCGGCGCTCCTCCGTCAGCACGCTGACCGCCGCGGCACCGCCGCGCTCGTACGCCGTCGCCAGCGCGGCCGGGTCGGGGATGTCGGCGAGGTCGCCCTTGCTCGGGCTGCGGCGCTTGACCTCCGCGATCACCGACGAGCCGGGGGCGCGGAAAGCGGGCAGCGGGTCGAGCGCGGGCGGGATGTCGAGCAGCCGGGCCCGGAGGTCGGCCTCGGAGGACTGCGCCTGTCGTCGGGCGAGGTCCTCGCGCACGCCCACGACGATGTCGTCGAGCACGGACATGCGGAGACCTCCTCTCGGCGGCACGTCGGGGCGGCACGGAAGCGCTGGACCGCCGCCAAGCCTCTCACGCGGGACCAACGCGACCGGCACCCGCCCGGCCCGCGGTCGAGGCCCCACTCAGGTTTCAGTAGGGTCGCGCCGCATGAGCCCCGAAGTCACCCCGCTGCCGCCGGCGCCGGACGACCCGTACAGCGCGAATCCGAAGCGGGAGAACCCGAAGGCGCTGCTGGGCGATGATCCTGGGCTTCGTCAGCCTGCCGATCACCTGCCTGTGCGGGTTCGGGCTGATCCTCGGGGTCCCGGCGATCATCCTCGGCTGGCAGTCGAAGGACGAGCCCACCGGCCGGTGGCTGGCCCTCGGCGGCCTGGTCTGCGGCGTGTTCTCGGTGGTGCTGGGGACCTTGTGGCTGGTGCTCCTGGCGACCGGGGCGGTCCACCCCCCGAAGGCCTGACGCCGATCGCATCGGGAGCCCTCGGTTTCGAGACGGGCCGAGCGGGCCTCCTCGACCAGCAGGCCACGTCCCGCCGTCGGTTGCGGAGCTCGCCTCGCGAGCGTCTGGAAACCACGGCGCCCCGCCGCTGGCGCCCCCCGTCAGGGGGCGAGCCAGCTGCCGGGGAGGTTGCGGACGATCGGGAACACCAGGGCCAGGAGGATCAGTCCGGTGCTCAGCCAGCGCGGCACCGGGGGCACCACCTGGATGTCCTCGCCGCGCCAGGAGGCATAGGCCCACCGGCCCAGCAGCACGACGGCGACCGGGGCGAGCAGCACGAGGAGCAGGTTGCTCGAGGCGGCGGCGCCGAGGTGACCGTCGGTCAGGTCGTTGACGGCACGCAGGCCGCCGCAGCCCGGGCAGTAGATGCCGGTCATCACGTAGAGCGGGCAGACCCCCCAGGAATGGCTGACGTGGGGGTCGCGGACGTGCAGGGCCAAGGTGGCCACCGCGAGGCCGCCGATCGCGACCAGCGGGGTCCGCATCCGCTCGGCACGCGAGCGGAGGGCGACGGTTTCGGTGGCCAGTGCCATCGTGGAGGCCGTCAGTGACCGGGGCCGTTGAGCCCCATCTTGGCCATCACCACGAACACGACGAGCGCGACGACCCCGAGGGCGACGCCGACCCAGAACATGGTCATGCTGACGGGGTTGAACATCAGACCGATCCCACCGACCACGAACCCGAGCATGGCGATCGCCACCGCGGCCCAGGCGGCCGGGGTGTTGCCGTGGTTGTCAGACATGCACGCTCCTCAGCGGTTCGGGTGGTCCGCATCCTAATGGGCGTCCGGGTCCGTGGGATCGCGCCCCTGGTCGATGGCGCGCCACAGATCACCCTCGTCCATCGCGGCCAGGTCGTCGGCGTCGGGGTCCGGCGGCGAGCGGCGCGTCGTACCGGCGGCCCATCTCGGGCCACGAGCCGCACCAGCGGACGGCGGCGACGGCGGCCACGAGCGCCAGCAGCGAGGCGACCAGGGCCACCCACCACCACCCCGTGACGTGCGCGCCCGAGACGGTCTCGCCCAGGTCGACGGTGCCTTGCGGGCCGAGTCGAGCGCCGAGGACCGGCCGAGCACCGCGGTGACCACCCGCCGGCGGAGACCACGGCCACCAGTACGGCGACGGCCCGTCGGACCCGGCCACGTGTCACCAGCAGCACGCCCCAGCCGGCCAACGCCACCAGGCCGAGCGCCGCAGCGAGCGGGACGTGCCCGCCGGTCTTGTCGACGAGGGTGCTGCCGGCCGCTCCGTCGGGCGCCGCCCACGGCTTGCTCCCCGCCAGGGCGACGAGGCCGGAGCCCACGAGCCCGGCCAGGACGACCGGTCCGAACGTGCGCCGGCGCGTCAGCCATCAGCGGGGTCCTGCTCCCAGAGCAGGCCGTCATCGAAGCAGGTCCGGGTGCCGGTGTGGCAGGCCGGACCCTCCTGGTCGACCTGGAGCAGGATCGTGTCGCCGTCGCAGTCGAGGCTGACGCGTCGTACCCACTGCCGGTGGCCGCTCGTCTCGCCCTTGGTCCAGTAGGCCTGGCGGCTGCGGCTCCAGTACGTCGCGCGGCCGGTCGCCAGGGTGCGCGCGAGCGCCTCGTCGTCCATCCACCCGAGCATCAGCACCTCGCCGGTGTCGTGCTGCTGCGCGACTGCGGGCACCAGGCCGGCGTCGTTGCGCTTCAGCCGCGCGGCCACGGCAGGGTCGAGATCCATGACGGCATCCTCCCATCGCGACCGGGGCCACCTTCACCTGGCGACCTATCCTCGATCCACGTGATCTCCTTCGCCCGCCGTGAACGCCTCGCCCTCTGCGACACCGCCCTCCGGGTCGGCCCGGACGCCCCCACGCTGTGCGACCCGTGGGACACCCGGATGCTGGTCTGCCACCTCCTGGTCCGCGAACGCCACCCGATCGCTGCCAGCGGCATCACCGTGGGCGCGCTGGAGGGTCTCACCCGGCACGCGATGGACGAGCTCGCACGCGGCGACTTCGGGCGGCTGGTCGAGCAGTTCCGCACGCCCGGGGTGGTGGTGCCGTTCGGGTGGCCGGGCGTGGAGCAGGTGGTCAACCGGCTCGAGCACTTCATCCACCACGAGGACATCCGGCGCGCCGCGCCCTCCTGGACACCGCGGACGCTGGACGAGGCCGACGAGTCCTCCATCTGGACGGCTCTGAAGGTCCTCGGGCGGGCGCTGGTGCGGCCCGCCGGGGTGCCGGTGCGGATGGAGTGGGCGTCACGCTCGGCGACCCTGCGTGGTGGTGAGGATCCGGTGGTCCTCAGTGGCCTGCCGTCTGAGCTCGCGCTGGCCCTGCACGGACGGGCCCGCGCCGCCCACGCGCGTACGACGGTCCGCCTGAGGCCGTCGCCAGGCTGGGTGGGGCCGACCTCGGCGGCTGAGGAAAATCTCCGGAAAAGCGCCCGTACCCCGCTCAGATCGGCCTTACCTTCGACGGTGCGGCCATACCCCCCCAAAGCCCATGGCTGCACGAACGGCGCTCGCGCTCTCCATGCGGGCGCCGTTCCGGGCTTCTCGGAACCGGTCCCGGACGCGCCAGGATGCCGGCGCGAGGCCGGGACTGCAGGGGCTGAGCCGCGTCAGATGCCGGCGTGCTCCACGCCGGTGCTCTGGGCGTAGTACACGCTCTCGTCGTTGCGCGACACCGGCACGAAGGCCGGGTGACCGAACGTCCGCAGCGTCGGCAGCAGGAACCACACGAAGCCCAGGACCAGCAGGGTGACACCGCCCATGATCAACGTCATGGCGACTCCCTTCTTCTCTCCTCGAGAGTACGACCCATGGTTACCGTCCGGTAGGGGAACAGGTCCGGTGTAGCGGACGCAACACTCAGCGGACGGGGTGGCCGGTGCCGGCCAGCGCCTGCTTCACCTCGTGGATCGACACCGTGCCGAAGTGGAAGACGGTGGCGGCCAGCACCGCGTCGGCTCCGGCGTCGACGGCCGGTGGGAAGTCTGCGGCGGCGCCGGCTCCGCCGGACGCGATCACCGGCACGGAGACGGCGGCCCGGACGAGCCGGATGACGTCGAGGTCGAACCCGGCCTGCGTGCCGTCGGCGTCCATCGCGTTGAGGAGGATCTCCCCGGCGCCGAGGTCGGCGGCCAGGATCACCCACTCGATCGCGTCGAGGCCGGCGGACTTCCGGCCGCCGTGGGTGGTCACCTCGAAGCCGGACGGGGTGCCGGCCGCACGTCGTACGTCGAGCGAGAGCACCAGCACCTGGTTGCCGAACCGGTCGGCGATCTCGGCCACCAGCTCGGGACGCTGGATGGCGGCAGTGTTGACCGCGACCTTGTCCGCGCCGGCCCGGAGCAGCCGGTCGACGTCGTCGACCGAGGCCACTCCCCCGCCGACGGTGAGGGGGATGAACACCTCCTCGGCAGTCCGCGAGACGATCTCGAGCGTGGTCGCCCGGCCCTCGTGGGAGGCCGAGATGTCGAGGAAGGTCAGCTCGTCCGCGCCTTCGGCGTCGTAGCGGCGCGCGAGCTCGACGGGGTCGCCGGCGTCGCGGAGGTTCGCGAAGTTCACGCCCTTGACCACCCTCCCGGCGTCGACGTCGAGGCAGGGGATGACGCGGACGGCGAGGCTCACCCGAGCCCTCCCTCGCGGGTGAGGGCCAGCGCGTCCTCCAGGGAGAAGCGCCCCTCGTAGAGCGCCGTCCCGATGATCGCGCCCTCGACTCCCTCGGCCACCAGGCCGACGAGCGCGGCCAGGTCGGTCAGGTCGGTGATCCCGCCGCTGGCCACGACCGGGCGGTCGGTGGCCGCGCAGACGTCGCGCAGGAGCCGGAGGTTGGGGCCCTGGAGCATGCCGTCCTTGTTCACGTCGGTGACGACGTAACGGGCACAGCCTTCGCCGTCGAGGCGGGCGAGGACGTCGTAGAGATCGCCCCCCTCGCGGGTCCAGCCTCGCGCGGCGAGGGTGCGGCCGCGGACGTCGAGGCCCACCGCGACCCGGTCGCCCCACGTCGCTATCGCGGCGGCGCACCACTCCGGGCTCTCGAGGGCGGCCGTACCGATATTGACCCGGCGACAGCCGGTGGCCATCGCCGCCGCCAACGACTCGTCGTCGCGGATGCCGCCGCTGAGCTCGACCTGCACGTCGACGACGCCGACGATCGTGGCCAGCAGGTCGCGGTTGTGGCCCCGGCCGAACGCCGCGTCGAGGTCGACGAGGTGGATCCACTCGGCGCCCGACTCCTGCCAGCGAAGGGCGGCCTCGACCGGGTCGCCGAAGCGCTTCTCCGACCCGGCGACCCCCTGCACGAGCTGGACCGCCTGGCCTCCGGCGACGTCGACGGCAGGCAGGAGCTCCAGGCGCGGCACCCGGCGACTCTATCGACGCGGCGAGCGCAGCCGGGTGGGTGTCTCGCCCCGAACGGCGACCACCAGGTCGTCGAGGGCCACCGGCCCGCTGGTGTCGACCACGACCGTGCGCGGGGCGCCCAGCGCCTCCGGCCGAGCAGCCGCGTCGCGGACCCGCACCAGCATCTCCTCGTCGGCGGGCAGGTGGGGCAGGCCGCGGCTCCGCGCGGCGTACCGCTGCGCCGCGAGGTCGGGCAGCACCTGGCAGCGCACCTCGACCAGAGCCGGCCACCAGGGCCGGAGCAGACCGGAGACCCGCTCGACGTCCCGGCGAGGAGCGATCCAGATGTCGACGACAGCTTCCCCGCCGACGCCCTCGAGCCGGCGGACCAGCTCGGCCTCGGCGTCCTCGCGCAGCCAGTGGCGAGGGGTGTCCGGGGCGTCGGCGGCCAGCTCCTCCTTGATCTCGTCGAGGGAGACGAGGGCGCAGCCCAGCCGCTCGGCCAGCGCCGCCGACAGCGTCGACTTCCCCGCCCCTGGTGCCCCGGTGACGACGACCAGCGGGTTCATCGGCGCGAGACCAGCAGCCTGAGGACGGGGAACACCAGCACGCTCACCACCAGGGCGCCGAGTCGGGCCGCCCAGTCGGGCCGGACCAGCCAGACGAGCAGGTTGAGCAGGAGCAGCAGGCCGACGGTGGCCATCAGCTCGGTACGACGACGGGCGGCCAGCACGCCGGGGGTCAGGTGGGGTCTCGGCACCCAGCCGGTCAGCGCCTGCCGACGCGCCCGGGACCGTGACCGCCGCTCGACCTGGCGCTCCCGGGCCGCCCTGCGGATCGCCGCCTCACGCTCTCGCTCGGCTCGCCGCCGGGCTCGTGCCTTGCTCACCGAGGCCCCCTCGGACCCCGGGGCGCTGGTCCCACCCGCCCCACCGGCCCCACGGCGTGCGGGCTCCTCGGCGCTTTCGGCCGTTGCAACGGCCGCCAGAAGCGCCGGGATCGCCGGTCAGCCGGGGATCCCAACGGGACCCCCCACCCGCGGCCGATCACAGGGACTCCACCCAGTTGCGGAGGAGGGCGGCGCCGGCGTCGCCGGACTTCTCGGGGTGGAACTGGGTCGCGGACAGGGGGCCGTTCTCGACGGCGGACACGAACCGGTCGCCCCCGTGCTCCGACCAGGTCACCAGCGGGGCGCGGGTGTGGCCGTCGGTGCGCAGGTCCCACGTCGCGCGCGGCGTAGGAGTGCACGAAGTAGAACCGCTCGCCCTCGAGGCCGGCGAACAGCCGCGAGCCGGTGGGCACCTCGACGGTGTTCCACCCCATGTGCGGCACCACCGGCGCCTGGAGCCGCTCCACGACGCCCGGCCACTCGTCGCAGCCCTCGGTCTCGACCCCGTGCTCGACCCCGCGGGCGAACAGGATCTGCATGCCGACGCAGATGCCGAGCACCGGCCGGCCGCCGGCGAGGCGCCGGTCGATCGCCCGGGCCCGTCGACCGCTCGGAGTCCCGCCATGCACGCGGCGAACGCCCCCACCCCCGGTACGACGAGCCCGTCGGCCGCCTCGGCGGCGTTGCGGTCGGCGGTCAGCTCGACCGACGCGCCGGCCCGCTCCAGCGCGCGCACCGCGGACCGGAGGTTCCCCGACCCGTAGTCGAGGACGACGACGCGTCGGGGTCACGTCTGGCTACAGGGAAGGGGTGTCACAGCCCTTGGTCGAGGGCACCCCGGTCTCGCGCGGGTCGATCGCGATCGCGTCGCGGAACGCGCGGGCGAAGGCCTTGAACTGCGCCTCCACCAGGTGGTGGGGGTCGCGGCCCGACAGCACCCTCACATGCAGGGCGATCTGGGCGTGGAGGGCGAGGGTCTCGAAGACGTGCCGGGTCAGCGACCCGGCATAGTCGCCGCCGATCACGACGTAGGCCTGCCCGTCGGGCTCGCCGATGTGGACGCAGTAGGGGCGCCCGGAGACGTCGACGGCGCACTGCACGAGCGCCTCGTCGAGCGGCACCATCGCGTCGCCGAACCGGCGGATGCCGGCCTTGTCGCCGAGCGCCTCACGCAGCGCCTGGCCGAGCACGATCGCGGTGTCCTCGACCGTGTGGTGGGCGTCGATGTGGGTGTCGCCGTCGGTGTTGACGCTCAGGTCGACCAGCGAGTGCCGGGCGAACGAGCCGAGCATGTGGTCGAAGAAGCCCACGCCCGTCGAGACGTCGGAGCGGCCCGCGCCGTCGAGGTCGACCGTGACGTGGACCTTCGACTCCTTGGTCTCGCGGTCCAGGCTGGCCGTGCGGCTCATGTCCGTGCCTCCGTGTCCGTCACCGAGCTGAGTGCGTCCCTGAATGCTGCCATCTCCGCCGGCGTACCGATGGAGACCCGGAGCCATCCGTCGGGCCCGGTCTCGCGGACGAGCACTCCGCGGTCGAGCAGACCCTGCCAGACGACGTGCCGGTCGGCGAAAGGACCGAACAGCGCGAAGTTCGCGTCGCTGTCGGCCACCGTGAACCCCTGCCCCCGCAGCCACGCGACGCACCGCGTCGCGCTCGGCCCGCAGGTCGTCGACCCGGCCCAGGAGCTCGTCGGCGTGCCGGAGCGCAGCCAACGCGACCGCCTGGGTGACCGCCGACAGGTGATAGGGCAGCCGGACGACGCGCAGGGCGTCGCACACCTCGGTCGAGGCGGCGAGGTAGCCGACCCGCGCCCCGGCCAGCGCGAACGCCTTGCTCATCGTGCGGGTCACGACCAGGTTGGGGTGGCGCGGCAGCAGCTCGAGCGCGCTCGGGGTGCCCGCCCGGCGGAACTCGGCGTACGCCTCGTCGACCACCAGCAGGCCGTCGTCGAGCGCCTCGCACAGGGCGGTGACGGCCGCCAGCGGGAGCGAGGTGCCGGTCGGGTTGTTCGGGGACGGCAGCAGTAGGACGTGTGGTCGCCGCGCGCGGACCAGCGCGACCGCGCGGTCGACGTCGAGGGTGAAGTCCTCCTCGCGCTGCCCGGTCTCCCAGGTGGTGTGGGTGCCACGGGCGTACTCGGGATACATCGAGTAGGTCGGGGCGAAGCTCAGCGCCGAACGGCCCGGACCCCCGAAGGCCTGGAGGAGGTGGAGCATCACCTCGTTGGAGCCGTTGGCCGCCCAGACCTGGTCGGCGGTGACGCCGTGGCCGAGATACTGCGCCAGCGCCTCGCGCAGCGCCACGAACTCGCGATCGGGGTAGCGGTTGAGGTCGCGCGCGGCCTCGGCGACGGCGCGCTCGACGTCGGCGACGACCGCGGCCGAGGGCGGGTAGGGGTTCTCGTTGACGTTGAGCAGCACCGGGACGTCGAGCTGCGGGGCGCCGTAGGGCTCGATGCCGCGCAGCTCGTCCCGCAGCGGCAGCGGCGTCATCCGGCGAACCGGACCCGCACGGCGGCGCCGTGGCCCGGCAGGTCCTCGGCCTCGGCCAGGGTGACGACGTGGTCGGCCACCTCGGCCAGCGCGTCGCGGGAGTAGTCGACGACGTGGACCGCCTTGAGGAACGACCGCACCGACAATCCCGAGGAATGGCAGGCGCAACCGGCGGTGGGCAGCACGTGGTTGGACCCGGCGCAGTAGTCGCCCAGCGACACGGGTGCGTAGGGTCCGACGAAGATCGCGCCGGCATTGTGAACCCGCGCCGCGACGGCAGCCGGGTCGACGGTGTGGATCTCGAGGTGCTCGGCGGCATAGGCGTTGACGACCTCGAGGCCCTGCTCGACGTCGTCGACCAGGACGATGCCCGACTGCCGTCCACCGAGAGCCGCGCTGATCCGCTCGGTGTGACGGGTCGCGAAGACCTGCTTGTCGAGCTCGGCCTCGACCTCGTCGGCGAGCCGGAGCGAGTCGGTGACCAGCACGCTGGCCGCCTGGGGGTCGTGCTCGGCCTGGCTGACCAGGTCGGCGGCGACGTAGGCCGGGTCGGCAGTGTCGTCGGCGAGGATCGCGATCTCGGTCGGGCCGGCCTCCGAGTCGATGCCGATCCGGCCCTTGAGCAGGCGCTTGGCCGCGACCGTGTAGATGTTGCCCGGACCGGTGACCAGGTCGACCCGCGCACACTCCCCCGCGCCGTAGGCGAACATCGCGATCGCCTGCGCACCGCCGACGGCATAGACCTCGTGCACGCCGAGGAGCGCGCAGGCAGCCAGGATGGTGGCGGCCGGAAGCCCGTCGTTGTCCTGGTGCGGTGAGCTGGCCAGGGCGATCGACGAGACGCCAGCGACCTGCGCCGGCACGACGTTCATCACCACGCTCGAGACCAGCGGAGCGATGCCCCCGGGCGCGTAGAGGCCCACGCGCCGGATCGGCACCATCCGATGGGTGACCGTGGCGCCGGCACCGAAGGAGGTGGTCACGTCGTGCTCGAGCTCGGCCCCACAGCTGCGGCGCAGGCGCGAGATCGACTCCTCCAGCCCCGCCCGCACGGCCGGGTCGAGGTCGGCCAGGGCGCGGTCCAGCGACTCCTGCGGCACTCGCAGCTGCTCGGGAGCGACCCCGTCGAACCGCAGGGAGAGCTCCTTGATCGCCTCCACCCCGCCTGTCCTGACGGCCTCGCAGATCGGGCGGACGGCCTCCACTGCCGCATCGACGTCGAGCTCCGCGCGGGGTACGACGTCGCGGTAGTCCGCAGGCGCGTTCCCACGCAGGTCGATGCGCCGGATCCGCCGGATCGAGCCTGTCGAGGTCATGGCGCTGATTCTACGAACGGCGCTCCGGTGCGCCGCGCGGTGCCCACGGAGGGGACGACTACGCTCGCTCCATGAGCGACACGCTCCCGATGTTCCCACTGAACACCGTGCTGTTCCCCGGGATGAGCGTGCCGCTGCGAGTCTTCGAGGACCGCTACCGCGCGCTGGTCCACCATCTCCTCCGGGTCGACGACCCGACCGAGCGGGTCTTCGGGTCGGTCGGCATCCGTGAGGGCTACGAGGTGGGCGAGCACGGCGCGCAGTGGCTGTTCCGGATCGGCTGCCGGGTGAAGCTGACCGAGGTCGAGTCGCTGCCCGACGGCACCTTCGAGGTGGAGGTGCTCGGCCTCGACCGGATCGAGCTCGAGCACCTCGACACCACCGGCACCTACCCGGTCGGGCGGGTGACCCCGCTCAGCGAGCAGCACGTCGCGGTTCCCGAGACGGTCACCGAGGACGCCCGCGAGACCTGGGCGTCCTACTGCGAGGCCCTGATGGAGATCGACCGCGATCCCCCCGCCTCCGAGCTGCCGCACGACCCGGCGTACCTCTCCTGGGCGCTGGCCGCGCTCGCCCCGCTCGGCCTGGCCGAGCGGCAGGCGCTCCTCGAGGCCGAGGACACCGACCGGCCGGTTGCGCATGGTCACCGACGTGCTGCGCGGGGAGCTGCGGGTGATGAGCGTCTTCCCGTCGCTGCCGGCGACCGACGTCGCCCGCACCCGCTGGTCGCCCAACTGAGCGCACGGCCGGTCAGGGGAAGCGGCGGCAGGAGTCAGTGGGTGCTGAACCCCGGAACGGTGAGGTGGCCGAGGTCCACGCGTCGACCGACCACGCGGAGAACCCGAAGGCCTCCAGCGGCTTGACGTTGTCGAGGGTCTGCGGGTCGGAGCCGACGGCCTCTGCGATCGACTTCTCGAACCGGTCGACGTCGACGAAGAGGATCTCGGAGGCGTGGTCGGGAGCCGGTACGACGTCCTGGAACGCCTGCGTGTCGCCGAGGTGTCCACCGGCGAGCAGCTGCTGACGGTAGTCGGCCGAGGGGCCGATGGCGACCAGGTCACCGGAGCTGTCGGAGCCGAGCAGCTCGGCGAGCGGAGCAGCGTGGCTCCGGAGCTGGTCGAGCACCGGCTCGATCCGGCTCGGGTCGCCCTTCACGACGGCACCGACCGGGACCTGTGACCCGTCGCCGGCGTTGCTCAGCGCCTCGTAGTCGAGGTCGCCACCCACCGCGAACGTGGTCGAGTCACCCAGCATCGTCTCGACGTCGTCGGGCACCCGGAGCCCGGTGGACTGCTCGATCTGGCGGGTCATCTGGCTGGTCGACATCCCGGCACCCATGGCACCGGACATCCGGCCGAGAAGCGTCTCAGCCAGCCCTTCTGCAGCGAGATCCCGAACGCCGCGGCCGTGTCGTCGGGCAGCCGGGTGACGCCGGCACCGGCCTGGTCACCGACGAACCCGGCGGAGCCGGGCAGGTTCGCCTCGGAGACGGCGGCGAGCTCGAGGCCGTTGCTGTTGAAGCGGATCGTGGCCGCCGCCCCCTTGAACGAGCGCAGCTCGCGGGTGAGGTCGCCGCTGGGGTCGATCGCGGCCGATCCCGACGGAATCAGACCCGGGCTGGCGAAACCCGGAGGACGGCGCCGGTCAGGAGACTCGACCACCGGTCGAGCTGGCCGGCGAGGTAGACCCCTGCCTGGGGCGCGGCGTACATGTTCACGACCCCGGCGTCGCCGAGGCGGTCGTTCCACTGCTGGTACGTCGCGTCGTCGGCGAGGCTGTCCTGGCCCGCGGCCGCCGCGACCTGGTCGGCGTGGGCCTGGGAGTCCGCGACCAGCACCCAGCCGTCGGTCACGGCGTACCCCTGGGGGTGGAGGAGTCACAGGCCGCGATCGCCTTGAGCGCCGTCGCGCGGCCTTGCCGTCGTCGCGGGACTGGACCACGGCGACCGGCACCGGGTCGTTGCCGCCGAGGTCGACAGCCGCCAACGCGGCGCGGTCACCGAGCCACGGCTCGATGTCGTCGGCGTAGGTCACCGCGTCGCAGCCGAGGTCGGAGACGAAGGCCTGGCCGATCTTGCGACGCACGTCGTCGGTGCTGCTGACGCCGACCTGGTCCTTGAAGGCGGGGAACTTGTCGAGGGTCCGGAACGCGTCGATCTTCTGGCCACCGCTCGGGTCGAGGTCGACGCTGACGTAGGCGATGGTCGAGGCGGGCAGCGCCTCCGCCGGCTGGGCTCCCTGGCGGAAGAACGACATCACGGCCCAGGCGGCCGCACCGCCACCGAGCAGGAGGACGGCGAGGATCGCGACGATCCACGGCGTACGACGCCGGCGCGCGCGGAGCGGTCTCGGCGTCGGGTCCTGCGGGGTCGGGCACGAACGGGCTGCCGCTGCCGGAGTCGAGGTACTCGGGCGCGCCGGACGGTGGCTGGTAGTCGGACATGCCGTGTTCTCCCCGTGATCTGAACAGGCCCCCCGCGGGACTCGTGCCGCGCGAGCCTATACCGGTGCAGCCCTCGGGATGGGGGGTTCGGGCAGACCTTCACCACGCCGAACCGGGAGGCTCGCGCGCCCCGGCTCAGTGGGCCTCGGGAGCCTCTTCGGCCCGGTGCCGGGCCCGGTCGCCCCAGTCGGGACCGCGGGGGTGGCCGGGCCAGGCGAAGAACGTCAGGGCCACCATGAACAGCGAGGTCATCGGCCAGACCAGGAGCGGGGTGACGCCGGCGACCTGGAGGTGGTCACGGAGACGGGTGCCGTCGGCGGCGTGCGCCGCCGCGATCGCCGGGTCGGGCGGACCGAGGGCGTAGCCGACCTGGCGCATCACGAACGCGGCCAGCACCGAGCCCAGGATCACCAGCCCCAGGGTGAGCAGCTCGTGGCGGCGGGTGACCACGCAGACGACGAGCGCGACCAGCGCCGAGGCGATCGCGGCGACGAGGACGTAGAGGCCGGTGCCGTCGAAGACGCGCCGCAACGCGGAGTAGTCGACGTAGTAGAGCTGGTGCTGCTGGACGAACTGGGCCGGCGGCGTCCAGACCCACTCCCAGACCGCCCCGGCGAGCGCGCCCACCACGACGTAGGCGGACAGGACGGCGATCGCGAACCGCCACGGCACGTCACCGCGCGACCGGTCGTCGGCGTGGTGGGCGGCGAGCACGGGAGGCGTGCGGGGCCGCATGGGCGCCCACGTGGGCGCCGGCATGGGTCGGCTCGGCGGCCTGCTCGGGAGACTCGCTCATCGGGGCGCGGTCATCCGCTCAGGCATCCGGGGCCGAGCAGCTGCTTGAGGTCGGCGAACAACGGTGCACCGGCCGCCACCCGGAGGTTGTCGTCGACGCGCATCACCGTGGTCTGCTGGCGCGACAGCAGCCGGAGGTGGACCTCGGTGACACCGGGGTGGGTGCGCAGGACCTCCTTGAGCTGGTCGACCACCGGCGGGGTGCAGCGCGTGATCGGCAGGCTGACCACCACCGGGCCGGTCTGGTCGTCGGTGAGGTCGGGGACAGTGACCTCCTCGCCGCGGATCTCGGGGGTGTCCTTGCTCCGGGACAGCTTGCCGCGCACCGTGAGGATCGCGTCCTCGGCCAGCAGGCTGCCGGCGAGCTGGTAGGTGCCGGGGAACATCAGCACCTCGATCGCACCGTCGAGGTCCTCCAGCGTCACCACCGCCCAGGTGTCGCCCTTCTTGGTGATCTTGCGCTGCACTGCGGTGACCAGGCCGGTGACGGTGATCGGGCTGTTGTCGGGGCGGTCCTCGTCGAGGAGGAGCTGGCCGATGCTGCAGTCACTGGCGCCGGCCAGCAGGTGCTCGAGCCCCATCAGCGGGTGGTCGGAGACGTAGAGGCCGAGCATCTCCCGCTCGTGGCCGAGGAGGGTCATCTTGTCCCACTCCTCGATCTCGGGCACGGCGACGGTCATGTCGAAGAGCGGCTGACCGCCCCCGCCCATCAGGTCGTCGAACAGGGAGTCCTGGCCGCCACCGGCGTCCTTCTTGATGGTGGCGTAGCGGTCGACCGCCTGCTCGTGGACGGCGACCAGGGCCCGGCGCCCGTGGCCCATCTCGTCGAACGCTCCGGCCTTGACCAACGACTCGATGACCCGCTTGTTGCACACGAGGGGGTCGACCTTGTCCATGAAGTCGTTGAAGTCGGTGAACCGGCTCTGCTCGCTGCGGGCCTCGACGATCTTGTCGACGACGTTGGCGCCGACGTTGCGGATCGCGGTCAGGCCGAACCGGATGTCGTGGCCGACCGGGGTGAAGGTGGCGTCGGACTCGTTGACGTCGGGGGGCAGCACCTGGATCTTCATCCGCCGGCACTCGTTGAGGTAGACCGCCATCTTGTCCTTGTCGTCCTTGACGGACGTGAGGAGCGCAGCCATGTATTCGGCGGGGTAGTGCGCCTTGAGGTAGGCCGTCCAGTAGGACACGAGGCCGTAGGCGGCCGTGTGGGCCTTGTTGAAGGCGTAGTCGGAGAAGGGCACCAGGATGTCCCAGAGCGCCTTGATGGCGCCCGGGGAGTAGCCGTTGGCCTGCATGCCCTTCTCGAACGGCACGAACTCGGCGTCGAGGATCTCGCGCTTCTTCTTGCCCATCGCCTTGCGCAGCAGGTCGGCCTGTCCGAGGGAGTAGCCGGCGACCTTCTGCACGATCGCGAGGACCTGCTCCTGGTAGACGATCAGGCCGTAGGTCGGCTCCAGGATCTCCGCCAGCGGCTCGGCCAGCTCGGGGTGGATCGCCTGGATCTCCTGGCGGCCGTTCTTCCGGAGGGCGTAGTTGGTGTGGCTGTCGGCGCCCATCGGACCGGGGCGGTAGAGGGCGAGGACCGCGGAGATGTCTTCGAAGGAGTCGGGCCGCATCAGCCGCAGCAGCGAGCGCATCGGACCGCCGTCGAGCTGGAAGACGCCGAGCGTGTCACCGCGGGCGAGCAGCTGGTAGGCGCCCTGGTCGTCGAGCGCGAGGTCCTCGACGACGAGGGTCTCGCCGCGGTTGCGCTGGATGTTGGCCAGGGCGTCGTCGAGGATGGTGAGGTTGCGCAGCCCCAGGAAGTCCATCTTGATCAGCCCGAGGTGCTCGCACATCGGGTAGTCGAACTGGGTGATGATCGCGCCGTCCTGGGGCCGGCGGATCAGCGGGATGATGTCGAGCAGCGGCTCGCTCGACATGATGATGCCGGCCGCGTGGACACCCCACTGGCGCTTGAGGCCCTCGAGCCCGATCGCAGTGTCGACCACGGTCTTCACGTCGTGGTCGGCCTCGTAGAGCGCCCGGAACTCCTGCCCCTCGCCGTAGCGCCGGTGCTCGGGGTCGAAGATCTCCTTGAGCGGGATGTCCTTGCCCATCACCGCCGCCGGCATGGCCTTGGTGATCCGGTCCCCCATCGCGAAGGGGTAGCCGAGGATGCGGCTGGAGTCCTTGACCGCCTGCTTGGCCTTGATCGTGCCGTAGGTGACGATCATCGAGACGCGGTCCTCGCCGTACTTCTCGGTGACGTAGCGGATCACCTCGGCGCGACGACGCTCGTCGAAGTCGATGTCGAAGTCGGGCATCGAGAGGCGCTCGGGGTTGAGGAAGCGCTCGAAGATCAGGCCGTGCTCGAGCGGGTCGAGGTCGGTGATCCGCATCGCGTAGGCGCAGATCGAGCCGGCGCCGGAGCCGCGTCCGGGGCCGACCCGGATGCCGTTGTCCTTGGCCCAGTTGATGAAGTCGGCGACCACCAGGAAGTAGCCGGGGAAGCCCATCTGGAGGATGACCTCGACCTCGAAGTCGGCCCGCTCCCGAGCAGCCTGCGGGATGCCGCCGGGATAGCGGTGGTGCAGGCCGGTCTCGACCTCGCGCCGGAACCAGGTCTCCTCGGTCTCGCCGCTGGGCACCGGGAAGCGCGGCATGTAGGTGCCGTTGCCCTCGGTGAAGGAGACCTCGCACCGCTCGGCGATCAGGAGGGTGTTGTCGCAGGCCGCCTTCATGCCGTGCTTGTGCTCCCACAGCTCGCGCATCTCGGCGGCGGACTTGATGTAGTAGCCGTCGCCGTCGAGCCGGAACCGCTTGGGGTCGCTCATCACCGAGCCGGACGAGACGCAGAGCAGGTGCTCGTGGTCGGGCGCATCCTCGCGGTTGACGTAGTGGGAGTCGTTGGTGGCGATGACGGGGATGGCGAGGTCGGAGCTGAGCTGGAGCAGGCCGTCGCGCACCCGCTTCTCGATGACCAGGTCGTGGTCCATCAGCTCGATGAAGTAGTTGTCGCGGCCGAGGATGTCCTGGAAGTCGGCGGCCGCCTGGCGGGCCTTGGCGTAGTCGCCGATGCGCAGCCAGGTCTGGATCTCGCCGCTGGGGCACCCGGTCGTGCCGATCAGCCCCTCGGCGTACTCGGCGAGGAGCTCGCGGTCAGCGCGCGGCTGGTAGTAGTAGCCCTCCATGCTGGCCCGGCTGGAGAGCCGGAAGAGGTTGTGCATGCCGGCGGTCGACTCAGCCAGCAGGGTCATGTGGGTGTAGGCGCCGGAGCCGCTGACGTCGTCGTCGCCCCCGTCGTTCCAGCGGACGCGCTTCTTCTCGTAGCGGCTGGTGTTGGGCGTGAGGTAGGCCTCCATGCCGATGATCGGCTTGATGCCCGCGGCGGTCGCCTTGCTGTAGAAGTCGTAGGCCCCGAACACGTTGCCGTGGTCGGTCATCGCGATGCTCGTCATGCCGAGCTCACCGGTACGCCGGAACAGGTCGTCGAGGCGGGCCGCACCGTCGAGCATGGAGTATTCGGTGTGGACGTGCAGGTGGACGAAGTCCCCACCAGTGACAGGCGCCGACGACATGGGTGGAGCGGTCCTCCTCAGCGGCACGGGCGGGCAGATCTCAGTCGGTCGGGCAGGCAGGAACGAACGGCCTGGACGGACCAGCTGGGGGAAGAACCGTCAGCCTACGCGACCACTCCTCCGATCCTGGCAGGGCGCACCGACAGCGCCGTGGTCCGCCCGTCCGGGCGCGTGGTCTACTGGCGCCTCGTCCGCCGATCCCCGACCAGTGAGGCCCGATGTCGACGCCCTCCCCCTACCTGCCGCCGCCGCGCCCGACGTACGTCGAGACCGCCGGGCGCGCGAAGACCGCCCTGTGGCTCGGGGTGGCGTCTCTGGTCTGCTGCGGCTTGTTCACCGGTATCCCGGCCATCTTCATCGGTGCCCACGCGCTCAACGAGATCGAGGTGTCGCGCGGCCGGCTGGCCGGGAAGGGGATGGCCTGGGCCGGGATCATCCTCGGCATCGTGGGCACGCTCGGCAGCGTCGCGGTCGGCGGCTACCGGGTGACGCACTGAACCGATCAGTTTTCGAGAAGCGCCCGGACGCGGAGCCTTCCTAGGCTGGGTGCCACCACCGAACGGCGACAGCGAAGGACGGAAGCCATGGCAACCAAGGGCACCAGCACCCAGGCCGGCGACGCGACCCAGTGGACCGACGAGGAGCGGGCCGCGATGAAGGAGCACGCGGCGGAGCTCAAGCGGGCCGGCGGCAAGGGCGCGGCCAAGAAGGCCGAGGAGGCACAGGCCTGCTTGGACAAGATCGCCGAGATGCCCGAGCGTGACCGTGTTCTCGCCGAGCGGATCCACGCCATCGTGACCCGGACGGCCCCGGACCTGGACGTGAAGACCTGGTACGGGATGCCGGCCTACGCGCGCGCCGGCAAGGTCGTGTGCTTCTTCAAGCCGGCCGAGAAGTTCAAGGCGCGCTATGCCACGCTCGGCTTCGACGACGCCGCCGCACTCGACGACGGCGGCATGTGGGCCACGTCGTTCGGGATCACGACGCTGACCGAGGCCGACGAGAAGCGGATCGCGGACCTGGTCAGGCGCGCGACGAGCTGAACCTGTCGCCGAGCTCCTAGAGCTTGGACATCTTGTGGAAGGGGCTGACCACTCTGACGGTGCGGGACCCGAAGTCGACCGTCACGGCGGCCGCTTCCAGCTGAATGACCCGCCCCATCCCGTAGGAGTCGTGAGAGACCAGGTCGTTGACTGCGTACTGCTCGATCGTCGGCTCGGGATCCGGCTGGAACGGACTGCTTGCCAGATGCCGCCGTGGTCCTGCTGAAGATGTCATATCACCTCCAGTATGACCCTCCGAGGCCTCTGCAGACGAAAACGCGGCCTCGCGTGGCGCGAGGAGTCGCTCACACGGCCCTGGGCGTCGACGCGTGGGCGTCCTGCGTCGTACGGGAGAGGACGACGGCGTCCGCCCTGCGGTCACCGATGCTCAGGAACGAGCGGAGGACGCCCTCGCGCGTGAAGCCCGCCGCCTCCAGCAACCGCTGGGAGGCGAGGTTGGCCGGCTCGACCCAGGCCTCGACGCGGGCCGTGTCGGGACCGCTGAGGGCCCAGGCGACGGCCAGCCGCACCGCTCGGGTGCCGAGTCCTCGACCGCGAGCGCTCGGGACCACCCAGTAGCCGAGCCCTCGCACGCCGGGTTGCGGGCGAACGGGCAGCCAGACCAGCCCGCACGCACGGTCTGCCACCGCGTCGATGACTGCCAGGGAGACCCCTTCGCCGTCCTCGATGCGGCGCCGCTGACGTCGGACGAAGGCGAGCCCCGCCTCGGGGCTGAACACCGCGGGCACGGTGGTGCCGGCCGGGGTCGTCGGGTCGGTGCCGGCCTCCCGGACGCAGTCCAGGTCGCCCTCGTGCCAGGGCCGGAGCCGCACGACGCCGTCGGTCAGCGGTGGGTCCGGGTAGGAGAGCGCCATCAGGCGACGGTACCGACCCTCGAGGGTCGGCGCGGCGGTCAGGGACGCCAGGCCATCCGGATGTCCGGGGACTTCTCCTCGTTGCCCGAGCCGTCGGTGCGCTCCACCTCGACCAGGCCGCGGTGTTCGTAGAGCCGGCGCGCGCCGACGTTGCTGACGAAGACCCACAGCTCGTAGCCGTCGGGGTGGGTCGCCTCGACCACGTCGAGGAGCAGCGAGCCGATGCCCTGGCCCTTGAGGTCCGGCCGGACGTACAGGCTGTCGAGGAACGTGGGCGTGCAGGTCGCGAACCCCAGCACCTCGCCGTCGCGCTCGGCGACCCACATGGTCACCTCGGGCTCCACGACGCGGCGCGCGACGTAGGCCCGGTCCTCGGCGTTGGTGTGCAGCGCGGGTGGCATCTGGGGAACGGCGTGGACCCTGGCCTCCGTGTAGAGGTCGGCGATCGCCTGGGCGTCGTCGGCCGTGGCCGGTCGGACGCTCAGCTCCCCTGGCTCAGTGGGAGTCACGGATCACCTCCAGCGCGTGGGCCAGGTCGTCGGGGTAGGACGACTCGTACTCGACGTACTCACCGGAGTCGGGGTGCTCGAAGCCGAGGCGTACGGCGTGCAGCCACTGCCGCTGGAGCCCCACCCGCTTCGAGAGGGTCGGGTCGGCGCCGTAGGTCAGGTCGCCCACGCACGGATGCTTCAGCGCGCTCATGTGGACGCGGATCTGGTGGGTGCGGCCGGTCTCGAGGTGGATCTCCAGGAGCGAGGCGAAGCGATGTGCCTCGAGGGTCTCGTAGTGGGTCACGCTGTGCCGGCCGTCTGCCATCACCGCGAACTTGTAGTCGGCCCGGGGATGGCGGCCGATCGGTGCGTCGATGGTGCCCGACAGTGGGTCCGGATGTCCCTGGACGAGGGCGTGGTAGACCTTGTCGACCGTGCGGTGGCGGAAGGCGTTCTTGAGCACCGAGTAGGCCCGCTCGCCCTTGCAGATGACCATCACCCCCGACGTACCGACGTCGAGACGCTGCACGATCCCCTGCCGTTCGGAGGCACCACTCGTCGCGATCCGGAAGCCCGCGGCGGCGAGGTGGCCGACGACGGTCGGGCCGGTCCAGCCCGGCGACGGATGGACCGCGATGCCCACCGGCTTGTCAAGCACGACGATCGAGTCGTCGTCGTGGATGATCCGGATCCCCTCGACCAGCTCGGGGGTGACCTCGAGCGGGTCGGTGGCGGTCGGGAGGGCGACCTCGAGCATCGCCCCCGCCGACACGCGGTCGCTCTTGGCGGCCGTCGCCCCGTCGACCTGGACGAGGCCGTCGGCGATCAGCCCGGCGGCGCGAGTGCGCGACAACCCGAACATCCGGGCCATGGCGGCGTCGACGCGCTCCCCCGCCAGCCCTTCGGGGACGTTGACGACGCGATGCTCCGATCCGGCGGTGGTCACGACGCCGCGTCGCGCCGGTGCCCGGAAATCCCGATGCCCCGCCAGGTCTGCACGATGATCAGCACCACGGCGGCGTCGATCAGCATGTCCGCGACGTTGAACACCGGCCAGTGCGGCAGCGCCAGGAAGTCGACGACGTGACCGCGCAGGACGCCCGGCTCGCGGAAGATCCGGTCGGTCAGGTTGCCGCACACCCCGGCCAGGAGGAGGCCGAGGGCGACCGCCCAGGTGCGGTCACCGAGCCGCCGTCCGAACCGGATCACGACCGCGGCCGCGATCACGGCGATCACCGAGAGGAGGGCGGTGTAGGACGTGCCGGTGCTGAAGGCGGCACCGGGGTTGCGGACCAGGTCGAGCCGCAGCAGCGACCCGATCACGTCCACGGGCTCGTAGGGGGTCAGGTGCCGGACGGCCAGGACCTTGGTGAGCAGGTCGAGCGCGTATGCCGCGAGGGCGACGACGACGAACAGGCGCCGCGCGTCGGGGGTCGAGGTGGGGCCGAGGGTCGACAGGGTCTTCGGAGCTGTCTTCGGAACTCAGCGACGTTCCTCGCGTTGCTTGCATGTCAGGCACAGTGTGGCACGCGGGAACGCCATGGCCCGGCCCTTGCCGATCGGGTTGCCGCAGGACTCGCAGATGCCGTAGGTGCCGTCGGCGATCCGGGCCAGGGCCCGGTCGATCTGGGCCAGCTTCTCGCGCTCGTTGTTGACCAGGGTCAGCTCCTGGTCACGTTCGAAGCTGGTCGCGCCCATGTCGGCCTGGTCATGCCCCGCGCCGTCACCGGCGTCGCGCATCAGACCGGCGAGCTCCTCCTCCTGGGCGGTGAGGGTGCGGATGACGCGAGCCCGGTCGTCCTGCAGGTCAGCGAGCACCTCGTCGATCTCGGCCTGGGTCCAGGCCTTCTCGCCCGGCAGAACCGGCAGGCTCGACGGGGCGGCGGTCTTCTTGCCGGTACGCCGTGCGGGCGCGGCCTTCTTGGCCGCAGGTGCGGCCTTCTTCGCCACCGGGGCCGCCTTCTTCGCAGGAGGTGCGGCCTTCTTGGCCGGCGCCTTGGCGGCGGGCGCTGCCTTCTTGGCCGGCAGCCTTGGCAGCGGGCGCGGCCTTCTTGGCCGGAGCCTTCGCGGCGGGCGCCGCCTTCTTGGCCGGTGCCTTCGCGGCGGGCGGTGCCTTCTTGGGCGGGGCCTTGGCAGCGGGCGCCGCCTTCTTCGCCGGTGCCTTCGTGGCCGGCGCGGCCTTCTTGGCGGGCGCCTTCTTCGCGGCCGGAGCGGCCTTCTTGGCCGGAGCCTTCTTCACTGCGGGGGCAGCCTTCTTGGTCGCCGGCGCGGCCTTCTTGGCAGAGGACTTCTTGGCCGGCGCGGCCTTGACGACTGTCGCGGTCTTCTTGGCCGGAGCGGTCTTGGTGGCGGCGCTCGTGGTCGCAGACGCAGCGGTGCCTCGCCGGCCCACCACCTTGCGGGCGGCCGAGGCTGCTTTGCCGGCCAGGGACCGGGTGGTGCTGCGAGCCATGGATACCTTCCGAGGGGAGGGCGCTGGACGCGGTGGGTGAGGAACGACGGTCGGGGCGACGTCGCCGCCGGGGCAGGGTATAGCGCGCAGTGCCCTGGCTCAAAGAAGGCACGCCTGTCGGACGACGCCGACTTCCCCGCCGGCTCGGTTGCGCACGGTCGAGGAGACGCCGAACGGCCGGCACCTCGAGGGTGCCGGCCGAGCGGTTGGCGCTCAGTGGCGCGTGGGTCGGGCTCAGGCCTCGTCGTCGCCGAGGACCGAGCGCAGGCGCTTGGGCTGGGCGAACCCGCTGTCCTGTTGCGTCGTCGACGGGTCCGCGGAGCCGGAGCTCTCGAGGGCCTCGAGCTGCTGGGAGAAGTAGGTCTTCAGGCGCGAGCGGTATTCACGCTCGAAGGCCCGCAGGTTGTCGACCTCACCGGAGAGCGTGTCGCGCTCGCGCTCGAGGTCGCCGAACAGCTGGGTACGGCGCTCGGCCGTCTCGCTGTCGAGGGACTGGGCGCGGCCACGGGCGTCGGCCTCCATCTTGTCGGCGTTGGTCTTGGCCTCGCTCTCGAGACGCTCGGCCTTGGTGCGGGCCTCGCCGACGATCTTGTCGGCCTCGCTCTTGGCGTCCTCGACGAGCTGGTCGGCGTTGCGGCTGGCCAGCTCGAGCAGCCGGGCTGCGGCGTTGGACGCGTCGCCGATGGTCTCGACCCGGATGGTCTCGACGCCGGCGGCGACGGCTCCCACCGGGGGAGACTGCACGACGGCCGGGGTCTGCACGGTCGGCGTGGGCTCGGGCTCCGGCTCGGGCTCCGGGGCCTGGACCACCGGCTCCGGGGCGGGAGGCTCGGGCGCGGCCTCGACCGGCGCGCCGCTCTGAGCCGCCGAGAGCTTGGTTCGTAGCTCGTCGTTCTCGCGGGTGAGCCGTGCGAGCTCGGCCTCCACCTCGTCGAGGAACTGGTCGACCTCACCCATGTCGTAGCCCTCGCGGAGCCGGACGGGAGTAAAGCGCTTGTTGCTCACGTCCTCAGGCGTCAGCGGCATGACCTCACCCAATTCCTAGTTTCGCGGATCCGTGTACGTCTTCGGGTCGAACAATAGCCCCTCTCCCGCACGCTCGGTCACCCGCGGGCAGGGCATGATGCGAGGACCCTGCCTGCGGCATCGCTGCAGGTGGGAGCCGTCGTCAGCTCTGGTTGAAGAACCCACCCTCGACCAGGCGCTGCTTCTCCTCGGCCGCAACGGAGACGTTGGGCGGAGAGAGCAGGAAGACCTTCTGGGTCACCCGCTCGATGGTGCCGCGGGTGGCGAAGACCAGACCCGCCGCGAAGTCGACCAGACGCTTGGCGTCGGTGTCGTCCATCTCCGAGAGGTTCATGATCACCGGGACGCCGTCACGGAAGTTCTCCCCGACGGTGCGCGCCTCGTTGTAGGTGCGCGGGTGCAGCGTGGTGATGCGCGACAGCTCGGCAACCGCGACCGGCGCGGCGGCCGGCGCAGGGGCACGGCGGCGCTGCGACAGGTCGGCGACCGGGGCGGGCTGGCTCTGCGCCGGCGTACGGCGTGGCTGGGCCGCGGGTTCGGCGTAGCCCTGCTCGTCGTAGTCGTCGTCGTAGACGCCGGTGTCCTCGAGCAGGCCGAGGTACTCGCCGATCTTGCGCATCGCGCCGCTCATGGATGTCATCCTCCGGTTCGCCGGTGCCCACAGAGACACCTGTCGTAGTTGTGACGCTACTGGATCCGAGGGCGCGGCCCGAGGATTGCCGAGCCGACACGCACATGTGTCGCCCCCGCCCCGATCGCGACCTCGAAGTCGTTGCTCATGCCCGCCGAGAGCCAGGTGGCACCAGGCCTCTGGGACACGAAGCCGGCGCGGATCTCCGCGAGCCGGGCGAAGGCGGCCGCGGGGTCCTCACCGAGGGGAGCGACCGCCATCAGCCCCCGCAGCCGCAGCCTCCCGGCCTCGTCGACAGCCTGGGCCAGGGTGGGCAGAGCGGCGGCCTCGGCACCCGAGCGCCCCTCGTGATCGGGCGGGTCGAGGCTCACCTGCAGCAGGACGTCGACCTCGTGACTGCCTTCGTGGGCGCCGCGCTGCAGGGCACCGACGAGCTTGACCCGGTCGACCGACTCGACGACGTCGGCGTAGGAGCCGATCACCGCCGCCTTGTTGCTCTGGATGCCCCCGATGAAGTGCCAGCGCAGGCCGAGGTCGCGACACTCGGCCTGCTTGTCGGCAGCCTCGGGGTGGCGGTTCTCACCGACGTCGGTGACACCGAGGCCGGCCAGGATCCGCACGTCGGAGGCGGGGAAGAACTTGGTGACCACGACCAGGGTCACGTCGTCGGCGTCGCGCCCCGCGCGGCCGGCCGCCTCGGAGACCCGGCGTCGTACGTCGTCGAGGCCGGCGGCGATCTGGTCACGGCGGGTCTGCGCGTCGTCACTCACGAGGCGATCCTGATCATCCCGGCCTGACGGCCCGAACGCGGGCCGTCGCGACGGTAGGAGAAGAGATCGGGCGACTCGCGGGTGCACACCGAGAGGTCGACGATCTCGACCCCGTCGCGGGCGAGCTGGGCGCGCACCCCGGCGGCCACGTCGAGCGCCGGCGTACCCCACGAGGTGGTGGCCCGGCTCGCCGGCTCGGCCGCGGCGACGTCGTCCTGCATCTCCTGGGGCACTTCGTAGCAGACGGCCGCAGACCGACGGTCCGATCCAGGCGGTCAGTCCGCTCGCACCGTGGTCGCGCATCACGGCCACGGTCGCCGGCACGACTCCTGCCGCCAGGCCGGGTCGTCCGCAGTGGGCGGCGCCGACCACCCTGCCCTCGCGGTCGGCCAGCAGGACCGGCACGCAGTCGGCAGCGCGGACCATCAGGCAGATGCCCGGCTGGGCGGTGACCAGCGCGTCGCCGACGGCGTGCAGGTGGCCCTGGACGTCGTGTCCCGGCCCTTCGGCACCGACCACCACCACGCTGTTGCCGTGCACCTGGCTGAGCTGGGCGAGGCTGTCGAGACCGGAGCCCGGGGCGAAGTCCGCCAGCACGCGCCGGTGGTTCTCCTCCATCGCCTCGGGGTCGTCACCCCCTGCCCAGGCCAGGTTGAGGGAGTCGAAAGGGGCAGCACTGACCCCGCCGTGCCGGTCGGTGAAGGCCAGCGCGACGGGGCCGTGGGTCAGCCGTGCGGCGTACAAGCGTCTCGGGCTGCTCTCACTTCAAGAAGTCGGGGATGTCGAGGTCGTCGTCGTCGAACTCCATCGCCGGACGAGACCCCTGCGTCGCCGGATGAGGCCGGGCAGCGGCAGCGCCGACCGGCTCCGGCTCGGGAGCCGGAGCGGCGGCCTCGGCCTTCTTGGCGGCCAGAGCCAGGGCCGCGGCCTTGGTCTGCTCCTGGGTCTGCTGCTGGGCCGGCGTACGGCGGAAGCCCGACTCGGACTCGCGCCGCTTGGGCATGCCGCCGTCGAAGCCGGCGGCGATCACCGTGACCCGCACCTCGTCGCCGAGGGCGTCGTCGATGGTGGCCCCGAAGATGATGTTGGCCTCGGGGTGCGCAGACTGCGACACCAGGGCCGCCGCCTCGTTGATCTCGAACAGGCCGAGGTCGGAGCCGCCGGCGATCGAGAGCAGGACGCCGTGCGCGCCGTCGATGCTGGCCTCGAGCAGGGGGCTGGAGACGGCCTGCTCGGCGGCGGCCACCGAGCGGTCCTCGCCGCGGGCTGAGCCGATGCCCATCAGGGCCGAGCCGGCGTTGGCCATCACCGACTTCACGTCGGCGAAGTCGAGGTTGATCAGGCCGGGGGTGGTGATCAGGTCGGTGATGCCCGAGACGCCTTGCAGCAGCACCTGGTCGGCCTGCTTGAACGCGTCGAGGACGCTGACGCTGCGGTCGCTGATCGACAGCAGGCGGTCGTTGGGGATGACGATGAGGGTGTCGACCTCCTCGCGGAGCTTGGCGATGCCCTCCTCGGCGGAGTTGGCACGGCGCCGTCCCTCGAAGGCGAACGGGCGGGTGACCACGCCGATGGTCAGGGCGCCCAGCGACCGGGAGATGCGGGCCACGACCGGCGCGCCACCGGTGCCGGTGCCGCCGCCCTCGCCTGCGGTCACGAAGACCATGTCGGCGCCCTTGAGCACCTCCTCGATCTCGTCGGAGTGGTCCTCGGCGGCCTGGGTGCCGACCTCGGGGTTGGCGCCGGCGCCGAGCCCGCGGGTGAGCTCGCGGCCGATGTCGAGCTTCACGTCGGCGTCGCTCATCAGGAGAGCCTGGGCGTCGGTGTTGATGGCGATGAACTCGACGCCCTTGAGCCCGACCTCGATCATCCGGTTGATGGCGTTGACGCCGCCGCCACCGATGCCGACCACCTTGATGATGGCCAGGTAGTTCTGCGCTGCTGCCACGGTTCAAGCCTCCGGTGGTCGGCCCGCCGGCCGGTCGGCCTGGCGGACGCTTTCTCTCGCCCGCGCAAGGCGGGCGACTGTCGGTGGGGAAGTCCTCGAGGCTGTTGCATGAACCGTAACCCTGAAGTAGAGGGTTATAGTTATGTCAACCTCGTGTTGGCGACGACGTTAGGGACAACCCCGCGCCGATCCGCGCAGACACGCCGCGGGTCGAGCGAGCCTCCGGAGAAAACGCGGAACAAATCGCCGGTACGCCGCGGGTCGGCGGTTTGTTCCGCATCTTCTCGGGTGCCCTCCCCCGGCGCCCTCCAGGCCCGGCCGACTAACTGGCATACAGACCGTCGTTCGAGCATCGCCAGAACGACGGTCTGTATGCAAGTTAGTGGGTCACCGGGGGCTGGTGACCGGCTGGCCGGGGACGCTCACGTCGTAGGTGTGCGCGGGCTGGTGGAGCAGCTGGGTCAGCACCTCGGCCTTGAGGGGTGACTGGGCGTCACTCCCCCAGACCACGATGGCCCCCTTGCGCATCACCAGCGAGATCTGGTCGAGGCCGGCGACCTGGACGTGGTCGACCCGGCCCGCGAGGCCCGGGGGCAGGGCGGCGATGACGCGGGCTGCCTGCGAGAGGGCCGCGCTGTTGACGCCCTGGGTCGAGACGACCCGCGGGAGGCTGGGAGGAGGCTTGGCGTAGTGGCGGAACAGAACGCCGTCGGTGTCCATCGCCTGGAACCGTCCGTCGAGGGCCACCACGGCGACGGGAGTGCGCTCGGTGACCTTGATCAGTACGCCGTCGGGCCAGTCGCGCGAGACGTCGACGCGCCTCACCGCGGCCAGGGCAGCCACCCGGGCCCGGATCGCCTCGAGGTCGAGCTGGACCAGGTGGACACCCGTGGGCACGGCGGCGGCGGTCAGCACGCGCCGCTCGGTGAGCTGCGACTCGCCCTGCACGGCGACGTGCTTGACGGTCAGCGCCGAGCTCACGAACACCAGCCAGATGCCGAAGGCGACCAGCGCCACCAGGAGCACCGAGCCGATGACGTAGCGCCAGACCAGCCAGCGGCGCAGCCACTGCCGGCGCTGGAACCGCCGGCGCGACCGGGCATCCGCCTTCGCGGCAGGGTCGCGTTCGTCGCCGCCCTTGAGAGGGTTGCGCGGCAGCGTGATCACGCGTCCTCCTCCTGACGACGCAACAGCCCGAGCACCACGGGTCCGACGTCGGTGACGGTACCGGCGCCGAGGGTCAGAACCAGGTCGCCAGGCCGGGCAAGCCCGACAAGTTGTCGCGGGACGTCGTCGAGGTCGGGCACGAAGTGCACGTGTTCGGTCGGCAGTGGTACGGCGTCGGCCACCAGGCGGCCAGTGACGTCGGGGTCGGGCTCCTCGCGGGCGACGTAGACGTCGAGCACGACGACCTCGTCGGCGGCGCCGAGTGCCTGGCCCATGGCGACGCCGAAGATCCGGGTGCGGGAGACGAGGTGGGGCTGGTAGGCCACCACCAGCCGCCCGTCGCCCGCCAGGGCCCGGGCCGCCTGGAGGTCGCCGACGATCTCCGCCGGGTGATGGGCGTAGGAGTCGTAGACCCGCACTCCCCCGGCCTCGCCCTTGTGCTCCATCCGCCGGCCGGTGCCGGTGAACTCCCCGAGCCCGCGGGCCAGGTCGTCGAAGCCGAAGCCGAGCCGGAGCCCCACGGCGAGCGCGCCTGCCGCATCGAGGGCGTAGTGGCGGCCGGGAACCTGGAGGACGACCCGGCCGAGCGGCGTACCTCCCCGGCTCACGTCGAACGACGAGGCGCCGGCGGCGACCTCGAGCCCCGTGAGGCGGACGTCATGGGCGGCGTCCTCGCCGACGGTGACGACGTCGAGCCCGCGAGCCTGCGCGACCGGAACCAGCGAGGCAGCGCCGGGGTCGTCGGCACACACCACCAGGAAGCCACCGGCCGGGATCGTCGCGACGAAGTCCGCGAAGGCCGCGTGGTAGGCCTCCTCGCTCCCCCACACGTCGAGGTGGTCGGCGTCGACGTTGGTGACCAGGGCGGCGCCGGGTCCGTAGACCAGGAACGCGCCGTCGCTCTCGTCGGCCTCGGCCACGAAGAGGTCGCCTTTGCCGGCGTCGGCGTTGCGGCCGGTCGCGGCGAGCACCCCACCGATCGCGTACGTCGGGTCGGCTCCGGCCGCGCGGAGGGCCATCGTCAGCATCGAGGTGGTCGTGGTCTTGCCGTGGGTGCCGGCCACGGCGACGACCCGGTGGCCGGCCATCACCGACTTCAGGCCCGCCGAGCGCGGCAGGATCGTCAGGCCGCGCGACCGGCCCGCGAGCACCTCGGGGTTGTCGTCGTGGGCCGCCGTCGTGACGACGAGGGTGTCGGCCTCGCCGACGTGGGCGGCGTCGTAGCCGAGGTGGACGGGGATGCCGAGCTCACGCAGCGCCGGGAGGAACGGTGTGTCGTGGTCGTCGCTGCCGGTCACCGGCACGCCCTGCCGCGCCATGATCCGGGCGATCGCCGACAGGCCGGCGCCACCGATGCCGACGAAGTGCACCCGACCCAGGTCGGCGGCCGACGGGATGACGTCGGGGACCGGGATCCTCATGGCGTGGCGGCGTCCAGGATCATCCGGGCCAGCTTCTCGTCGGCGTCGAGCGGGATCAGGCCGGAGGCGGCCTCGCCCATGGCCCGGAGCCGAGCGGGATCGGTGAGCAGGGGGACGACGTGGTCGGTCACCCACGCGGAGGTGAGGTCGGCGTCGTCGACGATCAGTGCTCCACCGGCCTCGACGACGGCGTGGGCGTTGAGGGCCTGCTCGCCGTTTCCGATCGGCAGTGGCACGAACACCGCCGGCAGCCCGACCCCCGACACCTCGGTGACCGTGTTGGAGCCGGAGCGGCACAGCACCGCGTCGGCGGCGGAGTAGGCGAGGTCCATCCGGTCGACGAAGCCCGGCGTGACGTAGGGGACGCCGGTGTCGGGCGCGACGGTCTCGTGGGCGGGGCCGGTCACGTGGAGCACCTGGACCCCGGCGTCGGCGAAGGCCTGGGCGGCGCCGAGGACCGCCCGGTTGAGCGAGCCGGCGCCTTGCGACCCCCCAGTGACCAGCAGCACCGGCAGGTCGGGTCGCAGGCCCCACATGGCGAGCGCCTCCGCACGATGGGCCGGCCGGTCGAGGGTGGCGATCATGCGGCGGATCGGCAGCCCGAGGTACGACGCGTGGCGCAGGTCGGTGTCGGGGAACGACGTGGCGACGTGGTCGGTGAACCGGGCTCCCAGCTTGTTGGCCACTCCGGGGATCGTGTTGCCCTCGTGGACGACCAGCGGGATGCCCCGCTTGCGGGCGGCGAGGTAGGCCGGCACCGACACGAAGCCGCCGAACCCGCAGATCACGTCGGGCCCGACCCGGTCGACCACGTCGAGCGCGGCCCGGCGAGCCGCCAGCAGCCGGCTCGGTAGCCGCAGCAGGTCGGCGTTGGGCCGCCGGGGAAGCGGCACGCTCGGCACGAACTCCAGCGGATAGCCGGCCGCCGGGATGATCTGGGCCTCGATCCGTTCGCGGGTGCCCAGGCACGTGATCTCGACGCCGGGCCGGAGTCGCTTCAGCGCGTCGGCGGTGGCGAGGAGGGGCGACGTGTGACCGGCTGAGCCCCCGCCCGCGAGCAGGACTCGCATGAGCTAGAGGCCCGGCCGGGCTGCGGGGCCGGCGGCGACGCCGCTGTTGCGGGCCTTCTTGCGCGAGGCCAGCGCGCGAGCCGCCTCGGGCTCACGGCGCGCGAAGCCCACGAGCAGGCCGAGCGCCACCAGCGACGGCACCAGTGCCGACCCGCCGTAGGAGACGAGCGGGAGCGGGATGCCGATGACGGGGAGGACTGCCAGGACCATGCCAACGTTGATCATCATCTGGCCGATCAGCCAGACCACGATGCCGAAGGTCATGTAGCGGACGAAGGGGTCCTTGGTCCGGCGCGCGACGCGGATGGCGGCGTAGGCGATGGTCAGGAACAGCCCGATCACCAGCAGCGTGCCGACCAGCCCCAGCTCTTCGCCGAGCACCGCGAAGATGAAGTCGGTGTGGGCCTCCGGCAGGTTGCCCCACTTCTGCTGGCTGGCCCCGATGCCCTGCCCCAACAGCCCGCCGTTGGCCAGGGCGAACAGGCCGTGGGCCGGCTGCCAGCCGGCGCTCTGGTAGTCGCGGAACGGGTCGGTGAAGGTCGTGATCCGGGTGAGCCGCTCGGGGCTGGCCGCAGCCAGGGCGCCAGCGAAGACCGAGACGACGAGGAAGGAGAGGGCGAAGAAGCGGGCCGGCGCGCCCACCACCCAGAGCATGCCGAGCAGGATCGCGAAGAACACCAGACCGGTGCCGAGGTCGTGGCCGAAGATCACCAGTCCGGTGGCCAGGAGCAGGCCCGGCACCACGGGCATCATCACCTCGTGGAGGTTGCCCAGCCGGCGGTCCTTGTTGGCGTAGACGTGGGCGGCCCACAGCACCAGGGAGAGCTTGGCGATCTCGGACGGCTGGATCTGGATCGGGCCGAGGGCCAGCCAGTTGGTGTTGCCGTTGAAGGAGACCCCGACGAACGCCGTCAACAGCAGCAGCGCGAGGGAGACGACGTAGCCCGGCCAGGCCAACCGACGGATCCAGCGCTGGGGCAGCCGACCGGCCACCCAGGCACAAGGCAGCCCGATGCACACCCAGATCAGCTGCTTCTCCACCACGGCGTAGGAGTTGTGGGAGTAGTTCTCGAACGCGTAGACGCTCGAGGCGCTGAACACCATGATCAGCCCGATGGTGAGCAGGAGGGCCGAGGCGCCGAGCAGCAGGTAGTAGGAGGTGAGCGGCCGGTCGAGGGCGCTGCGCAGGGCAGCGAGCCAGGTGGCCACCGTGCCGGGGGTGTGGGCATCGCCCGACCGACGCCAGGAGCGCGCCCGGAGGGGGCTCACGATCGCCATCGGTGGTGTCGTCCCCCTCGGTGTGAAACGGGCCGGTCGTCGGGTCCGGGTCAGTCGCCCAGCTTCCTCACCGCCGCAGCGAACGCGTCGCCCCGGTCGGCGTAGTCGGTGAACATGTCCATGGAGGCACAGCCCGGAGCCAGCAGCACGGTGTCACCCGGTCGGGCGACCTGTGCCGCGGCCACGACCGCGACCTCCATCGCGGCATGTCCGGTGCCAGTCTCGCCGGGCTCGAGCACGATGACCGGCACATCGGGCGCGTGTCGCGCCAGCGCGTCGCGGACCACCTCGCGGTCCTGCCCGAGCACGACCGCGGCCCGGAGCCGTGGCCCGACGGTCTCGACCAGGTCGTCGAACCGCGCACCCTTGGCCAGCCCGCCGGCGATCCACACGACGGACTCGAAGCCCAGCAGCGACGACAGGGCCGCATGCGGGTTGGTCGCCTTGGAGTCGTCGACGTAGGTGACGTCGTGGTGGGTGCGTACGACGGCGATCCGGTGGCCGTCGGTGCGGAAGCCGCGCAGGCCGTCGCGGACCGCAGCCTGGGGTACGCCGTGCGCGCGGGCCAGCGCGGCAGCGGCCAGGGCGTTGGCGATCACGTGGGGCGCCGGGCTGAACAGGTCGTCGACGGTGCACAGCTCGGCGGCGCTGGTCTGCCGCTCGGGGATGAACGCCCGGTCGACCAGGATGTCGTCGACGACACCGACCATCCCGACCGCCGGCATCCCCAGGGTGAACCCGATCGCGCGCGCCCCGTCGGCGACCTCGGCCCCACGGACCAGCCGCTCGGTCTCGAGATCGGCGGCATTGTAGACGCACGCCTGCTCGACCCCGCTGTAGATACGGCCCTTGTCGGCGGCGTAGTCGGCCATGCCATGCGGCCCGTCATACCAGTCGAGGTGGTCCTCCGCGACGTTGAGGACAGCGGCCGACTCGGCCCGCATCGAGTCGGTGTAGTGGAGCTGGAAGCTGGACAGCTCCACGGCCAGCACGTCGTACGGCGCCGGGTCCATCACCGCCTCGACGAGCGGGAGGCCGACGTTGCCGGCCGCGATGCTGCGCAGCCCGGCAGCGCGCAGGATGGCGTCGAGCATCTGCACGGTCGTGGTCTTGCCGTTGGTGCCGGTGACGGCGAGCCAGGGCGCCGGTCGCCCGTCGGGGCCGGCGTCGCGCAGCCGCCAGGCGAGCTCGACCTCGCCCCACACCGGGATGCTGCGCTCGCGAGCCTGCACGAGCAGCGGGGCGTTGGGTCGCCAGCCCGGAGAGACGACCAGGAGGTCGGTGTCGTCGGGGAGCCGGGCCGTCGTGCCGGGGCCGAGCCGCACGTCGGCGCCGAGGACGCCGAGGAGCTCGGCCTTGCCCTCCTTGCCGTCGGGCTGCTCGTCGAGCGCGACGACCGACGCACCGAGGTGGGTCAGGTTGTCTGCGGCCGCGAACCCGCTGACGCCGAAGCCGGCGACGGTCGCCCGGACGCCCGACCAGTCGTCGCCTCGCCCGAGCAGGTCGACAGGAGGTTTCATTCGGGGTCCCCGCGGCGTTGTTCGGCGGAGGAGCAAAGCGGGGGAGACGAAGAACGTCGTGGGGTGAACGTCATGTCACGGCGACCCAGGCGGCGTAGAAGACGCCGAGCCCGGCCGCGACGCACAGTCCGGTGATGATCCAGAACCGGATCACGATCGTGACCTGCTCCCAGCCGAGCAGCTCGAAGTGGTGCTGCAGGGGCGCCATCCGGAACACCCGGTGGCCGGGTTCGACCCGGAAGACGCTGCGCACGATCCCGAACCGTCGCGAGGCCTTGAAGAAGCCGACCTGGAGCATCACCGACAAGGTGATCACCAGGAACAGGCCGCCGAGGATCACCAGCAGCAGCTCGGTCCGGGTCAGGATCGCGAACCCGGCGAGGGCTCCGCCGAGCGACAGGGAGCCGGTGTCGCCCATGAAGATCTGCGCCGGCGGCGCGTTCCACCACAGGAACCCGAAGCAGGCGCCGGTGATCGCCGCCGCCACGATGGCCAGGTCGAGCGGGTCGCGCACCTCGTAGCAGGCGGGGCCAGGCCGGGTCGCGCAGTTCTGGTTGTTCTGCCAGATGTTGATCAGCATGTAGGCGCCGAAGACCATCACGCAGGCGCCGGTGGCGAGCCCGTCGAGACCGTCGGTGAGGTTCACCGCGTTGCTGGTGCCGGTGATCATCACCCAGAAGAGCAGGATCGCGACCACCGTCATCAGCTCGAACTTCGAGTCGCGGATGAAGGAGAGGTGGTCGGAGGCCGGGCTCACGTGGCGCCCGTCCTCGAGCATCGGCGAGAGCGACAGCCAGCCGAAGACCAGGGCGATCACCGTCTGCCCGATCATCTTCGCCTTGCTGCGAAGGCCCAGAGACCGCTGCTTGGAGATCTTGATGAAGTCGTCGAGGAAGCCGACCACACCCATGCCGACGAACAGGAAGAGCAGCAGCAGCGCTGAGGCCGACGGCTCCTGCTGGGTGATCAGCTCGGCCAGGAAGTAGGCCACCACGGTCGAGGCAATGATGACGACGCCGCCCATCGTGGGGGTCCCGCGCTTGGTGTGGTGGCTGGTCGGGCCGTCGTCACGGATCTCCTGGCCGTAGCCGAGCTGGGTGAACAGCGGAATGGCCGCGCGGGTCCCGAGCAGCGAGAACAACAGGGAGAGCCCACCGCCCAGCAGAATCGCCTTCATCGCGTCGCGGCACCGCCTTCCTGCATCTCGGCCTGTTTCTCGACCAGCGCGTCGGCCACGTGCTCGAGGGCGGCGCCTCGTGACGCCTTGACCAGGACGACGTCCCGGGCGGACACATTCTGACGTAGCCAGTCGGCTGCGTGCTCACGGCCCGCCGTGGCGACCACCCGCCCCGACCAGCCCGTCGTACGGCGCGCGGCCTCACCGATGGCCTCCGCGGCCTCGCCGACGGTGACCACCACGTCGATGCCGAGCGCGGCTGCCCGGCGCCGACCTCGGCGTGCTGCTCGGCGGACGTGGGCCCGAGCTCGAGCATCTCGCCGAGGACCGCGACGGTACGACGCCCCCCGCGCTCGCCGATCGCGGCCAGGGCCTCGAGGGCGGCCAGCATCGAGGCGGGGTTGGCGTTGTAGCTGTCGTTGACCACGACCAGTCCGTCGGCTCGCTCGTGGAGGGCCATCCGCCACGGCGAGAGCGACCGGGCCCGGCCCAGGGCCTCGACCACGTCGTCCCACCCGACGCCGGCAGCCAGCGCCATCGCCGCGGCGGCCGCGGCGTTGGAGACCTGGTGGGCACCGGCCTCGAGAATGCGCAGGGGCGCCCACCGACCGTCGTACCCGAGCTCGAGCGTGGGCCGGCCCAGGTCGTCGAGCTCGAGCGCCCGCCAGGTGACCTCGCCACCGAGCCCGAAGCCGAGGACCCGCGCGGGCGTGCGCGAGGCCATCGCCGCCACGAGGTCGTCGTCGGCGTTGAGGACGGCTGTGCCGTCGGCGGGCAGGGCCTCGACGATCTCGCCCTTGGCCTGCGCGATCGCCTCGCGGGAGCCGAACTCGCCGATGTGGGCGGTGCCGACGTTGAGAACGGCCGCGACGTGGGGGGGTGCGATCTCGCACAGCTCGGCGATGTGGCCGACGCCTCGGGCGCCCATCTCCAGGACGAGGAAGCGCGTGTCGGGGGTGGCGCGCAGCACGGTGAGTGGGACGCCGATCTCGTTGTTCTGGTTGCCCTCGGTCCAGACCGTGGTGCCGACGGACGCCAGCACCTGGGCGAGGAAGTCCTTGGTGCCGGTCTTGCCCTGGGAGCCGGTCAGCGCGAGCACGGTGGCGGGCAGCCTGTCGACGACGTGCCGGGCGAGGCGACCCAGCGCCAGGACCGGGTCGTCGACCACGACGGTCGGTACGCCGGTCGGGCGGTCGCCGAGGACCCCCGACGCACCGGCAGCGTAGGCGGAGGCGGCGTAGTCGTGACCGTCGACCTGCTCGCCGGCGACGGCGACGAACAGGCCACCCGCCACCAGCTGCCGGGAGTCGACGAACGCGGGGGCGGTCACCACGGCGCCGCCGGAGTCCCCGGAGTCGTCGGAGTCGTCGTGCACCACTCCCCCGACGGCAGCCGCGATCTCGGCCAGGCTCAGGGGGATCATCGGCGCAGCTCCTCGCGGGCCACCTGCCGGTCGTCGAACGGCAGCACGACCCCCGCGACCTCCTGGCCGGTCTCGTGCCCCTTGCCCGCGACCAGGACCACGTCGCCCGGAGCGGCCCGGTGGATCGCCTCGGCGATCGCGGCCCGCCGGTCGCCGATCTCGACGACCACGGCCGCTCCCCCGGCGGTGCCCTCGAGGATCGCGCGCCGGATCGTGGAGGGGTCCTCGCTGCGCGGGTTGTCGTCGGTGACCACCACTAGATCGGCGTCGCGAGCGGCGATCTCGCCCATCAGCGGTCGCTTGCCGGAGTCGCGGTCGCCGCCCGCGCCGAGCACGACGAGCAGACGACCTCGCGTGACCGGACGGAGCGTGGCGAGCACCGCCTCGATGGCGTCGGGCTTGTGGGCGTAGTCGACGACGACCTCGAAGCCCTGTCCCCCGTCGATGCGCTCCAGGCGTCCGGGCACGCCCGGACCGTCCTCGATCGCCCGCGCGACGGCCGTGGCGTCGTACCCGGCCGTCGCCGCCGCGGCCACCGCCGCCAGGGTGTTGGCCACGTTGAAGCCGCCGGGGATCGGACAGCCGCCGGACACCTGACGCCCACCAGGACCGTCGATCCGGAACCTCGAGCCGGCAGAGCTGAGGTCGATGTCCCGGGCCGCCCAGTCGGCCGGGGAGCCTTCGGCGGACATGGTCTCCACCGGGATCGCCGTCGTCGCGCACAGCCGCTGCCCCCACTCGTCGTGGATGTTCACCAGCCCCCGTCGAGCGCGCTCGGCGGTGAACAGCGAGGCCTTGGCCTCGAAGTAGTCGTCCATGTCGCGGTGGAAGTCGAGGTGGTCGCGGCCGAGGTTGAGGAAGACCGCGACGTCGAAGACGATCCCGTCCACCCGGCCCATCACCAGGGCATGGCTGGAGACTTCCATCGCGCACGCCTCGACGCCGGCGTCGACCATCCGCCGCAGGAGGCGGTGGAGGTCGGGTGCCTCGGGCGTCGTCAGGGCGCTGGCGACGTCCTCGCCGAGGATCCGGGTGCCGACGGTGCCGATCACCGCGGCCGGCACGCCGGCGCCGGTCAGCCCGCTCTCGAGGAGGCGGGTCGTGGTGGTCTTGCCCTGGGTGCCCGTGACCCCGATCATCCGGAGCCGCTCGGCCGGCCGGCCGTAGACCTCTGCCGCGAGCCAGCCGAGCACCCGCCGCGGCTCCGGTACGACGACCGCCGGCACGCCGGCGCCGATGCGCGCCAGTCCGTCGGGGTCGGTCAGCACGGCGACCGCGCCGGCGTCGCGGGCCTGCGCCCAGTGGTCGGCGCCGTGGGCGCGCGCCCCGGGCACGGCGGCGTAGAGGTCACCGGCCGTGACGCGCCGGGAGTCGAGGGTCACCCCGTGGATGCCGACGCCGAGGTCGCCCGCGGTGGCGGACTCCGTGCCGGTGGTCGCCAGGTGGCTGACGAGGTCGGCGAGGGTCGGCGTGGGGTCGTCGGTCATGTCGGCCCGAGGCTACCGAGGGTGAGGACCGGTAGCCCGCCACCCTGCGCAGCACAGTGACCGGGCGGCCGGCAGGATCACCACGTCGTGGGGATCTCCGACGGCTTGGCACCCGTCGGAGGCACGCCGTAGCGGCGCAGCGCGAAGGCCATGATCTTGCTGAAGGCCGGGCCGGCGGTGCCGCCGCCGCCCGGGCTGCTGCGCGGCTTCTGCACCACGACGTAGACGGTGAAGCGGGGCTTGTCCGCGGGCGCGAAGCCGCCGAACGAGACGGTCCGGGTGCCGTCGTAGCAGGCGCACTTGGGGCCCACCCGTTGCGCCGTGCCGGTCTTGCCGGCGACGACGTAGCCGGGGACCTGGGCCAGGGGTGCGGTGCCGGCGTCGGGGTTGACGACGCGCTCCATCATCAGCGTCATCTGGTGTGCGGCGTCGGCCGAGACCACGCGCCTCCGGGTGGCGTGGTCGGTGCCGACGACGCTGCCGTCGTTGGCGGTGGCCGAGCCCTGGATCAGGCTCGGCGAGACCCGCACCCCGCCGTTGGCGATCGTGTTGACCGCCGCGGCCATCTGCAGGCCGTTGACGGAGACGCTCTGGCCGAAGGCGATGCGGTCCTGGAGCATGCCGTTCCAGGCGACCTGCGATGGCAGGAGGCCGGCGGTCTCGCCGGAGACGCCGATGTCGGTGCGCTGCCCGAGGCCGAAGCGGGTGAGGTAGTGCCGCAGCTGGCCGGTCTTGAAGTGGCGCGAGGCGATCGCCGTGCCGATGTTGGACGACTGCGCGATGACGCCGGCCAGGGTGAGGTGGAGCGTGTTGTGGGTGAACCAGTCGTGGATCGGAC
Source organism: uncultured Actinomycetota bacterium (assembly GCA_963761085.1). GTDB lineage: Bacteria > Actinomycetota > Actinomycetes > Propionibacteriales > Nocardioidaceae > Nocardioides. The sequence goes on from CAVXFQ010000002.1 coordinate 137,784, forward strand.
GGTCACCGCTCTTCAGGACGCCGGGCACGACCAGGCGGGTGTGATCGGTGACCTGGCCGGCGTCGATGAGTGCGCTCAGCGTCAGCACCTTCTCCACCGAGCCGGGCTCGTAGGGACTCGTCAGGGCCAGGGAGTTGCGGTCCTTGATCGGCGCCGCCTGCGGGTCGGTGGCGTCGTACGTCGGGTAGTCGGCGAGGGCGAGCACCTCGCCGGTGTGGGTGTCCATGACCACCGCGAAGCCCGAGGCGGCCTGAGCACCGAGCACGGTCTGGCGCAGCACCCGCTGGGTGTAGAACTGCAGGTCCTCGTCGAGGGTGGTGTGGAGGTCGGAGCCGTTGCGGGCGGGCACGATGGTGCTCTTGCCGAGCGGGATCCGGTTGCCCGCCCCGACCTCGTAGGTCTCGGTGCCGTCGGTGCCGGCCAGCTGCTTGTCGAAGGCGAGCTCGAGCCCGGCCAAGGGGCCGTCGGTGCCCAGGAAGCCCACCAGGTTGGCGGCGACGTCGTGGTCGGGGTAGCTCCGGACCGGGTCGTTGCGGGTGGCGAGGCCATCGAAGCCGCGCTGGGTCGCCTGGTCCACGACGCTGACCGCGAGCGAGGCCGGCACCCGGCGCGCGACGTAGGCGAACCGGCTGTTGGGCCGGGTCAGTGCCGCCAGGGTGTCGAAGTAGTCGATGTGCAGCCGCGACGACAGGAACCTGGCCAGCTCGGGCGCCCGGTCGCGGGTCATCGACGGGTCGGCCACCACCATCCGGCCGTCGACCGACGTGGCCAACGGTTGACCGTTGCGGTCGACGATCTCGCCACGGTCGGCGGGCAGGTCGACGGTGACGGTGCCGCCCGAGGTGGCCGCCAACGTGGCGTAGCGGCCGGCCTCGACCCCCTGGAGCTGGACGAGCCGGGCACCGAAGAACGACAGCACCAAGGCGATGAAGACGAACCCGGCCCGCAGCCTCAGCTGGGCCGAGCCACGGGTGGACCGGCGCAGCCGGCTGTTCCTGGCCCTGGCGGCTGGGCGGGGCGAGCGACCGGGGCGGGGTCCGCCGCGGGGGCTCTGGGAAGGCACGTGACCGGTTCCTGCTCTGAGTTCGGTGACGGGTCGGGTGGGCTCGGTGCGTCAGCGGTTGCTGCCGGTGGTGCCTTGTCTACCTGCGCGCGGGGCGTTGGCGGGTGAGGCGTGGCCGGTGTGGCCGTGTGAATCCTGGGCGCGGGTGGACTTCTGGGTCGTCGCAGGGAGGACGACGACGCGGGGCTTCGGGTTGAGTGAGGCCGGCTTCGGCGGCGGTGGCGGCAGCAGCCGCAGGTGGTCGATCCCGGTCGCCGGCGCCGGGTCGCCGAGCACCTTGCCGGTGCGCAGGTCGAGGACGGCCGGGCTGGTGGGCAGCACCATCCCCATCCGCTGCGCCTTGAGCGCGATCGACTGCGGGTCGCGGAGCTTGTCGAGCTCCATCTGCAGCGTCTGCTGCTGGGCCAGCAGGGTGTCGGCGCGGTGCTGCAGGTCGGTGGCGGCGAACGACGCCTGCTGCATCGAGGTGTTGAAGAGGAGGAGACCGACGACGCCCCCGACGGCGATCATCGAGATCACCATCACGAACGGCACCGGGCTGCTCCGGCGCCGGCGACGGCGCGGGACCACGGTGAGCCGGGCCCGCTCGAGGGCGGCGCCGGCGAGGCGCGGGACGCGGGTGCGGAGGGCGGGCGCCGTGCTGCTCATGCGGAGGGCCTGCGGAAGCGTGGGTCTTCGGCGCGAGGCGCCCTGCTGGCACGGCTTCGTGGGGTGATCATGCTGCTCCCTCGCTGGTACGGATCCGTTCGACAGCGCGCAGCCGGACCGAGGCGGCACGTGGGTTGTGGGCGATCTCGTCGGCATCGGCCCGCTCCGCGCCCCGGGTGACCAGGCGCAGGGCGGGCTCGCGGTCGGCGGGGACGAACGGCAGGTCCGGCGGGACGTCCACGCGGGTGGCCGCGGCGAACGCCTGCTTGACGAGGCGGTCCTCCAGCGACTGGTAGGACTCCACGACCACGCGGCCACCGACCGCGAGGACGTCGATCGCGGCGGGGATCGCCCGCCGCAGGACGCCGAGCTCGTCGTTGACCTCCATCCGCAGGGCCTGGAAGGTCCGCTTCGCCGGATGCCCGCCGGTACGACGGGCCGGCGCCGGGATCGCGTCGTAGAGCAGGGCCACCAGCCGGGCCGAGCCGGAGAACGGCTCCACCTGGCGCTCGCGCACCACGGCCGCGGCGATCCGGGAGGCGAACTTCTCCTCGCCGTACTCCCGCAGGACCCGGGCCAGCTCGCCGTGGGTGTAGGTGTTGAGGACGTCGGCGGCCGTCGGGCCGGTGGTCGGGTCCATCCGCATGTCGAGGGGGGCGTCCTCCCGGTAGGCGAACCCGCGCTCGGCGACGTCGAGCTGCATCGAGGAGACACCGAGGTCGAAGAGCACCGCGTCGGCGTGCACCAGGCCGAGCCCGGAGAGGATGTCGGAGATCTCGTCGTACGTCGCGTGCACGCCGGTGAAGCGGTCGCCGTAAGGAGCGAGGCGCTCCCCGGCCAGGCGAAGCGCCTCGGGGTCGCGGTCGATCCCCACCACCCGCGACAGGCCGAGCCGGCCGAGCACCGCCTCGCTGTGACCGCCGAGCCCCAGGGTCGCGTCGACCAGCACCGCGCCGTCGTGCTCGAGCGCCGGGGTGAGCAGCGCGACGACCCGGTCGAGGAGCACCGGGACGTGGGCGGGCGTGGTCATCGCGCCTAGCGCCCTGAACCCGAGAGCTGGGCCAGCAGGAGGAACGCTGCGGCGACTCCGACCGAGGAAGCCGCGGAGAAGGCCATCAGCACCACGGCGTCGCGTGCCTGCTCGCGGACCCGGCGCGGCCCGGGGGTCGCCCCCGGGGACGGCGGACCCGCGACGGGTGCTGCGGTGGATGTGAGACTCATCGGTTCGACCCCGCTCGATGGCGCTTGTGGCTGTGTGTGGCTGGGTGTGGCTGTGTGTGGAAGAGGGACTCGCCCAGTCAGGTCCCTGCCCGCTCCCGGGGCCATGGCTCTCATGGGGTGAGCCGTAGTCCGTGGTGGGGAAGGTCGTCTGGAGCCGGGGAAGGTGCCCCAGATGACGCGGGAGCGGGCGCGAGACCTCGCTGTGCGAATCCCTCTGTGTCGTTGTGGTCGTGGTGTGGATGAGGTCCGGCGTCGTCCACGCTCAGGCGGGGAAGACGTCCTCGCTCATGTCGGCGAACGTCTGGCTGTGCTCGTCCTCCCAGGCGGCGATCCGGCTCGGGTCCCAGATCTCCACCCGGTTGAGCGCGCCGATCACGACCACGTCGCGGTCGAGGCCGGCGTACTCCTTGAGCAGCGGCGGGATGGTGATCCGCCCCTGCTTGTCAGGGGTGTCCTCGACCGCACGCATCGCGAGGAACCGGCCGTACTCCCGGGCCTGACGGACCGTGAGCGGTGCTTCCTGGATGCGGTTGGTCATCGCCGCGAAGTCGGCGCGCGGGAAGACGTTGAGGCAGAAGTCCTGACCCTTCGTCACCACGAGCCCCTCCACGAGCTGCTCCCTGAACTTGGCCGGAAGGAAGAGCCGGTTCTTCTCGTCGAGCTTGGGGGTGTAGGAGCCCACGAACATCCGGGCACCTCCACCTGGCTGGACCTTCCCTCCACTTCGCCCCACTGTACTCCACTTCACTCCACCGTCAACCACATTCGCCCAATCCGCCGCCGGAGTTGCGCCGGGTTCAGGCGCGAACAGGCCGTCAGCCCCCGCAACGCCGGGCCGCCGCTCCCCCGAGCGGCTGCGGCCTCCCAGGCCGCGGGTTCCGTGCAAACCCGCAGGTCAGGGGGTTGCGGTCGTTGCGGGGACCCAGGAGGAGACGACTCGGTGGAGCGCGGTGGGGCCGGCGGTGGAGGGCGGTGGAGGAGAAACCCACGGCCGAGGGAGCGGAGTGGAGCGCAGGGGGCCCATCACGTACGTCGGGGTGCCCCACCAGCCCCTTGCGCCCCACGCGAATCCGCAACCAAACCGTGATCCCGGGAGTCAGAACCAAGCGCCCACGTGGCGCGTAGGTTGTGCTGCACGACCTAGCACCGGCCGGCCGAACGCGTGCGCCCGGAGCAGGTCGCAGCGGGTGGGCGCTACGGCGCGGAGTTCGACGGGAAGGACGGCTCGTGGCTGGTCCGGTTTCGCAGGGAGCCGACCTCGACACCTTGGAGAAGGTGGTCGAGAGGGTCCGCGGCAACATCAAGCGCGTCATCGAGGGCAAGCCGGACGTCATCAGTGCCGCGATCACGGTGCTCCTCGCCGAGGGTCACCTGCTGATCGAGGACGTGCCGGGCGTCGGCAAGACGATGCTCGCCAAGTCGCTGGCCCGCAGCATCGACAGCACGGTGCGACGCATCCAGTTCACCCCCGACCTGCTGCCCTCCGACGTCACCGGCGTCTCGGTCTACAACCAGGAGAGCCGGAGCTTCGAGTTCCGCCCGGGTGGCGTCTTCGCCAACATCGTGGTCGGCGACGAGATCAACCGTGCGTCGCCGAAGACCCAGTCGGCCCTCCTGGAGTGCATGGAGGAGCGGCAGGTCACCGTCGACAACACGACCTACTTCCTCGATGCGCCGTTCATGGTGATCGCCACCCAGAACCCGATCGAGATGGAGGGCACCTACGCCCTGCCCGAGGCGCAGCGTGACCGCTTCATGGTGCGGCTGTCGGTCGGCTACCCCGTGGAGTCGGCCGAGATCGCGATGCTCGACTCGCACACCATGACCAACCCGCTCGACGACCTCGAGCCGGTCACGGACGCAGCCGAGATCAGCAAGCTGATCGGGATCGTCAGCCAGGTGCACGTGTCCCAGGCCGTGCAGCGCTACACCGTCTCGCTCGCCGCAGCCACGCGCCGTACCACCGAGCTCGCGCTGGGAGCCTCGCCTCGTGCGTCCCTCCACCTCGTCCGCGCCGCCAAGGCGTCCGCGGCGATGCAGGGCCGCGACTACGTCTTGCCCGACGACGTCGTCGGGCTGGCGCCGTCGGTGCTGACCCACCGCCTGCTGCCGAGCGTCGAGGCGGCGATGGGCGGGCGCACCACGGCCAGCATCCTCGACAGCCTGCTCGGCTCGGTGCCTGTACCCGAGGGGACCCGTGCGTGAGGCTCTTTCCGGCCTGACCGTCCGCGGACGGGCGTTCCTCGCTGCCGGGATCACCGCCGTCGTCTGCGCGGTCCTGCTCGGCCAGCCGACCCTGACCCGGGTCGGCGTCCTGGTCACCGCTCTCCCCCTGCTCACCGCGGCCACCCTGGGACGCAGCCGCTACCGCCTCGCGCTGGTGCGCGCCATCAGCCCGCAGACCGTGACCGCGGGCCAGCCGGCGACGGTGAACCTGACGATGACCAACGAGGGCCGTACCCCATCGGGCGTGCTGATGCTCGAGGACCACGTCCCCTACGTGCTGGGCACCCGTCCGCGGTTCGTCCTCGACGGGATCGGGCACGGCTGGCGCCGTCACGCCACCTACCAGGTGCGCTCCGATGTGCGCGGCCGCTTCGAGATCGGCCCGATGAGCGTGCGGGTCAGCGACCCGTTCGGCCTGGTCGAGCTCGGTCGCTCCTTCCGGAGCTCCTCCAGCCTGACCGTGACGCCCCGGACGGTGCCCCTGCCGCCGATCCCGCTCGGCGGCGCCTGGACCGGATCCGGCGACAACCGGCCGCGGGCCTTCGCGATCGGCAGCGCCGAGGACGTCACGGTGCGCGAGTACCGCCGCGGCGACGACCTGCGTCGTGTCCACTGGCGCAGCTCGGCCCGCGTCGGTGAGCTGATGGTGCGCCGCGAGGAGCAGCCGTGGCAGTCCCGGGCCACGCTCTTCGTCGACAACCGACTCGGCGCCCACCAGGGCCAGGGCATCGCCTCGTCGATCGAGGCCGCGGTCTCGGCGGCCGCGTCGATCGCGGTCCACCTCGGGCAGCGCGGCTTCACCGTCCGCCTGGTCACCGCCGGCGGTGACGACCTCACCGCCACCTGGCACACCCGCGACCCCGAGCTGAACACCCGCGCCATGCTCGAGGCGCTCGCCGTCGTGCAGCCGGTCAAGAACCTGCACATCGACACGTCCTGGCTCTCGGAGTCGACCCACGGCGGCCTGCTGCTCGCCGTCATCGGCGCCATCACCGAGGCCGACGGGCCGATGCTGCGCCGGATGCACCACCACGCCACCTCGGCCCTGGCTCTGGCCCTCGACGTCTCGGCCTGGGCCTCGTCGGGCGCCGGGCTCGGCAGCGTCCCCAACTCCGCCCGACCTATGCTGGTACGGCAGGGCTGGCGCGCGGTGACCTTGCGTCCCCGCGACCGGCTCGACCAGGTCTGGCAGGACCTGGGCCGCACCAGCTCGCACGCGGCCCGGTCGGGCGCCACGGCGGACGAGGTGCGGGCCGTACCGAAGGGGGCGCCGTGATCCACCCCACGTCGTTCTTCGCCTCCCCCAGCCCGCTCCTCCGTCGCACAACGACGCGGAGGCCCCGATGAACGGGATCCCGGGCGACGTTCGTCGTGACCTGCCGCTGGCCGTGGTGGCCGCCGCCACCACCTGGCTCACCATGCTGTCCTGGCGCGGGTTCACCAGCGACTGGGGCGCCTACATGGCACCACTGCTCCTGGTCGCGATCGTGGTCGCCCTGGCTGGCGTGGCCCTACGGGCCGCGCCGATGTCGCGCCGTACCGGTGCCGTCCTGCACGTGCTCGTCGTCGCCCTGCTGGTCTGGCTGCTCCTCGGTGGCTCGTTCCTGCATCCGATCACGAGCAGCAACGCCATCTCGCTGCGGATCCAGGACGCCTGGATCAGCGCCGAGACCTGGCAGCCGCCCATCCCGACCAGCGAGCCGAGCATCGCTCCGCTGATGATCCCGTGCGGCGCGCTCGCGCTGCTCCTGGTCGACCTCCTGGCGTGCTGGCTACGCCGGGTGCCGCTGGCTGGGCTTCCCCTGCTCGCGGTCTACTGCGTCCCGATCAGCGTCATCGGCAGGGGCGTGTCCGCGATCGTGTTCCTGGTCGGCGCCGCCGGCTTCCTGCTGATGATCTTCCTGCAGGAGTCCGCGCACGTGGCCCGATGGGGCCGGCCGCTCGGCAGCGGCAAGGCCGATCCGACCGGGTTCGGGGTCAGCACCGGCGCCAGCCGCGGTACGGCGGCCAGCGTCGGTGGAGTCGCCGTGGTGCTCGCGGTGGTGGTGCCGATCTTCATCCCGACGCTCCACCTCGACGGGTTCGGGATGTTCGGTCCCGGGGGCAGCGGCGGCGACAAGGTCCATCTGGTCAACCCGGTCGTCAGCATGAACCGCGACCTGCTCCTGCCCCAGGACGTGAACCTCCTGGACATCAAGACCGACGACCCCGACCCGTCGTACCTGCGGATCGCGGCCCTCACCCAGTTCGACGGGAGCGAGTGGAGCTCCGGCACCCGCGCCGTCGTCAGCGACCAGATCGCCAACGGGTCTGTTGCCTCAGGAGCCAGGTCTCTCGAGGTCGGTGCCGGTCCAGGCCTACAACTACAAGGTCAAGGCCTACAACAGCTTCGACTCGTCGTGGCTGCCCACCGCGTTCCCGGCCTCGTCGGTGAACGCCGAGGGCGCCTGGCACTACGACACCTCGACCATGGACTTCTTGAACTCCGAGCAGCGCACGACTGCCGGACTGACGTGGACGATGGTGGCAGCCAAGCCGGACCTGTCGGCCTTCGACATGGTCAACTCGCTCACGGCCCCGCCCTCGATCCAGACGGCGTACACCTCTCTGCCGTCGTCGTTGCCCTCGAGCGTGCGGACCCTGGCCCAGAAGGTCACCAGAGCGGCCGGAAGCTCCCGCTTCGTGCAGGCGCGGATGCTGCAGAACGTGGTTCCGCATCGAAGGGTGGGTTCACCTACAGCCTGAAGTCGGCACCGCAACGACGGCGACGGCAACAAGGCCATGTTGAGCTTCCTGTTCGCGAACCCGAAGGGTGGCGGTGGCCAGGGGTACTGCCAGCAGTTCGCGGGTGCGTTCGCCGTGATGGCGCGCGAGCTCGGCATCCCGGCCCGGGTCGCGGTCGGGTTCCTGCAGCCGACGCCGGATCGGCCCCCACGAGTGGCAGTACAGCGCCCACGACATGCACGCCTGGCCCGAGCTCTACTTCCAGGGGTCCGGCTGGGTGCGTTTCGAGCCGACGCCGGCGACTCGGCCCGGCGGCACGAGCGCGCCCGGCGTAGACCACCGCTGCGATCACCAAGCCCAGCTCCGGTCCAGCGGTCTCCAGTGACGCGCAAGTCCGCCGCGACGGAGCTCGACGGCACCGACCCAGGGGCCCCACGTGAAGCGGAGCCGCGAACGGCCTCGTCCGGGTGGTCGATCCCGTGGCTGCCGATCCTGGAGGTCCTGGCGGCCGTGGCGATCGGCGTCGGGCTGGCGTTGGTGCCGCGCACGCTGCGTCGGCGGCGTCGTACGCGGCGACTGGCCGGCGGTGCGGAGGACGCCTGGGCCGAGCTGCGGGACAGTGCGGTGGATCTCGGCGTGGCCTGGCCCTACGGCCGCTCCCCGCACGAGACGGGTCATCGGCTCGCGGCCTGGTTCGGCCACGAGCCCGACGGCCCGCCACCTGTCCGGCCGCCGCGCGGCCGTGGGCTCAACCCGGCCGCGGAGTACTCCCTCGACCAGGTCGTGCACACGCTCGAGCGCACGCGCTACGCACGCACGGCCGACGACATCCCCGGCGCGCTGGCCGAGCACGTCGAGGTCTGCATCACCGCCCTCGAGCACGGCAGCAGCAGCGGAGCGATCCGGCGTGCGGAGTGGTGGCCGCGGTCGCTGTTCGCACGTGGGCGCGGTGCCGCCGCCATCCGGCGGGCCGAGCAGGCCCCCGAGGCCACCTCGGCCGGCGGGGTCATCGACCACGTGGGTTGAGAGCCTCGCTGCGAGGCTCGCCGAGACGTCGCCCACGCCACGGCGGTTGACAGCGTCTTGTGACAGCGTCACCGGGCAGCGCCAACGGGCAGCGGCCGCGCAGGCGGGAAGGTCGGTTAGGCCTCGTCGTCGTGGTGGCGACGGCGCCACGGGCTGCCGAAGCGGTCGAGCATGCCGGGCTGCGGGCCCGGGCGGGCCGGGGCACGGCGGACGGCGGAGGTGCCGCGGAACGCGGCCAGTGCGACGGTAGCCGAGAGCAGCATCACCACGAAACCGAGGATGCCCACCAAGGTCAGCCGGGCGACCGCGCCGACCATGAGGATGGCGATGCCGAGCGACGAAACCGATGGTGGCCACGACGGCGCGACGACGGGCCGCACGACGGAGGTTGGTGCCGCGGAGCGTCGAGGCGAGCTTGGGGTCCTCCTGCACGAGGGCGCGCTCCATCTGCTCGAGCGCTCGTAGCTCCTCTTCGGAGAGTGGCACAGGATCCTCCCCTCGCACGTCAGGACTCGAGGCCAAGTGTAGGCAGCGCCACGGGCGTGCGGTAGGCGGGCGAGGGAAATTGTGCAGATGTGAGACAGCAAAGAGGCCGAACGCGTGGTCTGGCGGCGTGGGGCGGGCCTCACGGGAGCAGGCTGGCGGGGCGCACCGCGTCGGATCCGAACCTCCGGGTGACCCGGTCCATGGCCCGCTCGGCCTCGGACCAGCCGCGGTCGCGCTGCCCGAGGAGCAGCTGGCGGTGGACCCGGGTGCGGGGCACCAGCCCCTCGACCCGGACGCCGACCAACCGGATCCGGGCCCGCTGCAGGCCCAGTGCGTCGTAGGAGCGGACCGCCTCGCGGTAGATCTCCTGGGTGACGTCGGTGGCCTCGGCCAGGGTGCGGGACCGGGTGACCGTGGTGAAGTCCGCGAAGCGCACGGTGATCGTGACGGTGCGGCCGGCGACCTCCGCCGTCCGCATCCGCCCGGTGACCCGGTCGGTGAGGCGGAGCAGCTCGCGCACGATCATCGACCGGTCGTCGGTGTCGTGGCCGAAGGTCTCGCTGGCCCCCATCGACTTGTCGGGGTCGCCGAGCAGCACCCCGAAGTAGGAGCCACCGGTGCGGGCCACCACCTGGCGTCCGTCGACGCCCCAGGAGAGGTCGTGGAGGTGGCGGCCGAGGTGGTCGCCGAGCGCGCGCTGGAGGGTACGGCGCGGGGTGTGGGCGACCTGACCGATCGTGACCAGCCCGAGCCGGTGGAGGAGCTCGCGGGTCTTCTCCCCCACCCCGAACAGGTCGCCGACGTCGAGCGGGTGGAGCACCGTGGTCACCGAGGACGGGGTGCAGACGAACACCCCGTCGGGCTTGGCCCATCGGCTGGCCATCTTGGCCATCGTCATCGACGCCGCCACCCCGACCGAGCAGGTGATGCCCTGCTCGTCGTGGATGGTGGCGCGCAGATGCTCGGCGATCTCGGCCGGGGCCCCGAGCCGGCGGGTCGAGCCGCGGACGTCGAGGAACGCCTCGTCGAGCGAGAGCGCCTCGACCAGCGGCGTGACCCGGCGGAAGGTCTCCATCACCGACGCCGAGACCGTCGCGAAGGTCTCGAAGTCGGGCGGGACCACCTCGGCGGCCGGGCACATCCGCCGGGCCCGGGTCATCGGCATGCCCGACCGGACGCCGCTGCGGCGTGCGAGGTAGTCGGCCGAGAGCACCACCCCGCGGTAGCCCCCGCCGACGATGACCGGGACGTCACGCAGGTCGGGCCGCTCGCGCACCGCGACGCTGGCGTAGAAGGCGTCCATGTCGACATGGAGGATCGGGGTCGAGGACACCTGCGGCTGGCGCCGTCCCTCGCCGAGGCGCTCATCGCGCCTCCCGGGAGGGTCAGGACACGCGCGCGAGCAGGTGGAGCTGGGTGGCCAGCGGGAGGTATTCGGGTCGGGTCGCGACGGCCTGCTCGAGCTCGACCAGCGCAGCGGTGGCGCCGGGCTCGAGGTCGAGCAGCGAGCCGGGCACGAGATCGGTGAAGACCCGGATGCCGTGGACCGCGTCGACGGTGAACCCGGCTCCCTCGGCCAGCGCGGTGAGCTCGTCGTGGGTGAAGCGGGAGCGGCCCTGCGACGCCTGCTGGCGGGGTCCGGCGCCGGGTGCGGGTCGAGCAGGGAGAGCGCCTGCTGGAAGTGGCCGGCCATGGCCCGGGCGACCACGGCGGCGTAGCGCTGCGCGACCAGGAGGCTGAGGGTGCCGCCGGGGCGCAGCACCTGCGCCAGCGTGGCCAGCGCCGCGGCGGGATCGTCGACGACCTCGAGGACGCCGTGGCACAGCACGACGTCGGCGCCGGCGGGACGGACCACGTCGAGCAGGGTGGACAGGTCGCCCTGGCGGCCGGTGACCGCGACGTCGTGCTCGCGGGCTCGACGGTCGAGGGCGGCCAGGGCGTCGGGACTGGGGTCGACGACGACCACCCGATGACCCAGGGCGCCGATGCGGACGGCCAGACCGCCGGTGCCGCCGCCGATGTCGAGCACGTCACGCGGCTCGCCCTCCACGAGAGAGGCGGGCTCGAGCCCGGACCACACCACGGCCGTGCGGGTGGAGCCGCGGCCGGCGGTGTGCTCGCTCGCGGGGGTCGGCATGGATGCAGCCTAGAGGTCGGCCACCGGACGGCGCCTGAGCGAGACCACGCCCGCACCGTCGGTCGAGCCCGTCGAGACCACGGCGCGACGTCGTCACGCGGCTCCGGGGTCCCCGCGGCGATGTCCGCTGGTCGGAGCGCGCGTCGAGGGAAGCTGGAGAACATCTGGGAGTGGGTCATCCGGGGCTCCCGGGGCTGCGGTGCCACAGCTTGCCGGGCACGCCCTTGACGTCGTCGCCGGGTGGCTTGACGTCGGCGTAGGGCGACATCTGGAAGCCGCTGGAGTGGACCAGGACCCGGCGGTGGGTCACCTCCTCGACGGTCTCGACCACGGCCAGCCGGGCCCGGACCGCCTCGAGGCCGCCCTCGGGACCGGGCCGCTGCCACAGGCCGTGGAGGTCGGCCAGGGGCCAGGCACCGGTGGCCCGCAGGGAGATGCCGCGGTGACCGGTGCGGCGTACGACGCCGCGGACCACCAGCAGCCAGGAGTCGAACACGGTGGCGGCATAGGGGCCCTGGGCGTCTTCGAAGAAGGTCGCGTCGACCGGCCCGGTGCCGTCGTCGAGGGTCAGGAACACCACTCGCCGGCCGGAGCGGACCGGCGGGGTCTGGGTGGCGACCTTGACCCCTGCCACCAGGATCTCGGCGCGGCTGCGCTGGGTGAGCAGGTCGCGGCTGCGGACCGCGCCGAGGGCGTCGAGGAACTCGGCATAGGTGTCGACGACGTGGCGGCTGGCGTCGAGGCCGAGGATCTCCAGCTCGGCCCGCATCCGCTCGTCGGCGCTCATCTCGGGCAGGCCGCTGACCTGCTCCTGCGGCTCGTCACCGAGGTCGAGGGTGAGCTGGACCGAGGTGACCGGCCGTGGGTCGGCGGCCGCACGGGACTGGGCGGCCGCGCGTGCCCAGACCCCCTGGGAGGCCAGGGCGTGCCGCTCCACCGGCGCCGCCCCCTCGCGCGTGGTCGGGTCGGTGGAGGTGCGGGCGGCGGCCTCCTCGACCCGGAGGTCGGCCGGACGCGTCGTGGCGGACCGGACCCGGCCGGCGGCCAGGCCCCGCGCCCGCCCGGCCCGCTGGACGGCACGGGCATGGCGGTCGAGCTCGGCCACCTGGAGCAGCAGGTCGCGGCGGGTGACCTTGGTCCGGCGGCGGACGCCACCGAGCGAGGCGGTGGTGGAGCCGAGGCCGTAGAGGGAGTCGAACCCGCCGGCCAGCACCAGCCGCTCGGCGATCGGCCGGGACACCTGGGCGCGGTGCCAGAAGTCGGTCAGCGAGTGGTAGGGGCGGGAGGAGACGATGCGCTCGACCTCGCCGGCGTTGATGCCCTTGACCTCGGCCAGCGCCAGCCGGATGCCCCACGCCCGGCCGTCGGGCCAGCCCCGCTCGGTCGGGTCGGGACGGGACGTCTCGCCGAGCACGATCGGCGGTGGCTCGTCGAGCGAGGACATCCGCTCCACGACGTAGGCCTTCTCGGAGGCGTTGACGTCGAGGCCGAGGATCGCGATGCCGCACTGGCGGGCGTCCTCGAGGATCAGCCGCTTGGGGTACATGCCGGGGTCGTGGGTGAGCACGCCGGCCAGGAAGTGGGCCGGCCAGTGGGCCTTGAGCCAGGCCGACTGGTAGGTCGGCAGCGCGAACGCCGCGGCATGGGCCTTGCAGAAGCCGAACGACGCGAACGCCTCGATCACCCTCCAGACCTTCTCCACCACCGGCAGGGGGTAGCCCCGGCCGAGCGCGGCAGGGAAGAACCAGAGCTTGGTCTCGGCCATCCCCTCGACGTCGCCGAGGGCCCGGCGCTTCTCGTCGGCCTCGGCGTTGGAGACCCCGCCGAAGCAGGCGATCATCTCGATCACCTGCTCGTGGAAGACCACGACGCCGTTGGTCTGCTCGAGGATCGGGCGCAGGTCGTCGTGGAGGTAGGAGACCTCCGACCAGCCGTGCTTGGCCTCGAGGTAGGGGGTGATCATGTCGCTCTTGACCGGGCCGGGACGGAACAGCGAGATGTCGGTGATGATGTGCTCGAAGGTCTCGATGCCGGACTTGCCGACCAGCTCGCGCTGACCCGGCGACTCGATCTGGAAGACCCCGAGGGTGCGGGCCCGGCTGATCATGCGGAACGTGTCGGGGTCGTCGAACGGCACCTGCTGCTCGTCGTCGAGGTCGATCTCGACGTCGTCGGTCTGGCGGACCAGGTCGATCGCGTGAGCCATCGAGGACTGCATCCGGATGCCGAGCACGTCGAGCTTGAGCAGGCCGAGGTCCTCGACGTCGTCCTTGTCGAACTGGCTCATCGGGAACCCGACGAAGCTGGCCTCGACCGGGGTGCGGTCGAGCAGGGTCGCGTCGGAGAGCAGCACCCCGCACGGGTGGACGGCGATGTGGCGGGGCAGCCCGTCGAGCCGCTCGACGAGGTCGAAGAACAGGTCGAGGCGCTGGTGGCCGAGCCCGGCGGCCCGGAGCTCGGGCAGGTCGCGCATCGCCATCCGGGCGTCGCGGGCGCGGATGTGGGGGAAGGCCTTGGCGATCGCGTCGGTCTCGCCGGGTGGCATGCCGAGCGCACCGCCGACGTCACGGACGGCGTGGCGGACGCGGTAGGTGTCCATCATCGAGACGCACACGCAGCGCTCGCCGCCGTAGCGGTCGAGGATCGCGCGGTAGATGTCTTCGCGCCGGGCGGACTCGACGTCGACGTCGATGTCGGGCAGCGAGGCGCGCAGCGGGGAGAGGAACCGCTCCATGAGCAGGCCGTGGCGGATCGGGTCGACCCCGGAGATGCCGAGGAGGTAGTTGACCAGCGAGCCGGCACCCGAGCCGCGGCCGGCCGCCCGGACCCCCATCTCGCGGATCAGGTCGGTGACGTCGCCGACGGTCAGGAAGTAGGAGGCGTAGCCCAGGCCGCGGATCATCTCCAGCTCGTCGTCGAGCCGCTTCCAGATGCGCTGGCGCGGGGCGCTGCCGTAGCGACGACCGATCGCGCCCTCGCAGCGCGCCCGGAGCAGGTCGTCGGCCGGCGAGCCGGTGGTCGAGGAGGGGCGCAGGTCGGCCCGGAAGGAGGTCGACAGGTCGAACTCCGGGAAGTGGACCTCGCCCAGCCCGAGGTCGGCGCGCGGGTCGAGGGCGCAGCGGTCGCCGACCAGCCGGGTGTGGGCCAGCAGCCGATGGGCCTCGCGCTCGGAGTCGCCGAGGCCGGCCAGCCGGGCGATCTCCTCGGCGACCTCGGCCATCTGCTTGCCGGACTTGAGGAAACCCTCGGCGTTGCCGCGGTCGACGTGACGCCGGTCGAGGGCCACCAGCCGGCGAGCGGCGTCGAGGACGTCGACGACCGGGGCGTCGCGGCGGTCGGCGTAGCGGACGGCGTTGCTGAGCACCGCCCCCAGCCCGGCGCTGCGGGCGAACCCGGCCATCCGGGCGGCGTGGGGGGTGGTGCCGGGACCCCACGTCGTGGCGGACCCGGGCAGCCGGTGGGAGACCAGCTCGACGAGGAGGTGGTCACGCGGGACGATCTCGAGCCACGGCTCGAGCGCGGCACGGGCCAGGTCGTCGCGGCGCCGGGCCACGGCCGCTGCCGAGCTCGGAGGTGGGCCCGAGCAGCACCATCACGTCGCCGGTCTCGAGCCACGGTGCGAGCAGCGACAGGTCGGCGACCGGCGTGCCCCGCTCACCGGACAGCTGGACCGCGGAGACCAGCCGGCACACCGCCGCCCAGCCCGCCCGGCCGCCGTCGCCGCCGCCTCCCCCGGCATGAGCCAGGAAGGTCACCCGCGGCAGCAGCCGGTCGTCGCGGAACGCGCCGCCCCGCACCGGGGTGCGGGGACGCGGGTCGCGCCCGGACCCCGGCGGCCGCCCCGAGGACCGGCCGGACCGCGAGGTCGACACCGAGGACCGGCCGGATGCCGGCCCGGCGGCAGGCCAGGGCGTGCTTGACCGCACCGTAGGTGCCGTCGCGGTCGGTGAGGGCGAGGGTGTCCATCTCCTGCTCGGCGGCCCGCTCGACCAGGACGTGGGGCAGCGACGCGCCGTACTGCAGGGAGTAGCCCGACGCCACGTGGAGGTGGACGAAGGGATCCATCGGCCGCCGTCTAGCCGGCTCGGGCCACGCGGGCGGACCGCGCTGACGGATGGCGGGGGTCGGCCAGGACGCAGAGCTGGGGCGAGGCGGCATGGGGCACCAGCCCCAGCGCCTGCTCGACCACGGCCAGGAACCGGTCGGCGTCGCGGACCAGGTCGTCGGCCTCGCGCTCGGTGACCGCGCGGGTCGACCCGGCCTCGGCCGCGGCCCGCTTGGCGGCACCGGCCGCGAAGAAGGTGGCCCACTCGCTCAGCTCGGGAGCGACCTCGGCGAGGAGGACCCAGGCGTTCTTCTGCGGGCGACGGCGGGCACCGGGCGAGCCGGCGGGCCTGGCCCGGGCGGCCAGCAGCGCGGCGGCGGCGCGGAGCGCGGCGACGTGGGCACAGGCGTAGCGGGTGGGGACGTCGGGGGCGACCACGGCCTCGTGGAGCGAGTCGGCGGCCCGGGCGAGGTAGGCGTGGGTGGTGGCGGGCAGGGAGAACGGACCGGTCATCTGGTTGTCACGGCTCACCTCAGTCCACGCAGCCGACGAGCGCCCAGCGCCCGTCGCTCCAGTCGAAGGCGAGGTCGAAGACCCCGCCGTCGGGACCGGGCATCGCACCCCGACCGGCCTCGACCCGCCACAGCTCGCGCTCCCCCAGGAGGTCAGCAGCGCGGACGTCGGCCGCGCGGCACCGGAGCGGCACCGGCGGCCTCGTCGGAGCCGATCACCGCCCGGGCACTGCCGGACTGCCACCACGGGCCGGTCTCGACCCAGTGGGCCAGCACCGCCCGGAC
Organism: uncultured Actinomycetota bacterium; assembly: GCA_963761085.1. GTDB lineage: Bacteria > Actinomycetota > Actinomycetes > Propionibacteriales > Nocardioidaceae > Nocardioides. The sequence continues at coordinate 154,157 of CAVXFQ010000002.1, forward strand.
CTTCCACAACCGGCCCCGCCACAGGAACTGCTCGGGACCTTCCATGCCCGACACCAGACCCATCCGGGTCTCGACGGGATCGTCGTAGCGCCTCATGCTTCTCCCACGCTCGGTCGACCCCGGGTGGTCCCGGGCCGGTGAGGACGGGGGTCGAGGTCGCCCTCACCGGTGGCCGGGTGATCGAACAGGTGTTCGAACAAGCAGTACGGTACACCTCACCCCCGACCCGCACCAGGGGTCGGTGCGAACCTGGGGAGAACTCTCCTACAGCAGGGTCCGCAGCGCCGCGATCGCGCCGTGCAGGTAGCGGTCGACGACCTCGCGGTCGTGGTCGTCGAGGCCGCGGTCGAGCGCGGCGAGCGCGGTGAACATCGGGGCCAGCAGCGCGAAGACCTCCTGGCGACCCGAGTCGGTGATGACGACCTCGGTCCGGCGCCCGTCGGCGCCGTGCGGCCGGCGTTCGGCATGGCCGTGGGCGACCAGCCGGTCGACCACGCCGGACGACGCGGCCGAGGTCACGCCCAGCGCCGGGCCAGGTCGCCGGGGCTCTGCGGCGCCTCCATCAGGTGTCGCAGCGAGTGCAGCTCCGAGGTGCTCAGCCCGGCCCGTCGGGCCACCGCCGGGCGTGACGGCGCCCGCGACGTCGACCAGCTCCTGCAGCGCCTCGAGGGTGGCCGACCGGCGCCACTCGGGTACGACGGACTCCACGCCCGGGCGCTCGCCCGCCTCGGCGGGGCGCGGAGCGCGTCCGCGCGGGACCGACCCGACTTGATCGACCCTGACCTCGGTCCGTAATATCTCTCACCTACTTAGGTATCAACTAAGTAATCCGCCGAACTACCCTACCGGAGTCGACATGTCCTGGCTGGCCCGACACCTCACCGCACCCCGCTGGTCCGGGGCGATCGCGGCCCTCGCCCTCCTCGCCGCCGGAGCCGTGATCGGCATCGTCGGGACCGCCTCGCACACCGCCGCGCCCACCGACAGCCTGCCGATCGGGAGCGACAGCGCCGCGGCCGCCGAGCTCCAGCAGAAGCTGCCGGCCGCCGACGCCACCACCGCGATCGTGCTCTTCACCAACGACACGGGCACGCTCTCGGCGAGCCGACCTGCGCGCCGTCTCCCCGAAGCTCGAGACGGTCCCTGGCGCGGTGCCCGCGCCGCTCACCGTGAGCAAGGACGGGACGGCCGCCCTCGGGATCGTCCAGGTGCCGTCCAGCGACGCCGCGGTCGTCGGCGACGACGTGACGGCGATCCGGGACACGCTGTCCACCGGGCTGCCGCCCGGGGTCACCGCGCAGGTGACCGGCCCGGCCGGCATCCAGGCCGACCTGGCCGCGGTCTTCGACGGGGCCAACCTGCGGCTGCTGCTCGCCACGGCCACGGTGGTGGCCGTCCTGCTGATCATCACCTACCGCAGCCCGGTGCTGTGGCTGATCCCGCTCACCGTCGTGGGGGTCGCCGACCAGCTCGCCGCCGTCCTCGCCACGCACGCGCTGGCGGCCCTCGGACTGGCCTGGGACGGCTCGACCACCGGCATCCTGTCGGTCCTGGTGTTCGGCGCCGGCACCGACTACGCGCTCCTCCTGATCTCCCGCTACCGCGACGAGCTGCACCGGTACGACGACCGCCGGGCGGCGATGGCGCACGCGCTGCCGCGCACGGCCGAGGCGGTCCTCGCCAGCGCCGCCACCGTGGTGGTCGGCCTGCTCACCCTGACGCTCTCGCTGTTCCCCACCACCCGAGGGCTCGGCGTCGCCTGCGCGATCGGTGTGGTCACCGCCGCCTTCTTCGTCCTGGTCGTGCTCCCGGCCGCCCTCGTCGTCTTCGGGCGCTGGATCTTCTGGCCGCGGGTGCCGCGGCCGGGGCAGACGGCGCTCACGGAGGGTCGCAGCCCCTGGCGCCGGGTCGGTGACGCCGTGGCCCGCCGCCCTGTCGCCTACATCGCCGCCTCCCTGCTGGTCCTCCTGATCGGGGCCGGGGCCCTCACCCAGATGCAGGTCGGGCTGTCGCAGTCCGACCAGTTCCTCCAGAAGCCGGAGTCGATCGCCGCCGGCGAACGGATCGCCCAGTCCTTCCCGGCCGGGACCTCCGACCCGACCGGGTCCTGACCACGCCGCCCCGGCGCCGCGTGGCCGAGAAGGTCTCCGGGGTGCCCGGCGTGGCCGACGTACGACGTGCCGAGCAGGGGGCCGGCGTCACCGCGCTCGACGTCGTGCTCGACGCGGCGCCCAGCACCCCCGAGGCCCACGCGACCGTGCTCGCCGTCCGGGACGCGGTGTCGGGCATCCCGCAGACCTACGTCGCCGGGCCGGAGGCCGCAGGCCATCGACGAGTCGGCGGCCTCCGTCCACGACCGGTGGCTGATCTTCCCGATCGTGCTCGGCCTGGTGCTCGTCGCGCTGGTGCTGCTCCTGCGCTCGGTGGTGGCACCGGTCCTGCTCGTGGCGACCGTCGTCGCGACGTACGTCGCCGAGCCTGGGCTTCTCCTGGCTCGCCTTCACCCACGTGCTCGGCTTCGACCGGGTCGACGACAACGCACCCCTGTTCGCGTTCGTCTTCCTGGTGGCGCTGGGCGTCGACTACAACATCTTCCTGGTCACCCGGGCGCTCGAGGAGTCCCGCGGCCACGGCAGCCGCGAGGGGATGCTGCGCGGTCTCGCCGCGACCGGCGGCGTGATCACCAGCGCCGGGATCCTGCTGGCGGCCGTGTTCGCGGTGCTCGGGGTGCTGCCCCTGGTGGTCCTGGCCCAGCTGGGCATCATCGTCGGCATCGGCGTGCTCCTCGACACGCTGCTGGTGCGCACCGTCCTCGTCCCCGCGCTGGCCCTGCTCCTCGGTGACCGCTTCTGGTGGCCCCGCGCGGTCGGGACCGCCGAGCCTCAGCCCGCGGTGGCTCTCCGGGCCGTCGGCCCAGGGCCCGGCCAGGTAGCCGAGCGTGTCGGGGTGCCACAGGCAGACCGCCAGCACCCCCTCGACGACCAGCGAGACCACCGCGACGGCGACGAACACGGCGGGCGGGTCGAGCAGGAACCCCAGCACGATGCTGGCGAACAAGCTCAGCACCACGAGCGCCGACAGGCCGAGCTGGCCCCACCGGTGGCCCTCGCGGAAGAACACGGTGAGCACCCAGACCAGCATCGCGGCGACCACCAGCATCGTCGCTGCGACGGGCAGGAAGGCCGGAGCCACGAAACCCGCGCGCTCGAGCCCTCGCGGCCACCTCGGGCGAAGGCCTGGCGAGCGCCCTCGTGGCGGCTCGCCCACGAGCCGACCACGTCGTCGTAGAAGACCACCATCAGGATCACGGTGAGGCCGATGACGGCCACCAGCCCCCAAGCGGCCCGGATGGCGAGCCCGACCGAGCCTGGAAGTCGCCGTTCCATGTCTGCCCGGTCCGTCCCTTCCGGCTAGCCTCGGCGCATGAGCGCCGAGCACGCTGCTGTCACGAGGTTCAAGCAGGCCCACTCCGCCGCGGGAGGCGGGGGCCGCGTCGTCATCCTGCCAGACTCGGTGCACACCGCAGCCCTGGCCGCGGAGGCCCTCGGGTGCGAGGTCGGGGCGATCGCCAACAGCCTGCTCTTCGACGCCGGCGGCACCCCGGTGCTGATCCTGACCTCGGGCGCCCACCGCGTCGACACCGCCGCGACCGCCGCGCGGATCGGCGTACCGGCGCTGAAGCGGGCGTCTCCGGAGTTCGTCCGCGAGCACACCGGACAGGTGATCGGCGGCGTCTCGCCGCTGGCGCACCCCTCTCCCGTGCCGACCTATCTCGACCCCGCCCTGCGGCAGTACGACGAGATCTGGGCTGCCGCGGGCCACCCGGCCGCCGTCTTCTCCACGACGTACGACGAGCTGTTGCAGATGACCGGGGCCGTCGAGGTCGACGTCGAGGGCGAGTGATGGAGATCTGGGTCAACCCGGCCTGCTCGAAGTCCGCCGACCTGGCACGCACCAGTGATGCGGTCCGCGGACCCGGCACCACCGTCGCCGCCGCGACCCCGACTCGGTCGCGACCGTGATCGCCCACGAGAGGCCCTAGGCTCCCGGCGTGGGCGCCCTCGCGTTCGTCTTCTCCAGCGGCTGGGCCAGCGGCCTCAACTGCTACCTCGTCGTGCTGGTGCTCGGCATCGCCGACCGCGTCCACGACTGGGCGCAGGTGCCCGACGTGCTGGGGCGCTGGGACGTGCTCGCGGCCGCGGCGTTCATGTACGCGATGGAGTTCGTCGCCGACAAGGTCCCCTACATCGACTCCACCTGGGACGCGATCTCGACGTTCATCCGGCCGACGGTGGGCGCCGTCGATCGGCATCCTGATCGCCGGCCAGGCCGACTCCCTCAACGGCGCGGTCGCCCTCGCCGTGGGCGGCGGCACGGCCCTGGCGTCCCACTCGGTGAAGGCCGGAGCGCGGCTGGCCATCAACGCCTCGCCGGAGCCGCTGTCCAACATCGCGGCCAGCCTCACCGAGGACCTCGCCGTGCTCGGCGTCGTCTGGTACGCGATCCAGCACCCGCGCGCGGCCGCACTGATCGCCGCGGTGCTCCTGGCCGGCGGGCTGGTCCTGCTCTACGTCGTCGCGAAGGTGGTCCGGCGGGGCTGGCGGCGGTGGAAGGGCAAGGACCTCCGCACCGCCACGCCTGGCCACCTGAGGCCGCTCCCCTAGGGTGCGCGCATGGCGCGGGTGGTGGTGGTCGGCGGTGGCTTCGGCGGCCTCGCGACCGCGCTCCGGCTCGCCAAGCTGGGGCACGAGGTCACGCTCGTCGAGGAGCGCGCGCTCGGCGGCGCCCTGGCCCCGGTGACCCGCGACGGCTTCGCGTGGGACACCGCGACGTACACCTTGGTGCCGGGGGTGGTGCGCGACCTGTTCCGCAAGACCGGCCGGCCGCTGGAGCGGGAGCTCGACCTGGTGCAGCTGGACTGCCTGCGCGAGCACTGGTTCGACGGACGGGACGTCGCTGGTGCTCACCGCGCGCCGGGCCGAGCAGCTCGCGGCGTTCGACCGGCTCCGCCCCGGGCTCGGAGCAGGCCTGGGTCGACCACGTGGCGTCGTACGGCGACGACTGGGCGGTGCTGCGCCGGGAGTACGCCGAGGTGCCCTGGGACCCCGACCACCTGTCGAAGCCGCTGGCGCGCGCTGCTCGGCTCCCGCGAGTCGCTGGCGCGGCGGCTGCGCAAGGTCTCGCGCGACGAACGGCTCGGGCTGGTGGCCGGCCACCCGTTCACCGCCGACGGGCACGCGCTGCGGGACGTGCCGGCCTGGGCCGGGGTCACGTCGTACCTCGAGCAGCGCTTCGGCGCCTGGGCGTTCGTGGGCGGGACGGCTGCGCTGCGCGACGCTCTGGTGGCACGGCTCGACACCCGCCGCGTGACCGTGGTCGCGGCGCGCGTCGACGACGTCGTGGTGCGGGCCGGGACAGGCGGTCGCGGTGGCGACGACGGCCGGCGAGCTCGACGCGGACGTCGTGGTCTGCGCCGTCGACCCGCGGCGCCTGCCGGCCCTGGCGTCGTACGTCGACCCGGACGACGCCGGTGCTGCCGCCGACGACCTGCCACCTCGGCCTGGCCGGCGCGGTGCCCGACCTGCCTCACGAGCTGGTCGTGCACGGCGACCCGACGCTCGTGGTCCGCACGCTGCGGCCGCGGCCCCGACGGCCACCACGCGTGGACCGTGCACGGGCGCGGGCCGGGTCGACGAGGACCTGCTCGGCCGCGCTGGCGCGGCACGGGCTCGACGTCCGCGAGCAGGTCGTCACCCGGGTCGACCTCTCCCCGCGCGACCAGGTGGACCGGTGGGGTGGCTCGCCCGGGGGCGTGCAGTGGGCGGGTCGCACGACCGTGCGCCGGCGCCTGGGGCCGCGGACCCCGGTCGGCGGGCGTCTACGCCGCGGGCGCCCACGCCGCCCCGGGCTCGGGCCTGCCGTTCGTCGGGCTGTCGGCGGCGCTGGTCGCCCAGGTGGTCGGCCCGGCGTGAGCTCGGCGCCCGCGTCGGGAGTCGCCGGTTCACCGGGGACTCGCGCACTTCTCGGCCGTTGCAACGCCCGAGAAGTGCAGGGGGCGCCTCCGCGGTGGGGCTCGAGTGACCAGAGGGGCGAACGCCGGACCGGCGGCCGGCGCGTCAGCGCAGCTGGAAGGTCACGGTGACCGAGGAAGTCACCGCCATCTCGCCCGGCTCGAGCGACGACGCCTCGAGGCTCGCCTTCATCGCCCGGCCGACGGGCGCCTCGGCGTAGCCGCTCTCCAGCACCGCCTGGGGGTCGCCCAGCGCGGCGCCGGCGAGGGCGGCGAGCTGGGTGGCGCGGTCGACGGCGTCGGCGTACGCCGCCTCGCGGGCCCGGGCCTCGGCCGCCGACCGGTCGGCCAGCTCCAGCGAGACGCCCTCGACCTGGAGGGCGTCACCGACCTGCTGGACGAGAGCGGTGAGCAGAACGCCGGCCGCGTCGACGTCGGGGCAGCGCACGGTCAGCGAGTGCCGGGCCTCGAAACCGCTCGGCCGGCCGTCCTGGTCGTGCACCGGCCAGATCTGGACGCCGGTCGTGCCGATCCGCTCCGGGCTGGTGTGCTCGCGGGCGGTCGCGACGACCTGCGCGGCGGCGCTGTCGGCGCCGGCGAGGGCCTCGGCCACGCCGAGCGCGCGGTGGGTGGCGGCGACCCGGACCGCGGCGGAGTCGGGGACGACCCGGGCCTCGCCGTGGCCGGTGACGGAGACGGTGCGCATGAGCCGACCGTAGCCCGCGGCGTCAGACCGTGAGGTTGAGGGCGGCGAAGATCTCGCGCGTGGCCTTGGAACGGTTGAGGGTGTAGAAGTGCAGGCCCGGCGCCCCGCCGGCGAGCAGCTCCTCGCACAGCTCGGTGGCGATCCGGATGCCCTCGGCCCGCAGCGCGACGGGGTCGCCTTCGAGCGGGAGGATCCGGTCGAGGGTCTCCTGCGGCATCTCACGGCCGGAGAGCCGGACCATCGTGCGCATCGAGTTGAGGTTGAGGATCGGCATGATGCCCGGGACGATCGGGAAGTCCGCCCCGATGTCGCGGGCGCGGCGCACGAGCCCGAAGTAGTCGTCGGCGCGCAGCACCATCTCGGTCAGGGCGAACTCCGCACCGGCGTCGTACTTCGCCTTGAGCACCCGCGCGTCCTGCCTCCAGCGACGCCGCGTCGCGGTGTCCCTCGGGGAAGGCGGCCACGCCGACGGACAGGTCGGCCGTGGCCCGGAGGAAGCGCACGAGCTCGGAGGCGTACTCGAGCCCGCCGGGTGTCGACGTCCAGGGCGTGCCGGGCCCGCCGGGCGGGTCACCGCGCAGCGCGAGCACGTTGTGGACCCCGGCCGAGCGCAGCTCCGCGACGATCGTCGTCGAGCTCGTCGGTGGTGTGGCCGACGCAGGTCAGGTGGGCCATCGGCAGCATCGTGGTCTCGCGGGCGATGCGCCGGGTGATGCCGACCGTGCGTTCGCGGGTCGCCGCCGCCCGCGCCGTAGGTCACCGAGACGAACGTCGGGCGCAGCGGCTCGAGCTCGCGGATCGAGCGCCAGAGCACCGCCTCGCCCTCGGCGTCCTGGGGCGGGAAGAACTCGAACGAGAAGGAGCGCCCGCCGTCGCGGAGGAGCTGGCCGATGGCCGGGTGGTCTGGCATGCCGTCGAGTCTAAGGAGAGACGGCCCCCTTTCCGTGGATCGCCGTCCGGTGGGCGGTGGGCGTCACGCCGAGACGACGGAGCCTAGGCTCGGCGCGTGACCACCAGCGCCCCCGCGTGGGACCCGTCGCCCTTCCGCGGGCAGGTGCAGGTGGCATTGGAGGCGTTCCTCGAGGAGCAGACCGAGCGACTGGCCCCGCTGGGGGCCGACGCGGCGCTGCTGCTGGACGAGGCGCGGGCCGCGGTCTCCGGCGGCAAGCGCTTCCGCGCGGCGTTCTGCTACTGGGGCTTCCGGGCCGTCGCCGGCTCCTCGGACGTCGACGACGCGGCGTTGGTCCGGGCCTGCGCCGCCCTGGAGCTGCTCCACGCCAGCGCCCTCGTGCACGACGACTTCATGGACGCCTCCGACACTCGTCGCGGGCGACCGTCAACCCACCGCGGCATGGCCGAGGTCCACCGACGGGACGGCTGGCGTGGCGACCCGGAGCAGTACGGCGCGTCGGCCGCGATCCTGCTCGGCGACCTGCTGCTGAGCTGGTCCGACGAGCTGCTCCGCCGCTGCGGCCTGCCGCTGGAGCAGCGTCGTCGCCGCCCTCGACGTCTTCGACCGCTGCCGGTCGGAGGTGATCGCCGGCCAGTTCCTCGACGTGTCGGTGCAGGCACGCGGCGTCGCCGACGTCGACGCGGCGATGACCGTGCTGCGCTACAAGTCCGCGAAGTACTCCGTCGAGCGGCCGCTCCACATCGGCGCCACCTTGGCCGGCGCGAGCGAGACCCAGCTGGCCGAGCTCTCGTCGTTCGGCCTCCCGCTGGGCGAGGCGTTCCAGCTGCGCGACGACCTGCTCGGCGTCTTCGGCGACCCGGAGGCGACCGGCAAGCCGGCCGGCGACGACCTGGTCGAGGGCAAGCGCACCGTCCTGGTCGCACTCGCGCTGGACGCCGCTCCGGCCGGCGAGGCGGCCCGGCTCGACGCCGCCCTCGGGACGCCGCTCTCCCCCGCCGAGGTCGGCGAGCTGCGCGGCGTCATCGACCGCTCGGGTGCCCACCAGCAGGTCGAGGAGGTCATCGGACAGCTGGCCGGCCGCGCGGCCGACGCCCTGACCCGGGCGTCGTTCGACGACCACGCCCGCGCCGTGCTGGGCGAGCTGGCGACCGCGGTCACCGACCGGGTGGTGTGAGGCCGCGGGTGCCTCGATCTCGTCCTGGCTGGCCTTGCCCGCAAGCGGGCGGCGGCGCTCCTTGCGGTCGGGCCGCCCGCGGCTCCGCCGCGTCGGCCAGGTCCTCAGTCGAGCGAAGGAACACCCTCGATGTCGGGGCCGTCGCCGCGGAGCAGGACCGCGAAGCGGCCGCCCTTGTCGGCGTTCACCCGGCCGCCGAGGACCGACAGCGCCACCGAGAAGGCGCGCTCGTCCTCGCGGGCCAGCGGGCCCCAGCCGTCCCACAGCAGCACCCAGCCCTCGCTGTCGCCGGCGGTGACGTCGGCCAGGCAGTCGGCGAGGGCGTCGAAGTTCTGGCCGTAGTAGTCGGGGAAGCCGAGCGCCTCGCCGATCGCCGCGAGGAACTCGGGCTTGGTCGGTCCGTGCCAGCCGTCGACCGCTGCGAACTGCCACCCGGCGTGCTCGACGGTGTGACGCACGTCCTCGACGGCGAAGTGGCCGTGCCACCGGTAGATGCCGGGCTCGACGTGGTGGGCCAGCAGGCCGGCCAGTCCGCTCATGTGGTGGTGATCCTCTCGAACGTGTTGTAGTGGTCCTGGGTCCAGTACAGCTCTCCCGAGGCACCGGTGATGATCCTCCGTGCTCCGCGGTCGCTCTCACCCGGGGTCGGCACCGTGTACTCGTGGTAGTAGCCGGTGTCCTCGTGGGGCAGGAGTCCCTCGCGGTTCTCGAACACGACGCCGTCGCGGTCGTAGGGGAACGGCCCGCCGGCGTCGATCAGCGCCAGCGTCTGCTGCGCCTCGGGCGGCAGCTCGGCGGCGGCGACCGTCGGCAAGGTGGCCGGGTCGGCGTCGCCGTCTCGACCGCCGCCGGAGAACCCGCCCTGGTTCAGCGCCCAGGTGAGGACGGCGACGACCAGCACCGCGAGCAGCCCGATCCAGAGCCGGCCCCGTTTCGGGGTCGGCTCAGAAGCTGAGGGCCTGCGCACGTCGCTTGACCTCCGAGCCACGGTTCTCCCGGAGCGCGTCGATCGGGCGGCCGGGCAGCTCGGCATCGAGGAACAGCCAGGCGATGCACTCGCGGTCGTCGTACCCGCCGTCGTGGAGCACGGTGAGCAGACCCGGGAGGCCCTTGACGACGAGCGACCCGTCGAGGAAGGCGGCCGGCACCGAGGGCGGCCGACCCGGCTCCGGGACCGCGGCGGCCAGCTCGTGGACCTTCACCATCGTGCGCACCTTGGCCGGGGTGACCCCCAGCCGGCGCCCGACCTCGGTCCAGTCGAGCCACTCGTCGACGAGCTCCGAGAGGTCGGCATCTGCCAGCGACGTCATGGTCCAACTCTGTCACGAGCGGGCGGGGGTACGGCGCGCCGGGGCCGCGGAATCGGGAAGCACAGCGCCGACGTCCGTAGGATGGCCGGACCGGGTGACTTCCCCGACCGGTGCAGGAGGGTCGACGTGGAGCAAGACACGCGCGCCCACGCGGGCGGCGCCACGCTCGCCGACCCTGCGACCGGGCTGCTCCTCGACGGCCGCTACCTGATCGGTCCCCGGATCGCTCGTGGCGGGATGGCGGCGGTCTACGAGGCACTCGACACCCGGCTCGACCGCGAGTGCGCGGTCAAGATCATGCACCCCGGCCTCGGCGACGACGGCGCATTCGCGGAGCGGTTCAAGCGCGAGGCCCGCGCAGCCGCCCGCCTCTCCCACCCCCACGTCGTCAGCGTCTTCGACCAGGGCGAGGACCCGGCCGTCGAGGGCGCCCTCTACCTGGTGATGGAGCTGGTGCCGGGCCACACCCTCCGCGACGTGATCCGCGACGAGGCGCCGATGCAGCCGGCCCGCGCGGTCGCGCTGATCGAGCCCGTCGTCTCGGCGCTCGCCGCCGCCCACCGAGCCGGCCTGGTCCACCGCGACATCAAGCCCGAGAACGTCCTGATCGCCGATGCCGACTCCGGAGGCCAGGTCAAGGTCGCCGACTTCGGCCTGGCCAAGGCGGTCACTGCCGACACCCAGCACACCGCGACCGGCGGCGTGATCATCGGGACCGTCTCCTACCTCGCGCCCGAGCTGGTCGTCGACGGCACCTGCGACGCACGCGTCGACGTCTACGCCGCGGGCGTGATGCTCTACGAGCTGCTGACCGGCCACAAGCCCCACGAGGGCGAGTCGCCGATCGCGGTCGCCTACAAGCACGTCCACGAGGACGTGCCGCCGCCGTCGCGGCTGGTGCCGGGCATCCCGCCCTACCTCGACGCCCTGGTCGCCCGCGCCACTGCCCGTGACCGGGCCCAGCGGCCGGCCGACGCGGGCGTGCTCCTCCACCAGCTCCACCGGGTCGGCCAGGCGCTGGCCGGCGGGGTGGCCGACGACGAGGAGCTGACCACCGACCTGACGCCTGCCGCACCCGTCACCGACGAGACCACAGCGCTCGAGCTCCTCCCGGTCGCTCCCCCGGAGCTCGCCGCTGCGCCGGAGCTCGCCGCTGCCGTGGCCGACGCGCCCTTCGAGCCGACCCCAGACCCGATCCCGCCCCCGCCGCCGGACCTGCCAGTCGACGAGGGCTACGTCCACCGGCCACGCCGGTCGCGTCGTGGGCCGGTGCTCCTCGTCGTCGCCCTGGTGATCGCGCTCGCCGCAGGCCTGGGCGCCTACTGGTTCGGCTGGGCGCGTTACACCGCGACCCCCGGGGTGATCGGGCTGACCCAGACTGCCGCCGTCCACCGGCTCGAGGCCGCAGGGCTGAAGGCGACCGTGGGCGACCCGGCGTACTCCGAGACCGTCGCCAAGGGCCGCGTCATCTCCACCGACCCCGGCCCCGGTGCGCGGGTGCTCGACCACGGCACCGTGACCGTCACCTTGTCCAAGGGCAAGGAACGACACCCGGTGCCGAAGGTCCGCGGCCTCGACGTCGACCAGGCCCAGGACTCCTTGCGGTCGGCCCACCTGACCTTCGGCCGGACCATCGGGCGCTGGTCGGACACCGTGCCCAAGGCCACGGTGCTCGGCAGCAACCCGGCCGTCGGCACCCGGCAACCGCCCGCCACCGTGGTCGACCTCTACGTCAGCCGTGGGCCCGCCCCGGTCGAGGTGGGTGACTGGAAGGGCCGCAGCGCGGCGCGAGCCCAGCAGGTGCTCACCGCCAAGGGTCTGAACGTCGACGTCAGTGACCAGGAGTTCTCCGACTCCGTGCCCGACGGCCGCGTCATCTCGCAAGACCCGTCCGGCGGCCGACTCCACCGCGGCGACACCGTGAAGCTCGTGGTGTCGAAGGGTCCCGAGCTCGTGCGGGTGCCCGACCACCTGAGCGCCATGGGGGTCGACGCCGCCACCAGCCTGCTCGAAGGGCTCGGGCTCAGGGTCACCACTGACCACGCCGACATCTACCTCGGCCTCGGCTACGTCGCGAGCACGACGCCCAACTCGGGCACGATGGTGCCGAAGGGCAGCGTCATCGTCCTCCACCTCGTCTGACCGCCCGTCTGACCGCACGTCCGGCCCTCGCCGGGACGCGCGGTAGCGTGCCGAAGTGCTCGCGGCCCGTCGTACCACCCTGCTCGCGACCGCAGCCCTCCTGGGCGTCACCGCGTGCTGGGGCTCGACGTTCTTCCTGATCCACGACCTGCTGACGCGGGTGCCGACGCTCGACTTCCTGGCCGTCCGCTTCGCGATCGCCAGCGCGACGATGGTCCTCCTGGCCCCCCGCGCCCTGGGTCGGCTCAGCCGCGAGGCCCGGCGCCAGGCGGTCGTCCTCGGGTGCCTCTACGGCGTCGCCCAGATCCTGCAGACCGCGGGACTGGCGCAGACACCAGCCACGGTCTCGGGCTTCATCACCGGGATGTACGTCGTGGCGACGCCCGTCTTCGCCGCGCTCCTGCTGCACTCGCGGATCGGCCGGCTGACCTGGGTGGCAGTGCTCGTGTCGATCGTCGGCCTCGCGGTGCTGACCCTGGGCGGCCTGTCGGTCGGCTACGGCGAGGCGCTGATCTTCGTGGCGGCGATGGTCTATGCCCTGCACATCGTCGGGCTCGGCGCGTGGTCGGAGCCGCAGGACGCGCTCGGGATGGCGACGCTGCAGCTGATCGTGATCGCGGTGATCTGCACCGTGGCGACCGCTCCCAACGGGATCGTCTTCCCGGCACGAGCGGGTGACTGGGCCAGCGTCATCTACATGGCGGTCGTCGCCGGAGCGGCGGCGATGATCGGCCAGACCTGGGCGCAAGCCCACCTGCCGCCCACGCGAGCGGCGATCATCATGACCATGGAGCCGGTGTTCGCCGCGTTCTTCGCGGTGCTGTTCGGGGGCGAGAGCCTGACCGTGCGGATGATCCTGGGTGGGCTCCTGGTGCTGTCGGCGATGCTGCTGGCCGAGCTCGCACCGCGCCGCCGGGTCGAGGTCGAGGTCACCCACCTGACCGTCTGAGCGGCCGGCCTCCTCCGCCAGGGGCCGGGGCGGACGGGCCCTCCCGGCGTCGTTCTGATTGGATGGACGGCCATGGACGGCCGGCCCGACGCCTGCGCACACTGCGGCGTACCCCTCGCCGACGCCGGACGCTTCTGCAGCAACTGCGGCGCGCCGGTCGCCCCGGTCACCCTGCGCCCGACCCCACCGGCCACCCCGGCGCCGGTCGGGCAGCCCTCGCCCGAGGCCGACCCCTACGAGTCGCTGTACGCCGCGCCGGCTCCGGCCGCGACTCCCCCACCGGTCGTCGAGTCGGATCCTCCGCCGACGGCCGTCGCCCAGCAGCCGCCCGCACCGCCGCTGGAGCCGCCTGCCGAGGCCCTCCCTCCCGAGCCCACCCCGACCCGAGGCCCCGGTCCGGGACTCTGGATCGGTGCCGCCGCACTGCTGGTGGGCGTGCTCCTGCTCGGCAGCTATCTGCTGCTCCACGGCGCGGGCGGCGGCTCCACCGCGGCGTCGTCGACCCCGCTCGTGCCGAAGCCGCAGCCCACGTCGCAGACGCCCAGCAAGGCGCCTACCAGCGCGGCACCCTCGTCGGCCAAGCCTTCGGCCCGGCCGACCGGAGCCACCGAGGTCGCGGGCCTCGCGCGGGCCTCGGCGCCCCGCCACGCTCCGGCGGCGGTCGACTTCGCCGGTCACCCGGTCACCTACGTCGCGCCGAACATGGTCGACGGGCGGGCCGACACCTGCTGGCGTGTCGCCGGCAACGCGAGCGGCACCGTACTCACCTTCACCCTGGCGCAGCCGACCACGCTCACCCGGGTCGGCCTGATCAACGGCTACGCCAAGATCGCGTTCTCCCACGGCCATCCCGTCGACTGGTACACCGGCAACCGCCGGGTCCTGTCGGTCGACTGGGTCTTCGACGACGGGACCACCGTGTCCCAGCGACTGGCCTTCTCCCGCACCATGCAGCGGATGGCCATCGACCCGGTGAGGACGCGGACCGTGAAGCTGCGGATCACCTCGGTGAGCCCCCCGGGTCGCGGCCGCGCCGCCCGTGACGACACCGCGGTCTCCGAGGTGTCGCTGCGCGGTACGACGGGCTAGAGCCGCGCCAGGATGGTCGCCGCCTGCTGCGCATCGGCCGAGCTGACGTCGAGGTGGGTGACCAGGCGGACGGCGTGGGGTCCGACCTGCGAGACCAGCACGCCGGCCTCCCGGGCGGCGGCGACAAACGTCGGCGCGTCGTCGCGCGGCACGACCACGATGTTGGTCTCGACCGTCGCCGGGTCGACCCCGCAGGCCTGGGCGAGCACCCGGGCATGCGCATGGTCGTCAGCCAGCCGCTCGACGTGGTGGTCGAGCGCATAAGCGCCGGCCGCGGCGAGGACGCCGACCTGGCGCATCCCCCCGCCCATTCGCTTGCGTCTCACCCGCGCCTGCGCGATCGCGTCGGCGCTGCCGACGACCAGCGAGCCGACCGGGGCCCCGAGCCCCTTCGACAGGCACACGGACAGCACGTCCACGCACGCGCCGTACGACGCGAGCGGGACGCCGGTGGCGACGTGGGCATTCCAGAGCCGGGCACCGTCGAGGTGGAGGCCGCACCCGACGGAGTCGGCCCAGGACCGGAGGGCCTGGAGGTCTGCGAGCGGGAGGACGGTGCCGCCCGCGAAGTTGTGCGTGTTCTCCACCGAGACCGCGGTGGTGCGGACGAAGAACGGCCCCATGTCGGGGGCGTACATCTCCTGGATCGCCTCTAGGTCGATCTGCCCCCGCGGGTGGCGCCAGGTGCGCATCGTGAGGCCGGTGACGGCACCGTGGGCGCCGAGCTCGGCCCGGGCGATGTGCGCCGACGCCTCGCAGAGCACCTCCTGGCCGGGGGCGACCAGCGACGCGACGGCGAGCACGTTGGCCATCGACCCGGTAGGTGTGAAGAGCGCCGCCTCCTTGCCGAACAGCTCCGCCACGTGCTCCTGCAGGGCGTTGGCGGTCGGGTCCTCGCCGAAGACGTCGTCGCCCACCTCGGCCTCGGCCATCGCCCGACGCATGTCGTCGGTGGGGCGGGTCAGGGTGTCCGAGCGGAGGTCGATGGTCACGCGCCCACGCTAGCCGCCGGGCCTGGCTGGACATCACACCTAGTCGAGGTGATGCAGCCGTGGCCAGAGCGCTTCCCAGGACGCGACCGGCCCGTGACAGACCGCGAGCGGCAGTCCCTGTTCCTCGTTGTCGACGTCGACGCCGTTGTCGAGGTGGCCCACGACCCGGCAATTCGCGAACAGGCGCTTCGCATCGTCGTACTGGCCGCCGACGACGACCACGGTGGTGGCGGAGTCCGGCGGTCGGGCCTGGTCGTAGAGTGCGTTCTGCGCACTGTAGACGGGGACCTCCGGCGCGTAGTGGTGGACGGCGCCCGCCTCGCCGTAGTTGGAGGTCAGCACGACCGCAGTCCTGCGGTCCGGGAGGGCGTCGTACGCCGTCGTGACCTGGCGGACGTACGCCGGCCAGCCGACCGAGTCACCGACGATGGGGTTGATCCCCGGGATCGGGGTC
Source organism: uncultured Actinomycetota bacterium (assembly GCA_963761085.1). GTDB lineage: Bacteria > Actinomycetota > Actinomycetes > Propionibacteriales > Nocardioidaceae > Nocardioides. The sequence goes on from CAVXFQ010000002.1 coordinate 169,896, forward strand.
GCGCCCACCGTGCCGACGGCCAGCAGCGGGAGCCCGATGAAGGCCGAGACCAGAGCGTTGAGAGCGAAGAGCGCCGCCCAGACCCGGCCGAGATGTCGCTCCATGGCCACGATCCCGGCTGCGAACGGCAGGGGCAGGAGGAAGACCGGGTAGTGCGGCTGGGTGCCGCCGACGAACGTGAACACCAGCAGCACGGCGAAGGCGACGACGAAGAACCGCAGCCGGGCGTCCCGGGCCAGCGCCACCAGCCCCGCGACCCAGATCACGACCAGAGGCGGTCCGAAAAGCACGACGAGCAGAGGGAACATCGCGATCCGGGTGTCGGCGGCGTTGTTGGCCGCGAGCGCGCGGCCCATGTCGCCCTCGGGCCAGCCGGTGAGCACCTGGTAGAGCTCGTTGGGCAGCGCCACGAGGACGGCGACCAGCGCGCCACCGAGGACGTACGGCGACAGCAGACGCCGGCGCGGCCCGACCAGCAGCAGCCCCAGGGCGATGCCCGCGACGAGCACCCCGACGAGGAGCCGGTTGTACGTCGCCAGGCCGGCCAGGGCGCCGGCGGCGAGCCACCAGCGCGGCCGGGCCCGTAGCTCGGCCTTGAGGATGCACAGGCAGATCGCCGGCCACAGGGTCAGGTCGGCGGTAGAGGTGAGGAACACGTGGCCGAGCACGGTGACCGCCGACGTGGTCGCCACCCCCCAGGCGGCCCAGGTCTGCGCCTTGGCGTCGCCACCGAGCTCGCGCGCGAGGAGCGCTGTGAGCAGGACGCAGCCGGCCGAGAACAGGGTGGCCGGCACCCGCAGCAGCCACGGCCCCCCGTCGTACAGCGCGGTGATCGCGTGGGAGAGTAGCGGCGTGAACGGCGGCTGGTCGACGTAGCCCCACGCGGGGCGGAGCATCGAGAAGTAGAGCTCGTCGCGGTGGTAGCCGTAGCCATTGCTGAGCAGGGACAGGACCACCACGACCACCACGACCGGCGGCAGGATGCGCCGCCAGACGATCGGTGGTGTGTCCCCGTACACCCGGTCAGTCTGCCGGAGTCAGGCGGAGCGGAGCATCTCGGCTACGAGGAACGCCAGCTCCAGCGACTGCACGCGGTTGAGCCGCGGGTCGCAGACCGACTCGTAGCGGGTCGCGAGGTCGAGCTCAGCGACCTCCTCGCCACCGCCGACGCACTCGGTGACGTCGTCACCGGTCAGCTCGACGTGGATGCCGCCGGGCCAGGTGCCGAGTGAGCGGTGGACGTCGAAGAAGCCCTGCACCTCGGTGATCACGTCCTCGAACCGGCGCGTCTTGTAGCCCGTCGAGGTCTCGAAGGTGTTGCCGTGCATCGGATCGCAGACCCAGGCGACGTCGAGCCCGGCGGCGGCGATCTTCTCCACGAGCCCGGGCAGCGCGTCGGTGATCCGGCCGGCGCCCATGCGGGTGATGAAGGTCAGGCGGCCGGCGCGGTTGTCGGGGTTGAGCCGGGCCGCCAGCGCGATCAGGTCGTCGGGGCTCGAGCGCGGGCCGACCTTGACGCCGATCGGGTTGTGCACGCGGCTGAGCAGCTCGACGTGCGCCCCGCTCAGGTCGTTGGTGCGCTCGCCGATCCACACGAAGTGGGCGGAGACGTCGTAGGGGTTGCCGGTGCGGCTGTCGATGCGGGTGAGCGCGTGCTCGTACTCGAGGATCAGCGCCTCGTGGCAGGTGTGGAAGTCGACCCGGTGGAACTCGTCGGGGTCGGCACCGATCGCGGACATGAAGCTCATCGCCCGGTCGATCTCGGAGGCGATCTTCTCGTAGCGCTTGCCCACCGGCGAGTGGGAGACGAAGTCGGTGTTCCAGGTGTGGACCTGGCGCAGGTCGGCGTACCCGCCGGTGACGAACGCCCGCACGAGGTTGAGCGTGGACGCGCTCGAGTGGTAGGTCTCGAGGAGCCGCTGCGGGTCGGGGATCCGAGCCTCGGGGGTGAAGTCGAAGCCGTTGACCGCGTCGCCGCGGTAGGCCGGCAGGGTCACGCCCTCGCGGGTCTCGAGGTCGGAGGAGCGCGGCTTGGCGTACTGACCGGCGAGCCGGCCGAGCTTGACCACCGGCACCGAGGCGGCGTAGGTCAGGACGACGGCCATCTGGAGCAGCACGCGGAGCTTGTTGCGGACGTTGTCGGCGGTCGCGCCCTCGAAGGTCTCGGCGCAGTCGCCGCCCTGCAGGAGGAACGCCTTGCCGTGCGCGACGTCCGCGAGCTTGGTGGTCAGGTCGTCGCACTCACCGGCGAAGACCAGCGGAGGGAGGGTACGCAGCCGCGCCACGACGGCGTCGACCGCGGCCGGGTCGGGGTAGGACGGCTGCTGCGACGGGGCGAGTGCGTGCAGCGTCGCCAGGTCGGGGACGGCCCCACCCGTCGGATCCTGGATGGTCACCACCGGTCAAGGGTACGGGGACCGGGCTCCCGCCGGGCATTCGCCGACGGCATCCGGACGGGGGTCGGCACTTTCTGGCCCACAGCCGACACCCTCCAGCACCCCGGAACTGTCGGCTCTGGACCAGAAGTGGACGCTCCGGACCCGGCCCCGCCACTAACTGGCATACAGACCGGCATCTCCCGGGCTCGGAAATGCCGGTCTGTATGCCAGTTAGTGGGAATGCCCTTCCCCCGCGCCGGGTTGGCCCGGGCATGACCACCACCACCGCCCGCCGCGTCGTGGCGGCCGCCTTCGGCGGCCCCGAGGTCCTCGAGATGCAGGAGGTGGAGCTCGCCGAGCCCGGCCCGGGCCAGGTCCTCGTCTCGCTCCGGGCAGCAGGGGTGAACCCGATCGACGCCCGGCTGTACGGCGGTCCCGGAGACCCGGCCCACCTCCCGATCGTGCTCGGCTACGAGGGCGCTGGAGTGGTCACGGCAGTCGGGGAGGGAGCGGCGGACGACCAGGGCCCGCTGTCGGTGGGCGACGAGGTGATCGCGTTCCGCGCCAGTGCGGCCTACGCGACCGACCTCCTCGCGGACGCGGGGACCCTGACCCGCAAGCCCGCCACGCTCGGCTGGACCGAGGCCGCCGTCCTCATGCTCTCCGGAGCCACCGCCGTCCACGCACTGTCGGCGACCGCGGTCGGCGAGGGCGACACGGTGCTCGTCAACGGCGCCGCCGGAGGGGTCGGGCTGTACGCCGTGCAGCTCGCCCGGCTGCGGGGGGCGGCCCGGGTCATCGCGACCGCGAGCGAGGACAGCCATGGCGTGCTGCGCGACCTCGGCGCCGAGCCCGTGGTCTACGGCGACGGCCTGCTCGAGCGGGTCCGCGCGCTGGCCCCCGGGGGCGTCGACGCGGCCCTCGACCTGGCCGGCACCGACGAGGCGCTCGACGTCTCGTTGGCGCTGGTGGCCGACCGGTCGCGTGTCACCACGATCGCCCACTTCGTGCGCGGGCCGCAGGAGGGCGTGATGCTGCCCGGCGGCCCCGAGAGCGAGGAGATCCGCGATGCCGCCCGACCCGAGGTCGCCCGGCTCGCCGGTGAGGGACAGCTGAAGATCCTCGTGGCGCAGACCTACCCGCTCGCCGACGCCGCGGCCGCGCACCGCCAGATCGCGACCGGTCGCACCACCGGCAAGCTGGCCCTGCTCCCCTGAGCGCCCTGAAGGGCCGTGGCGGCTCAGCCGAAGAAGACCTGGGCCTCGGCGTACTCCTCGGCGCTGACCAGCTTCAGCTCGCCGGTGCCCTCGATGAGCGGCACCCGGACGATGTCGGTGCCGCGGAGGGCGACCATGGTGCCGAAGTCTTTCTCCGCGACCGCGTCGACGGCGTGCAGCCCGAAGCGGGTGGCCAGCCAACGGTCGAACGCCGTCGGGGTGCCGCCGCGCTGCACGTGACCGAGGACGACGGCCCGTGCCTCGGCGCCCGTGCGCTGCTCGATCTCACCCGCGAGGCGGTCGCCGATGCCGCCGAGACGGACGTGCCCGAAGGCGTCCTTCTCGCCCGAGACCAGCGTCATGTCGCCGCCCTCGCGCGGCGTCGCGCCCTCGGCCACCACGATGATCGGGGCGTACTGGGTCTCGAAGCGCTTGCGCACCAGGTCGCAGACCTCGTCGATGTCGAACGGGATCTCGGGGATCAGCACGACGTTCGCGCCACCGGACATGCCGCTGTGCAGCGCGATCCAGCCGGCGTGACGGCCCATCACCTCGACCACCAGCACGCGGTGGTGTGACTCGGCGGTGGTGTGCAGCCGGTCGATCGCCTCGCTGGCGATGTTGACGGCAGTGTCGAAGCCGAAGGTGAAGTCGGTGCCGGATAGGTCGTTGTCGATGGTCTTCGGTACGCCGACCACGTGCACGCCGAGGTCGGCGAGCTTGGTCGCCACCCCGAGCGTGTCCTCGCCGCCGATCGCGATCAGGGCGTCGACACCGTCGCGGGCCAGGTTGTCCTTGATCTGCTCGACGCCACCGTCGATCTTGAAGGGGTTCGTCCGGCTCGAGCCGAGGATCGTGCCGCCCTTGGGCAGAATGCCGCGCACCTGCTGGATACCGAGGTCCATCGTCAGCCCCTCGAGCGGGCCCTTCCAGCCGTCGCGGTAGCCCACGAACTCCAGCTCGTGCACGCCGACGCCCTTGCGGACCACCGCTCGGATCACCGCGTTGAGTCCGGGACAGTCGCCGCCACCGGTGAGCACTCCGACCCGCATCGCTGAACTCCTGATCGTCGTTGGATCGTTACAAACTGCAGCCTAGGCCCCGAGACGTCCTCGCCGCCAACAGGTCGTGCGTCGGCCGTCCCGGGACGTCGGTCACCACCCGGCGCGGCTCAGGGGCCCGCAGGTGTCCCTGGGTCGACCGCGGCCAGACCCTCGTCGGCCACTCCCTCGTCGGCGGGCGTGACCGACCGTGGCGCGTTGGTGACCGGAAGCGCCGCGAGCGGCATCCGCGTGCCGAGCACTCGCACCAGCCACGACCAGGCCGCGCACACCAGCAGCGAGGCGCCCCAGGTGGCCCAGGTGCCGCGGGCGAGCAAGACGGACCAGAACAGCGGACCGATCGCGCTGGCCACTGCCCACGCGAGCTGGGTGGCCGCCATGTAGCGACCTCGCAGGGCGGCCGGCGCCGGCCTCGGCCGACAGCGCGGAGACGACCGGGCCCGCGGTGAGCTCACCCAAGGTGTAGACGACGGCCCCGACCAGCACGACAGCGACCCCGGCCTCGACCGGCACCAGGTCGGCGGCCCACAGCAGCAGGAACGAGACCGCCGCGAACACGACCGATGCCTGCAGCACCCGACGTCGTACGACGCCCGTCATCCGGCGGACGACCAGCCCCTGCCCGACCCCGATCATCACGGTGTTGATCACGTAGACCACTCCGGGCACCCAGCCGGGCAGCCCCAGGACCTCCACGAAGTAGACCGGCATCGCGATGCTCAGGACCGTCCCGACCAGGGCGTAGCAGAGGATCACCGCGATCAGCACCCGGTAGGAGCGGTCGCCGAAGGCCACCCAGGGGCCGGTCCGGTCGACGTGCTCGACCGCGACCCGGCCGCCGCCGGCGACGCCGACCATGAGGACGAAGGCGGCGACGTAGGAGACGGCGTTGCCCACCACGACGGACTGGTACGCCGCTTCGGTGCCGATCGTGAGCGCGACCGCCGCCAGCAGACCGCCGACGCCGAAGCCGGCGTTGCGCATCGCCTGGAGGAAGCCGAACCACAGCTCCCGCTCCCCCGGCTCGGTGATCTGGGTGACCATCGGCCCGAGCGCCGACCAGAACGCCGTGCGCGTCAGCGACGCCACGAACACCAGCACCGTGACGGCCGACAGCGAGTGGGCGAACGGGTAGAGCAGGAAGGCCACCGCGGCACCGGCGTTGCCGAGCTGCATCACCCGCTTGGGCCCGACCCGGTCGACCAGCGCGCCGAGGTAGGGGACCAGCGGGATCACCACGGTGTTGGCGATCGTCATCGCCAGCCCGAGCCGGACCAGCCCGAGCGAGGTCTGGTGGAGGAAGTAGAGCATCGAGAGCGGCATCCAGATGCCGCTGCCGAGGGCGTCGATCGCGAGCGCGCCGCACGAACCGCCGGTGAGGACCGACGTCAGGGAACCCGAGCTTCGACAGCACGCCGCCATCCTCCAACCTCGAGTCGGGTTGAGGGCAAACGAGTATGGCTACGCTGCGCCCATGACCTTCTCCATCGTGGCCCGTTCCGCCGACGGTGAGTCGTGGGGCGTCGCCGTCGCCTCCAAGTTCCTGGCCGTCGGCTCGGCCGTCCCGGCCGCGGTGGCCGGCGTCGGCGCGATCGCCACCCAGGCCGACGCCAACGTCGCCTACAAGGGCCAGGCGCTGGCTCACATGGACGAGGGCGCGACCGCCTCGGTCGCCCTGCAGCGGCTGCTCGAGGAGGACGAGGGCCGCGACCACCGGCAGGTCGGCCTCGTCGACTCCGACGGCGGCGCCGCCAGCCACACGGGGCACGCGTGCCTCGACTGGGCCGGCAGCGTCACCGGACCCGACGGCACGGGCTACGCGATCCAGGGCAACATCCTGGCCGGCGAGTTCGTGGTCGCGGCCATGCAGGACGCCTTCGAGGCCACCGACCCCGAGGAGCCGCTGGCGCGCCGGCTGCTCGCCGCGCTCGCCGCCGGTGACGACGCGGGAGGCGACAAGCGGGGGCGGCAGTCGGCCGCGCTGCTCGTCGTACGGGAGGGAGCCGGCTACGGCGGCGGTGACGACATCGCGGTCGACCTCCGGGTCGACGACCACCGCGACCCGGTCACCGAGCTGGCACGGCTGCTCGACCTCAACGACCTCTACCTGACCGCCTCGACGCCGGCCGAGCAGGTCGAGATCACGCCCGAGCTGCACACCGAGATCACCCACCGGCTCCACGAGCTGGGGTACGACGACCTGAACAGCTGGGCGGGCACGGAGAACTACGAGATGCGCATCGACCCCGGCGGCGCCTGGATCGACGAGCAGATCCTCGACCGCCTCCGCGACGCCACCCCTGGTCTGTGAGGGGGCGGCGATGAGCGTCCTCGCCATCGACGCCGGCACCACCGGCGTCACCGCCCTCGTGGTCACGCCCGACGGGCGGATCGCCGCGCGCGGCTACCAGGAGTTCGCCCAGCACTTCCCCCAGCCGGGCTGGGTCGAGCACGCTCCCGAGGAGATCTGGCAGGCGACGCTCGAGGCCGTCCGCGACGTGCTCGAGGGCTACGACGCCGCGCAGCTGCGCGCGGTCGGCATCACCAACCAGCGCGAGACGGTGCTGCTCTGGGACCGGGAGACCCTCGGCGCCCCGCGCCGCGCGATCGTCTGGCAGGACCGTCGTACCGCCGCCATCTGCAGCCGGCTGCGCGACGAGGGCCACGAGCCGCGGGTCACCGAGCTGACCGGGCTGCGCCTCGACCCCTACTTCTCCGGCACCAAGCTCACCTGGCTGCGCGAGCACGAGCCGCACACGTGGGCGCTGGTCGAGAGCGGACGCTACGCCGTGGGCACCGTCGACTCCTACCTCGTCGCCCGGATGACCCGCGGCACCTGGCACGTCACCGACGTCTCCAACGCCAGCCGGACCCTGCTGATGGACCTGTCCACCGGCGAGTGGTCCGACGAGCTGTGCGACCTGTTCGGCGTGCCGCGCGACGCGCTGCCCGACCTGGTGCCCAACTGGGGCGAGATCGGCACCACCGACCCCGCGGCGTTCTGCGGGCTGTCGCTGCCGATCGCCGGGATGGCCGGCGACCAGCAGTCGGCCCTGTTCGGCCAGACCTGCTTCGACGCCGGCGACTCCAAGTGCACCTACGGCACCGGGTCGTTCATCCTCACCAACACCGGGACGTCGCTGCGAGCGCTCGGACGCCGGGCTGCTCTCGACCGCGGCCTGGCGCTCCCCCGACGGCGAGCTCACCTACGCCCTCGAGGGCGCGATCTTCGTGACCGGTGCCGCCGTCCAGTGGCTCCGCGACGGCCTCCAGATCGTCGGCTCGGCCGCCGAGACCGAGGCGATCGCCGCGACCGTCGACTCCTCCGAGGGCGTGGTCTTCGTGCCGGCGTCTGACCGGGCTCGGCGCGCCCCACTGGGACCCGCACGCCCGCGGCACCATCGTCGGCCTCGACCCGCGGCACCACCCGCGCCCACATCGTGCGCGCCACCCTCGAGGCGATCGCGTTCGAGGTGCGCGACGTCCTCGACACGATGCCCCGTGCCGAGTCCGCGCCACTCCGGGTGGACGGCGGTGCCGCCGCCAACGACCTGCTCTGCCACCTCCAGGCCGAGCAGCTCGGCGTACCGGTCGAGCGACCGCGGATCGTCGAGACGACCGGCCTCGGCGCGGCCTTCCTGGCCGGGCTGGGCACCGGCATCTGGGACTCCACCGACGACCTGCGCCACACCTGGCAGCTCGACCGGCGCTTCGAGGCCGGCGCCGGTGCGGACGCCCGCGCGGCCGCTGACGCGGCGTATACCCGCTGGCAGGACGCCGTACGCCGTTCCCTGGCGTGGGCGACCGACTGATGCCCGGTCACGGGAAACCGTGGCTACTGGGCAGGATGAGGAAGTACCACGAAAGCCACCACACCTGGGAGGCCAGGCCGACCAGGGCGACGGTCACCGGCACCGCGACCCGCTGCGCTGTCGACCACTCCGAAGACCTGATCCGGGTCGCCGGCCACCAGGCCGGACCGAGCAATAACAGGTAACGCAGGACGCTCGAGGTCGCCGGCGTGGCCGCGAGGATGAAGACCGGGTAGGCCACCGTCCAGACACGCGTGCCCCACGTCCAGCGCTCCCGGCTCCGCGCCGCGACCAGCACCAGCAGGCCGACGACGACGGCGACCACGAACCAGCGGCCGAGCGGCGCACCATGCACCATCGACGTGAGCCAGGTGTCAGGACGGTTGCCGGCGATGGTGCGCCATGCGTGCTGCGACTTGGCGTAGGCAGACAGGTCCCCGACCGCGACGCCGGTGATCAGCGGCCACAGGCCGGCGGCGGAAAGCAGCGCGAGCGAGATGACGGCCAGGGTCCACCGCTCCCGCGTCGGGAATGGCTCCTCGCGACGCCGGCGCCACCGGAGGAGGAACTGCGCGGCCACGACTACCGCCAGCGGCAGCGTGATCGGCCGAGTCAATGCCAAGGCGAGACCCACCAGGAACATCCGGCCGTACTGACGCTGCTCGAGGCTGACCAGGGACAGCAGCAACAGAAGCAGCCCCAGGCTCTCGGTATAGGCCACCTGGAAGGCCGGAGCTGCCGGCGCGCAGCACAGGGCCAGCACGGTCAACATCGCCAGGTAGTCGCTCGAGCGATCCTGGATCATGCGGTAGAGCACGCACATGGCCGCACCACCGGCGGTCAGGCTCACCACCGATGCGGCGACACCGAACGAGACGCCGGTCCGCATGGCCACCCAGACGAGGGCGGGGAAGCCCGGGTAGAAGGCCCATGCGTTCTGCTGCACCACGCCGTGCAGGACGGGCAGGTGGCGGGGATAGCCGTGGGCCGCAATCGCGCGATACCACTGGCCGTCCCAGTTGGCGATCACGTGGGTGTAGGTGTGGGGATCGACCAGCGTGGGCATGAGCTGATCTGTCGGGAGCGCCGAGGCGGGGACCTGGTGGCGGGCGAGCAGCACGATCAGCACGCCATCGATCAGCCGGGTGGCGGCGAAGATGGCCAGGGGAACGGCGTACCAAGGAACTCGCCGAAATCGACCCACGGGCAGGCACGCTATCCCGGACGGACACCCCCTCGAGGGGATTCGGAGCCGGTGCAGCTGGCGCGCTCACTCCACCGCGTCGAGGGCCCGCTGCGCCGCGTCGCGGGCCTTGACCGCGGCGGTGTGTGCCACCTGGGCGTCGTCCCGGGTCTCCTCGGCTTCCTGACAGCTCCTCGTCGGTCTCCTCGGCCGACTCCTCGAGCTCGGACATCTTGCGGCGCAGCTCGTCGATCTCCGACTGCACCTGGAGGCTGCGGGCCTGGAGCTCGGCGACCGTCTCCTGTGCCGTCGTCAGCTCCTGCTCGGTCTCCGCCGCGGTCTCCGAAGCCTCGGCGAGCGCCTGCTCAGCCGCCTCCCGGCGGCGCGCCTCCTCGTCACCCGGTACGACGTGCAGCTCGGGCGGCGCGGGCGCTGCGGCAGTGGTGGCCGACGCCGCGAAGCCCAGCGCGTCCGGCAGTGCGACCGCGGCGGCGACATCTACCTCGTCGACCCCGGTCGAGGCCAGGGCGGCGGTCAGAAGCCCGCTCCGGACGGCCTGGGCGCATCCGCTGGTCGAGCAGCGCAGCGGTGAGCGTCGACTCGACCTGGTCGGCCACCGCCTGGGTGACCTTGAGCCCCTCGTCGCGGGCGATCGTGCGCGCCTGCTGGGTGACCGCCGAGGTCAGTTGGCGGCGCTGCTTGGTCAACGCCCGCAGCTCGGCGCCGTCCATGCCCTCCTGCGCCTCGCGCAATGCCTCGCCCACGGCGATCAGCTGGTCGACCTGGGCCGCCTCGCGCCGCACGAAGAGGTTGACCACCCACGCCGCGACCGACGGCTTCTTGAGCTTCTTGACCGCAGCCGCGAGCTCCTTGTCGCCCTTCAGCTCCTTGGCCCGGGCGTCGCGCGCCGGCGTGAACTCCTCCAGCGGCAGGGCGTAGAGCGCGTCGGCGATCTCGAGCAGCTCCTGGCGGCCGATCGCTCATCGGGCGTACTCCAGCTCGGTCGGGCGGGGTGGCCACTCGGCGGTCTGCGCGCGGCCGGTCGGCCGCCAGCCGAGCTGCGCGTAGAAGCCGCGGGCCCGCTCGTTGTCGGCGAGCACCCAGAGCATCCGGGTGCCGACCGCCCGATCGACGAGCGGCCCGGGCGAGCCCCTCGCCCCACCGCTCGGGGCGCACGCCGAGGTGGCGGAGCCGGACCTCGTCGTAGGCGAGGTAGACGTCGAGCCGGTCGGGCGGGCCGACGACCTCGACCGTCACCTCGGGGTCGGCGAGGAGCCGCAGCCACCGGTCGCGCACGTCGTGCTCGGGATAGGGCACGCCCGGGAAGACCTGGGCGAGCGCGACCAGGTTGGTGTCGCGCTCGAGAGCCATCAGGGCCTCGGCGTCGGTCTGGGTCGCCGACCGGAAGGTGACGGCGGCGGGATCAGTCGTGGGCACCGTCGAGACCCTGCTCGATCGCCCACCGGGTGAGCTCGACGCGGTTGTGCATCTGGAGCTTGCGGAGGGTGTTCTGCACGTGGTTCTGCACGGTGCGGTGGCTGAGCACGAGCCGGTCGGCGATCTGGCGGTAGCTCATGCCGGTCGCGACCATCTTCAAGATCTCGGTCTCGCGCGGGGTGAGGTCGTTCTCCGGCTCGGGCTCGGCGCCCTCGTTCATCCGGCGGAACTCGCCGAGCACCAGCCCGGCCAGACCCGGCGTGAACACCGTGTCGCCGGCGGCCACGCGCCGTACGGCCTCGATCAGCTCCTGCCGCGACGCGGACTTCACCAGGTAGCCGGTGGCCCCTGCCTTCACCGCCTCCAGCACGTCGCGCTGCTCGCCGGACGCGGACAGGATCAGCACCCGCGCAGACGGGTCGCGGCCGAGCACGTCGGCGGTCACCTCGACCCCGCCCGGACCGGGGATCTGGAGGTCGAGCACGACGACCTGCGGCCGGGCGGCGGGGAACCGGGCGATCGCCTGGTGCCCGTCGGCCGCGACCGCGACCACGTCGAAGCCGGCGTCGTGGAGGTCGCGCTCGACCGCGTCACGCCACATCGGGTGGTCGTCGACGACCATCACCCGGACCGGCCTGGCCTCCTCCCCGTCGGACATGCGCGCACCCTAACGCTCGAAGCGTCCGCGCCGGTGCCGCAGCGGCTCTTCGTCGCCGTCCCCCTCACCGGCACCGCCGATCTCGAGGTGCTCGACGACGGTGGTCACCAGCCGCGACCACCCGACCTCGGCGGCCTCCTCGAGCCGTACGCCGGCCCAGGTGGGCGCCGACGCGAGCCGCGGCCCCCAGGCGGTCTGCTCGAACTCCGCCTGCCGGAACATCCCGCCGGGAGCGGGCGCGGTGCCGGCGAACATCTCGGCCAGGTCGCGGTGCTCCCACGCGAGCAGCGGGACGACCCCACGGCCGGTGGCCAGCAGCGTCTCGGTGAGGGCGGCGTCGGGGTCGAGCAGCGCCAGCACCCGCGCCTGCTCGCCAGCGGCGACCAGGAACGACGTGACCGTGAGCCCCGCCCTCCACTGTCTCCGCCGCCTCGTCGCCGGCGGTCCAGAGGCTGACGGTGCCGCCCACGCGCCCGCGGAAGCGCCGTACCGGGTCCGGCTCAGGGTCGGCGAACGGGTGGCTGGCGTGGATGGTCACCGCCTGAGCCTAGAGATCCGCGCGGCCGATCGGTGTTGTCTACGCTGGCGATGCCGTCGCCGGCCAGCGCGGTCCGCCGACCCGCGAGGAGCACCAACCATGTCAGGCAGTGGCCTCACCACGGCGAAGCGGACCTACGTTCGCGGCGTCCGAGTCGTGGGGCGGGGGCTGACCGCGATGCGTGTCATCGACACAGAGCCGCCCCCGCGCGAGCAACGGACTCGACACTGGCTCCACAGCCTGACCAGGGTCCACGACACGGGGGCGCTGGTCGACCTCGACGTGCCATGGTGGACCTACCGCGCCGTCGACGAGATCGAGGTCTGGCTGTCGGCACTCCCCCGGCCGGCCCGGGTCTTCGAGTACGGCGCCGGTGCGAGCACGGTGTGGCTGGCCCGCCGCAGTGGCGAGGTGGTGAGCGTCGAGCACGACCCCGGCTTCGCCGTCGCGATGGAGGCCCTCCTGTCCACCGTGCCCAACGCGACCATGCTGCTGCGCCCGCCGACCCCGTCGGGCCGCCCGGCCGTGCCCTCGGCGAAGGAGGGCTACGCCGGCCTCGACTTCGCGTCGTACGTCGCGGCGATCGGCGAGGTCTCGGGCGACTTCGACCTGGTCGTCATCGACGGCCGGGCCCGGGAGGCAAGCCTGGAGCGGGCCCTCCCACGGCTCGCGGACGGGGGGATCGTGGTCTTCGACAACACGCGGCGGCGGCGCTACCGCCGGGCGATCGAGGCCGCGCCGGTGGTGGAGCGACGGCTGCGCGGCCTCACGCCGACGCTGCCCTACCCCGAGCAGACCTCAGTCCTCCGGCCCGCCTGACGCACCTGGCTGCGGGCCGGCGAACCGCGCCGCGCGCCGGGAGCCGGCGAGCCCGAGCACCACGTCGCACAGCGCCAGCAGCCCGCGCGAGGCCAGGGCCACCGCGAGCGCCGGTGCCCGGCCGACGACGGGTGCGAGCGAGGCAGTGATCACCGCCTCGCGGACGCCGACCCCGGCCGGCGCGAACACCGCCACGAGCCCGATCGCCCAGCCCAGGGCCATCCCACCGACGGACGCCGCCCAGGCATCGGTGTCGGAGCCGCCGACCGCATGGACGAGCACGGCGATCTGCGCGCCGTAGAGGAGCCAGACCACCATCGCCCAGGCGTACGCCATGGCCATCGCCCGCGGCGGCACCGACAGCGAGGGCGGATCGCGCTTGGCCAACCGGAAGAGCTCGTCGAGCACCTGGGTGAGCACCCCGGGCCAGACGCAGACGAGGGCCAGCGCACCCGCCGCCACCCAGGCCCACCACGACACCCCGGTCAGCCCGACCGACCACGGCAGCAGCGCGAGCCCGACGACGACCCCGGAGCTGGCCAGCACCGCGAGCAGGAGCAGGTTGGCCGCCAACATCACCGAACGCCGTGCTCCCCAGCGCCGGCCGGCCTCCATCTGGGCCACCGCCGGCCAGAGCAGGCCGGGCAGGTACTTGCCGAGCTGGCTGACGTAGAACACGGGCCACGCGTCACCCAGCGGCGGGACCGTCCCCAAGCCGCGGAGGAGCGCCCGCCACAGTCCGAGCAGGGCCACGGTGCCGAGAAGCGCGAACACCCCCGACACCACCATCGGACCCCAGCCGATCTCGGTGAAGGCCTGCTCGAGAGCCACACGGTTGCGCAGGATGACGTACGCCGCGAGCAGCAGGACGACCGTGAGCAGGGCCCACGACCAGAGGCTCCGGCCGGACCACCGATACGACCTCAGAACCGCACAGCCTTCGGCCAGGTCTCGTCCGGCTCGGCTGCGTCCCCCTGGTCGAAGCGCATCCGCCGGGTGTGCTCCAGGGTGGCCTCGATCAGGGTCCGGTTGGTCCGGATCAGGTCGGCGATGATGCCGAGCATCACGCTCAGAAAGGCGAGGATCAGCAGGACGGCGCCGAGGAGGAGCGACTGCAGGTGTCCGTGGCCCGGCTCGCCCAGCGCCAGCAGCACGGCGTACCGACCGAAGGGCAGGAGCCCGAGCACGAGCAGGACCAGGGCCGCCCAGCCGAAGATCACGTAGGGCTTGTACATGATGAAGGACCGCACGACCGCGGCCCCCGAGCGGACGACGTGCTGGCGGGTCGAGGTGAACAGCCGCGACTCGCGGGTCTGCGCGTTGGTGCGGACCGGCACGCTCTCGATCCGCAGGCTCTTCACCCCCGCCTGGATGATCGTCTCGATGCAGTAGCTGAAGCGGGTCACCGTGTTCAGCCGCATCAGGCTCTCGCGGGAGTAGGCGCGGAAGCCGCTCGCCGCATCCGGCACCGTGGTGCCGGCGGCCCGGTTGACGACGCGGCTGCCGAGCCTCTGCAGGGCGACCTTGGAGCGCGAGAAGTGCTCGACCAGGTGGACCTGGCGGTCGGCGATGACGACGTCGGCCCGGCCTTCGACGATCGGACGGACCAGGTCGCCGATGCGCTGCTGGGGGTACTGGTTGTCGCCGTCGGTGTTGACCACCACGTCGGCCCCGATGCTGAGCGCGTAGTTGACGCCGTCCTGGAACGACCGCCCGAGACCCTGGGTGCCGGCGTGCCGGACGAAGTGGGTGACCCCGAAGGACCGGGCGACCTCGACGGTGTCGTCGGTCGAGCCGTCGTCGATGACGAGCACCACGATCTCGTCGATCCCCTCGATGCGCCGCGGGATCGACTGCAGCACGAGGGGCAGGGTCGCCTCCTCGTTGAGGCAGGGTATCTGGACGACGAGCTTCACGGCGGTCCCCTCTCCGGTACGTCGGCGGGCGGGCGAGCCCTGGAAGTCTAGGGTCTCCGGCCCGCCACCCCCGCCGCTCGTGGATCGGCATCGGCCATCGGTGATGATGGGCGGACCATGACCACCACCTCCGATGACCTCGTCGACGACGCCCCGCCGTCCGCCGTACGACGGCGCCTGGGCTCCTGGCTGGTGCCGGTCGTGCTGTTCCTGGTCGCGTCCGTGGTCTACGGCCTGACCATCGCCCACCACGTCATCAGCCTCGACGTGTGGAGCGCGAACTTCGGCTCCTGGCACCTCGCGCAGGCCGGCAACCCCTGGCTCGAAGGTCTCCGGGTGCCGGTCCTCGACGGCAACCCCCTGCGCCACGAGTGGGTGCTCGACGTCCACGGTCACACGGTGATCGGCCGCTCCCCCGGGGTGATCGCGGCCGCCGTGCCGGCGTACTGGCTGGCCCGGGCCGACACGTTCACCACGACCCCCGGCGGCCTGACAGCGGCGGTGCTCACCGCAGCGTCGGTGACCCTGATGTTCCTGGCCCTGCGTCGCCGGCTGACCGTCCCGCAGGCTCTGCTGGCGGCGCTGGTCTTCGGCTTCGCGACGCCGGTCTGGACCGTCGCCGCCAACGGCATGTGGCCACACACCATCACGGTGCTGGGGATCTGCGGCATGGCCTGGGCGGCCTCGACCGACCGGTGGTGGTGGGCCGGCTTCTTCGGCGGGATCACGCTGTGGGGGCGGCTGCACGCCGCCCTGATCGTGGCCGTCCTCGGCCTGCTCGTCGGCGTACGTCGGCGCTCACCGGTGATCGTGACCAAGGTCGGGCTGGTCAGTGCCGCGTTCCTGGGCCTGATCTCGGTGTGGACGCACTGGATGTACGGCACCTGGAACCCCACCGCGTCCTACGACACCAGTCCCTTCACCGACTACGCCGCCGAGCACCGGTTCAGCCTGGTCAACCAGCTCGGCTTCTGGGTGGCGCCCGATCGCGGCATCTTCGTGTGGACGCCGCTGACCCTCCTCCTGCTGCCGGCCCTGGTGCGCTCGTGGCGCACCCTGCCTGACTGGTCGCGTGCCCTGGTGTGGGGCGGCCTGTCCTACACGGTCCTGCAGGGAGTGCTCAACTACTTCTGGGGCGGCGACGTGTTCTACGGCTACCGCCTCGGGCTCGAGATGCTGGCGTGCGGCACGCCCGCGCTGGCCCTCTCGGCGGTCCGGATGGGCCGGGTCGCCCGCGCCCTGTTCGGGCCGCTGCTCGGCGTCGAGGCCTTCGCGACGGCGTACGGCGCGCTGCACGACTACGTCTGGCTCGCGGGCAACCAGGTGTGGCACCACAACGCCTTCTGGTCCGCGGCGCGCGAGGACGGTGCCGTCACCTGGGTGCCGCTGGCGCTGGCTGCCCTGGCCGGCCTGGTCGCCCAGTGGCTGCTCGGTGGGCGGCTGGCTCAACGCGGGACTGTCAGCTCCCAGACCGTGCCGTAGCTGCCGGTCGACACCTCGGCGGTCCCGTCCAGGTCGGCCAGCCGGCCGCGGATGGAGCCGGCGACCCCGAGTCGTCCCTCCGTCTCCGCCTGCTCGAGCCGACCTTCCGGAATGCCTGGTCCCTCGTCCCGGATCGTCACGTGCACGGCGTCGGGTGCCGCGTCGAGCAGCACCCACGCCCGTGCGTCCGGCCCGACGTGGACGGCCACGTTGTCAAGGCACGCCGCGACCGCGGCCACGACCTCGGCCACCTCGTCCGGCGGCAGCAGGACGGCATCGGGGGGCGCGGCGACAGAGACCCCGGGACGGCGCTCCAGCGCCGTGAGCGCCGCGACCAGGTCGGAGCCCTCGGCGGACGCACCTTCGTCGACGACCGCGGTGGTGACGGCGTCCTGCTGGCGGATCAGGGAGCGCAGCGCCTGCTCCTGCTCCCCCGCCAGCCGCCCGAGCTCGACGCCCTCGGGGCCGAGGTCGGGGCCCCGGCGCTGGACCAGCGCGAGGGCCTGGAGCACGCCGTCGTGGACGGCCCGCGCCAGCCGGGTGCGCTCGG
The DNA here is from genome assembly GCA_963761085.1 of uncultured Actinomycetota bacterium. Taxonomy (GTDB): domain Bacteria; phylum Actinomycetota; class Actinomycetes; order Propionibacteriales; family Nocardioidaceae; genus Nocardioides. Next base: position 186,947 of record CAVXFQ010000002.1, read on the forward strand.
TGGCGGCAGCCGCGGTGCGCTCGGCGACGGCGGTACGCGCTGCAGAGCGCAGCAGGGAGTCGACCATCAGCCCGACGATGGGGCCGCCGACGAGCAGGAGGAAGACGTTGCCGTAGACGGTCTCCGACACGTAGTGCCGGGTCCAGAAGTCGTCGACGGACAGCAGCCACGGCCGCGACCAGCCCGCCGTAGAAGCGCCAGTGGATGGACCACGCGAACATCGCGGCCATCACCCAGTAGCCCGGCAGCGTGGAGTGGTAGCCGGGATCCTTGACCACCGCGGTGAGGGCGATCGCGAGGAGGGCGACCACCAGGTCGGAGACGACCCAGAACGTCGTACGACGGGCGTAGGAGCTGTAGACCCAGCTGATCAGGACGGTCCAGCACGACCAGGCCGAGGAGCACCGCCGCCGCCGCCGCGGGGTGGGAGAAGCCACCGCGGCGGAGGTTGAGCCCGATCGTGTTGACGCACCAGGACGAACCGCAGCACCGCCAGCCAGCGGTACATCCGGTCCTCGACGGCGATCGCCGCCGGCTCCGTCGGCCGGACCGGTCGCCGGAGCCCGGGGGTGAGCTCATGCGCGGGGTGCCCGGTGAGCCCGGTCAGGACGCCTGCTTCTGCTCGCCGGAGATCGCCTCGGCCGCCTCGCGCTCGGCGCGCTTGGCCGTCCGCGGCGGAGGCCTGCGCTGAGCTCCTTGGCCTTGGCGGCGTAGACGTCGACGTACTCCTGGCCGGACAGCTGCATGATCTCGTACATGATCTCGTCGGTGATCGCACGCAGGATGTAGCGGTCGTTCTCCATGCCCTCGTAGCGGGAGAAGTCGAGCGGCTCGCCGAAGCGCACCCGCGGGCGGGTCCAGCTGCCGAACGTCTTGCCCGGGGGCGCGACGACGTCGGTGCCGACCACCGCGACCGGGATCACCGGGACGCGGGTCTCCAGCGCCAGCCGGGCCACCCCGGTCTTGCCGCGGTAGAGGCGACCGTCGTGGGAGCGGGTGCCCTCGGGGTAGATCCCGAACAGGTCACCCTGGTCGAGGATCGTGCGGGCCGAGGCCAACGCACCCTCGGCGGCGTTGGCGCCGGAGCGGTCGATCGGCACCTGGCCCGCACCGGAGAAGAACTTCTTCTGGAACCAGCCCTTGAGGCCCGGCGTCGTGAAGTACTCCGCCTTGGCCACGAACGTCACCCGCCTCGGCAGCATCAGCGGCATGAACATCCAGTCCGTGTAGGACAGGTGGTTGCTGGCCAGGATCGCGGGACCCGTCGCCGGCACGTGCTCGGCGCCTTCGACGTGGGGGCGGAAGACCACCTTCAGCCACGGCCCGAGCGCGATCCACTTCATGAACCAGTAGAGCAACCCGACCCCCTCCCCTGCACGACGGCGTTGCGCGTCCGGCACCTGCGCACACCCTAGTCCCACCGCAGGCGCGGCAGCCCTGACAACCGTTCGGGTGTACGGCAGGATGCGCGCCATGTCGCAGCCCGCCGCCTCGACTCCCGAGGCTCCCACCGACCCGATCGCTCTCCCGGCCCGACCGGAGCTCACCGGAGGTCGCCCGGTCGGCGTACTGCTGGTGCACGGCTTCACCGGCTCGCCCGCCTCGATGAAGCCGTGGGGCCGGGCCCTCCACGACCTCGGGTACGCCGTCGAGGTGCCGCGGCTGCCCGGGCACGGTACGAAGTGGCAGGACCTCAACCAGGTCTCCTGGACCGACTGGTACGCCGAGGCCGAGGCCGCGTTCGACCGGCTCCGCGCCACGTGCGACTCCGTCGTCGTGGGCGGGCCTGTCGATGGGCGGTTCGGTGGTGCTGCGGCTGGCCGAGGAGCGCGGCGACCAGGTCGCCGGCATCGTGCTGGTCAACCCGTTCGTCTCCACCAACCGCAAGGAGCTGGTGGCGCTGCCGGTGCTCAAGCACCTCGTGCCCAGCCTCAAGGGCGTCGTCAACGACATCAAGAAGCCCGGACAGGACGAGGTGGGCTACCCCAAGCTCCCGCTCAAGGGCTTGGCCCAGGTGCTGGAGATGTGGAAGGTCGTCGTGCCCGACCTCGAGAAGGTCACCCAGCCTCTGCTCTACTTCCGGTCGACCGTCGACCACGTGATCGACCCGTCGTCGTCGGCGACCGTGCTCCAGCACGTCTCGTCGACCGACGTCGAGGAGCGCATGCTCGAGAACAGCTACCACGTCGCGACCCTCGACCACGATGCCGACCGGATCGTCGCGGAGTCCGCGGCGTTCGTCGGCCCGCGTCACCGCCCCTGGCGCCGGCTGACTCCCGTCATTCCGGGCCCGTCAACCGCCGGTTGGCGGCGTCGGGGCCAGAAGGAGCTGATAGCCGTCACCGGATTGCTCCACGTGCCAACCGCTGCTCAGGAGCTTGGGGATCAGTGGCGTCCCGTCCATGAGCAGGGCCGCGGGCGCACCCGTGTTTCGGACGAACGTCCGCCAACCGGGATCGGCATCCACGGCTGCGTGGTAGCGAGCGGTGAACGGGGCCGGGTAGGGGGTGGCGAGGCCGTCGATCACCGGATTGAGATCGGGATGGCGCCAGCGCAACCACCCCCCGATGCCGTAGGTGTTCAAGACCGTCGTGTGCGGCGGGAGGCGGTCCAAGAGCAGGGTCGACCGCTACGGGCACGCCGAAGGGAGTCACCTGGCGAGTTCCGACGACGAACCCCAAGGCGGTGAGGCAGACCACCGCCCATACCACCAGCGTGATGACTCCGCAGCGCGCCGGCCGGTCGGGCCGTTGTGGAGTGTCAGCGACGGCTTGCGACCGCGCCGACAAGAACCCCAGCGACTCCGCAAGGATAGGCCCGAGGACGACAGCCGCCAAGGCAACAGTGCGGTAGGAGTACCACAACCAGAGCACGGCGCTGGCAGCCAGCAGCAGCCTCGAGAGAGGCACGCGTCTGCCTGTCAGACCCCACAGCGCCACGAGCGCAACAAGCTGCGCGCCGACCATGGCAGGCACCGGAGCGAGCAAATCGGTGCGTTGCCACTCGTCGATCCAATGAGCGGTGTCGTGGACAGCGAAGGGTGCGGAGAAGACCCCGATTCCCGCGGGGTTGAGCATCACGGCAGCTCCCGAGAGGACGGGAACGGCCGCCAAGCGACAGGCCACGGGCATGGCCTGGCCGGCGATGCAGAACGATGGCCAGAACCATGAGGAAGCCATAGGCGACCCCGATGATCCAGAATCCGTGGATCATCGACCACATCCAGGTCATGGGGACCAGCCACCATCTGGCACGTAGGTCCTCCTCCGGTCCTCAGCCATGCGGCGAGCGTGATGGCTAGGAGCGCGAAGCTCAGCAGCTGAGGGCGAGGTCCGAACGAGAGGGAGCACCCGACGAGCATCACGAGGGTGGTCAGGCTCGCAGCGACTTCGTTGGCCCGGAGCCGGTTGGTGAAGTAGAACGTGAGGACGAGCAGGCACAGAGCCAGTGCATAGAGCCAAGCGACACCAGAGAGCCCGAACCCTCGATCGAACACAGCCAAGGCGATCTCTGGCAAGGGCTCGGTGGGCACCCAGGCTTGAGTGGCGAACGTGGACCAATCCGCGGGCGCCCGTAGCGAATGTTGGTCGATGAGCTGGGAACCCAGCCGGAGGTGCCACCACAGGTCGGGATTGCCGACTGTAGTCGTGCACTGCGCTACGAGCAGCGCTACGACGACGCACATGACCGCGATCGGCGCCCAGCGAGTCAATCGCACTCCCGCCGAGCTCACCCGAGCATCCTGCCAGGCATGCGCCGGGCACGTGAGCAGATCGGCGCGAGTCCAGCATGTCGTCGCGATGGTCACCCCTCGTCTGCCTGCGCGGGCCGGGAACGGGCCTCCCGGGAGAGAGCCTAGGCTGACCGGGTGAGCAGTCGCGACGACGGCGCGCGGGACGAGCCGGCCGAGCGTGCGCAGGCCGAGGAACAGGCTTGGCGCGAGATCGTCGACCACTACGGCGACCTGCCCGCGGTACCCGACGAGCCCGACCTGCAGTCGAGCCCGTCGACCCCCGACCCCGCCCGGACACCCACCGAGTCGCCGCCCGAGGACCCGGCGGCCCAGCCGCCCGACGTCTTCCGGTTCGAGCCGTACGACGAGCAGTTCGTGCCCCCGCCCCTGCCGCCGCCGCCTGAGATCTCGACCGACCGGCGCTTCGCCTGGGTCGGACTCGTCGCACCGCCGGTGCTCCTGCTGATCGTCGTCGTCCTCGACTACCCGCTTCCCGGCATCCTCACCGGCGCGCTGGTGATCGCATTCCTAGCGTCGTTCGGCTACCTGGTCGCCACCATGTCGCGCGACCCACGCGACCCCGACGACGACGGGGCCCGCCTCTAGCCACGGCGACTCCGCCGACAGGTCAGTGGCGACTGAGGTCTGCCGCGCCGATCAGCCCGGCGCGGTTGCCCAGACGGGCCTTGCGGATCTCGAGCATCGGCCGGTGTCCCCGGCCGGTCAGCTGGGCGGCGAAGGCCGTGCGGGTCGGCCCGAGCAGCAGGTCGTCCGCAGCGCTCACTCCACCACCGATGACGACCACTGCGGGGTCGAGGATCGCGGTCAAGGAGGCGATCCCCTCTCCCAACCAGCGGCCCACGGTGGCCAGGTGCTCGATGGCGAAAGGGTCACCGGCTCGGGCGGCCTCGGTGACCAAAGGCCCCGTGATCGCCGCGGGGTCAGCGCCCGCGCGGTCGACCAGGTCGGCCGCCAGCAGCGACCCGGCGCGGGCCGCAGCCCGAACTTCGCGGACCAGCGCCGACCCGCTGGCATACATCTCGAGACAGCCGTAGTTGCCACAGCCGCAGAGGATCCCGTCGGGGACGACCCGCATGTGGCCGATCTCGGCGCCGACCCCGAAGGCACCGCGGTAGAGCGACCCGTCGAGGACGACCCCGCCGCCCACCCCGGTGCCGACGGTGACCAACAGCAGGTCGTCGACGTCGTGCCCGGCACCGAACTGGAACTCGCCCCACGCGGCCGCGTTGGCGTCGTTCTCCACGACGACGGGGAGGTCGAGCTTGGCCTCCAGGTCGGCCTTGAGGTCGAGGTCGCGCCAGGCCAGGTTGGGGGCGAACATGACGACGGCGCGGGCCTTGTCGATGTAGCCGGCCGCACCGACGCCGACCGTCTCGATCCGGTGCCGGCTGCGGAGCTGGGTGACCAGGCCCTCGATGGCCTGCTCGATCGCGGCCGCGTCGGTGGCCGGCGACTCCACCCGGAGCTCCTCGACGATCGTGCCGCCCACGTCGACCACCCCGCCGGCGATCTTGGTGCCGCCGACGTCGATCCCGCAGGCCAGGCTCACGACTCCACGTCCTCGGACAGGTCGTCCCAGCCCACGTCGTTCGAACCTGCTGCGTCGGGCGCCTGCGGGCCCGGGTCGTCGTCGAGCCGGATCCGCTCGACCCCGGTGCCGCCGCGCCGTGTGTCGCGGGCCGGCGGGCGGGTCGCGAGCAGACCGGAGACGGCGAGCATGAGCGACGAGGCGGCTGTGCTCAGGTGTGCCTTGACCTCGGGGCTGGCCTGCCTGACGGCGGCGACCGTGCGGCAGACCGGGCACCAGGCGCAGTCCTGCGTCCCGGTCGCGACGTGGTCGTGGAGCTCGTCGGCGATCGACGACATGCCGTCCTGCAGCCCGTCGTACAACCCGTCGCCGTTCTCCCGGGCCCACCCGGACAGGGCGCCCAGGAGCTTGGCCGCCTCCTCGGCAACGCTGCCCACGACCTCGTCGTCGGTCTGTGTCATGCGGGAGTCACGTCTCCTCACCTCGTACGGGGGCGAACCTCACCTGCAGCTCGCCCCCGTCCACGCGAGCACCGGCGACCCGGTGCCGAGACAACCCGGCGGGCAGGGTCAGGAGACGACGATACGACCCCACGGTCACGACCAGGTCGTCGCCGTCCCTGGCGAGGTCGACGTCGGTCCCGGCCACGAACGGAAGCCGCAGCCGGAGGACCGCTCCGGCGGTGCTGCGGGTGATCCGCAACGGCTCCGCCGCAGGGGGTACGGCGAGCGGGTCGCGATCGCCGTAGAGGGCGCCGGCGAAGGCCGCGAGGGCGTCGACCCCGACCGGCTCGGCCGCGTGGTAGGGCGACCGCCAGATCTCCATCCCGGTGAACGACTCGTCGACCAGGTCGAGCACCTCGGCCTGCGCTGCCACCCAGCCGGCCCGCCACGGGTCGTCGCCCCCGTCGGGGAAGACCCGGTTGGCGACGACGCCGTCGACGCGGTAGCCGAAGAGCGAGAGCGTCGTGTAGCTGCGACGGGCCTCCGCCAGCACCACCCGCTCGGGGGTGAGCACGATCCGCACGCCGGACTCCGGGCCGGTGAGGAGCCCGCGGACCTCGTCGAGCTCGGCATGGAGCCGCTCGACGGCCGCGAAGACGTCGTCCTCGGGCATCGGCACCCCGACAGCGCGCGAGAGCACGGGCCGCAGTGCCTTGACCACCCGTCGTTCGACCGGGAAGACGCGGCTCATGTACCACCCCAGCGCCTCGGGCAGGGCGAGCAGACGCAGCGTCTCGGCGGTCGGCGCGCAGTCGACCACGATCATGTCCCACTCGTCGGACAGGGCGTGCAGCCGGAGCTCGAGGAGCGCCAGCACCTCCTCCGCGCCGGGGACGACCGTCAGCTCCTCCGCCGCGACCGGGTCGACGCCGGCGACGTCGAGCACCGCGAGCAGGTAGCGCTGGATGTCGGCCCACGACTCCTCGAACCGGCGTTGCGCGTCGACCTGGTGGACGAACAGACCGGGCGCGACCTCCTCGGGGTCGCCGCCGAGGCTCACCCCGAACGCGTCGGCCAGCGAGTGGGCGGCGTCGGTCGACAGCACCAGCGTGCGCCGGCCGGCACCCGCCGCCGCGGTCGCCGTCGCGGCCGCGATCGTCGACTTGCCGACCCCGCCCTTGCCCGTGAACAGGAGGATCCGCACGGCCCTCAGCCCAGCGACTCGACGTGCTTCTTCAGCCCCTTGAGTGCGGCGTCGATCAGGATCTTCTCGCCCTTGCGCTTCAGCATCCCGATCAGCGGGATCGACACGTCGAGGGAGAGGCGGTAGGTGACGTCGGTGCCGCCGCCCGGCAGCTCGGTCAGGATGTAGGCACCGTCGAGGGCGCGCAGCATCTTCCCCTCGACCAGGGTCCAGGTCACCCGCTCGGAGCCCGACCAGATGTACTCCAGCGTGTACTCGTCCTTGATCGGCGAGACGTCGAGCTCGAAGTAGACCTGCTCGGCGCGGCCGTCGGGGAACTCCGAGACCACGTCGGCGGACCGGACACCCTTCGCCCACGTCGGGTACGACGCGAAGTCGGCGATCACGTCCATGACCTGGTCGGGCGGTGCGTCGACGACGATCGACGACTCGGTCTGGTCGGCCATGGAACCCCTTCTGCTGCTCGCTCTCGCCCGGGCGCGCGCCTGCGTGGACGAGTCGGCGTTGCGGGCTCGGCGAGCCTACCGGACGGTGCCGGGGCTCCCCGGCGGTAACCTCCGGGGAGATCCCGACCGCCCACGTGGAGGCACCGTGCGTGAGTTCTCCGTTCCGTTGAACGTCGAGGTGCCGACGACCGGCAACCTGACCGACGACGTGGTCAGCAACGCCCACGAGGCTCCCGACACCGTCGCCTTCTCACGTCGGACGGGCACCGAGTGGTCGGTCGTCACCGCGCAGGAGTTCCTCGACGAGGTGCGAGCGGTGGCCAAGGGACTCGTGGCCGCGGGGCTTCAGCCCGGTGAGCGTGTCGCGCTGATCTCCAAGACCCGCTACGAGTGGACGCTGGTCGACTACGCCATCTGGTTCGCCGGCCTCGTGACCGTGCCGGTCTATGAGACGTCCTCGGCCGAGCAGGTCGAGTGGATCCTCGGCGACTCCGGGACGCGTGCCGTGGTGGCCGAGGGCCCCGAGCACACGTCCCGGGTCGCCGAGCGCCGCTCCAGCCTCCCCGAGCTCAACCACGTGTGGTCGCTGACCGACAACGCGATCGAGGTCCTCAGCCGGCTCGGCGCGGACATCTCCGACGAGGAGCTCGAGTCACGCCGGCAGGCCACCACCCCGCTCGACCTGGCCACGATCATCTACACCTCGGGCACGACCGGCCGCCCCAAGGGCTGCATGCTCACCCACGGCAACTTCATGACCGAGCTGGGAGTGGCTGTGCCCGAGCTCCACGAGCTGTTCGAGCCCGACGACGCGTCGACCCTGTTGTTCCTCCCACTCGCGCACGTCTTTGCGCGAATCATCCAGGTCGGGGCGGTCAAGGCTCGCGTGCGCCTCGGGCACACCGCCGACGTCAAGCACCTCACCGCCGACCTCGCCGAGTTCCAGCCGACGTTCGTGCTCGCCGTACCCCGGGTCTTCGAGAAGATCTTCAACACGGCGTCGCAACGCGCCACCTCAGAAGGCCGGGGTGGCATCTTCGACCGCGCCGCGGACACCGCCATCGCCCACTCGCGGGCGCTCGACAAGGGACGGCCCTCCTTGACCCTCCGGGTCCGGCACGCGCTGTTCTCGCGGCTGGTCTACGCCAAGCTCCGCGCCGCCCTCGGCGGCCGCTGTGACTACGCCATCTCCGGTGGCGCGCCGCTCGGCGACCGCCTCGGCCACTTCTACCGAGGTATCGGCTTCACCGTACTCGAGGGCTACGGCCTCACCGAGACCACGGCCGCCCTCACCGCCAACCGGCCCGACGCCCTCAAGATCGGCACGGTCGGCCAGCCGCTGCCCGGCACAGAGGTCCGGGTCGCCGACGACGGCGAGCTGATGTTCCGTGGCGGCCAGATCTTCGCGGGCTACTGGAACAACGAGGACGCCACCCGGGAGGCTCTCGAGCGCGACGGCTGGTTCCACACCGGCGACATCGGTGAGATCGACGAGGAGGGCTTCGTCCGGATCACCGGCCGCAAGAAGGAGATCCTCGTCACAGCCGGCGGCAAGAACGTCGCTCCCGCCGTGCTCGAGGACCGGGTCCGCGCCCATCGCCTGGTCAGCCAGTGCCTGGTCGTGGGCGACGGGCGGCCGTTCATCGCCGCCCTGGTCACGATCGACCCCGAGGCCTTCCCCGACTGGGCCGCGGAGCACGGCAAGACCGGCGACCTGGGCTCCCTGGTCGACGACCCCGACCTCCGGGCCGAGGTCCAGCTGGCAATCGACGACGCCAACGCCGCCGTGTCCCGCGCGGAGTCGATCCGGAAGTTCGTGATCCTGCCCGACGACTGGACCGAGGAGAGCGGACAGCTCACGCCGAGCCTGAAGCTCAAGCGCAACGTGGTCGTCCGCGACCTCCGCGACGAGATCGCTGCGCTGTTCGTCTGACCCGCTCCGGGGCCTACATCAGGGCACCACATCAGGGCCACCCACATCAGGGCCCGGGCCGCGTCCCAGGGGCGGGGCGCCCGTCGTACCACGAACCAGGGCTCCGGGGAGCGAGCTGCCACAGGCGGGCGCCGGAGCGCAAGGGCCGTTCATCCTAGGCGGGATTTTGCAAATCGCCCACGTAACCCCCTTCCCGCTCATAACATCTGTCTCGCGTGTTTCGGGCTCAGCAAAGGGCTCCAGTCCTCCCGACTCCGGGCCGCACCACGACGTATGCCCGCCCGCCACCCGCCGGACGGTGTCCGAGCGAAAGGGAACGCCCGACATGGACCGCCGCAGACTTCTCCTCATCCTCGCCGTGTTCGTCGCACTCATCGGGACGGCCCTGGTGTTTCTGTACGTCAAGAGTGCCTCCAAGGTCACCGAGAGCACCGTCTACGTCGCGGCCACCAACATCAACGCGAACGAGACCTGGGGCACGGCTGTGTCGTCCGGCAAGGTCGTGGCGAAGTCCGTTCCTCAGTCCTACGCGGACTCGGTGCCGGGCGCCGTGACGTCCACGTCCAGCATCAAGGACGAGGAGGTGGCGACGGCGCCGCTCTACCAAGGCCAGCTGATCGTGGACAGTCAGTTCAGCACGAACGCCCAGGCCGCGCCGACTCCCTCCAGCTTGCCGATCCCGAAGGGCATGATCGCGATCTCGGTGAACCTCACCGACCCCGACCGGGTGGCCGGCAACATCGAGAACGGCTCCCAGGTCGCGATCTTCGTCACCGGCGAGCTCACGCCCGCACGTGGCGCCACATCGGGCGGCACGTCAAGCGCTGCTTCGACGACCACGACCCGCCTGCTGCTGCCCAAGGTCACGGTGCTCAACGTCGGCTCGCCACAGCCCCCCACCACCTCCACCAAGACCGATCCGAACGGGACACAGACCACAGAGCAGCTTCCTCGAACACTTCTGACCCTGGCCGTCACCCAGAAGGATGCACAGAAGGTGATCGTCGCCTCCAAGGCTCTCGATCTGACGTTCGGCCTGCTCACCAACACCAGCGTGGTGCACCCGGCCCCGGGCACCTCGACCCTCGTCGCATCCCTCTTCAGGTGATCTAGATGCCCGTCATCGTCGACCCCGACAGCACGACCGCACGGCGACTGCTCGGCGCCCTTCCACCGGGGTGCCAGTCGGTGGACACGACCGAGCGCTTGCTGCCGTGGCTGGCCCAGCACCCTGAGGAGTACGTCGTGGTGTTGGGGCCGAACATCTCGTTCGGCGACGGCGTGACCGTCTGCGAGGGGCTCCGCACCTCACGGCCCGCCACCAGCGTCGTGTTCGTGCGCCCCGCCCTCGACACCGCGCTCCTGGCCCGCGCCATGCAGGCCGGTGCCCGCGAGGTCGTGGCCATGGACGACCTCCACCTCGTCGCGGGCGCGGTCAACCGTGCCCACCAGTTCTCCCAGGCCCTTCGCGGCCCCGAGGCGACCAAGCACAACGGCCACGTGATCTCGATCTTCTCGCCCAAGGGCGGCGTCGGGAAGACGACCGTCGCGGTCAACCTGGCGCTGGCGCTGACCGACAAGGGAGCCACGGCAGGTCTGCCTGGTCGACTTCGACCTGGCCTTCGGCGATGTCGCCATCACCCTCCAGCTGTTCCCGTCCCACACCGTCGAGCACGCGATCGGGTCGGAGGAGGATCTCGACGTCCCGATGCTCAACTCGCTGCTGACCCGGTACCAGGACAACCTCAAGGTGCTGGCCGCGCCCAGCCACCCCGACGTCCGCGAGCGTATCTCGCCGCTGCTGATCTCGAAGGTGCTGCGCACCCTGCGCACGATGTACGACTACGTCGTCGTCGACACCGCACCGGCTTTCGACGAGCAGACGCTCACCGCCCTCGACGAGACGGACGAGTGCATCATCGTGGCCACGCTCGACGTACCGACCCTGAAGAACGTCAAGGTCGCCCTCGACACCCTCGAGATGCTCAACATCGGCCGCGGCCACCGGTATCTGCTCCTCAACCGCGCCGACGACGCCGTCGGCATCGGCGCGGAGAAGGTCGAGACCATCCTCGGCATGAACGTCGCTTCGCAGATCTCGACGTCGATCGACATCGCAGCGGCCACCAACGCGGGCACGCCGATCATCGCGGCCAGCCCCAACCATCCGTCCAGCGCCGCGTTCCGCAACCTCTCGACGATGTTGTCCGGTGAGCCGGCCGAGGAACCAGGCGAGTCCGGCCGACACTGCGGACGCCGACAACGACCGCTTCGCCAAGCTCTTCCGGATCAAGAGGTGACACCGTGAGCAGTCTCGCCGAACGTCTCGCCGCCGCACGCAAGCAGACCGAGACCGGTTCCGCGCCGCCGGCGACGCCTCCTTCAGGCTCCGATGGCCAGGAGCCACCCCCGCCTCCCCCACCGCCGCGCGGTGGTGGCGGTGGTGCCGGGGGCAGCGATCCCGAGCCGCCGCCGCGCCCCCGAAGCACGCCGGCGACGGTGGCACGCGCAGGCAACCGGCGTAACGCCGAGAACGAGCGCCTCGAGCAGCTGAAGCAGGACGTGCACTCCGAGCTTCTCAAGCAGCTCGGACCGCAGCTCTACGACGCCAACCTCGACCAGGCCGACCTCGACCACCGGGTCCGAGCCGTGCTGGCCCAGCTGATGAGCTCGCAGGAGCGGCCGATCAGCAACGCCGACCGCAACCGGCTCACCCAGGAGATCAGCGACGACATCCTCGGATACGGGCCGATCGAGCCGTTCCTGCGTGACGTCGACGTCTCCGAGGTCATGGTCAACGGCCATGACTCGATCTACCTCGAGCGCGACGGCAAGCTGATGAAGGCCAACGCCTCGTTCAGCGACGAGGCCCACGTGCGCCGCACGATCGACAAGATCGTGTCTCGCATCGGCCGTCGTGTCGACGAGTCCAGCCCGATGGTCGACGCCAGACTCCCTGACGGCAGCCGTGTCAACGCGGTCATCCCGCCGCTGGCGGTCGACGGGTCTTCGCTGACCATCCGCAAGTTCGCCGCCGACCCGCTGACCTCCGACGACCTGATCGCCTTCGGCACGCTCAGCGAGCGCTCGGTGGAATTCCTCGACGCCTGTGTGCGTGGTCGCCTCAACATCATCGTCTCCGGGAGCACCGGCGCCGGAAAGACCACCACGCTCAACGTGCTCTCGTCGTTCATCCCCGAGGACGAGCGCATCGTCACCATCGAGGACGCCGCGGAGCTCCAGCTCAAGCAGGACCACGTCGTACGCCTCGAGTCCCGCCCGGCCAACATCGAGGGCCGAGGCATGGTCACGATCCGCGACCTGGTCAAGAACGCCCTGCGTATGCGCCCTGACCGCATCATCGTCGGCGAGGTCCGCGACGCCTCCGCGCTCGACATGCTCCAGGCCATGAACACCGGTCACGACGGCTCGATCTGCACCCTCCACTCCAACGGCCCCCGCGACACCCTGGCTCGGATGGAGACCATGGTGCTGATGGCCGGCATGGACCTGCCGGTGCGCGCGATCCGCGAGCAGGTGGCCTCGGCGGTCGACCTGATCGTCCACCAGACCCGGTTCAAGGACGGCTCGCGTCGGATCACCTCTCTGACCGAGGTCGAGCGGATGGAGGGCGACGTGATCACCCTCCAGGACATCTTCGTCTACGACCACTCGGCCGGCTTCGACGAGGAGGGCAACGCCAAAGGCTTCTTGCGCGCGACGGGTCTGCGCCCGAAGTTCCTGGAGAAGATGGAGCACTCCAACGTCCGCGTGGATCCGATGCTGTTCGCCATGGAAGGGCTGCGATGATCCCGCTGACCGTCGACATCGGCACCTGGGCCATGTACGGCGGCTTGGCCGCGCTCGGGCTCGGGCCTGTTGGTGATCCTGGTCCTCGCCATCCCGAGCGAGACGGAGATGTCCACCGAGGAGCGGGTCGTCCAGTACGCCGCGCGGGCCGGCAGCGGCGCCCCGGCGTCCGCGCCGATCGTGTCGCAGCCCCGGGCGGAGGAGTCTGCCCTGCAGTCGGCCAAGTCGGCTGCCGACACGGTCCTCAAGCGCAGTCACACCCTGGAGCAGCGCATCCAGGCCCGGCTCGAGGGCGCCGGCAGCGCCCTGCGCCCCGCGGAGTGGCTGTTGCTTCACGCGGGCATCTTCTTGCTCGCGTCTGTGACGGGGGTCCTCCTGGGCAAGGGCTCCTTGATCGTGGGCCTGATCTTCATGGCCCTCGGCGCCTTGCTGCCCTGGATCTACCTCGGGCACCGCAAGAAGAAGCGGAAGAAGGCGTTCGAACGCGGTCTGCCCGACACCTTGCAGCTGATGTCGGGCTCGCTGGCCGCGGGTCTCTCCCTCGCACAGTCGGTCGACACGATCTGCCGTGAGGGTTCCGAGCCGATCACGTCGGAGTTCAAGCGGGTGCTGGTCGAGACCCGGCTGGGTCTGTCGCTGGAGACCGCGCTGCAGGGCGTGGCAGACCGCTTCCAGAGCGAGGACTTCGACTGGGTGGTCATGGCGATCAACATCCAGCGTCAGGTCGGTGGCAACCTGGCCGAGCTCCTCAACACCGTTTCCGGCACCATGCGCGAGCGCGAGTACATCCGCCGCCAGGTGGCCGCCCTCGCCGCGGAGGGCAAGCTCTCGGCCTACGTGCTGGGTGGCCTGCCGCCTGCGTTCCTGCTCTACCTGGTGCTCGCCAACCCCACCTACGTCAACGTGCTGTTCACTCGACCGCTCGGCATCCTGATGCTGATCGGTGGTGCCTTGATCCTGTCCGTCGGCGTGTTCTGGATGTCGCGCATCGTCAAGGTGGAGGTGTGAGATGACCATCTTCCTGGTGCTCGGCGCAGTGCTCGTCATCATCGCTCTCATGCTGATCACAGCAGCGATCGGCACGACCGCCTCCGGCCGAGCAGTCGGGGGTGTCGACCGCTCGGTGGCGCTGATCGAGGCGCTCAGCGGAGCCCCCCGCGAGCTGACCAAGGATCTCGACGAGCCGTTCGGCGAGCGGATCATGGCTCCCCTCCAGGAGCGGGCCGCCAAGATCGCCCGTCGCCTCTCCGGCGCCGACGCCAGCGAGCGGATCCGGCACAAGCTCGACCTGGCCGGCAACCCGGCCGGCTGGACGATCGAACGGGTCCAAGCCGGGAAGACCATCGGCGCGATCTCCCTGTTCTTCATCTCGGTCGCCCTGACCTCCTTGATGGGCATGTCCCTGACTCTGCAGATCGTGTTCGTGGTCTGCGCCACCGCTGGTGGGCTGGCTCGGCCCGAACCTGTACCTCTACCAGAAGGTCTACGACCGATCCGGCGAAGATGCAGCGCGAGCTGCCCGACGCCATCGACCTGATGACCATCAGCGTCGAGTCCGGTCTCGCGTTCGACGCCGCAGTGCAGCAGGTGGCGCAGAACACCAAGGGCCCGCTGGCCGACGAGTTCAGCCGCGTGCTCCGCGAGATGCAGATCGGTCAGGGCCGTGCCCAGGCACTGCGCGCGTTCGCCGACCGGACCAACGTCGACGACGTGCGCTCGTTCGTGACCGCGATGGTGCAGGCCGACAGCTTCGGCATCCCGATCGCCAGCGTGCTCCGCGTCCAGTCCCACGAGATGCGCGTCAAGCGGCGTCAGCGGGCCGAGGAGAAGGCCCAGAAGGTCCCGGTCAAGATCACCGTGCCCCTGATCTTCTGCATCCTCCCCTGCCTGTTCATCGCCGTGATGGGACCAGCCGTGATCCACATCATGGACTCGTTCGCAGGCAAGTGAGAGTGCGATGACCGCTACGACCGGGTCGGCCGATGCTGTGGGGTAGCCCGCGCCGGCAGTACACCTGGCTCGCCGTCGGCGCGCGCACGTTCGCGTTGCTCACGCTGGCGATGCCGCTCGCGCTGAGCCACAACCAGCTGCTGCTCCTCACCCTGGTCGCGCTGGGCGCGATCTGGGCGGCGGTCACCGCCGGCGAGATGCTCGAGCTGCCCGCCACGCTTCTGCTGGTACTCGACTCTGCGCTGGTCGGCTCGGTGGCGGGGTTGTCCGCCCACTCGACGGTTGCCGTCCTCGGCGCGCTGGCAGTGCCACCGTTCACCGCAGGGCTCCGCCGGGGCACCCGTGGCGTGGCGCTGGCGCTGTCGGCCGAGCTCGCGACGTACGTCCTGATCAGCCTGGCCAACGGCACCCTTACCCAGGATCAGGGCAGTGCCGCCTTCACCTGGGCCATCACCGGGCTGGGCCTCGGCCTGATCGCGTCGTTCGTCCGCACCAACTTCCTGGCCGCTGACGACCCACAGCGCGCCTACCGCGACGCCCAGTCGCTGATCCGGGAGCTGATCGGGCTGTCCGGCAAGCTGAGCTCGGGTCTCGACCCGGTCGCGCTGGGCGGCCAGATCGCCAGCGCCGTGCGGGACGAGCTGCCGGTCTCAGCACTGACCATCCACATCCCGCGCGGCGAGGTCTTGACCCCCTTGGTCGGTGACACCAGCCTGGCCAGTCCTGAGCTCGCTGTGAGCGAGGAGCTGGCGCAGTACTGCCTGATGACCGGCAACGTGCGGGTCTCAGGTCACAGCTTCGCCTTCCCCCTCAACAGCGGCGGCGGGGTGGCTGCCGTGGTGTCCGGCGTTCTCGCCCCCGGTCTCGACCCCCAGGCCGTTGACCTCCCGCGTCGCCTCTCGGCCCTCGACCGCAAGCTCAGCCCTGCCACGGTCCGACTCGACACCGCCGTGCTGTTCCTGGCGTTCCGCGACTCCGCGACCGTCGAGGAGCGCCGGCGCCTGGCCCGCGAGATGCACGACGGGATCGCCCAGGAGATGGCGTCCCTGGGATACTTCGTCGACACCCTCATCGACGGTGAGCCCGAGGGGTCGACCAAGGCCCGCCAACTGACCATGCTGCGCGAGCGGCTGACGACAGTCGTCGGCGAGGTACGACGTTCGGTGCAGACGCTCCGCACCAGCATCGGGGAGAACGACTCTCTCGGCACGGCCATAGGGTCCCTGGCTCGCCACTTGAGCGCGAGCAGCGGTATCCCCATCCACGTGACCCTCGACGAGAGCACCACCCGCCTGCGTCACGAGGTGGAGAGCGAGCTCCTTCGGATCGCCCAGGAGGCGATGACCAACGCCGTCCGCCACTCCGGGTGCACCTCGATCACGGTCCAGTGCCGGGTCGCTCCTCCGTCGGCGGAGATCACGGTCATCGACGACGGCTTCGGCCTCGGCACCGGACGTGAGGACTCCCACGGGCTCGAGATCATGCGGGAGCGGGCGGCCCTGATCGACGCCGACCTCGAGGTCGGTGACAACCTCCCGCGCGGAACCGTCGTCGCGGTCCGTCTGACCGGACCCGGCGTGTCGAAAGCAGACACCGACACCGGACCCGACACCCTGAGCGCATGACGCTGTGCCCGACCGGCGAGGCCTTCCGATGACCGTGCAGCAGGGCGAGCGAGCCGGATCCCAGCCGCCCCTTCGCGTCGTGATCGTCGACGACCACGAGCTCATCCGCGAGGGCCTGGTCGGCGCCTTCGCCCGCGAGCCCGACGCCGAGGTGGTGGGCTCGGTCGGCACCGTCGCCGAGGCCCTCACTTCCTACGCCCAGGCCGCGCCAGACGTGATCGTGACTGACCTCCAGCTCGAGGACGGCACCGGTCTCGACATCATCCGTCAGATCCGTCAGACCGACGAGAAGATCGGCCTCGTCGTGGTCACCATGCACTCCGGCGACGACCAGATCTTCGCCGCCATGGAGGCCGGCGCTTCGGCGTTCGTCGGCAAGGATGCGCCGTCGGTCGAGGTGGTGCGTGCCGCGCGTCACGCGGCCGTCTCGCCGCGCTCCTTCCTGTGCACCGGCCTCGCCGGCGCGATGATGCGCCGGATGAGCGCGGAGTCCACCAGGCTGTCGACGCGTGAGCACGACGTGCTGCTCCTGCTCGCCGACGGCGACAACGCAGCCGCCATCGGAGCGAAGCTCTACATGAGCGAGTCCACGGTGAAGTCCCACATCGCCCGCATCTACCAGAAGCTCGGGGCCAACAACCGCGCCCAGGCCCTGGTCACCGCGATGCGGATCGGGCTGCTCTCGAGCGTCCAGCGCCGCGAGCTCTGAGCCCGCCGGGCCACGCCGGACCATCGAGCACACCCCGGAGTCCCGTGTCCGGGTTTTGGTGGGAATCCCCCTAGAACACGCCTTCTGATGGCCCGAAAGGACTATCCGGGTCGGATCGAAAGCGGGATCCCTCAGCGGCACCGAACGTCCACTCATGGAGTCCGGAGGCCTCCGGCCTTCTCGGCTCTCAACCGCCTAACGTCACAACACCTCTGTAGGAGAACGAAATGCTGGACTACCTCCGCATCATGCTCAACGCCCGGATCGCCAAGATGGACGAGCGCGGCGCCTCGGCCGTGGAGTACGGCCTGCTGATCGCCGGCATCGCCGCCCTGATCGTCGTTGTGGTGTTCGCCTTCGGTGGCGTCATCCAGAACATCTTCACGACCACCTGCAGCAGCGTCGGGCAGAGCAGCGGCACCGGGAACTGCTGAAGAAGTAGCACTCACAGTGGCCGCGTCCCCGTCGGGGGCGCGGCCACTGACATGCAAGCCAGCGCCCAGCGAAGCGCCGGACCCAGCAAAGCCCAGCCCTCTTGGTACGACGCCGACGATCGGACGGAGTCGAGACCACCGGCAACTATCAGCGCCTAGTCCGTCCGGGTCAGGACTCTACGTGCGATCGCCCGGTTCGCAGCGCTCCCGGCAAGCCCCACACTGAAGTCATACCGCCCCCCGGCATCAAGGAGCATCCGCCATGTTCGACTACCTGCGCATCCTGCTCAGCGCCCGCCTCGCTCCTCGTGACGAGCGCGGTGCCTCGGCCGTCGAGTACGGCCTGCTGATCACGGGCATCGCCGCTCTCATCGCCGTCACGGTCTTCGCCTTCGGCGGCATGCTCAGCGACGTCTACAAGGCCACATGCGACAGCGTCGGCGCGAGCGCGGGCGCGGGATCCTGCTGACCCCCCAGCTGTTCAACCAAGATGTCCGCGGGCCCATGGGGGGCCCGCGGGCATCGCCTTCTCCGACCAGTTGGTCCGGGCTCGCGTCGGGGCCGGCGCGTCAGCCCTGCGGAGGCCGCTGAGCCGACTGCTGCCCGAGCTGCCGACCGATCGCGATCCGCTCCAGCGTCGTGGGGTGGGAGCCGTACCAGAACTGCGTGATCGCGGGCGGGTCGTCGCTGAGGGAGTGCAGAGCCAGCTGCTTCTGCATGCGGTTGAACGCCGGGGCGTCGCGCGTCGCCTGCAGCGAGTCGACGTCCGCGCGCGTCTCGATCAGTCGCGAGAGGCCGTTGTTGACCGGCGCCGACAGGAACGACGCGACGGCCACCAGGGCCAGCACCCGCGGCACGGTCGCCGGGTCGCGCATCCCGCGGCCGTCGCCCGGCCGGGACGACGCCGGCAGCAGCAGCCCGAGCAGACCGATGCCGAGCGTCGTACCGAGGGCGGCCAGCACCGAGCCGGTCAGCACGTCGTCGTGGGCGGCGTGCCCGAGCTCGTGGGCCACGATCGCGAGCACCTGGTCGCGGGGCAGGTCGTGGAGCACGGTGTCGTAGAGCACGACCCGGCGGGTGCTGCCGTAGCCCGACACGTAGGCGTTGAGCGTCGTCGTACGGCGTGAGGCGTCGGCCACGAGGACGTCGTCGACGTGCACGTGCTCGACGGCGGCCAGGTGCAGGATCTGGGTGCGCAGGCTGCCGTCGGGCAACGGGGTGAACTGGTTGAAGGCCGGCTCGACCAGGACCGGGTAGACGAACGAGCCGAACATCACCAGGGCCCCCAGGGCGACCCCGGCGACCGCGGGCCAGGCCCGCGGCCAGAGTCGCGCCGCGCCGACGAGCACCAGCAGGAGCAGCGACGAGATCACGACCGAGATGCCGAGTGAGGTCAGGACATCGACCGTCCAGGGCCCCCACCCTTGCGTGCTGAGCCCGTGTTGGACGGCGCGGTGATGACCGACCATCGCGAACGGGAGGGTCACGACGCGGCCGATGACCGCGACGGCAGCCACGGCCAGGATGACCCTGACCCACCACCAGCCCCGCAGGTGGGCGACCAGGCGCGGTCCCCAGGAGGTGAAGCCGAGGAAACAGGTCACCGCGAGCGAGACGCCGAGCGAGATCCACGCCAGCAAGCGTGCGGGGTCGGTGTAGGCATCGGCCCGGTCGATCTGGGCCCGGGTGAACACTGTCTCGGCCGCCGCCGGAGGCGGCGTGCCGCCCGGGACCGGGTGCCAGGGGATGCGCCAGGCGGCCACGACGAGGAAGGCGACGGTCGCGACGAGGAAGGTCACGAAGGCGACGCGGCGCTGGCTCACGCGGGCAAGTGTGACAGGAGGTTCCGCCACCTCTCGGTGAGGCCGCCGACGCCGAAGCCGAAGCGGGTCCGGAGCGCGGTGTCGAGCGGAGTGCCGGCGTCGACGGCGTCGTAGAAGGAGACCAGGCGGGCCTGCCCGCCGGTGTCCGCGAGCAGCCGGCAGGCCAGCCAGGCGCTCTCGTAGCGGGCCTCGAGGTCTGGGGTCCCGGCCGCGAACTGCGCTGCTCCGGGCAGGTGTGCAGGCGGCCCCGCACGGCGTACCAGGGCAGCGATCCGGGACGCGCTGGTGGCCAGCGGGATGCGCTGGGCGCTCAGCGCGACGTAGTCGGCGAACCCCTCCACGAGCCAGATGGGTGCCGGGCTGGTGGCCGCCCGCGTCGCGACGTGGGTGGCCTCGTGGGTGAGCACCACCTGGGAGCCCCGCGTGCCGAGCGGGATCGAAGACCGGCGGGTTCACGAACACGTGGACGGGCGCGCCGCGCACGCGCGAGCCGTCGACGGCGGTGGTGACGGCCGCGATGCCGGCGTACTGCCCGTGGTCGGCGTGCAGGGCCGCTTCAAGCGCGTCCTGGGAGCCGGGCTCCTCGACGACGAGGTGACCGCCCCAGCCGGGGAGCACGCTGCGGACCTGTGGCACGGCAGCGTCGGCGAGGGCCGCGATCCGGTCGGCCAGGGCGGCCGAGCCCTGCACGAGCACCAGCGTCGAGGGGGTACGCCGGACCTGGGCCGGACCGGTGAGCCAGACGGGACTGCGCCGGTCTCCCTCACCGATGCCGGCGATGCCCAGGCGCCCGTCGTGGACGGCGAACCGCACGCGCACCTCGAGGCGGACCGGCCGGGGGTCGAAGCCCGCGAACCGCCACCCGGCGGCGACATCGGCAGCCCAGGCACCGTCGGGCGCGACACCGCCGGCCTGGTCGACGTAGCGCAGGGCGAAGCTCGGTCACGTGGAGTGCCCGACCGTTGCGGACCACGCCCGCGAGGTCGCGGTCGGCGCCCTCATCGGTGCTCAGGCGGGCAGCGGCGGCCGGGCGATCCCGGCGTACGGCGGACACGAGGCCGCTCAGGAGCGCGGAGGCGTCAGCTCTCCGAGGCCCGCGGCGCGGCCGGGTGGTCGAGGGACGCGTGGTAGGTCGAGGGCCGCAGGACCAGCCAGGCGATCCCGCCGACCACGACGGCCAGGAACAGCGAAAGGCCGACCACCCACCACGTGGGACGGCCGGCCCGTCGCTGCGCGGACGAGGGAGTGCTCGGGGTCGCCGGGTCAGCCAGGACGGACCGCGCCGACGAACGGCATCGAGTAGAGCCCGGTCACCCTGATGCCCGCCGAGGGGTTCTCGGCGTTGACGATCATGCCGTGACCGATGTACATGCCGACGTGTTGGCTGGGGCTGTAGTAGAAGACCAGGTCACCGGGCTGCAGCTGGCTCGGTGAGACGTGGGTGCCTTCACCCCACTGAGCACCCGAGGAGTGGGACAGTGCCCACTCCTGCGGCGCCCCACGCGGCCATCGTCAGACCGGAGCAGTCGTAGGCGTTGGGACCGGCAGCGCCGTAGACGTAGGCCTTGCCGACCTGGGCCAGCGCGAAGCGCACCGCGACCGCCGCGCGACCCGACGCCGGGACGTCGGCATGGGCACCGGGGTGGTAGCTGCGCGAGGCCTCGAGCCAGTCGCTGCCGGGCGTCGGCCTGCAGGTTGCCGAGCAGCGCCTTGGCGTCACTGAGGTTCTTGTCGATGCTCGCCTTGTCGGCGGCGGCGCTCTTCTCGAGCTGCGCGACCTTGGCGAGCTGGCTCGCCGTGGCGTCCTGGCGGATGGCCAGCGCCTTGTTCTGCGTGATGTAGGAGGCGTAGCGGCTGGTCTGCAGGGAGTTGAACGCCGACATCGTCGACAGCTGCGAGACGAACTGGC
The DNA here is from genome assembly GCA_963761085.1 of uncultured Actinomycetota bacterium. Lineage (GTDB taxonomy): Bacteria > Actinomycetota > Actinomycetes > Propionibacteriales > Nocardioidaceae > Nocardioides. The sequence goes on from CAVXFQ010000002.1 coordinate 208,515, forward strand.
TCGGGTCCTGGGAGACGACGGCCTGGCCGACCGCGGAGAGCGAGTCGCCCTCGTACTCCTGGACAATGGCGTCGGCGACGACCCTGCGGGCCTGCTCGGTACGCCGGTGCTGCAGCGACTCGTCGGCGCGCAGCGCCTTCACGTCACCACGCATCTGCTGGAGCTGCACGTGGATCTGGTTGTACCGCTCCGAGGCCCGCTCGGCGGCGTGATACAGCCGGTCGACCCGGTGCTGCACGTCGCTGACGGAGGGCTGGGCCTGCGCGGTCCCGGAAGGGATGGTGCCCACGAAGGTGACGAGGGCGGCGCTGGCGAGGACGGTGATGAGGCTTTTCCGGCCGTTGAGCACGAGCGGAAGGACTCCCTTGCGTGTCGTACGCCTACCAGGTGAGCTGACGGGTTCGGGCACGACTGGCCTTACCCCGACTCCACCTCGGCCACGTGCGTGGCCTCGGCCTTGTCGGAGATTCACCCCAGGTGGGTTGGTTCCCCGGCTCTTTCGTCGCGACCCCGAGCGGTCACGAGTCTTGACTCGGCGCGACCCTCGTGAGGACACCGGACATGTCCTGCGGCACGGGGGTCTGAGGCAGAACCCTAACCACACCGCGGAAGGAAGGCCAAACTTTCAACCGGGTTGTCGTGACTTTTTCGTGACCTGAGGACGGGAAGGTGTCGCGTACGTCACACGGGTCACACTTTCCCCTTCTGTCACAGGCATCCGGCCTCCTCACGCCGACTCGATCACCGGCCCGGGGACCGGGGTCACCTGCCGCAGTGGGGGCACCAGGCCCCCGGCTGCCAAGGTGTCGAGAGCCCGGCACTCGTCGTCGGCGAAGGCCAGCTCGGGGGGCGGGCCGAGGAGCACGGTCACCACGCAGTCGTGGCAGGCCTGGCCGCGTACCAGGCAGGTGTCGCAGTCGATTCTCGTCGTCATGTCCCAGACGGTGACAGGCACCACCGACATGAGGGAGGACGCTGCGGTCCGACGGAGTCGGAGCGCGTGTCCGAGCGAGACCGGAGCGAGCTCGCTCGCGAGGTGGCCGGAGCCGGGCCGGTGTGTCCGACCCGAGGTTGTCGGTGGGCCGCCCTAGCGTCGAGACGTGACCGCAGCCGCCCGACCGAGCACCGGCCCCGTCGCCCCCGGGCCGAGGGCTCGTGCCCGCGCGGTGCTGCGCAGGCGGACCGATGGGGGGCGTGCCCCCGACCGTGCCGACCGGTGGGAGGCCCAGCGCAGCTTCGACGAGCTGGGGCGTCCGCTGCGCGACCTGACCTTCTGCGTGGTCGACCTCGAGACCACGGGCGGGTCGGCCGAGGGCGGGTCGATGATCACCGAGATCGGGGCGGTCAAGGTGCGCGGCGGCGAGGTGCTCGGCGAGTTCCAGACCCTGGTCAACCCCCACACCCAGATCCCGCCGTTCATCGCGGTGCTCACCGGCATCACCAACTCCATGGTCGGCCAGGCCCCGTCGATCGAGTCCGTGCTGCCGTCGTTCCTCGAGTTCGCCCGCGGCAGCGTCCTGGTCGCCCACAACGCACCGTTCGACGTCGGCTTCCTGAAGTGGTTCGCCGCTCGTCAGGGCATCCCGTGGCCGGCGTTCGAGGTGCTCGACACCGCCAAGATCGCCCGTCGCGTGATCACTCGCGACGACGCTCCCAACTGCAAGCTCTCGTCGCTGGCGCGCACGTTCCACGCCACCACGACGCCCAACCACCGCGCCCTGTCCGACGCCAGGGCGACCGTCGACGTCCTCCACGGGCTGCTGGAGCGACTCGGAGGGCTCGGGGTCCACACCCTCGAGGAGCTGTCCACCTTCAGCGCCAAGGTGTCGACCGCCCAGCGTCGCAAGCGCCACCTCGCCGAGGGCCTGCCGCACGCGCCGGGGGTCTACCTCTTCCGTGACGACCGGGCCCGAGTCCTCTACGTCGGCACCTCGCGCGACCTCCGCACCCGCGTCCGCTCCTACTTCACGGCCTCGGAGACGAGGTCGCGCATCGGCGAGATGGTCGGCCTGGCCGACTCCGTGACCGGCATCGAGTGCGCGACGGCGCTCGAGGCCGAGGTGCGCGAGCTGCGCCTCATCGCCGAGCACAAGCCCCGCTACAACCGTCGGTCCCGCTTCCCGGAGAAGGCCCACTACCTCAAGCTCACCCGCGAGACCTGGCCGCGCCTCTCACTGGTACGGCGCGTCGCCGACGACGGCGCCGACTACGTCGGCCCCTTCTCCACCAAGAAGGCCGCGGAGAAGTGCCTGGCGGCGCTGCACGAGACCTTCCCGCTCCGGCAGTGCACGCAACGCATCGGCCGCAGCCCTGCCGGGTCGCCGTGCGTGCTGGCCGAGATGGGCCGCTGCCTCTCGCCGTGCGACGGCAGCGTCGACTCCACCACCTACGCCGCGGTGGTCCGCCAGCTGCGCGACAACCTCCTGCAGCGACCCGACGACGTCGTCGACCTGATCACTCAACGGATGGCCGTGCTCGCCGCCGACGAGCGGTTCGAGGAGGCCGGGGTCCATCGTGACCGGCTGGCGGCGTTCGTGCGGGCCGTGGCCCGGACCCAGCGGCTCACCGCCCTCACCTCGATCCCCCACCTCGTGGCGGCCCGCCGCGAGGACGACCCCAGCGGCCGGGTCCGGTGGGCGGTCCACGTCGTGCGCCACGGCCGGCTCGCCGCGGCCGGCGTCATCCCGTCCGGCACCGACGCCCACCACTACGTCGCCGAGCTGGTCGCCAGCGGAGAGACCGTCCGGGGCGGCCCGGGCCCGGTGCCGGCCGCGACCGCCGAGGAGACCGAGCGCATCCTGCGATGGCTCGAGGCGCCGGGCGTCCGGCTGGTCGAGGTGGACGGCGAGTGGACCTGTCCGGTCGGCGGTGCGACCCGCCACCTCTCCCTGCACGACGCGGTCTCCCAGTCGCGCCTCGACCTGGTGCCCTTCGACGACCGGCGCGACCTGCCGGTCGCCTCCCAGCCGGCTCGCTAGAGTCTGGTGTCGTGATCACCGCCATCGTGTTCGTGAAGGCCGACGTCGCCCGCATCCCCGAGGTGGCCGAGGCGATCGCCGATCTCGACGGCGTGAGCGAGGTCTACTCCGTCACCGGACAGATCGACCTGATCGCCCTGGTCCGGGTCCGCAACCACGACGACGTCGCCAGCGTCGTGGCCGACAGGCTCAACAAGGTCCCGGGCGTCACCGCGACCGAGACCCACATCGCCTTCCGCGCCTACTCCAAGCACGACCTCGAGTCCGCGTTCGCCGTAGGCGTCGACTGAGCGAGGCCGCGACAGGCCCGGAGGGTCTCCGGCGACCCCTCAGGTCGCCCCGAGAGCGCGCCAAAGGTTCCATCACAATCTCCTGGTTTCGCCCTTGCCGAGCGGCGTTGCGCCTTAGGCTGCCTCGTCGGTCTTCTGGAGGGATGTCCCACGTGCTCGGTCGCAGTCACACCATGGGTGCTCGCGCTGTTCTCGTCACCGCGGCCGCCGCGCTGGGCACAGCGATCCTCGTGGCCGCACCCGCCCACGCGCTGGGCGCGCCACGGGGACTGGGCGACTCGCCGCTCAACACCACGACCCACGTGCTGTCCTGGTCGCCAGTCACCGGCGCCACCACCTACCAGGTGCAGGTCGACGACTCGAGCAGCTTCAGCTCCCCGCTGTTCACCGCCACGACGGTGAACACCCGGGTCGTGCCGACCAAGTCCCTGCCCTCCGGCGACCTGTTCTGGCGGGTCCGATCCGCGTCGGGCAGCACGACGTCCGCCTGGTCGACCGCCGACCTCACCCAGGTCGAGATCTCCGCACCGGAACCCCTGTCGCCGATCGCCGGCGAGGTGCTCGCCCAGCCGCAGGACCCGCCACTGCTCCAGTGGTCCGCCGTACAGGGTGCCACGTCCTACACCGTGCAGGTCGACGGCGACGCGGACATGATCGGGGCGAAGACCTACACCACCAAGAGCACGTCGCTGGTCGACCCCGACCCGCTCGCCGCCGGCGACTGGTACTGGACCGTGACCGCGAGCAAGGGCTCGGACCTCAACAGCCTGCCGTCAGCCGTGGAGCACTTCGTGGTCGACGGACTGGCGGCGCCGCAGATCACCTACCCCGAGGACGACATCACCCATCAGATCGAGGACGTCGTCCTGGACTGGACGCCGGTGCCCGGCGCCAAGACCTATGACCTCCAAGTCGCCCTCGACTCCGACTTCAACAACGTCGCCCTGAACGTGACCGGCATCCAGAGCACGCGCTACTCCCCGCCGACGACCCTGAACAACGACCAGTTCTGGTGGCGGGTGCGTGCCGTTGACCCTGCCGGCCAGCAGTCGGCATGGACGCCGACCCTGAACGGGTTCCAACGCGTCTGGCCCGAGGCGCCTCAGGCGGTGTACCCCACCGGCACCTCTGGTGCTCCTGGCTCGGTCACCGGCTTCAAGCAGTACTACCAGTGGACGCCCGTTCCGCATGCCTCCCTGTACCAGCTCCAGGTCTCCGCGGACGCGAACTTCTCGCCCGGGGCCACCGACACGTGCACCACCGCGCAGACGACGTACACCCCGCGCCTCACCGGCGACTGCACCTACCCGTCGGGCTCCACCGTGCTCTACTGGCGAGTGCGTCCGATCGACCAGCCCTACCCGAACGGGCTGCCCGGTATCTTCTCGGTCGCCCAGGCCTTCACCTACACCACACCCGCACCCGTCGCGGGAAGCTGGGACCCGAACGCGCAGGTCACCGGGCTGAAGATCGCCGTCGACGGCAGTGGCATCACCAACGGCGCCGACGGATGCAGCGGCACCAGCCCCGAGGACACCTGCGCCGGTGTTCCCACCACACCGGTGCTGTCGTGGGACCCCGTGCCCGGCGCTGCGGCCTACCTCGTGTACTACGCCCAGGACGAGAACTTCACCTCGTCCAAGATCCCGAGCGTCCCGGTCACGACGAACACGATCTTCCAGCTCAACACCACCAACAGCCTCGACGCCCTGCCCGACAGCCAGGCAGGGACGGCCTACTACTGGCACGTGCGGCCGTGCACGTCGCTGGCCACGACGACCTGCGGACCGGACCCGGTCTCGAGCGCGACGGTGCTGCCCGACACCCGCTCCTTCACGAAGGCGTCGCCCGCCGTCGTCGGTCTCACCAGCTCGAACCCCGACTCCAGCGAGATCACCTTCAGCTGGGACGACTACTACACCACCAACATCGGCCGGACCTGGAAGGGTGAGACCTCGAACCAGACCGCCAAGAACTATCGGATCCAGGTCGACAACGACCCGTCGTTCGCAAGCCCTCTGGACAACCAGGTGGTGGACCAGGCGACCTACACCGAGCACTCCAAGCTGTACCCCGACGGAACGTACTACTGGCGGGTCCAGGCCCTCGACGACGAGAACCAGGGCCAGTCCTGGTCGACGTCGGGGACCTTCACCAAGGCCAGTCCGGCCGTCGTCCCGGACTCGCCGATGGGTGGTGCCCAGGTCTCGGGGACGACGCCGTTCCGGTGGGACGCCGCGCCCTTCGCAGCGTCGTACAACCTCGAGGTCTACAAGAACAACGACGCGACGTTCAGCCCCGCCAACCGGGTGGTCTCGGTGTCGGTGAAGACCACCGCCTACACGCCGACCACTCCGCTCGCGGCGTCCTCGACCAACTACCTGTGGCGGGTACGCCGCGTGGACGCGTCGGGCAACCCGGGTCAGTGGTCCGCCGCTGCGTCGTTCTCCTCCACGGGTGCGTCCAGCAGCCTCGTGGCACCGGCCGACAACGTCTGGGTGAGCGCCCGGCGATCGCTCTTCGAGTGGTCAGAGGTGCCTGACGCGGCGTCGTACCAGGTGATCTTCGGAGGGCGCTCGACCACGAAGTACAGCACGTCCGCGACGGCCTACGCCCCGACGTCGACGCTGTCCGATGGCACCTACACGTGGCGGGTGGACGCCCTGGACGCCGGCGGCCACGTCCTGAGCAGCAGCCCGACGCGGGGCTTCCGGGTGGACGGGACGGCGCCGAAGGTCGTCTCGGTGACACCGACCCGGCTCAAGCCCTCCTCGAACGTCAAAGCCACGTTCAGCGAACGCGTGTACGGCGTCACCAGCTCGACGATGAAGCTCTACCGGCTCTCCTCTGGGCACAAGAACCTGGTCAAGGCCAAGGTCACACTGTCGTCGACCCACAAGGTCGCCACGCTGGACCCCCGCGGCTCACTGAAGCCGGGCAAGTACCAGGTCGTCTTCGTGTCCAGCAGGATCACCGACCGGGCCGGCAACACCCTGGTTCCCAGCTCGGCCGCACCCGCCCTCAAGTCGGGCTACGTCGCCCGCGGTCTGACGCCGTAGGTCGGCGTGCTGCGCCCGGAGGTCACAGTGGCGGACCAGGCTCTGTTCGCCGAGCCAGCCTGCCCCGGCGCGCCGCGGCGAGCCTGGCATGGACCAGGCCGGTCGCGGCGGGTGGCTTCTTCGTGGGCGTGCTGGCCGTGCTGGTGCGGATCGCCGCGCTCCCCCTGTCCAACACCGACACCTACTTCCACCTGCGGTTCGGCTCGGAGTTCCTGCATCACTGGTCGCTACGCCACCCCGGCTCGGTCAGCACCTTTGCCACCGCGCACTGGCTGCCGACGCAGTGGCTGTCCGAGGTGGTGATGGCACGCACCGAGGAGTGGTTCGGGCTGGCCGGCGTGGCGTGGCTGTTCGGCGTCCAGCTGGTCGCCCTGATGACGACGCTCTACCTGGTGGCGCGCCGCTGGCTGGACCCCCTTCTTGCGGTCGCCCTGACAACGGCGGCCCTGCGTGGCGGCCTCCAAGTTCCTCGCGATGCGTCCGCAGGTCCTCAGCTTCCTGCTGGTCGCGGTGACGACAGCCGCTTGGATGCGCACCCGCGAGGACGGCAGGCTGCGGTGGTGGTTGATACCCCTCACCTGGGTGTGGGCCATGGTCCACGGTATGTGGCCGATTGGTATCGGGCTCGGTGTGATCGCAGTCGCCGGGTTGGCGCTCGACCGGGTCCGCACCCACGAGGAGCTCGTCAAGGCGCTGTTGGTTCCTTTGCTGTCGGCGGCAGCGGCGATGGCGACCCCGGTTGGCCCGGCTCTCTACGGCGCGGTCTTGGGTGTCGGCTCTCGCGCCCGCTACTTCTCCGAGTGGGGCACTCCTGACTTCACCCAGCCATCATGCATCGTGCTCGGGCTCATGGTGGGCCTCACGGTGATCCTTTTCGTTCGGCGCGGCCGTGCCACGTGGTTCGATCTGGCACTCCTGCTGACGGCCGGAGCGTGCTCGGTGTGGTCATGGCGGACGGTTCCCGTGGCAGCGGTCATGTTGGTCCCGCTGATCGCGGCGCACGCTGGGGCGAGCGCAAGCAGGGCTGCCAGCGTCCGGCCAGGACGTGTGGAGCTCGGGCTCATTGCGGGCGCACTCGTCGTCGCGCTGGGGACCCTCGCGGCCGCTGTGCCGGCAACATCGGACTCCCCTCCTGCCCAGCCGGCCTGGGTCGACCCAGCGCTCGGTTCACTGGTCCCCGGCACCGAGGTGGTGGGCGAGTCGGACTGGGGCGGCTACCTCATGTGGCGCTACCCCCAGCTCGACCTGCTGATGCACGGGTATGGCGACACCTTCACACTGACCGAGCTCCAGCGTTACACCGATATCGCGGGGCTGGCCCCTGGGTGGGACGACGAGCTGCGCGCCACCGGGGTTCGGATCGCCGTGCTCCGCCCGAGCGCTCCGCTGGCCTACGCCCTGGAGCACCAGCTGGACTGGAAGGTGCTGCACCGCTCCCCCACGATCGAGGAGCTGCAGGCACCTCCGGGCTGGTAGTCCGCCGTCGGTGGGCGACACCGCGAGTCAGGGCAGGAGGTCGCGCACGACCGCGTCGGCGAGGAGCCGTCCCTCGAGCGTCAGCACCAGCCGTTCGGCGCTCGAGCTCGACCAGTCCCTGGTCGACCAGCCGGGCGACCTGACCGCGACCATGGGCGTCCAGCGTGAGGACCGGCAGCCCATCGCGGAGCCGGATCTCGAGCAGGACCCGCTCGACCCGGCGGGTCTCGTCGTCGAGCGTCTCGCGCGCGGCGGCCGGGCTGAGCGCGGCGGCCAGCCGCCCGGCGTACGCCGAGGGGTGCTTGACGTTCCACCATCGCACCCCGCCGACGTGGCTGTGCGCACCCGGGCCGATCCCCCACCAGTCGGCCGCCGGTCCAGTAGAGCTCGTTGTGGCGGCAGCGGGCTGCCGGTCGACGGCCCAGTTGGAGACCTCGTACCAGGCGAAGCCCCGCTCCCTCAGCGCTGGTCGGCGAGCACGTACTTGTCGGCGAGGTCGTCGTCGTCGGGTGCCGGGAGCTCGCCGCGGCGTGATCCGGCGGGCGAGGGCGGTGCCGGGCTCGACGATGAGGGAGTACGCCGACACGTGGTCGGGGTGGCAGGCCAGGGCGCGTCTCGAGCGAGAGCCCCCAGTCGTCGAGCGACTCCCCCGGCGTGCCGTAGATGAGGTCGAGGCTGACCTGTTCGAAGCCCGCCTCGCGCGCCCAGTCGACGACCGCCGGGACCCGCGCGGGTCGTGGGTGCGGTCGAGGGTGGCGAGCACGTGGTCGACGGCCGACTGCATGCCGAAGCTCAGCCGGGTGAAGCCGGCCTCGCGCAGCGCCTGGAGGTCCCCGGCGGTCACGCTGTCGGGGTTGGCCTCGGTGGTGACCTCGGCGCCGGGGCGAGCCCGAACTCCGCGGCGATGGCGCGCCAGGACCGACGCCAGGTCGCCCGCCGGGAGCAGCGTCGGCGTACCGCCGCCGAAGAAGACGGTCTGCGACCGGCAGGTCGCGGTCGCCGAGGACGCGCCGGGCCAGCCGCACCTCCGCGATCGCCGGCCTCGGCGTACGTCGCGCGCGAGGCGCCGGGCTGGTCGCCGAGCTCGGCGGCGGTGTAGGTGTTGAAGTCGCAGTAGCCGCACCGCACCGTGCAGAACGGCACGTGCACGTAGATCCCGAACGGGCGGGTGCCCAGCTCGGCCAGCGGCCGTCTCCGGGCAGCGCCCCGTCGGCAGGCGCCGGGTCGCCGGAGGGTAGCGAGGACGGCATCAGGCCATCCAACGCACCGGCGCCCGGGCGCGCTCTGCGGATCAGGAGTAGAAGGAGTCGATCAGCTCGGCGTAGTTGTCCTCCACCACGTTGCGCTTGACCTTCATCGACGGGGTGAGCTCACCGGACTCGACCGACGAGGTCGTGGTCGAGGAGCTTCCACTTCTTGATCGTCTCCCAGCGGTTCACGCGGCTGTTCAGCTCGTCGACGTAGTCGCCCACCATCGTCTGGCAGGCGTCGCGAGGCGCACGATCTCGGCGTAGTCGCCGGCGACGCCGTTCTCCTTGGCCCACTCGGCCATCGCGTCGGGGTCGAGGGTGATCAGGGCGACGCAGAAGTTGCGCTCGTTGCCGAAGCACCACGAACTGGCTGGCGTAGGGACAGATCGCCTTGAACTTCGACTCGATCGCGGGCGGGGCGATGTACTTGCCGCCGGAGGTCTTGAACAGCTCCTTGATCCGGCCGGTGATCCGCAGGAAGCCGTCGGCGTCGACTGCGCCCTTGTCGCCGGTGCGGAGCCAGCCGTCGTCGGTCAGCGTCTTCGCGGTCTCCTCGGGCAGGTTGTGGTAGCCCTCCATCACGCCGCGGGCCCTTGATCAGGATCTCGTCGCCCTCGCCGAGCTTGACCTCGCTGCCGGGGAACACCGGCCCGACCGTGCCGATCTTGTAGTTGTCCGGGCTGGTTGACGAACGAGCCGGCCGACGACTCGGTCAGGCCGTAGCCCTCGAGGATCAGGATGCCGGCGGCGTGGAACCACTCCGCGATCTCCTGGTTGAGCGCCGCGGCCCCGGAGATGAAGAAGCGCACCCGGCCACCGAAGCGCTCGCGGATCTTGGTGAACACCAGCTTGTCGAACAGCGCCGTGCTGCACGCTTGAGGCAGCGGGATCCGGGCTTGCCCTCGCGGATGCAGCCTGTCGTGGGCGATGCCGACCTTGAACGCCTGGTTGAAGATCTTCTCCTTGACGCCGCCCTCGGCCGCCTGCATGGTGACGATGCGGGCGTGCGCCTTCTCGAAGATCCGCGGCGCGGCGCCCATGAACGTCGGCTTGACGACGCCGAGGTTGTCGACGATCTTGTCGACGCGGCCGTCGATCGCGGTGGCGAAGCCGCAGGCCAGCTGGGTGGAGAGCAGCACCTTGCCGAACGAGTGCGCCATCGGCAGCCAGCAGGAACTGCAGGTCGTCCTCGCTCAGGATGTCCTGGGCCTGGATCGCCGCGCCCTCGTAGACCCACGAGCGGTGCTGCAGCCGCACGCCCTTGGGCCGGCCCGTCGTGCCGGAGGTGTAGATCAGGGTGGCCAGCTGGTCGGGACGGATCGCCTCGGCCGTCTCCTGCGATCACGCCGGGGTGCTCCGCGAGGTAGGTGTCGCCCAGCGCGCCGAGGTCGTCCAGGCTGATCACCCAGTCGCCGTCGGTGGTCGCCGTCGAAGGTCACGACCTTGCCCAGGTGGGGCAGCTCGGCCGCGTCGCTCGTCGAGCTTGGCGATCTGCTCGTCGTCCTCGGCGAAGACGACCCGGCACTCCGGAGTCGCTGAGGATGTAGGCCGTGTCCTCGGCGTTGGTGGACGGGTAGACGGTCGTGGTCGCGCCACCGGCGCACATCACCGCCAGGTCGGCGAGGATCCACTCGTAGCGGGTGCCGGAGGCGATGCCGACCCGCTGCTCGGGCTCGAGGCCGAGCGCGAGCAGGCCGGCGGCGAGACGCGGCGACCTGCTCGCCCGCCTCGGCCCAGGTGACCGAGGTCCAGGCGCTCTCCCTCCGGGTAGCGGAAGGCCTCCTTCCGCGGGCTCCGGTCGACCCGGTCGAGGAACTGGAGAGCGACGTTGGCGACCATCTGGTCGACGAAGCTCGCGTCGGTGCTGGTGGACATGTCAGTCACTCCTGGGAGAACGGGGACGGCATCGAACGGCGACCCGAGGCGGGGCTCAATGTAGTTCACGCCCGGAGGGTCAGGTAGGGAACGACGTCCCGACCTGGCCCACCATCTGGCGTCCGAGGACCCGCAGCCGGCCCTCCGCGTCGAGCACTCCGGAGTCGCCGGTGTGCAGCCAGCCGCCCTCGACGACGCGCGGGGCCCGGCGGCCGTGGTAGCCCTCCATCAGCCCGGGGCCCGAGACCAGGATCTCGCCGTCGTCGGCGATCCGGACGTGGGTCCCGGGCAGCGGGTGGCCGACCGTGCGGCTGCCTCGGTCGCCGGGGAGGGCGAGGGCGACAACCCCTCCGGCCTCGGCGGTGGCGTAGCCCTCCAGCAAGGTGACGTCGGCCAGGTCGTAGAAGTCGCCGGTGTCCGAGCCGAGGTCACCGGTGACCACGAACCGGAGCCGCCCGCCGAACAGCTCGCGCACCTCCGCGAGCACCTTCTTGTCCAGCGACCGGTGGCGCCGGGCCAGGCCCGGTGGCACCCGCTCCCCCGCGACCCGCTGCTCGCGGACCTGACGAGCGGTGTCGAAGGCTCGCTCGGTCGTTCGACGCCGCAGCACGCCGCTGCGCTGCTCCCGCTGCACCCGGCCACGCAGCCGCTCCAGCTGAGGTGGGCTCGCCACCAGCACGGTCGGCCGCACCACCCACAGGGCGTCGGCCAACGCGCTCGTGGCGTCGTCGGCGTCGTCCCCCGGACATCCCGGGGCGCAGCGCCAGGGGGCAGCCGGAGGACCAGCTGGGCCGCCAGCACCGAGCGCCCGGTCGTCCCGGCCAGCGGGACGGCGCAGAAGAGCAGGTCGCCCTCGTCGAGGAGGCCGAGCATCGACAACGCCGTCGCCTGGTAGGTCAGCGACCCGTGCGAGAGCCGGACCCCGGGCGTCCCGCGCCCGAGCTTTCCTCGGGAGGCTGGGCCGTGGCGGGGACCAGCGCGGCCAGCCCCTGTCTCCGGATCGCGTAGAGCCGCTGCGGCACTGCCCGAGGCTGCCCGGCGAGGTGGTCCTGCCCCAGGGCGAGCAGCCCCTCGAGGGTGAGCACCCGGGGGTCGGGGTAGTCGCCGTCGATCTGGACGACCTTCGTGACGTCGCGGATCCGTGACCGGATCCGCCAGAGGGTCCGGACGGCGTCGTAGTCCTCGGCCACGACGATGCGCGCGCCGGACTCGGCCAGCGCTCGCGCGACGTCCTCATCGGCGGCGGCGGGATCCAGCGGCGTCACCGCGGCACCGGCTGCCTGGGCGGCGAGGAAGGCGAGCACCCACTCGTAGCGGCTCGAGGCGAGCAGCGCCACCCGGTCCTCCACCGCCACCCCGAGAGCCATCAGGCCGGCGGCCAGACCCTCCACGAGCTCGCGGGTCTGCGACCAGGTCGACTCCTGCCACCCGCCACCCTCGACGGGGTAGTAGTAGGCATCCTCGTCGGGCGCCTCGTCGGCCCGCTCGAGAAACATGTGCACGAGGGACCGCGGGCGCCTGTCGATCGCCACCGGGTCGGACTCCACCGGACGCTCCCTCGCTCGCTCGAGTCGTCACTCTAGCGATCAGGAGCCCCACGCCGCCCGAGAACTCAGTCCTGGACCGCCTTGGTGATCGTGATGCACCGGGTGATCCACTCCCGCTCCTCGGCGTCGAGGTCGCGGCTCATGCGCTGCGCGTCCTCCACCGCCCAGTTGGCGTTGATGACCATCCGCACCACCACCCAGTCGCGGGCGCGCTCCTCGACGAGCCCGGCGGCGTCGACCAGGGTGTGGAAGCGGCGTCGTAGGCCCGTGCGGACGTCGTCGGCCAGCTCGTCCCAGCGGTTCCACAGCATCGGCGCGGGCTCGTAGTGGGGGTCGCCCGACATCGGCTTCGGGTCGATCACCAGCCACGGCTCCCGGTCGCCCGCGAGCACGTTGAAGTAGTGCAGGTCGCCGTGGATGATCCTGCCGATGCTCGCCGGGTCGGCGACCAGGTCGCGCCCCAGGGAAAGGGCCTGCTCGCGCATCCGGTGCGGGATCGGGATGTCGCGCGGCTGGGCGGCGAGGTCGTCGAGCCACCGCGCCGACGTACGACGTGACGGTGGCCAGCTGGGGCAGGAGCGGGCCGGTGGATCCGGGGGTAGAGCCCGGCCACGACCTCGCACGCCTCGACGTCCCAGAGGTCGCTCAGGTCGCGCCGGTGCAGCCGCTCGAGGAGCAGCGCGCGGCGGCGCGGGTCGGCACGCAGCAGCCGCACCACGCCGTCGCCGTGCCAGTGCTGGAGGGCCAGGGCTTCGTGCGCGGACTCGTCGTCGCCGTCGAAGCTCACCTTGAGGACGGCCGGCTCGCCCTCCGACGGTCCGGACCGGCGCCACCAGCGAGCAGAAGCCGTGCCAGAGGTCGTCGCCGTCACGTTCAGCTCCCACTCGTCGAGCAGGGTCGCCGAACTGTCGAGGCAGCCCGTCGAGCCAGGCGCCCCAGTCGGGGCCGAGACCGCGCTGCTTCTCCAGGCCGGCCGGCAGCACGATCGTCACGCGGGCCATCGTGGCACGGCAGCCGGGGAGACGACGGCGGCCAGAGGCCGGACAGGCGGGCTCGGGGCGGTCGGCGGTGGGGCCGCCGCGACGTCGCACTGCGTGCAGCGCTCGGAGACGTCGAACCGCTCGAAGGGGTGTCGGCTGCGTCCGAAGGCCTCGAGCGAGTCGAGCGAGGCGCCGCACAGAGCCAGCGGACTGTGCAGATGGGCCGCGTGCACGAGCCCGGCGGGGCTAGCGTCGTTGCCTGCGGCGCCACAGCGGGCCGCTACGCCGGAGCTCCACGCCGTCGGCGTAGGTGAGGTAGATCGGACGTACCAGCGAGAGGTGGTCGCGCTCGGGGGCGGAGACAGGGCCCGAGAATGTGCTGTCCTGGTCGAAGACGTAGGCGTGTTGGGGGGCCATGCCGCGATCCTGACAGCGTGCGGGGCCACGCCTGAGCGCAAGTGGCGAAGACGAGCCCAACGGCGGCGCCCCCGTAGTCCTTTCGGACTAGGGGTGCGGGCCTTCCGGCCGCACCTGGGCGCGGTGCTGGGCCTGACCCCTAGCCTGGCCGGGTGACCTACGACTGGGACGATCTGCGCGCGCTGAGCCTGGGCCGGCAGTTCCCCGTGGTGACCGGCCCAGGGCCTGGCGAGGTGGCTGACGCCGTGGCCCGGATCGGGCCGATCCAGTCGCAGACCGCGCGCTCGCCGTACGCCGCGCTGGGCGCGCGCCTGCCGGGCGTGACCCACGAGGAGATCACCACGGCGTACGAGTCGTGGCAGGTCGTGCGCGGCAGCACGATCCGCGGCACGGTGCACACCTCGACCCCCGGATCACCACGCCCTGCTCGACGCGGCCACCCGGGTCGGCAACCGCGCACTGTGGGCCCGCACACTCCGGCTGGAGCACCACGAGCTGGAGGAGGTCTGGGCAGCGATCGAGGAGTTCGCGCGCGATGCGTGGCGTACGCCGGCCGAGCTGCTCACGTTCCTGACCGGGTGGCTCGGCGACCACGGCGAGGGCGAGGCCGTGCGGCGGGTCGACAACGAGGGGGGCCGCTACTTCGGGTTCGGCCACGGCGGGCTGCTGCGGCGGCCCCTCGCAGGCGACTGGTCCGGCCAGGGGCGCACCGGGCTACCGCACCGCGACGGCCGTGCTCGCCCCACGAGCGGCTCCCGACGACCCGCTGCTGGAGCTCGTCCGCACCCAGGTCGCGTCGTACGGACCGGTCAGCCGCTACGACGTCGCCTGGTGGTCCGGCCTCGGGCTGCGCCAGGTCGACGCGCTTGTCGACCGGCTCGACCTGAACTGGCAGGACGGGCCCGACGGCCGTGCCTACGCCGACCTGCCGACGGCTCCCCCGGCGCGAGACCTGCCCGGCGTCCGGCTGCTGCCCGAGTTCGACGCCGTCCTGTGTGGTTACGACTCACGGGCCCGCGACCGGTTCGTGACACCGGCCGACAACGAGGTGCTGTGGCACCGCAACAACGGGCTCATGCTCGCTCCGATGCTCGTCGACGGCCGGGTCGGCGGCTCCTGGCGGTTCGAAGGCGCGGGCCGCGGCAAGGCGCTCGCAATCACGTCGTTCGCGGGCTCGCGCACGCCACGCGAGACCGAGCTCGAGGAGCCGGCGGCGGCCCTCTCCGCAGCCCTCGACGTGCCGATCACCTCGGTCACCGTCGGGCGCTGACCGCGCCTGGAGGACGCGGAACACACGACCACCGCTGACGGGTGCGTCGGGAATTTGTTCCGCGTTTCCCAGCCGTGGCCCACCCAGGCAGAAGTACGGCCGTCACACTGGAGCGCGTGGACGATGCCCGGACGCTGATCCTGATGCGGCACGCGAAGTCGGACTGGTCCGGCGGCAAGCCCGACCACGACCGACCGCTGGCGGCGCGGGGGCGCCGTCAGGCCCCCGAAGCGGGCCGCTGGCTGGCCGCCCATGTCGACCGGATCGACCTGGCGGTGGTCTCCTCGGCCGAGCGCGCCCGCAGCACCTGGTCCCTCGCGTCGGCCGAGCTCGCGGTCGCTCCGCCGGTGCGCCTCGACGAGGGGGCGTACGGCGCGTCCGGCCGCGAGCTGCTGCGGCTCGTGCGCGAGCTGCCGGACGACCTGACGACCGTCGTGCTCGTCGGCCACAACCCCGGCCTCGAGGACCTGGTCTCGGTGCTCAACGGGGCGTGGGTGGCGATGCCGACCTCGGCGCTCGCCCTCGTGACCGTCTCCGGTCCGTGGGCCGGCGCGGGACCGACCTCGGCGCGGCTCGAGGCGTCGGGACGTCCGCCGCGTCCTCGCTAGCGGTGGGTGCCGACGTAGTAGGCGGTCCGCACCTGGCGCACGACCACGCGCTGCTTGGTACCACGACGCCAGAGGTGCACGGTCCACGGCTGGTGGGAGCGGTTGACCCCGTCACCGGTGGGCGGGCCGTACACGCTGCCGCGGTCGCAGGAGTAGAAGCCGAGCCACGCGGGATGCGAGGGCAGCGTGCTCCACGCTCCGCCGATGCGCAGCGAGCACGCCTGGTGGTGGGCCAGCCGGAGGTCGAGGGGACTGGGGCGCTTCGGGGCCGACACCTGCGGCAGGGAACCGGTGTAGCGGACCCGGACCAGCGTGTGCGTGCGGGCGTCGCGCAGACAGAGCACGGTGTGCCGGCCTGACTTCCAGCAGGCCGGGAGGTACTCCGCGGTCGGGAAGCACTCCACGATGTTCTGGCTGACCGCGGCCGGCGAGGCGCCGTCGCAGCTGGCCGTCGCGCCGCGCTGCCGCTTCACGGTCCAGCCCGCGACCGCGTGTCCGTGGCGGTCCACCGGCCGGACGACGACACGGTGCGTGTGAGCCGCGGTCCGGCCCGGGCTGACCGACACGGCGGGCGAAGCGTCCGCCGGCCCCGCGGGCAGGGAACCCGCCAGCGTGAGGACGCCGGTAGCGACGGTGGAGACGAGGATGGCGGATGGCGTGAGTCGCATGGCAGGTCCTCCTGGTGGTGGCGGCTTCTGGGAGGGTGACGGCCCTTGGGCCGTACCGGTTGCCACGACCGCCGAAAGTCGTCCGCAGGGACGATCTCAGGTGTCGAGGATGCCGCTGAGCCAGACGTCGGGCGGCAGGTGTCGCTTCGTGGGCACCGCGATGGTGCGCTCGCCGACGTCGTCGAGCAGGTCGTCGGCGAGCCGACGCCAGAACGCCGCGGCCCGCGGGTTCTCCTCCTGGAAAGGGATCTCCCAGCGCCCGGGGTGCCGCCGGAGCACCTCGGCCGCGAACGCTCGCGCCGTGCCGCGGCCCCGTGCCGAGCGGGTCACGAAGAACTCACCCATCCGGGCCGGCTCCCGATGGTCGCCCCGCACGAGTGCGAAGCCGCACGGGACGTCGCCGAGCCGCGCGAGGTAGGCCACCCTGCCCGGCCCACCGTCGTACGACGGGAGCCGGCCGGGCGGGAAGCGCCCGTCGAGGCCGGGGGCGCCGTGACGGAACTCGGAGAGGTCGTGCTGATAGAGCTGCCAGAGCTCGCGGAGCACCGGCCACTCGACCGGGCCTGCGACGTCCACCCGGAGCGGCCAGACCGCGTCGACGACGAGCTCGCCGACTCCCTCGGGCAGCAGCGGCAGCATCGGCAGCTCCGCGGCGGTCACCCACAGCGGCTGGTAGTGGTTGTCGGGCGACTGCGCCTCGGCCTCGGGGCCACCGAGCACGGGCTCGCCGTCGGGGGCGTCGACGAGGACGTACGTCGCCGCCCGGCCGCCGTGGCTCCCCTCGAACAGCATGCGCACCGCTGTGCCGGTCAGTGAGCACTCCTCGGCCAGCTCGCGGACCGCAGCCTCCTCGGCGCTCTCACCTGGGTCGATGCCGCCGCCCGGCAGCACGGCGTACGCATAGCCGTCGAGGACCCGCGCCATCACCAGCAGCTTGTGGCCACGCACGACGACCGCGACGCCGCGCGGCTCCCGGCCACCGAGCGGCACCCGGAGCTCCGGGACCGACGGGCGGCTCACTTCTTCCCGGCCTTCTCCCCCGTCGAGCCGGTGGAGAGCGCGGCGACGAACGCCTCTTGGGGGACCTCGACGCGACCGACCATCTTCATCCGCTTCTTGCCCTCCTTCTGCTTCTCCAGCAGCTTGCGCTTGCGGGTGATGTCGCCGCCGTAGCACTTGGCGAGCACGTCCTTGCGCATCGCGCGGATGTTCTCGCGGGCGATCACGCGGGCGCCGATGGCGGCCTGGATCGGCACCTCGAACTGCTGCCTCGGGATCAGTTCCTTGAGCTTGCCGGCCATCATCACGCCGTAGGAGTACGCGGCGTCGCGGTGCACGATGGCGGAGAAGGCGTCGACCGGCTCGCCCTGGAGGAGGATGTCGACCTTGACCAGGTCGGCGGCCTGCTCGCCGGAGCGCTCGTAGTCGAGCGAGGCGTAGCCCTTGGTGCGCGACTTGAGCTGATCGAAGAAGTCGAAGACGATCTCGCCCATCGGCAGCGTGTAGCGCATCTCGACCCGGTCCTCGGAGAGGTAGTCCATCCCCTGCAGGCTCCCGCGCTTGTTCTGGCAGAGCTCCATGATCGTGCCGATGAAGTCCGACGGGCTGAGGATCGTGGCCCGGACGACCGGCTCGCGGACCTCGGCGATCTTGCCGTCGGGGTATTCGCTCGGGTTGGTGACGGTGTGGATCGTGCCGTCCTCCATCTCGACCTCGTAGACCACGTTAGGGGCGGTGGAGATCAGGTCGAGGTCGAACTCGCGCTCGAGCCGGTCGCGGGTGATCTCCATGTGGAGCAGGCCGAGGAACCCGCAGCGGAAGCCGAAGCCCAGCGCCCCGGAGGTCTCCGGCTCGAACGCCAGCGCCGCGTCGTTGAGCTGGAGCCGCTCGAGCGCGTCGCGCAGCGTCGGGTAGTCGTCGCCGTCGATCGGGTAGAGCCCGGAGTAGACCATCGGGTTGGGGTGCTTGTAGCCGCCCAGGGCCTCGTCGGCGCCGTGGTGCTGGCTGGTGACGGTGTCGCCGACCCGCGACTGGCGCACGTCCTTCACACCGGTGATCAGGTAGCCCACCTCGCCGACCCCGAGGTCGCCGGCCTTGACCGGCTCGGGGCTGATCACGCCGACCTCGAGCATCTCGTGCACGGCTCCGGTCGACATCATCTTGATCCGGTCGCGGTGGCTGAGCTTGCCGTCGACCACGCGGACGTAGGTGACGACGCCGCGGTAGGTGTCGTAGACCGAGTCGAAGATCAGCGCGCGCGGCGGGGCATCGGCATCGCCCACGGGCGGCGGTGTCTGCTTGACGATCTCGTTGAGCAGCGCGGCAACGCCCAACCCGGTCTTGGCCGAGGTCTGGAGGACGTCGGCGGGGTCGCAGCCGATGATGCCGGCGAGCTCCGCGGCGTACTTCTCCGGCTGCGCGGACGGCAGGTCGATCTTGTTCAGCACCGGGATGATGGTGAGGTCGGCGCCGAGGGCGAGGTAGAGGTTGGCCAGCGTCTGGGCCTCGATGCCCTGCGCGGCGTCGACGAGGAGTACGGCGGCCTCGCACGCCTCGAGCGAGCGCGACACCTCGTAGGTGAAGTCGACGTGCCCCGGGGTGTCGATCATGTTGAGGACGTAGGTGCCGGGCTCGGCTCCCTGCTCGTTGTCCGGTGGGACCGTCCAGGGCATCCGGACCGCCTGGCTCTTGATCGTGATCCCGCGCTCGCGCTCGATGTCCATCCGGTCGAGGTACTGCGCCCGGGCGCTGCGCTCGTCGACGACCCCGGTCAGCTGCAGCATCCGGTCGGCCAGCGTCGACTTGCCGTGGTCGATGTGGGCGATGATGCAGAAGTTGCGGATGACCGCGGGGTCGGTGCGGCCCGGGGCCGGCGGGGTCGGGGTGGCGGGCACGGATGACTCTCGGTCGGGATCGGGAACGGCGCCATTCTCCCAGAGAGACCGGGGCGGGACGAAACCGATGCGTGACCGCACCGGTCAGGCGCCTACCCGGGCCTGGCCACCCAGATGTCCCTGCTCTCGGAGGACGGACTCGACGCGACCTACCTCGCGGCCAACCTGCGGCAGCCGCCCCCGCCCCCGGGGCCGCGGTACCCTCGACGCCACCGGCCCTCGACGGAGGCGCGGCTCACCGATCTCCCCGGCCTGCTCGACAAGGGCGTGATCACCCAGCAGGAGTACGACGCGCGCCGGCAGGGGATCATCGACTCGGCGTGATCCGCCTCAGTGGCCGCGCAGCGCCCCGGTGGCCATCAGCGCTGACCACACCTTCTCGCGCTGCGCCATGGCGTAGTCGACGGTGTAGTGGTGGTCGTCCCGCCAGATGACCTTCTGGTCGACGACCGGCGAGCAGACCGGCGCGGTCCGGCAGAAGATCGGGTTCAGGTCCACCGGGAGCACCTTCGGGTTCTCCATGGCGATCGTCGACACGAAGCCGTCGGTCACCGACGGGGTCGCCTCCGCGGTGACCACGCACTCGTCCAGCCGCGTGGCCGAGGCCAGGCAGTCGGTCGGGCTGAACGTCTCGGGCATGATCGAGCGCTGCACGACGATGGTGGGGGCGACGGCCGTCGTCTTCTCGAGCGTGTCGCGCGTCGTCTGCCACACGGCCTGGTGCAGGGACATCTTCTTGCCGTCGCGGCGCGAGATCAGGCTGCCCCACTCCGCCTCGTCGTCCCGGGGGCGGCCGATCAGCACCACCACGTCCGGGTGCAGCTGGGGCAGCGCGTCGTCGTACCACGTGTCTCGGGCCGCCGCGCACGCAGCGGCGGTCCCGGCTCCGTCCTTGGCGTTGCTGAGCTGCACCTGCCACGGGCAACCGGCCAGGACGTTGACGTCGAGGTTGAAGTGGTGCTCCTCGGCCAGCTTGCGGAAGACCGGGACGAAGGTCTGCGCCTGGCTGTCGCCGACCAGCAGGACGGTCGGTCCGCCGTCCTGGACGTCGCGGCAGCCGTCCACGTTGTCGGGGCTGCAGTGGCGCAGCGCGCCGGACTCCTTGCTCAGGGCGACGTAGTCGACCTTGGGTATCGGCGCAGCGAGTTCCCGAGCCAGGAGGCTGTTCCCGCTGGCGAGCCCGGAGCTGGACGTGGACGCGTCGACGAGCGCGGGCGGCTGGGGCCGGTCGAGCACGCTCGGCACGACGAAGACCGCCACCAGGGCGCTCGTGGCGAGGCCGGTGGTGACCACCGGCCAGGTGAACGCGTTGAGCCGCGGCGCCCGCCGGATCGGGATCTCCAGCAGCTCGTAGGACAGGGCCGCCAGGCCGGTGGCCAGCCCGAAGTCCAGGGCGGCGATGGCCACGGCGCTCGTGTGCAGCACCGTCTGCAGCGCGATGATGATCGGCCAGTGCCACAGGTAGGTGCCGTAGGAGATGCGCCCGAGGTAGGCCATGGGCCGCACCGACAGGGCCCGGGACAGCAGGGAGCCGTCGGCCTGGGCGACCCCGCCGAGCAGCAGGACGGCCGCGACCGTGGCTCCGATCCCACGCCAGGAGGCGTTGACGTCCCACAGACCGCTGCCCACGAAGAGGACCCCGGCCAGGCCGACCGCCCCCACCACGTGTGCGACCCGGGCGGGAAGACGGCGCGTCGTGAAGGCGAAGCACGCGGTCAGCAGTGCGCCGGCCAGGAGCTGGTACAGGCGGGTGTCGGTCCCGTAGTAGGCCCGGTCGGTGTTGACCGCCGCGAAGTGGATCTGGGCGGCCAGGGACGCCACCAGCATGGCCCCCAGCACGCCGATGACCACGCGGCCCCGGTGCGAGCGTCGTACGCGGAACAGGAGGAACAGCAGCACGGGGAAGAACGCGTAGAACTGCTCCTCGATCGACAGCGACCAGAAGTGCAGGAACGGGCTCTTGTCGACGTCCGCGGCGAAGTAGTCGCTCGCGGCCGCCATGAAGTGGAAGTTGGCGTAGTAGAGCAGGGCGCTGACCGCGTCGCCGACGATCGCAGCCCGGCGGACCACCGACCACAGCAGCGTGAACACCAGGCACGTGGCCACCACGACCACCACGGCAGCCGGCAGCAGGCGTCGGACGCGACGGGAGTAGAACCGTCCGATCCGCAGCGACCCGGAGTCCTGGAGCTCGCCCATGAGCACGCTGGAGACCAGGAAACCCGACAGCACGAAGAACAGGTCGACGCCGATGAACCCGCCCTGGAACCAGGCCAGCCCCGAGTGGAAGAGCAGCACCAGGTAGACCGCAACCGTGCGCAGACCGTCGAGGTCGGGTCGGTAGCCGCGGATCACGGTGGCCAACCCTAAACGCTGGCCCCTGAACTTCCCGACTTCGCGCGCCGCTCGCGCCGTGCGACCGGGCCTCCGGGGGCCGTACGCTGCGGCGAACCCGGTCGCGCCGTACGACGGCGCTGGGCGAGGATGGCGCGGTGACCGCCGCGATCCCCACCACGATCCCGCACGGCCGCACCGCGCGGCGGCTGGAGTGGGCACACCTGCCTCCGTCCGTCCGCGCCGCGATCGAGGAGCAGTGCGGCTCCCCGGTGGTCGAGGCGGTCTCGCAGGGCGGCGGGTTCACCCCGGGGTTCGCCTCGGTCCTGGTCTGCGCCGACGGGTCCCGCCACTTCGTGAAGGCGGCGTCCACCGTCGCCCAGCGGCTGTTCGCGGAGTCCTACCGCGAGGAGGCGCGCAAGCTCCGGGCTCTTCCCGGGGGCACGCCGGCGCCGCGGCTGTTGTGGGTGCTCGACGACGACTGGCTGGTGCTCGGCCTGGAGTACGTCGAGGCGAAGGCGCCGCGCCGGCCGTGGCGCCGTGAGGACCTCGACCCCTGCCTCGACGCCCTGGAGACCGTTGCCGACCTGCTCACCCCCGTGCCGGAGGGCCTCCACCTCGACCCGATCGCAGCCGACTTCGCCGACTGGCCGGCATTCTGGGACCACGTCCGGGCCACGCGCACCCTCCCGCACGCTGACGAGGCGGCGGCACTGGCCACCGAGTTCGAGGGGGCCGTCGTCGGCGAGACGCTCGTGCACACCGACGTCCGTGACGACAACGTCCTGCTCACCCCCGAAGGCCGGGCCCTCTTCTGCGACTGGAACTGGCCCACCGTGGGAGCGGCGTGGCTCGACTCGCTGTGGATGCTGATCGGCCCGCGCGGCGACGGGCTCGACGTCGACAGCGTGATCGCCGAGCGGCGCCTGCTGCGCGACGTGCCGCCGGACGACGTGGATCGGGTCCTGGCGCTCGTCTGCGGCTACTTCCTCCGGCAGGCCGACCAGCCGGTGCCCGCCACCTCACCGCACCTCCGCGACGCCCAGCGCTGGCAGGGCGACGTGGTCTGGGCGTGGCTCGCCGAGCGCCGCGGCTGGACCAGGTGACCGCACCGCGCGCGGTCGGCGTCCATCTGCCCTACGAGGAGGTGCCGGCCCGGGTGCGGGCGTGGGTGGACCATGCGCTCGGCAGCCCGGTGGTCTCCTGGGACGAGCAGGTGGGTGGCATGTCGCCGGGGTGCGTGACCAGGGTGGTGGCCGCCGACGGAGTCCGGGCCTTCGTCAAGGCGGTCGGCGCCGAGCTCAACCCGGACACCCCGGGCCTGTTCCGGCGCGAGATCGCCGCTTTGACCCTCCTCGGGCCCGGACCGCTGTGGGCCGACCTCCACACGTCGTACGACGACGGAGACTGGGTCGCGCTAATGCTCGAGGACGTCGAGGGTCGCCATCCCGACCTCGCCGACGACGGGGAGATGGCCCACCTGCTCGCCGCGACCGACCGCCTCGGCGAGAGGCTGGTGGGGGTGCCGCTGCCGGACCGGCGCGCCGCCGACATGTTCGGACCCGGCTACGTCGACCTCCGGGCCGGGTTCGTCAGATGGCGCGCTGCCGTCGACCAGCTCGAGGCCCTTCCGGCCGACCTCGTCCCCGAGGCGCTGCGCCGCCAGGGCGACCGGTGCCGGGCTCTGGCTGACCTGCTGCTCGCGCCCTTCCCCGAGCGGCTCGTCCACTGGGACGTGCGCGTGGACAACCTGATCCGTCGCCCCGACGGAACGATCGTGTTCGTCGACTGGGGCACCACGGCGCTCGGACCGGCCTGGGCCGATCCGCTGCTGGCCCGGCTGGAGCGGGTGGAGTCGTCGTGGTTCGACACCTCGCTCGGCTCCTCCGCCGCGCTGGCGGCCGCGGGCGACGACCTGGTCACCGGTTGGCTGGTCGCCTTCGGCTCGGTGCTCGCCTGGCGGTCGACCCAGCACACGGCCGACGTCGGGCTGCCCACGCTCAACGAGTTCCGGCGGACCGAGGCGCGGCGGATGCTCGCCGCCGCGGCTCGGCGCCTGGGATGAGAGACTCCACCCGCTGCATTCGAGCCCGCTGCGTGAATTTGGGCTGGTCAGCGGGCCACTGATAACTTTGGTCCTCGCGTGTGCGGCTCTCCGTGCCCGCACGCCCACACTCTGCAACACACCCACCTGCACCCCGACCGAAGGCTTTGTCAGTGGCGAACATCAAGTCCCAGATCAAGCGGAACAAGCAGAACGAGAAGGCTCACCAGCGCAACAAGGCTGTGAAGTCCGAGCTGAAGACCCTCATCCGCAAGTTCCGCGAGGCTGCCGACGCCGGCAACAAGGACGCCGCCGTCGACGCGTGCCGCGCCGCTGCCCGCAAGCTCGACAAGGCCGTCTCCAAGGGCGTCATCCACAAGAACCAGGCCGCCAACCGCAAGTCGGCCATCATGAAGCGCGCCGCGTCGCTCTGACGCACCGCTTCCTCATCCGAGGCGCTGACCCACCGGGTCCGCGCCTCTGTTGATTTCAGGAGCGCTCGCGCAGCCCGGTCACGGTGAGGACCAGCCGCTCCAGCGTGTAGGACGGGTCGCTGGCGGCGCCCTTGATGTCGGCGTCGGCTTTGGCCACCGCCCGGAGCGCCCGCGCGATGCCGCCCTCGGTCCAGCCACGGGACTGGTCGCGGATGGTGCGCAGCTTCCACGGTGGCACCCCCACCTCGCGGGCCAGGTCGGGCTCGCGCATCCCGCGGGCCGCCGACAGGTAGCGGGCGATGCCCCGGGCCGACCCGGCGAAGGCCGAGGTGACCAAAACCGGCGCCGTACCTCCTTCGAGGGCCCAGCGAAGCTCCTCCAGCGCCGGCCTGCGTCGGCCCCAGAAGGCCGCGTCGGCCACCGCGAACGACTTGGCCTCGGCTCGCCCACCGAAGTAGCGCTTGACCTTGGACTCGGTGATCTTCTCGTCGGGGAAGTCGTTGACCAGCTGGTCTGCGGCGGCAGCCAACGCGCGGAGGTCCTGCCCCACGGCCTGGACCAGCGCGCTGGCAGCCTCGGGGTCGATG
This sequence comes from uncultured Actinomycetota bacterium, assembly GCA_963761085.1. Taxonomy (GTDB): domain Bacteria; phylum Actinomycetota; class Actinomycetes; order Propionibacteriales; family Nocardioidaceae; genus Nocardioides. The sequence continues at coordinate 233,226 of CAVXFQ010000002.1, forward strand.
GTGCCGTCGTGGACGCGCACCTCGGCGGCCACGAAGCCCGGGTATTCCGACGCGCGGAGCTCCTCGCTCTTGACCTCGGTCACCCCGGGCAGCTTGCGGAGCTTGGTGAGCAGGCCCGAGCCCTTCTGCCCGCCGCCGTGGACGAGCACCAGCGCGATGTCGTCGGCCGGGGCCGAGGCGTAGTCGAGCACGCCGTCGTAGGACTCGTCGGGCAGGCTCTCGAGCCCGCGCACGACCACGCACCTGGTCGAGGAGAACAGCGACGGCGCCGCGAGCTCGCCGAGCTGGGCCAGGCTCAGCCCTGCCGCCTGGGTCTCGGAGATCTCGGCCTCGCCGTCGTGCCGGCGGACGGCTTCGCGCACGCCGATCACCGTGCGTTCGGAGAGGAACTCCTCCTTGCCCGTCACCAGCGTGACCCGGCCCAGCACGTGGGCGGCCGTGGGGCCGGTCGAGCGCGTCGCGGGCATGGCGGCAGCCTGTCACACGCTACCGACGCCTCACCTGCGGGACACCGCGCCGAGCCGGCCGTCGTGCTCGACGACGGCGACGGCACCGTCGGTGTCGGTGCGCAGGACCCGCGCGCCGGTCCGGCCCAGGGCGGCGACGGTCTCGGGCGCTGGATGGCCGTAGTCGTTGTCGGCTCCCACCGAGATCACCGCCAGGCGGGCGCCGAGGGACTCCAGGAAGGGGAGGTCCTGGTAGCGGCTTCCGTGATGGGGCACCTTGAGCACGTCGACGTGGAGGCCGGGCAGCGCCTGCGCCAAGGTCTCCTGGCCTTCGGGCTCGATGTCACCGCCGAGGAGGAACGTGACGCGCTCGATCCGGGCCACCAGGACGACGCTGGCGTTGTTGGCGGTGCTGCCGTCGCCCGGTCCTGTCGTCGGCGAGGTCGGCAGCGGCCAGACCGGCTCCAGGGTGAGGTCACCGACGCGCCGCGCGACCGCGTAGGGCGCGACCCGCGGCGTCAGCCCGGCTCGCGCAGCCGCCTCGCGGACGAGGGCCACGCCCGCGGGCGGGTCCTGGAGGCGGCTGACGTCGACCTCGCCGACCGAGCGGCCCGCGAACACCCCCGCCAGCCCGTCGACGTGGTCGGCGTGGAAGTGGGTCAGCACCACCAGCGGCACCCGGCTGACGCCGAGGCCGTCGAGACAGCGGTCCATCAGTCGCGGGTCGGGGCCGGCGTCGACGACCACCGCGGTGTGCGGCTGTCCGGTGGCCAGGACGAGGCCGTCGCCCTGTCCGACGTCACAGGCGACCATGAGCCACCCCGACGGCGGCCAGCCCGGCGTCGGCACCCGGACCAGCACCGCAGCCACGAGCACCGCGCATCCAGCGAGCCCGGACGCCCCTCGACCGACGAGGCGCGGGCCGGTCATCGCGACGGCGAGGCAGACGACGGTCAGCACTGCCAGGGCCACCGGACCGCTCCCCCACCCGATCGCCGGTGTGGGCAGCCCGGCACCGCGACGGGCCACCAGGACCAGCCACGCCACGCACCATCCTGCGCAGGCGCCGACCAGCCGTCCCGCAGGTGGCAGCACGACCTGGAGGCAACCACCGAGCAGCCCCAGCACCGTGGCCGGCCCGACGACCGGTGCCGCGAGCAGGTTGGCGCCGACGGCCACCAGGCTGACCCGCCCTGAGATCGCCGCGACCAGCGGGGTACAGGCGAGCTGGGCTGCCGCCGGGACCGCTAACGCGTCCGCCAACCACGTCGGGAGCCAGCGCGCCAGGGCGGTGCGCCACCCGGGAGCGAGCAGGAGGATGCCGGCGGTAGCACACACCGACAGCGCGAACCCCATGGCCGTGGCCAGCCCCGGGTCGAGAAGGAGCAGGACGACGGTCGCCACGCCGAGGCCTCGGATCCCGCGGTCGCGTCCGTGGGCGCCTAGACCCACCAGGGCGACGGTGCCCATCGCGGCGGCGCGGAGCACGCTCGGCTCCGGCCGTGCGAGCAGCACGAAGCCGACGATCCCGGCGGCGCCGACCAGCAGCAGCCACCGCCCGCGCACCCGCAGCCAGCGCGCCACGGTGAGCGCGAACCCGACCACGAGGGTGAGATTGGTGCCGGAGACGGCGAGCAGGTGGGTGAGGCCGGTGGTGCGGAAGTCGTCGGCCAGTCCGGGGTCGAGCCCGGCGTCGTCGCCGTCGACCAGCGCTGGGACCAGCACCCGTCGATCGGGAGGCAGGCTGGCGACCGAGGCGCGCAGGGCGTCACGCAGGCGGGCTGACGCGCGCCACCACGGCCCGGGCGGCGCTCGGACCGTCGGCCGGCCACGGGTCGAGAGGACGGCGGCCACGTCACCCTGCCGGCTCGAAGCGAGGTGTCCCGCGACCTCGACGGTCGCACCCAGCGGTACTGCTGCGCCAACTGGTGTCACCGAAGACCACCACCGGCTCGCGCACGGTGCGGGTGTGGCCCTCGGCGACCACGCGTCGTACGTCGAGCCGGACCATCACCTGTGGTCCGAAGCGGCCCTGGAGCGGCACCGGGTCGCCGGAGACTCGCGCGGTGAGACTGACCTCCGCACGCTGGACCGCAAGGCCGGTCAGCGGGTTGTCACCGACCCGCTCCGCGCGGACTCCCGCAACCGTCGCCACCCCGGCGAAGACCACGAGCGCCCCGAGCGCCGTCAGCGAGGCCGCCTGCCGACGGAGCCACCACGCCGACAGGCTCGACAGCGCCAACCCGGCTGCCAGCAGCAGTGCCCCGGCCGGAGACGCCCGCGCCAGCAGGGCTCCCGCCCATGCCGCCACCGCGACTGCGAGAGTTCGGAGGTCGACGGAATGGGGCACGGCGGTCAGATCGTGACGTAGGGGGTGAGCTGAGCCAGGGTCGCGTCGCCGATGCCGTCGACGTCGAGCAGCTGGGAGACCGCGGTGAAAGCCCCGTGCTCGGTGCGCCAGGCGATGATCGCCTGGGCGGTGACCGGACCGACCTCGGGCAGGGACTCCAGCGCGGTCTCGTCGGCGGTGTTGAGGTCGACCAGCCCGACCACGGGAGATCCCGACGGGCTCATGCCCGCCGTCGGCACCGGCGCGAGCCGAGCTGTGCCCACCACGATCTGCTCGCCGTCGGTGAGCACGCGGGCCAGGTTGAGCGAAGCGAGCCGGGTGCCACGCCGGGCACCGCCCGGCCGCCCGCAGCGCGTCGACCACCCGCGACCCGGAGTGGAGCACGACGATGCCGGGGTGGCGCACCCGGCCGGTGACATCGACGACGATGCGGGATCCGGGACCGGTCGCCGCCACCACGGACGGCTCTGGGGAGCCGCCCGTCGGCGGCAGCCAGGAGCTCCCGACGGGGTCACCAGGGCCGACGCTCCGGCCGGCACCGAGGTCGGGACGGTCACGTCGTGGCCGCCGCTGCGGACCAGCCACCAACAGGTGAGCGCCAGGCCCAGGGCGGCACCGACCGCCAGCACCGCGACCTGGCCGGGCCCCAGCGACCAGCGCCCGCGAAGCGGCTCCGGCACGAGCGAACCCCAGGGCACCGAGCGACGTGACGCGTGGCGTCCCGGGAGTCGCGGCAGCACCGGCTTCGGGCCCGGACGACGGCTCCGGCTCGCCCCATGCCGGCGTGCGGACCCGGGTGGCACCACCCGGCCGCCACTGGTCGACGCCCAGCTCAGCGCCCACCTCTCCGCCCGGCTCGGCGCTCGCGTCGGTCGCCGCTCCCAGCAGACTCGTCCGAGGCCGGCCACTCTCAGCCGCGGTCGCGGGCCCTCACCGCGCACAGTGTCGAGCTCGGCGCTGAGGAGCTCGAGGCGCCGGGCAACGGCGGCTTCGTGGTCGGAGGCGAGGGCTCTGCGCATGCGACGACGCTAGGAACGGCCGGGGACGATCCGGCGTACGGCGGACGGAGCCTGTGGACGGGCCGTGCCGCACGGCCGCCTGTGGACGGTGAGCGGGCCGCCGGGCGGGATGACGGACGAGATGAGGGACGAGCCGGAGCCGCGTTCAGAGGCGCGGGGCCACGCACGCCGCAACCATCCCGGGTCCGACGTGCGCGCCGAGCACCGCGCCGAGCTCGCCGCACCACACCTGCCTGCCCTCGAGGTTGGCGGCGAGGCGTTCGCCGAGCCGGCCCGCGAGGTCGCCCGCGCGGTCGGGGTTGGCCAGGTGGGAGACGCACACGTCCACGGCTGCGTCGCCGGCCGCCTCGACCACCAGGTCCTCGAGCCGGGTCAGGGCCCGGCTGGTGGTGCGGACACGCTCGAGGCTGACGACACGTCCGTCGTCGATCCGCAGCAGCGGCTTGACCGAGAGCGCACCACCGAGCAGAGCGGCGGTCGCGCCGATGCGGCCGCCGCGACGGAGGTACTCCAGGGTGTCGACGTAGAACAGCGAGGTGGCCCGCTCGGCCCGCCGGCGCGCAGCCTCGGCGGCCTCCTCGACGGAGCCACCTGCGTCGACGACGTCGGCCGCGGCCAGGGCGGCGTAGCCGGTCGCCACCCCGACCTCTCGCGAGTCGACGACCGTGACCGGCACCGACGAGTCGCGCGCGGCCAGCAGCGCCGACTCGTAGGTGCCCGACATCTCCGCCGACAGGTGCACCGACAGGACGGCGTCCGCGCCCTCGGCAGCCGCGCGTGCGTAGACCTCGCCGAGCACGGCCGGAGCCGGTCGCGACGTGCTGACCGGCCGGAACTCGTGCAGCGCCTCGGCGACCATCTCCGGGGTGGCCCCGTCCGGCCCCTCGTCGTAGACCGTCGCACCGATCACGACCTGGAGCGGTACGACGACGATGCCGCGCTCCTGCGCCACCTCGGGTGGCAACGACGCCGTCGAGTCGGTGACGACGACGATCCGCCCTGGCATGCGGCGAGGGTACCGGCGCGGGTCAGCCGACGACGATGTTCACCAGCTTCGGCGCGCGAACGATCACGCGCCGCACGGTGCCGCCGTCGATCGCGCGTACGACGCCAGGGTCAGCCAGCGCGGCCGCCTCCAGGTCGGTCGTCGGTGATGTCGGGAGAGACCTCCAGCCGCGCCCGCACCTTGCCGTGCACCTGGACCACCGCGGTCACCGAGTCCTCGACCAGCAGCGCCTCGTCGACCTCGGGCCAGCCGGCACGGGCGACCGTCGGCTGGTGACCCAGCCGCTCCCACATCTCCTCGGCGGTGTACGGCGCGACCAGCGACAGCAGGATCGCCACGGCCTCGGTGGCCTCCCGGACCGCCGGGTCGTCGGGACCGCAGCCGCTGTCGATCGCCTTCCGCGTGGCGTTGACCAGCTCCATGGTGCGCGCCACCATCACGTTGAACCGGTGGCCCTCGACCAGCTGCTCGGACTCGCGCAGGGTCCGGTGCGTCACCCGGCGCAGGGCGACGTCACCCGTGGCCGCGTCGGCGCCCGGGGCCGAGGTCACGTCACCGCTCAGCCGCCAGGCGCGCTGCAGGAAGCGCACCGAGCCGCTGGGCGACATGTCGGCCCAGTCGATGTCGTCCTCGGGAGGGCCTGCGAAGACCAGGGTCAGCCGCACCGCGTCCACGCCGTAGGCCGATAGTTGCTCCCCCAATCTGACGCCGTTGCCCTTGGACTTCGACATCTTGGCGCCCTCGTTGATGACGATGCCCTGGTTCAGCTGGGCCGAGAACGGCTCGCCGAACTCCAGCAGCCCCATGTCGCGCAGCACCATCGTGAAGAAGCGCGCGTACAGCAGGTGCAGCACGGCGTGCTCGACCCCGCCGATGTAGATGTCGCACGGACCCCACAGGTTGGCCAGCTCGGGGTCGAAGGCCCGGTCCGCCTCGTGCGGCGAGCAGTAGCGCAGGAAGTACCACGACGAGTCCACGAACGTGTCCATCGTGTCGCTGTCGCGCTTGGCCGGACCGCCGCACCGCGGGCAGTCGACGTTGACCCAGTCCTCGGCGGCCGCCAGCGGCGAGACTCCCTTGGGCGTCAGGTCGGCGCCGCGCAGCTCGGGCAGCACGACCGGCAGCTGGTCCTCGGGGACCGGGACCTCGCCGTCCACCGGGCAGTGGATGACCGGGATGGGTGCCCCCCAGTAGCGCTGACGCGACAGCAGCCAGTCGCGCAGCCGGAAGTTCACCGCGCCCTGGCCGACCCCCCGGGCCTCCAGCCAGTCGATGATGGTGCGCTTGGCCTCGGTCACGCCCATGCCGTCCAGGGAGACGGAGTCGTTGGCGGAGTTCACCGCGGGCCCGTCGCCGGTGAACGCCTTGCCCTCCCAGCCCTCGGGCGGCTGGACGGTCCGCACGATCGGCAGGTCGAAGACCTCGGCGAAGTCCCAGTCGCGCTGGTCCTGCGCCGGCACCGCCATGATCGCGCCGGTGCCGTAGTCGGCCAGGACGTAGTCGGCCGCGTAGACCGGGATCTGCTGCGCCGTTGACGGGGTTGGTCGCGTGGACCCCCAGGAAGACGCCGCTCTTGGGGCGGTCGGTGGCCAGGCGCTCGATGTCGCTGGCCTTGCGCACCTCCGCCAGATATGCGTCGTACGCCGGGCGCTGCTCGGTGGTGACCAGCTCGCCGGCCAGTGCCGCGTCGGCGGCGACCACCATGAACGTCGCACCGAACAGCGTGTCGGGGCGGGTCGTGTAGACCGTCAGCGGCTCATGGCCCTCCACCTCGAAGGTGACATGGGCCCCCTCGGAGCGGCCGATCCAGTTGCGCTGGGCATTGATCACCCGCTCGGGCCACGTCGGCGCCAGGTCGTCCAAGTCGTCCAGCAGCTCCTGGGCGTAGTCGGTGATCTTGAAGTACCACTGGGTCAGCTCGCGCTTGGTCACCTCGTTGCCACAACGCTCGCACCGGCCGTCGATCACCTGCTCGTTGGCCAGCACGGTCTGGTCGAAGGGGCACCAGTTGACCGGGCTGTTCTTGCGGTAGGCCAGCCCGCGCTCGCGGAACTTCAGGAACAGCCACTGCGTCCAGCGGTAGTACTCCGGGTCGGAGGTGTTGAAGGTGCGCGTCCAGTCGAAGCTGACCCCGAACTTCTTGCACGACTCGGTCGACATCTCGATGTTGGCGTAGGTGAACGTCGCCGGGTGGGCGTTGTCGCGGATCGCGGCGTTCTCGGCGTTCAGCCCGAAGGAGTCGAAGCCCATCGGGTTCAGCACCTCGTAGCCGCGCTGCCACCAGTAGCGCGCGATCACGTCGTGCAGGGCGAAGACCTCGGCGTGACCCATGTGCAGGTCTCCCGAGGGGTAGGGGAACATCGTCAGGGCGTAGCGCTTCTCGCGCGCGCCGCTCCGCACGACTTCGTCGTCGGCCCGGAACGGTTGCAGCCTCTCCCACACCGGCTGCCACTTCTCCTGCATGGCAGCCGCGTCGTACGCCGCCGCCTCGACCTCGGTCTGGCCCTCGGCCTGGTCCTCGCTCATCGTCTTCGCTCTCTCGCCTCGTGGGCCTCGTGCTCGGACCCCTGGTTCTGGACAGAAAAAAACCCCTCTCAGGGAGGGGTGGCCGCGTGACGTGAGGACGTCAGCGCGGCTGTCGAAGAAGCAGGGTGCTCCACATGCGCCCCATCGTAACCGAAACGTGCTGGGCCTCGCCGCCGGGTTCCTCCCGACATTGGCTAGGTTCCGGCGCATGACCGACCTCAGCAGGTACGACGACTGGCTGGCCTGGCTGGGCCGGCAGGGCGCCGACGACGAGAGCATCCGCGTCGTCTTCATCGGCGGCTCGGCCGTCACCGGCGGCTACGACGACCACTCCGACCTCGACGTCGAGGTGCTCGCGACCCCGGGCGAGGCCGTCGCGACCTACCGCCGCCTCCTCGACGAGGCGGCCCGCGACTTCGAGATGCACCAGGTGTGGGAGCTGCCCGAGGCCACCTGGCCCGACGGCCGCCAGGCGTTCCTCAACCTGACGCCCGACGCCGGCGACATGTCACGACCGACCCGCATCATCGACCTGCACGTCTCCGACCTCGCCGACCACCACCGCCTCGTCGACGAGCGCCGCCACGGCACGCCGTACGTCGTCCACGACCCGGAAGGCCTGGTCGAGCTCCGTCACGACGACGAGGAGGAGCTCGCGCGGGACCGAGCCGAGGCCGTGGAGCAGATCGCTGCCCGCCGCCAGACCGCCGAGTGGCTGGTCAACCGCGCGATCGCCCGCGGTGACGAGCCGGAGGCGGTCACGTTCCACCTGCAGTTCGGGGTGAACCCACTGGTCCGGCTGCTCCGGATCCAGCACTCCCCCGCGCGCCACGACTTCGGGCTGCGTTACCTCGACACCGACCTCCCACCCGGGTACGCCGCGCGGGTCACCGCCCTGCTGCCCGGCCCCGGGCTGGCCGACCGCGCCAGGGCGACGTTCGCCTGGCAGGACGAGCTGATCGCCGAGCTCGACGGCAGTGAGGGCACGTCCTAGGCGGTCGGGCCCTCGTCGCGTCGCCGGTGCGCCTCCTCCTCGACCTCCTGCTTGTCCTTCTCGAGCTGAGCCTCGTCGACGACGATCGGGCGCAGGAGGGCCCAGCCGATGAAGAAGATCGCGAAGCCCACGAGACACAGACCCACCCACAGGTTTGCGTTGATGCCCGAGACCTTCGCCAGGTCGGTCGACGACGTGGAGAAGGACACCACGATCAGCACGACACCGTAGATCCCGAGCAGGGCGCCGATGATGTTGCGGATGTCGAAGAGGCTGGCCTTGGGCTTGGCGGTGTCGTGGTTGCTGCTCTGGCTCATTCGTCCCATCTCCTAGCGGAACGATACGTTGAGGATGATGACCAGGACCAGCGAAACGCCCGGCCAGCTTGGTCGGAGCCAGCCACCAGTGGTCGGCGTGCTCGTCGAGCAGGTCTTCCTTGGGCGTCTCGGAGTAGACCAGCCCGCGCAGCGCGGAGGACGGCTTCGGCGCCGTGAACGCCGTGACCACCAGCGCCACGAGCAAACCGACCACGAACGCCGCGCCGGCTGCCGCGAAGCTCGCGCCCTGGCCGCCGATGTGCAGCGTCCCGGTGCTGGCGGACCCGAAGGCGTCGAGGGACAGGAACGCCACCACGACGGCCGCCAGGGTGCCGGAGACCAGGCTGGTCCAGGCAGCCGTCGAGGTCATCCGCTTCCAGAACATGCCGAGGATGAACGTCGCGAACAGCGGCGCGTTGAAGAAGCCGAAGAGCGTCTGCAGGTAGGTCATCATGTTCGGGAACTGGCTGGCGAAGTACGACGTACCGATGGCCAGGGCGGTGGCGACGACGGTCGCCCCTCGACCGAACGCGGTGTAGAAGCTGTCCGGCTTGTCCTTCTGGATGTAGGTCTGCCAGATGTCGTAGCTCATCACGGTGTTGAACGCCGAGATGTTGGCCGCCATGCCGGCCATGAACGCCGCCAGCAGACCCGCGATCGCCACGCCGAGCAGGCCGTTGGGGAGCAGCTGCTTCATCAGCAGCAGCAGGGAGTCGTTGTAGGTGATGCCTCCGGCGCCGGCGGCCGCACCCTGCTTCTTCATCGTCGCCAGCGGCGAGACGAGCAGGGCGGCCATCATGCCCGGAATGATGATGATGAACGGGATGAACATCTTGGGGAACGACCCGATGATCGGTGCCCGCCGGGCGGAGTTCATGTCCTTGGACGCCATTGCGCGCTGGACCTCGACGAAGTTGGTGGTCCAGTAACCGAAGGAGAGCACGAAGCCGAGGCCGAAGACGATGCCGACCACCGACCAGAACGACGAGCTGTAGGTGGTGATCGTGTTGCCGGGCCAGGAGTTCAGCTGGTCGCTGGTACCCGCCGACGACATCTTGTCCTTCAGCCCGTTCCAGCCACCGATCTCGTGCAGGGCCAACAGCGTCAGCGGCAGCAGCGCGGCCACGATCACGAAGAACTGGAGCACCTCGTTGTAGATGGCTGCGGAGAGCCCGCCCAGCGTGATGTAGGAGAGGACGATGAGGGCGGCGACGACGGTCGAGAGCCAGATGTTCCAGCCCAGCAGGGCGTTGACGATCGTCGCGAGCAGGTAGAGGTTCACCCCGGCGATCAGGATCTGCGCCAGAGCGAAGCTGACGGAGTTGACCAGGTGGGCACCGGGTCCGAAGCGGCGGAGCATGAACTCCGGCACCGATCGGACCTTCGACCCGTAGTAGAACGGCATCATGACGACGCCGAGGAACAGCATCGCCGGGATGGCGCCGATCCAGTAGTAGTGGAACGTCGCCATGCCGTACTGAGCGCCGTTGGCGGACATGCCCATGATCTCGACGGCGCCCAGGTTCGCGCTGATGAACGCCAAGCCGGTCACCCAGGCCGGAAGAGAGCGACCCGACAGGAAGAAGTCGATGCTGCTCGACACCGACGCGCGGGCGCTGAGCCCGATCCCGAGCACGAAGACGAAGTAGAGAGCGATCAGCAGGTAGTCGACCCAGGACGCGTGCATGCGCAGGATCGACGACGACAGCAGTTCCATCCAGACCTCCCGAGTGCGACGGACGGGCCACGCACATAGTCCCGGTCCGGACCCTCGCGCCCAGACGACGTGGGTCGTACCCCCTCAGGGGTGAGCAGAAACCTCGGGTCGGCGGAACCGACGCCGAGGGCCGGCCCCTAGGCTGCGGCCATGACCTCGCTCGACCTGTTCCGGCTCGACGGCCGCGTCGCGATCGTGACCGGCGCCTCCAGCGGCCTCGGGCGTCGCCTTCGCCCAGGGGCTGGCCGAGGCCGGCGCCGACGTGGTGCTCGGCGCGCGCAGGGCCGACCGCCTCGAGCAGACGGCCGACCTGGTGCGGGCCACCGGTCGCCGGGCCGTCACTGTCGCCACCGACGTCGCCGACCCCGACGCCTGCACGGCGCTCGTGCAGGCGGCGATCGGACGAGCTCGGCAGGGTCGACGTCCTGGTCAACAACGCCGGGATCGGCACGGCCGTCCCCGCCACCCGCGAGACGCCCGAGCAGTTCCGCTCGGTGATCGACGTCAACCTCAACGGCTGCTACTGGATGGCCCAGGCCTGCGGCCGGGTCATGCAGCCCGGCTCGTCGATCATCAACGTCTCCTCGGTCCTCGGGCTCACGACCGGCGGCCTGCCGCAGGCGGCGTACTCCGCCTCGAAGGCCGCGCTGATCGGGCTGACCCGCGACCTCGCCCAGCAGTGGACCGGCCGCAAGGGGATCAGGGTCAACGCGATCGCTCCCGGGTTCTTCGACTCCGAGATGACCGACCACTACCCCGACGGCTACCTCGACGCCATGCAGTGGCGGATCCCGTCCGGCCGCAAGGGCGACCCGGCCGAGCTCGCGGCGACGGTCGTCTTCCTGGCCTCCGACGCCGCCGGCTACATCACCGGCCAGACCCTTCCCGTCGACGGCGGGATGACCATCACCTGACGGGCGCATCGCAGACGCTACGCGCAGGCCGTGCCGCTCCCAGTACGCCGCCAGGGCGTCGTCGACCTCGGTCGGCCAGGTGCCACCGGCGGACTCCAGCGCGGCACGGCCCTCGGTGCGGATCGCCGCGCGGACGGCGGTCATCGCCGCGACTACCGAGGCTCGCTCGGCCCTCGGCGCCGGGAGGCCGGCCAGCAGGTCGCGCTGGTCGGCGGTGAGGCGGATGCTCCACTGCTTCAGACCCATCACCGGCAAGGGCTGGTTCGACTCGACCAGGAGCAGGTAGAGCAGCTGCTGGTAGTTCTGCACCGCCACCTGGCCCAGAAGCCAGTCCTCGCGGGCGACCACGGCGGCCGGGAAGATCGCGCACTGGCGCAGCACCTCGGTGACCAGGCCCTGCATCCGCCCGACGTCGGGGGGACTCTCCTCGTCCGTCGGCACCGGTGGCGCGAGCCCGTCGCGGTCGAGCACGCCGACCCGGTGGGTGTACGGCGAGGACGCCACGTCGGCGGGGGTCTCCAGGACCACGTCGAGTCGGAGACCCTGCCGGGTCGTGAACACGAACCCCGCCAGGCCGGCGATCGGGATGGTGACGACGGGGTCCACGAAGCCCCAGACCGACGCGTCCTCGAACGCCGACGCGTCGGCCACGGTGACGACCAGGTCCAGGTCGCTGCCCGCGTCGGCGACACCCCGGCCGACCGAGCCGGACAGCCAGATCGCCCGCACCCGCGGGTCGCCCTCCAGGTGGTCGACGACGCGCGACAGGAGGTCGACGTAGCCAGGCTCCAGTGGAGCCATCGCCTCTCGCACCAACCCCGAGAGCCTCATCCCCTGGAGGAGGTCGCGAAGGCTCAGGCGCGACGCCGGGAGCGTCGTACGCGCGTCACGCGTCAGTCGCCGGGGCGCAGAAGCATGTAGCCGGCCCACACGCCGAACATGACCAGCCCGAGCAGGAAGAGCCAGGCGAGCTCGAACTCGAAGCCGGCGGCGATGACCACCACGAGCGCGCCGCCGGTGACGTAACGACTGAGGTCGGAGTTCACGAGGCCAGGCTAGCGCCCGGCGAGTCAGACGGGCGGCAAGCCTCAGGTCGGGAACGGTGAAGCGGCCGTCCTCTTGCCAGCCTGACCGGCCGCCCACGACGATGGGCTCGCCAGGTGAGCTCTCTTGACCGGCCACGCAGGGGCTCGGCACGGCATCCAGGGATGGAGGCGTCGATGGGATCAGGTGACGCGCCGGGCCAGGGACCGCTCGAAGCCGTTCGTCGGCGACGGGCCGAGCTGCGCGAGTCGATGAGCGCGCTGGAGCTCGCGTTGGCCGGGCCGGCACCTCGTGGTCGAGAACGATGGGTGGAGCGCGTCCACGTGGCACTCGTCGAGCTGTCCGCTGATCTTCGCGAGCATGTCGATGTCACGGAGGGGGTCGACGGGTTGTACGTCGACATCCGTGCGACAACACCTCGTCTCGCCGGCGCCGTCGAGCGGCTCATCGAGGAGCACCACCAGATCAACGAGCTCGTCGCCGACCTGCTCACCCGAACCGACGTACCAGGGAGCGATGACGTGGACCAGGTCCGCGATCTGGGCACGGCCCTTCTCGGAAAGCTCGTCAGCCATCGACAGCGGGGCTCCGACCTGGTCTTCGAGGCCTACGAGTTCGATGTCGGCGGCGAGACCTGACCCGATCTGCGGGTGGCCAGGTGGGGCCGTTGGTCTCTGTGCCCGGCTCCCCGGTCGCGGTCTTCTGGAGACAGGAGGCGAGCCGTCAAGACGTCCGCCCGTCGTGCAGCATCGTCGAGAGAGATCGCACGGAGACCCGCGATGACAACGACCTACGAACAGCGTCGCCCTCGGCCGACGACGCCCCCAGCTCGCACGCGAGGTCGCGACGGTCCTCGTCGACGTTCCGCGTTTCGCGACCGCCCCACTGGTGCGCTCCTGGCACCAACGCTGGGGCGCCACCGACCAGGAGGTTGCCGCGGGGATGCCCGGTGACGAGCTGATCACCGACGTCGCCTACCTGGCCACTCGAGCCATTTCCATCAACGCGCCCACGGACGCCGTCTGGCCATGGCTGGTGCAGATCGGGTGCCTGAAGGCCGGCTTCTATGCCGACGACCTCCTCGACAACCTCGGTCATCCCAGCGCCCGCGAAGTCCTGCCCGAGTTCCAGGACCTCGAGATCGGGCAGTGGGTTCCGATGTCGCCCACCCCCAACAACGCGACGGCGTTCAAGGTCGCCGGCTTCGAGGAGAACCGCTGGTTGCTGTGGCAGCAACCCCTCAGCACGTGGTCCTGGACCCTCACCGAGCTGCCTCACGACCGCACCCGGCTGGTGACACGGCTGCGGATCCACCTCGACTGGACCCACCGGGCCACCTCCGTCTTCTCGATCGTTCTCAACGAGTTCGGCGACTTCCCGATGATGCGTCGCATGTTGCTCGGAATTCGCCAGCGGGCGGAGGACCGCACTCGCCGATGAGGGAAGGGCCGTGTCGCCCTCCGCTGCGGGCGACCGAGGACGTTGCTCAGAGCCGACGCATCGCCGTGCTGGTCAGCACCAGCTCGCCGAGCTCGTCGGTGGCATCGACGTCGACCTCGGCCTCGATCACCCAGTCGTGGTGGCCGGCCGGGTCGGCCAGGGTCTGGCGGACCGGCCAGCGACGGCCGGTCCGCTCGACGATGAACAGGTCGGGCCCACGGGCGTCGCTGTCGGTGCCGACCAGGTCGTGCTCGGCGTAGTAGCCCTCGATGGCGGCGTCCCAAGCCTCCCGGGTCACGACGACTTCACGTGGGGGGTCGAACCTGGCAGCGTCTGACGCCTCCAGCGCCGCCAGGCCGGCGACGTCGTCGCGGGCCACGAGCTGCACCCGGCGCCACATCGCGTTGCGGATCATCACGGTGAGCGCGCGCTCCTGCTGCGAGAGCAGCCGGGGCGGCGGTGCGGTCGCGTCGACCAGGGTGCAGGGGACGTGGTCGGGGTCGGAGAGCGCCTCCCACTCGTCGAGCAGCGAGGAGTCGGTCTGCCGCACCGTCTCCCCCAGCCACTCGATGAGCTCCTCCAGCTCCGGCGGACGGTGGGCGTCGGGCACGGTCTGCCGCAGCGTGCGGTAGGCGTCGGAGCAGTAGCGCAGGAGCAACCCCTCCGAGCGCGCGATCCGGTAGCGGGCCACGAAGTCGGTGAAGCTCATCCCCAGCTCGTACATCTCGCGCACCACCGACTTCGGGTCCAGTGCGTCGATGGGCAGCCACGGATGGCGCTGTCGGTAGGTCTCGAAGGCCGGCTCGAGGAGGTCGGCCAACGGCTTCGGCCAGGTGACCTCCTCCAGCAGCGCCATCCGCTCGTCGTACTCCAGACCGTCGGCCTTCATCTCCCCGATCGCCTGGCCACGGGCCTCGTGCTGCTGGGCCATCAGGATCTGTCGCGGAGGGTCCAGCACCGCCTCGATCACCGACACGACGTCGAGGGCGTACGTCGGTGCCTCCGGGTCGAGCAGGTCCAGCGCGGCGATGGCGAACAGGGCCAGCGGCTGGTTGAGCGCGAAGTCCTCGGGCAGCGCGACGGTGAGGACGTAGCGGCGTCCGAACTCGTCGGGCTCGTCCAGCCGCCTCAGCACACCGTTGTGCACCAGGCCCCGGGTCAGCCGGAGCGCGCGCCGCGCCAGCCTGAGCTGCGTACGACGGTCCTCGTGGTTGTCCATCAGCAGCCGTCGCATCGCGGCGAACGCGTCTTCCTCGCGTGCGAAGACGTTGACCAGCATCGCGTTGTCGACCTTCATCCGCGACCGCAGCGGCTCAGGGGCCCCGGCGACCAGCTTGTCGAAGGTCTGCTCGCTCCACACGACCGTGCCCTCAGGTGGTTTCTTCAGCTGCGCCTTCGCCTTCCGCTTCGCCTGCTGGTGCTCGCGCAACGCGGCGTTCTTGGCGTCCGCCTTCGCCTTGGCCTTCGCGTTCTCGATGACGTGCTCGGGCGCCTGGACGACGACGTACCCCGCGGTGTCGAAGCCGGGCCTTCCGGCGCGGCCGGCGATCTGGAGGAACTCCCGGGTGCGCAGCACGCGCTGCTTCTGCCCGTCGAACTTCGCCAGCGCCGTGAACAGCACCGTGCGGATCGGGACGTTGATGCCGACGCCGAGGGTGTCGGTGCCGCAGATGACCGTCAGCAGGCCCTCCTGGGCCAGCTGCTCCACGAGCCGTCGGTAGCGCGGCAGCATCCCGGCGTGGTGCACGCCGATCCCCCTGCGCAGCAGCATCGACAGCGTCTTCCCGAAACCCGCACTGAACCGGACCCCCGCCAGCATCTCGGCCAGCCGCTCGGGGTCCGCCGGCTTCCGCAGCGACGAGCCCGCGAGCGACGTCGCGTGCTCGACCGCGGCCGCCTGCGTGAAGTGCACGACGTACGCCGGCGCCTGGCCGGTCGCGATCAGCTCCTCGAGCGTGTCGTCGAGGGGCTCCAGCGACCAGCTGAAGTGGAGCGGGACCGGCCGTTCGGCCCGATCGACGATCGCGGTCTCCCGACCGTTGCGGGCACTCAGGTCCTTCGCGAGCTCGGCGACGTCGCCCAGGGTGGCCGACATCAGCACGAACTGCGCCTGCGGCAGCTCCAGCAGCGGGACCTGCCACGCCCACCCACGCTGCGGGTCGGCGTAGTAGTGGAACTCGTCCATGATCACCAGCCCGACGTCGGCCCGCCGACCCTCGCGCAGCGCGATGTTCGCCAGCACCTCGGCCGTGCAGCAGATGATCGGCGCGCCCGGGTTGACCGACGCGTCCCCGGTCAGCAGGCCGACGTCATGGGCCCCGAACACCGCGCACAGCGCGAAGAACTTCTCGCTCACCAGCGCCTTGATCGGCGCGGTGTAGAACGACACCCGGTCCTCGGCCATCGCCGCCATGTGGCCGGCCGTCGCCACGAGCGACTTGCCGGACCCGGTCGGTGTCGCGAGCACGACGTTGTTGCCCGACAGCAGCTCGAGGATCGCCTCCTCCTGGTGCGGGTAGAGCTCGAGGCCCTGTCCCCCGGCCCAGCCCAGGACCCGCTCGTACGCCGCGTCGCTCACCGGGCCCATTGTGCAGGGGGCGGTCACGGGACCGACAAGGACCGGCCCGTCAGGCGCCGCTGCGTTGCGCACCCTTTCAGCCCTCTGGTTGATGACCTTGTCCCATGGCTCGCACGGACCTGCCGAGCCCACGATGGGTTCGATGAGGCGACGGGCTGGGTCAGGAGTTCGGCAGTGATGTCATCGGCGAGGGCGTGGGAGTGGCGGCGATCTCCATGTCCTTCGTCCTGACCGCCTGCAGCGGCGGGACGAGCCACGTAGCGGCCCGCGAGCCTGTGACGTCGCGCTCAGGCGCGGCGCAGACACCGCCCTCCCCGACGGCGTCCTCCACCGCCTCGCCGGGTGGCGATCCCGAGGCCGATCAAGCACCGGATCTCGGTCGACCTGGCCCCGGCCGTCACCTTGGCCCTGAGCGGGCTGCGAACGGGCCGCCCACCCCGAGTTCCTTGGATGGAGGGCCGGACGCTCCACTTCCGCGGTCACGACGTCACCCCCGCGCCGTACCTCACCTACAGTGCCACTCCTGACGCCTCGGCGCCCTACGGGACCGGGGCCGTGGTCGAGGTGTGGGACAGGAACCCGCTCATCATCTGGTACGACGCGGCCGGCAAGAGGATCAAGCAGAGTCTGTTCTCCGACGGGCTGGCGTGGTCACCGCAGTTCCACGAGGTGGTGTGGACCAACCCCCGTGGCGAGGTCGTCGTCGCCTCCTCGACCACCGGTCGGATCCTGCACCGGTACCAACCGCCCCACCCGGCTCCGTCTCCGATGGCCGCCGGCTGGCTCGGCGCGGGCGACGTTCTCTTCCCGGTCGGCTTCGGCGTCCCCCGGGCGTGGCGTACGTCGAGCAACGCGGTCACCGCCGAGCCGGCGTCTCCGGTCGCCGTCTCTGCCAGGAGCGGTCTGGTCGCCGGCGTCCGGGCGCGGACCCGGGGCTCCGACGTGGGCTGCTTGGCGGTCTGGAAGGGGGGCGACCCCTCGCCCGTCCTGTGGGACGGATGTCTCACCCGTCGAGGCCGTGCCTACTCGGGGAGCAGCGGCACCTTCAGCCCTGATGGACGCCTGTTCGCCGACTCGGAGGGGTAACACGACAGGGGGACGAGCCTGCCGTTCGTGGTCGTGCTGAATGCCCGCACCGGCACGGTCGTCGCCCGGCTCGACGAAGGCCGCGACGACGGCAGCTTCCGGCGAGCCCAGTACCTCGTGAGCGCGCTGCGCTGGGAGGACAACACCCACCTCCTGCTCGTGGTGGCGGACCGGACCCTGGCCGTCATCGGCAGCGCCGGCGAGATCCAGCCGCTCGAGGCGCTGGTGCGCTGCGACGTCCACACCGTGACCTGCGAGCTCGCAACCACACCGAGGCGGACCACACCGGTGGACACCGCGGCCTACGGCTTGGTCGGGGCACCCCAGGAGTGACCTCGGCGCCACCTGCCGGCCGCAACATCCAGGCGCGCTCACTGTGCCGGCTCGAGGCAGCGTCGAAGGTCCGTTGACTTCGAGCGGGCTTCAAGTCCTACAGTGCGACGTGATGAGCGGGGCGACGACCGAGCAGCAGCGCGAGCCCGGGCTCTTCTCGCGACGCTACGCCGCCCTGACCGGCGGGCTGTTCGCCCTCTGCGCATTCGTCGCGTTCGAGGCGACCGCGGTGGTCACGATCATGCCGGGGGTCGCCGCGGAGCTGCACGGGATCCGTCTCTACTCGTTGGTGTTCGCCGCGCCCCTGGCCAGCGGGGTGGTCGGCATGGTCGTGGCCGGTGGGTGGAGCGACCGGAGCGGCACGGTCGGCCCGCTGGCTGCCTCGCTGGTCCTCTTCTCCGCGGGGCTCGTCGGGTGCGGGCTCGCCCCCTCGATGCAGGTCCTGATCGCGGCTCGCGTCGTCCAGGGTCTGGGTGGCGGGGGCGTGACCGTGTGCCTCTACGTGCTGGTCGGCCTGATGTACCCGCCGTCCCTGAGACCGGCGGTCTTCTGGAGCTTCTCGGCGGCGTGGATCCTGCCCACGCTTTTCGGGCCGGCCCTCGCGGCCTACGTCGCGCAGGCCGTCGGGTGGCGGTGGGTGTTCCTCGGGGTCGTGGGCTTGGTCGTGGTCGCGGCGGCCGGCATCACGCCCTCGCTGCGCGGCTTGGCCGCCCCCACCGCAGGAGCGCCGTTCCCGAGGTCGCGGCTCGCCTGCGCGGGCGTCGCCGCGATCGCGGTGCTCTGCCTGCAGCTCCTGGGGTCGCGACCCGACGGCCTGGCGGGGCTGGCGATCGTCGCGGCGGGCATGCTGCTCCTCGCGATCCGCCCGTTGGTGCCGCGTGGCACCTTGCGAGCAGTGCCCGGGCTGCCGGCGGTGATCGCCACCCGCGCTCTGCTGAGCGGTTCGTTCTTCTGTGGTGAGACCTACGTGGTCTTCGTGCTCGAGCAACGCTGGGGACTGAGCGCCGGCATCGCCGGTCTGGCCCTGACCGGCGTCGGCCTGTCCTGGTCAGCGGCGAGCTGGGCACAGTCCCGCCTGTCCCGCACGGTGAGCGATCGGACGGCGATGCGTGTCGGTAGCGCCACCGTGCTGGTCGGCATCCTCGGGCTGGCGCTCCTGGTGTGGGCGCACGCGCCCGCGCTGGTCGCTGCAGCCGCCTACGTGTTGGCCGGCGCCGGCATGGGCTTCGCCTATCCCAGGACCAGCGTTGCGATGCTCGCCCAGTCGGGAGACTCCGCGCGCGGGTTCAACTCCTCGGCGCTCTCGATCGCCGACGCTCTCGGCGGGGCGACGACGATCGCCGCCTCCGGGGCGGTGTTCGCGGCCGTGGAGCGCACCGCCGGTGATGCATTCGTGGCGGCCCTTGCGGTCGGGTGCTGCGCCGGGCTGCTCGCGGTCGTCACGTCCGCCCGTACGAATGCGGCGTGAGCCACCCGAGGACCCACCGCGCCGGGTACAGGCACCCGGCCGCGCCTCACTTCGCCCACAGCCACCCCTGGGGACGACGGGTGTGGTGGCGGCCCGGCCCCCACCGCCCGCCGCAAGCGCCCTCCCCGTTCCCATCCGTGCTGCCGCCCGTCTGGCGACGAGGTCCAGCCTCCGCCCTTCTAGGAAGGGTCTGGACCAGACGTCGAGTCGGCTCGCCACACTCGCGGCCGGTCCACTCCCGTCCGCCCAGGAGGCGTCATGAGCTGTCTCGAGTGTGGGGTCGCGAACGACCCCGGTCGCAAGTTCTGCAAGGAGTGCGGCGCTCGGCTGTCTCTGGGGTGCGCCGCGTGCGGCGCCGCCAACGCTGCGGACGACAAGTTCTGTGGCGAGTGCGGCTCGCCGTTGGCCTCAGCTCCAGCGTTGCCGTCGTCCACCGCCGCGGCGGTGTCCCGGGAAGGCGAGGCCGAGCGCCGTCTCGTATAGGTCCTCTTCGTCAACCTGGTCGGCTTCACGTCGTTCTCGGAAGGACGCGACGCGGGGGACGTGCGGGCGATGCTGACGCGATACTTCGAGGCGGCGTCGGACGCGGTGCAGCGCCAAGGCGGCACCGTGGAGAAGTTCATCGGTGATGCCGTGATGGCCGTGTGGGGTACGCCGGTGGCGCATGAGGACGACGCCGAACGAGCGGTCCGGTCCGCACTGGAGATCGTCGACCAGGTGATGGCGCTCGGCTCCTCGCTCGGGCTCGACCTCCCGGCACGCGCCGGCGTGCTGACCGGCGAAGCCGTCGCAAGGCTCGACGCGACCAACCAGGGCATCGTCACCGGCGACCTGGTCAACAGCGCGTCCCGCCTCCAGTCCGCAGCCGCCCCGGGAGAGGTCCTGGTGGGCGAGCGCACCTTCCGCGCGGTGTCGGCCTCGATCACCTGTCTGCCGATCGAGGCGCTGACCCTGAAGGGCAAGGCCGAACCGCTGCCGGCATGGAGGGCGCTGCGCGTCATCAGCGAGATCGGTGGCTCCAACCGTGGCGTCGCCCCGGAGCCACCCTTCGGCGGACGAGCGGAAGAGCTGCGTCTGACCAAGGAGCTGCTGCACGCCACCGGTCGCGACGGACGCACCCGTCTGCTGCACATCGGCGGCGTGGCCGGCATCGGCAAGTGGCGTCTGGTCTGGGAGCTCCAGAAGTACGTCGACGGGCTCACCGAGACCTTCTTGTGGCACCAGGGCCGCTGCCCGGCCTACGGCGACGGCGTCACGTTCTGGGCGCTGGCCGAGATGGTGCGCGGCCGGGCCCGGATCGCGGACACCGACGATGACGCCACCGCACGGGACGCCCTGGCCGACTGCTGAAGCCCTACTTCCCCGAGCCCGAGGAACGACGCTGGATCGAGGCCCCGGCTGGCTCATCTCATCGGTCTGGAAGGTGCCTCCGGTGACCGCGACGAGCAGTTCGGCGCCTGGCGGCGGTTCGTCGAGCGCCTGGCCGAGCATGGCACCGTGGTCCTCGTCGTCGAGGACCTGCACTGGGCCGACGCGGGCCTCCTGGACTTCCTCGAGTCGCTGCTGGAGTGGAGCCGCAGCTCCCCGGTGATCGTGGTCTCGCTGGCCCGGCCCGAGCTGGCGGATCGCCGTCCGACCTGGGGGTCCGGCTTGCGCAGCGCCACCACCCCCCACCTCGACCGGCTCACGGACGGGGACATCGAGACCATGGTGACCGGCTACGTCGACGGCCTGCCGGCCGACGACGTGCTCGACATCCCGGAGACGTTGCACGCGCTCGTGGCCGCCCGGCTGGACAACCTGCCGGAGGACGAGCGGGCCCTGTTGGAGGACGCGAGCATCGCCGGGCACAGCTTCACGGTGCCCACGGTCTGTGCGATCGGCGGTCACGCTCCCGCGGAGGTCGAGCCGCTGCTCGGACACCTCGTGCGCAAGGAGTTCCTCGACCGCGACGTCGACCCGCGCTCGGCTGAGCGGGGGCAGTACCGCTTCGTGCAGTCGGTGCTTCAGGAGGTCGCCGTCTCGACGCTGTCGAAGGCTGCCCGACGAGCCAAGCACCTGGCCTGCGCAGCCTGGCTCGAGGGCCTCGACGAGGACGAGCTCGCCGGGTCGTCGCGAGCCACTACCTCGACGCCTATCGCTCCGAACCCGGTGCAGACGACGCCGAGTCCGTGGCCGACAAGGCCCGGGAGTGGCTCGTGCGCGCCGCAGACCGCGCCTCGTCGCTCGGCTCGCCCGAGCAGGCGCTCGCCTACGCCGTCCGGGCGCTCACCCTGGCGAGGACCCCGCAGGAGCGCGCCGGTCTGCACGACCGCGCCGCGCGCAACGCATCCCGTGCCGGTGACGCGTCCGCGGTCATCGAGCACGTGGGTGCCGCGTGCGACGCCTACCGGGCACTCGACGACCCGGCGTCAGAAGGGCGCATGCTGGGGGCGGTGGCCGGTCAGGGGGGAGTTCACGCAGGACCTCGCCGATCGGCTGGTCGACGTGGAGACCCGGCTGCCCGAGGACTGCGGCCGCGAGCGGGTCATCGTGCTCTCCGCACTCGCCGTTCGCGACGCCCACGCCCGAAGAGTCGAGCAGGCGCTGGGCCACTCCGAGCGAGCGCTGGTGCTGGCCCAGTCCATGGACCTGCCTGACGACGACGCCGCGCTGGGCGAAGCGGTGGAGGCGCGGGCGTTCGTGTTGCACATGGCAGGACGGCACTTGGAGTCGGGAGTGCTGGAGAGTGCGACGGTCGCCCTGACGCGGCGCGCGGACAACCGGGTGGAACTGGCCAGGGCTCTGCTGGGCTACGGCGTCTTTCTCATCGAGGACGACCCGCGCGCAGCCTTGGAGGCATGGCTGGAGTCTGCACGCTTGGCCGGAAGCATCGGACTGCGCCCTATGCAGGCACTCGCCTTGGCCAACGTCTCTGAAGCCGTCGCCGACCTCGGCGACTTCGACGCCGCCGAGCAGGCACTGGACGAGTCCACGTCAGTGATGCGGGAGGAGGGCACGGCGGACGCCGTCGGGTTCGCGCTCACCCGCACGATGCTGTTGGCACACCACGCCGAGCCCGCTGCCGCCCTGGCCGACATCGCGGGCCTCGAGGCACAGGTCGTGGACGGGGCTGTCGAGCATGGTCATGATGCGCACCTGGCTGCTGCGGGCGCGTGCGCTCGTGCACCTCCTTGCCGGGAACGCGCCGGCCGCCGCCACCGACGCGGCTGAGTCGCTCGCCATCGACCCGGCGGGGGGCAACGCCTCGTCCTCGCTGTGGGTGGCCGTCATGGCCGGCTCCGTGCTCCGTGACCCCGCGGTGATCCGTGCAGCGCTGGACGCGACCAGTGGTCTGCGTGGTCAGTGGACGCGGCTGGTGCGCAGCACCGCACACGCCTCGCTGGGGGCTCTCGAGGACCAGCCAGGGGCCACGGCAGCCATGCAGTCGGCCCTCGACGCGTGGAGCGCCGCCGACCTGCCTCTCGACCACGCGTTCGCCACCTTGTGCGCCCAGCACGTGCTGCCGGCCGAGCTCGTGCCCGACGCCGACGTCCAGCGCGCCCGGGCGTGCCTGGAGGAACGGCGCGCCGAAGCGCTGCTCCACCTCTACGACGCAGCCGCGACGTCGAACGCGAGCGACCATCCTCCGCTCCCGACGCCATAGAACCGGACCAAGAGGAGGATCCGTGGGCATGACGGATCGAGGATCGCGACGAGCCCGGTCTCCCGGTCGCCGTGCGCGAAAGACTCCCACAGCTCCGACGCGAGCCGATGTGTGATTGCTGGTGACGTCGTCATCCAGGAGAGTGGGAGTGTGGAGCCGTGAGCGGTCAGACGGCGAGGTACACACTCGAACATGAGCGGGAGTTCGAGGCCGTGCCCGAGAAGATCTTCGGACTGTTGACCGAGCCAGCCCGACTTGCCAAGTGGTGGGGCCCCCACGGCTTCACGACCCCGCAGATTCGGCTCGAACTACGCGTAGGAGGCAGCTACCGCTTCACCATGCAGACACCAGACGGCGAGGTCTTCCACCTCTCTGGCGACTTCCTCGAGGTCCGTGCGCCCGACAGGCTCAGCTACACGTTTCGCTGGGACGAGCCGACACCAGACGACCGTGAGACCGTCGTACTGGTGGTACTGAGCGCTCTCCATGGAGCGACGAGGATGTCGTTGTCGCAAGGGGAGTTCGCCACGGAGGAACGTCTAGAGCTTCATCGCCAGGGCTGGGCCGAAAGCTTCGACAAGCTCGAGTCAGCGCTCAGGGAGCCGGGCTCGTAGACCCCGCTTATCGAAGCGAACGCCTGCCGCTGCCGCCTGTAGGTATGACGAGATGAGGTGCGCCGATCCGACGCGCATGACCGTGCGGTCACAGATCCGCGATGATCAGGGTGACGTGGTGGCGGTGTCGAGGATGGCGTGGGCCGCGTGCAGGGTCACCGCCTTGGCTCGAGCGGGGGTGAGTCCGCGTACGTCGAGGAGGGCGATGAATGCTTCCCAGCCGATGACCAGGGTCAGCGCGGAGACGAGGTCGGCATGTGCTCGCCGGCTCATGCCCGCGCGGCAGGGCTCGACCGCCCACTCGATCCACCCGACCCTGCGGTGTCCTCGTCGGGGCTGCCCCTCGGCGGGCGTGGGCAGGTCGATGGTGAGCTTGATCAGCTTGCGGCCGAGGGGCAGGGAGCTGTCCATGGTGGTGAACAGCTCTGTGACGAGGGTCTCGAGTCGTGCGTGCGGGTCGTTCGACACCTGGGCACGTAGGGCCGCGTCAACGTCGGTGTTGAGGGTGCCGAGGGTCGCGTCGAGGACCAGCTGGTCAAGGGTCGGGTAGTAGAGGTACACGGTCCGTCGGGACACCTCAGCCGCAGCGGCGATCTCGTTGACTGATGGCTCGGCCCCGGAGCGCAGCAGCTCCACGGTGGCGTCGAGGATCGCCCGCCGGGTCCGTCTGCGTTGAGCGACGCGGCCAGTCTGCTGGTCCTGGGTCATCTCGGTCCTTCCGGCCTTGACACATCGCTCACAGGTGCGCACTATACCCCTGTGCAGTCATTGCACACCAGTGCAACGAAGGTTGACCCAGTCCCACAAGAGAGGACCACAGATGACCGAGCAGACGACCTCGCCGGAGATCAGCGCCGAGCAGCGGATCGCACCGCAAGGTGCGGCACCCGCCACCGGACCCGTCACCCTCATCAACAGCTTCCACGTGGCCCCCGGACGCGACGTCGCTTTCCGCGCCCTGTGGGGCGAGACCAGCCGCTACTTCATCGCCCGGCCCGGGTTCGTGTCGCTGCGCCTCCATCGCGCGGTGAACGACGACGCCCCCTACCGCTGGGTGAATGTCGCAGTCTGGGAGACCGAGGCGGACTTCCGTGCAGCACATGGGACTGAAGAGTTCCGAACCCTGGTCACGACTCCAGGATGGTCGGAGTTTCCCAGCATGCCGGCCCTGTTCGAGGTCGACACCGAGGTCTGTTAGGCCAGGTCCAGACACACTGCGAACCCCCCGGGGCCCGTCTTCGCCGAGCGCCTGATGTTGGTGCCGACGCACCTCGATGAGCCGTAGGGGCCCCGTCTATCGGGCTACATCAGGCGAGCGACGACCTGCAGTGTGTTGGCCAGGCGTCCGTTGAGCTTGTCAAGCAGGAGGAGAACCCGATGAGTATTGATCTGAACCACACGATCGTGCACGTGAAGGACCGCTGGGCCGCGGCCCGCGATGTCGGCGATGTGCTGGGTCTGCCGGAGGCCGTGGCCGACGGTCCGTTCGCCGAGCTGAAGTTGGACAACGACGTGAGCCTGGACTTCATGGACACCGAGGGCGAGATTCACGGCCAGCACTACGCATTCCTGGTCAGCGAGAGCGAGTTCGACCAGATCCTCGGTCGCCTGCGCGACGGCGGTCGCAAGTGGTGGGCAGACCCCTTCAAGCGTCAACCCCATGAGATCAACCACGAGGACGGTGGGCGGGGCCTCTATTGGGAGGGTCCCGCCCGGCACTGGTTGGAGATCATCACCCGTCCGTACGGCAGCAGCGACTGATCGATTCCCCCAAGCGCCACCGAATGGCGTTGCCGTCTTCAGGATGGCGCCGCCGATCAACACGACGCTACGTTCTGCCGCGACTGCCGGTTGCCTCACCCTTGGCCATGGAGCGCGGCACGAGCGGTCAGGCGTCTCGGCGTGTGAGGAGGACTGCTGCTGCGGCGAGCGAGACTGCCACCCAGAGCAGGAGGACCAGGAGGCCGGTGCCGGGCGAGAGTGCGGTGGGGTCGGGGTGTGCGCTGTAGATGGCGGACCCGGCGTTGCTGGGGAGATAGGGCAGGGTGTGGATCTGCCAGCTCGCGGGCAGGAGCTGTCCGACTCCGGGGATGACCAGGAGCAACCCGAACAGGGCCGCGATCCCACCCGCCGTACTGCGGATGGCGAACCCGAACGCCACTGCGAGCACGGCGATCAGGGTCAGGTAGCCGGCAGTGCCGAAGATGGCCCGCCAGGCGTGGGGTGCGGACAGGGTGGTGCCGTGGGAGGCCAGGAAGTGCTGCCCGATCACGAACGCGAGGAACGACGAGACCAGCATCAGCACGAAGGTGACCGCGGCGAACAGGCCAGACTTTGCCCACAGGACCGGGAGGCGTCGAGGGACGGCCGAGAGCGTCGCCCGGATCATGCCCGTGGCGTACTCGCCGCTGATCAGCAGGACGCCCAGGACGCCGATCGCCAGCTGGGCCAGGTTCACGCCCGCCAGGCTGCGGTCGATGGCGTTGAAGTTGGCGCGTTCGCCGGGGTCCATGTGGTTCCAGTGGTCGTTGGTGGCCCAGCCGACCAGCCACGCCAACGCGATCATCGCCACCACGGCGGCCAACAGGGTGATCGTCGTTGAGCGCAGGGAGCGCATCTTGATCCACTCCGACCGCAAGACCCGGGCCTGGGTGACCGGTGCGACCTGGACGTGGCCGGGAGCGGGGTGCTGCACAGTGGTGCTCATGCGGGGCTCCCTGACTCCTCCACCGGCTCGCCTGTGGTGGGGGTGGTGGAGGTGTGGAACTCGATCTCGTCGCGGGTCATGTCCATGAACGCTTCCTCCAGCGATGCCTGCTGGGGGGTGAGCTCGTGCAGCGAGATGCCCTGGTCGCGGGCGACGTCACCGATCTGGGCCGCCGTGAGTCCGGTGACCTCGAGGCCACCGCCCAGCGCGGTGATGGTCACATCGGGGGCCGCCAGCGCCGCGGCCAGGTCACTTGCCTGTGGCGATCGGACCGTGACGACGTTGGTGGAGGACTGGGCGATCAGGTCGGCCATGGGCATGTCGGCCATCAGCCGACCACGGCCGACCACGATGACGTGCTCCGCGGTGAGCGCCATCTCGCTCATCAGGTGGGAGGACACGAAGACCGTGCGTCCGTCGGCGGCCAGGGACCTCAACAGGTCCCGGATCCATCGGATCCCCTCGGGATCCAGGCCGTTGACCGGCTCGTCGAGGATGAGGGTGGACGGGTCTGCCAGCAACGCCGAGGCGATGCCGAGCCGCTGCCCCATTCCCAACGAGAAACCTCCGGCCCGCTTGCGCGCCACCTCGTGCAAGCCGACCATGTCGATCACCTCGGCCACCCGACCCTCCGAGATACCGTGGGTCGCGGCCAGGGCTTTCAGGTGGTTGTACGCCGAGCGCGAGGTGTGCACGGCGCGCGCCTCGAGCAGCGCACCCACCACGTGCAGAGGCATCGGATGTGCGGCATACGGCAGACCATCCACGGTGACCGAGCCCGATGTCGGCGCGTCCAGACCCAGGATCAACCGCATCGTGGTGGACTTGCCCGCGCCGTTCGGCCCCAGAAAGCCGGTCACGATCCCGGGCCGGACGCTGAAGGTGAGGTCGTGCACAGCAACCTTGTCGCCGTAGCTCTTGGTGAGTCCGACAGCCTCGATCATGCACCCACCCCTCCTGTCTCACTGCGATCGTAGAGAGCCGGACCTGAACCCCACCTGTCAGAGCCCGCACGGATGCCTGCGGCTGCCACGTCGAAGAAGACGCCATCCGGAACTCCGGTGGCGAAGTGCCGGCGGGTACCGTCGCTGGTGAGCCACACCAGCCGATGAGGGGCCGGTCCGATGCGCGACGCGTTGCTGTTCGCCGGTGTCTTCTTCGCATGTCTGGTCGAGGCAGTGGAAGCGTTGACGATCGTGCTGGCCGTGGGAACGGCGCGGGACTGGCGCTCGACCTGGCAGGGTGTCGCCGCAGGTCTGGTGGTGCTTGCTGCCGTGGTCGCCGTCCTCGGACCGGCCCTGACCACGGTCCCGATCGGCACGCTCCGGCTGGTCGTGGGTTCGCTACTGCTTGTCTTCGGGCTGCAATGGATACGCAAAGCAGTGTTGCGCGCCGGTGGGGTCAAGCCGCTGCATGACGAGACTCGGATCTTCGCCGAGCAACATGAGCGGGCCCGCGTGGCGGTCTCCGCGGGACGAGGGGTCGTTTCGGACTGGTTCGCGTTCACCGTCGCTTTCAAGGGAGTGCTGCTGGAAGGCTTGGAGGTCGCGTTCATCGTCGTGACCTTCGGAGCCACCCAGGGCAGCTTGTGGCTGGCGATAGCGGCGGCCCTCGCTGCCGTCGTACTGGTTGCGGCAGTCGGCGTCGCGGTGCGTCGCCCCCTCGCCCGGGTGCCGGAGAACGGGTTGAAGCTCGCCGTAGGCACCTTGTTGACGAGCTTCGGCACGTTCTGGGCCGGTGAGGGCGCAGGTGTCTCCTGGCCGGGAGGTGATGCTGCGATCCTCGGCCTCTTGGTCCTGTATGCCGCCGTTGCGCTGGTGGCCATCGCCTGGGTGCAGCGGCTGAGTCGTGAACCGGAGGCAATGGTGCGATGAACGGTCCGAGGCGCTTCGCCCTGTTCTGGTACGACTTCATCGTCGGCGACGACTGGCTGCTCGCCGCAGGAGTCGTCGTCGCCTTGGCGGTGGCCGCCCTTCTCGGCATGGCGGGGTTCCCGGCCGCATGGATCATCCTGCCGTCGGCCATCATCGCCACCCTGATCGTCTCGATCCGCCGCGCCGTGCCCTCGAACGATGACCAAGCATGACCTCCGGCCGGGCCGGGCCACCGCGGTCGCGAAACAGGCGCCCAGGAACGAGTTGCCCCCGAAAGCCGCCTACTCACAGCCGGCGTCCTGCCCCGAATGACGGAGCCGCTACCAGCTGCGCCGCGCCACACACCACACGAAAGGCCGCCCGCGGGCGGCCCCTCACGATCTCGGGTGGAGCTGAGGGGACTCGAACCCCTGACCCTCTGAAGTCATCCGCGCGAGCGCCGATCCTCGGAGGATCTGGACTTCCCTCGACAAAACACCGCCTGACCTGGCCCATGTCCCGAACCGCAGACATTGACGACCATGACTGTACCGTCACAGTTCGGGCCATCTAGGTCGAGCTCGGGCCGGAAAGTGCTGCCTTTCTGTTGCCACGGGTGCGTGCCGGTCGTGGAGCTGGCCGACCATCTCAACCGTCACCGCGTCGGCACCTCGGTCCAATTCCTTGCCAATGATTCCCCTCGGTTTGGCCCTTCACATCGCCGCACTGGGGGCGGCGTGGTAGTGGCCGCCGGCGGGGTCATGCAGTTGCGTGTCAACGGCCGCCCCACCAGGCGCTTTACATCGATCACCCGTAGAAGTGCGACATCACCGGATGGTCCAGGCGACCTCCCGCGATGTGGATTGCCACGAGGCCGGACGCCAGCAGCCACTCGGCAGGGCACGACAAAGGTGGAATAATACCCCCGGGGGTATTGTTCCACTGACGCCCACTACAAGTGCGTCGAGAGAGGCAACTCCATGCAGGACAGCACCGCACCCCAGGCCGAAGCCGCCACCATGCCCAGGATCGGTGACGCCGCACCGCCATTCACCGCCCAGACCACTCAGGGACCGATCGACTTCCCCGCCAACTACGCAGGCAAGTGGGTCATCCTCTTCTCCCACCCGGCTGACTTCACACCCGTGTGCACCAGCGAGTTCATGACCTTCGCGACGATGGAGGAACAGTTCCGCGAGTACAACACCGAGCTGGTCGGCCTCTCCGTGGACGGCCTTTACAGCCACATCGCCTGGTTGCGCACGATCAAGGAGAAGATGACCTACCGCGACATGAAGGAGGTCGAGGTGAACTTCCCGCTGATCGACGACGTCTCGATGAACGTCGCCCGCAAGTACGGGATGATCATGCCCGGGGAGGCCACCACCCAGGCCGTCCGCGCGGTCTTCGTGATCGACCCGGAGGGCATTGTCCGCACGGTGCTCTACTACCCGCTGGCCCTCGGCCGGAACTTCGACGAGCTGCTCCGGATCGTCAAGGCCCTGCAGACCGCCGACGCCTTCCAGGTCGCCCTGCCCGCGGACTGGCAGCCCGGTGAGAGGGTGATCGTTCCACCGGCAGGTTCCTGCGGCACCGCCAAGGACCGGATGGACGGTGCCGAGGAGGGTGTCGAGTGCGTCGACTGGTTCTTCTGCACCAAGGAGCTCACCGAGGAGCAGGTCGAGGCCGCGATCCGTGCCAGCTGAGCACACCGGCGCCCAGCCACGCGAGTTCCTGGACCTGGTCCGGGCCGGCGAGCGAGTCGCATTGGCGGCGCTTGCGGACGCGACCGGCGACACCAGTGTGTGCGCGCTGTCTCGCGCAGGTACCGCGCACCCGGCCGCCAAGTACCACGAAGGTGCGGTCTCAGCACTGGCCGAGGTACGCCGGACCGTCACCCAGCAGCCCGGCACCAGCTCCGCCGTCGCGGTCGCCTTCGCCCGGGCACGCTGGGAGGACAACGCCACCCTCGCGGAGCGGGGACGCAACTGGGCGGCCTACTTCGCCGGCGGAGTGGAAGCGCTCGACCTGCTCGCCGAGATGGCGGCCTCGTCGAGCATCACCGACACCGCCGAGGTGGCGCGGCACCCCCGCGATGAGTCCGTTGGGCTCGCGCCGGCGGAGCGTCCGGGAACACAACCAGGAGGCATCCCGCGATGACGATGATGGCCAGGAAGCACTACACGGTCCGCGAGATCTACGCGATCACCTACCACGCGGCCCGAACCGCACGGTTCATGGCCGGGTCGCAACTTGGCCGGGACCGACAGTTCACCGAGCGGATCATGCTGACGGTGACCCAGATCAACGGCTGCGAGCTCTGCTCGTATGCCCACACGCGCTTCGCCCTCGAGGCGGGCCTCAGCGAGGCGGAAGTCCGCGCCATGCTCGGCGGCAGCTCAACCAGCATCCCGGACCACCAGCTACCCGCGCTTGCCTTTGCCCAGCACTACGCCGAGTCCCGCGGCCACCCGGACCCGCTCGCCTGGCAGGACCTCGTCGCCACCGACGGCGAGCATGAGGCTCTCGGGGCCTTGGCCGCCGTCCGCGTAATGATGTGGGGCAACGCGGTGGGCATCCCCCTGAGCTCGCTGCGCTCACGCCTGAAGGGCGCACCGGATGCCGGGAGCACTCTCCACTACGAGGTCGCGACAATCCTGGGGTCAGCGGTCGTGCTGCCGCCCGCCCTCGTCCATGCACTGATCTCGATGCTGCGAGGCGTGCCAGTCCATTCGGGATGGGGTAAGGGCGAGCAACGGTGGAGACAGGAAGCCCGCGATCCTTCGCAAGCAGTGGGATTGCCCCCGGGGCTGCCTGTCTGATTTTGAAGCCAGGGAGAGCATTGGTGCGAAGGCGGTGCCGCCGAGTCGGGGTTCGTCCGTGCGGCGAGTCCCAGTCATTACGGCGAGCCGGGGGTGACCAGGCCGGCCTCGTAGGCCGTGACCACCAGTTGCACGCGAGGCCACTGTCAAGTCCCACGTCAGCAGCCTGCTGAACAAGCTGGGCTGCCGCGACAGCCCGGTGGCGAGCTCGCTGTTGCTCAGCCCACGGGCGACGCCGATCAGTACCTCGCGCTCGCGCTCGGAGATCGGCGGCAGCTCCCGAGGCTTGTCCCGGGCGGCTCGCCCTGCGAACTCCGCGATCAGCCGACGGGTGATCGAGGGTGCGACGAGGGCGTCGCCGCGCGCGACGACGTGGATCGCGGACGTCAGCTCGTCCGGCGGGCAGTCCTTGAGCAGGAAGCCGCCGGCGCCGGCATCCAGCGCGGAGAACACGTACTCGTCGAGGTCGTAGGTGGTCAGCACCAGCACCGCCGTCCCCGGGAATGTCTTGCTGATGCGCCGCGTCGCCGCGATCCCGTCGAGGACCGGCATCCGGATGTCCATCAGCACGACGTTCGGCCGCAGGCGTTCGACCAGTTGTAGCGCCTCCTGCCCGTCGGCGGCGTCGCCTACCACCTCCAAGCCGTCCTCGCCGTCGAGCAGCTTGCGGAAGCCCGCGCGCAGCAGGAGCTGGTCGTCGGCGATCACGATGGTGAGCGCGGCGTGGGGATCGCTCGTCATCCGACAGCCACCGCCGTGACCGGCAGTCGCGCATGGACCGTCCAGCCGCCGCCGGCGGCCGCGCCGGCGCTGATGGTGCCGCCGAAGACGTTGACCCGTTCGCGCATGCCGATCAACCCGTGCCCCGGCCCGGCGGTGGCGATCCCGTTGCGCGGACCTGGGCTCCCGTCGTCGCTGACCTCGAGGTCGAGGTGGGTGCGCTGGAACGCGACCCCGGACGCGGACGCAGTGCGCGTTGGCGTGCTTGAGCACGTTGGTCAGCGCCTCCTGCACGATCCGGTACGCCGTGAGGTCGAGGCCCGGCGGCAGTGGCGACCGGTCGCCGGAGATGTTGACGTCGACCTGCAACCCGGCCTCGCGCACCGACGACAGCAGGTCGTCCAACTGGGCCAGGCCGGGCTGGGGTGACAGGACCAGCGGGTCGTCGGTGCGTCGTAACAGGCCGAGCAGACGCCGAAGGTCGACCAGCGCCTCGCGGCCGACCCTCTCGATCGAGCCCAGCGCGGCGTCGATCGACTCCCCGTCAACCTCCTGGCCCGTGCAGGGAACGACGTTCCGCACCTGCCTGCACCACGATCACCGACGCCGTGCGCGACAACGTCGTGGAGCTCGCGGGCGATGCGGGCGCGCTCGTCCTCGACCGCGCGAGCCGTCTGTCGCTGCTGCTCGGCTGCCAGGACGCGCGTGGCCTCCCATGCCTGCCGGGCCTGCTCGGTGCGGCGGCTGATCAGGTAACCGACGCCGAAGCCGATCGCGAGCCAGACTGCGATCGGCGCCACGTCGCCCACCCGGCCGACCAGGTCGACGAACAACCCGGCGACGAACCACGCGGCGAGGATGGCTGCACCGATGGCGAGCTTGCGGCGCTCCTGGATGGATCCGAGGCAGTAGGCGGCACCGACCATGAGCAAGAACCCCTCGAACGGTCCCTGGGTCCCGGCCGGCCACAGCGTCGCCCACCATGTCACGACGGCGATCGTGAGGCACGGCGCGAGGAGCGGTGCGCGACGTCGTAGACCGAGACCGACCACGGCCACGGCCAGGAACGCCAGGTGTCGCGCCGGCGGGCCGGGGTAGGCCACCGAGTGCGGCTGCTGCGAGACGTTGACCATGCCAATCAGCAAGATGACCGTCGGCACCACCCAGTCGAGCGCGACGCGACGCAGCCTGAGGGCGAGGGCGCGACTGGTCATTTGCGGCACCGTATCCCCAGGTCAGCCCCCTGCGCGTCCCTCTGACGACGGGTCGTTGTTCCCTCTGCGGAGGGATCCTCGGCGCTGTGGTTTCCGTCGTGCGCGATCCACAAACCGCCCGTAAGCCGAGGCGTACGGCGGCCCTGCGCTCCTACGTTGCTCGACAGCCGCGACCGTCGCGGCACTCAGCAGGGGGTATCCACGATGAACACCTTCCGATCTCTCATCACCGGCGTCACCGTGATCGCGGCGGGCGCGGGAGCCGCGGCCACCTTGGCGGCGACGGGTACGGCGTCCGCCGGTACCGCCGACTCGCCACGGACCGCGTCGTTCACGGTCCGTGGCCACCACGGCGGCGAGACGAACCTCGACCTCGGCAAGAGCGGCTTCAGCGCCGGCGACCAGGACCTGTTCACCGGCTCGCTCACTCGCAACGAAACCCATGCGGGTACCTTCGTCGGCACCTGCACCACCGCCCGCGTCGGCAAGACGAGTGCCGACCAGCTGCGCGTTCGATCTGCACCTCGCCCGCGGCCAAATCATGGCCTCCGGCACGACACGGTCCGGCAAGTCCGGTCCGGGCACCTTCGCGCTCCCGATCCTGGGCGGCACCGGCCGCTACCAGACCGCCGCCGGCCAGATCGCCGTCACCGCCACCAACGGCAAGACCTTCCCGATCGCCATCTCCCTACGTTGAAGCCCGGAGCCGCCGGACCGCCGATCGACGCTGGTCGCGGCCCGGCGGCTCGTGCGCGCCGGCCGCGGGGTCGTCGGTCAGCGCCTGGGCCGGCATCGTCCGTGTACGCGGGCCTGACCGATGACTCGACCATCAGCCCCCCCATTCGCCGGCGCATCGTCGACCGTCGCGACGCGGACCCTGAACTGCCGCCCCTCCGATTCTCGCGCTCCCGGACGGTTCCTGCGGATCCCAAGCTTCAGCGAGCCCAGATGCGTCACGTCGCACGACAGAACCAGACGCTCCTATGCTTCGTCAAGCCGCTTCGGTACCTGATTCGAGCCGCCGGTAGAGGTCGCGTGCGACGTAGCGAGCTAGGCAGCGTTTGATCTCGCGACTGGTCTTTCCCTCCGCGGGGCGACGGGTGATGTAGTCGCGGGTCGCTTGTTGGTACTGGATCCTGATCTGGACCACGGTGTGCAAGGCGTTGTTGAACTGGCGGTCGCCGTAGCGGTTGAGCCGATACCGGGTGGTGACCTGACCGCTGTTCGCTGGGATAGGTGCCGCGCCGGCGAAGCATCGCGAACGCTGCCTCGGAGTGGATCCGCCCGGGGTGGGACCAGGCGCACAGCACCGTTGCGGCCACGATCGGTCCCGCACCGAACTGCTCCAGCAGGTCGGGGCGCCAGCTGCGGATGATGGCCAGCATCGCCTTCTGCAGTTCGCGTGCCTCCTTCAACATCGCGTGCGCGCGACGAGCCAAGGTCCGCAGCGCCACCACCGTGCTTGTCGTCTCGACATCCCACGAGGAACGAACCCGCAGGCTCGCGGCGGTAGTGAGCATCGCGGCAAGCTTCTGACCACGGAACCGGACACGGATGGGTTCGGGTGCAGCAATGACCAGGCTGAAGACCTGCTGCTGGGCCTCGGTCGAGGCGTTGATCGCGGACCGGCGAGCAGCCAACAGCACCGACAGGGCTTGACGTTCGCCACCCCTGCGGGGAGTTCCCAACCGCGGCCGCTCCATCGCCTCACGCGCGGCACGGATCACATCGAGCGGGTCGGACTTCGCGCCGTTGCCGCGCGCAGCCCGCTTCGGGCGGTCCAGTTCTATGACGATCTCCGAGAGCTCCAGCAGATGCCGGCTCAACCCAGCGCCGTGGCCGCCGGTCCCCTCGATCGCCCAAGCCAGCAACCTCGGGTGGTTGTTGGCGAAATCCACGAGCTCGGCATAGCCCTCGGCTGTCGCCTCGACCGTGACCTCATCGAGAACCCCACCCGTTGCGGAGTCGAGGACAGCCGCGGAATGAGTGTGCACGTGGGTGTCGACGCCAATGACGACATCGACCATCCCACGCAGATCGGTCAGACTGTTCATGCGTTCTCTCCTTCGCCGGATGGGACGTGGTTCCGGTCCGGGACGGAGGCTCGGCAGGAGTGTGATGAGACACGCCCGGCCCCTCTAACGTCGGGTGGTCAAGCTCCTGATCAGGCCAGCTCCTCCCACCGGGCCGGGGCCGGCAACCACGAGCGGACAGGTCGCACCAAGGCATCAAAGCCAGTCATTCCTGGGGTCACACCCGCAGTCACCAACCCACAGCCCATCACCTTCAGGCTGCGCTGGCGATCTTCACAGAGTCACTCCGCCGCGGCACCGGCCAGGTCACCCCGCCGCACGTCGCCCAGCTAGTAGCCCGACGTGAGGTGCCCAGCCGCAACTGGTGCAAGGGCCCGGAATCAGCCGTGACCGCCTGTCAGTCACCACACGCCTTTGGACCAACGCATGGTCCGATGACCGCGGGAGGGGTCGCTCCCATCTCGCTATGGCGAGGACGCCAAATGCGAGTCGGTGCGAACACCAACCGCCTCCCAGGAGCCCGGCCGGTCTGACGCGTCGTCACGGCCCCGGTGGGAGGCGACCGCCACGGGATGGGTGGCCGAGCCCTTGGCGCGTCGGCCGGGGGTTGTTTCGACCCCGAGGTCGCGCGAGGCTGTAGAGGGACCAGAGGAGGGAATCACGGTGGGCCGAGACGAGCGCTGGTTACCGAGCCATCTCAGGGAGATCAGCAAGACAGAGTGCCTCGAACTCCTTGCTAGCCACAAGGTGGGCAGGGTGGCCTACTGCGACGATCTGGGACCCGTGGTGCTGCCGGTGAACTACGCGCTCGACCAGGGCAACATCCTCGTCCAGATCTCTCCGCACTCGACCCTGTCTCGTCACCTGCGCTCCGCGCCCGCGTCGTTCCAGATTGACGAGTTCGACGACTTCAACCAAACGGGCTGGAGCGTCTTGGTGCGGGGCGACGCCGCCCACGTCGATAGCGCCGACCTTCCAGCCGACGACGAGGATCGGCCGCACGCATGGGCGGAAGGCCAGCGCACGTTCCACGTCCGGATCACCCCGCACGACATCTCGGGCCGGCGTCTCCTACCCGCCTGAGCTCACAGCTACCGGCCGAGCGACCGCAGGGTTCGTCCACCACCTTGTCTCAAGTGCCGGGTCTTCGCCTGTCGTGGTCGACATCTACGGCCGGCCCGTACCACCGTGCAGTCCGCCCGCACGAGTGACATCGATGTGATCGGCCATGGTTGATCTGGCAAGGGCGCCCGGGGTCGAGCCACACATCTGATGCCAGGAGCGTCCCGTGGCGTGGTGGGGATTTGAGGTCCGGCGGGTCGTCGTGAAGTGGGCGGCCATCGGCGGGATCTTCGGTGTGTAACCGCTAAGCACGCACTGAAGGAGAACCACCGATGGCCTTGTCCCAGTCTGCCCTGTCCGAGCTGCTCGAGGTGTTCCGTGCCGGTGAGGGCGTGGATCTTGTCCGTGAGTCGGTCCGGATGGTGATGCAGGAGCTCATCGAAGCCGAAGCCGCCGAGCAGATCGGCGCGGTTCGTTACGAGCGCTCCGAGTCGCGGACCACCGACCGCAACGGGTCGCGTCCGCGGCTGGTCACTACCCAGGCCGGCGACGTCGGTGTGCGGATCCCCAAGCTCCGCAAGGGGTCGTTCCTTCCGGTGATCCTCGAGCCCCGCCGCCGCATCGACCAGGCGTTGTATGCGGTGGTGATGGAGGCCTACGTCCAGGGCATCTCCACCCGCAGTGTCGACGACCTGGTCGAGGCGATGGGCATCGACTCGGGGATCTCCAAGTCCGAGGTCTCGAGGATCTGCGCCGGGCTGGACGAGACCGTGGGCGCGTTCCGCACCCGCACCTTGGACCACGTCGGGTTCCCCTACGTCTACCTCGACGCGACCTATCTCCACGTCCGCAACCACACCCAGCAGGTCACCTCCATGGCCGTGGTGGTCGCGACCGGTGTCACCGCGACCGGTGAGCGGGAGATCCTCGGACTCGACGTCGGCGACAGCGAGGACGAGGTGTTCTGGAAGGGGTTCATGACCTCGCTCAAGCAGCGCGGTCTGACCGGCGTCCAGCTGGTCATCTCAGACCAGCACTCCGGACTCGTCGCAGCGTTGCGCCGCTGCTTCCAAGGAGTCGCACACCAGCGCTGCCGGGTGCACTTCGCCCGCAACCTGCTCGCCCACGTGCCGAAGGCACAAGCCGACTACGTCGCAGCCGCGTTCCGCACGATCTTCGCCCAGACCAAGCCCGCAGAGGTCCACGCCACCTGGGACAAGGACCCGCGACGAGTTCACCGCCAGGTTCCCCAAGCTCGGCCCGCTCATGGACGACGCCAAGGCCGAGGTCCTCGCGTTCACCGCCTTCCCCCGAGCCCACTGGCGCAAGATCTGGTCGACCAACCCACTCGAGCGCATCAACAAGGAGATCAAACGCCGCAGCCGCGTCGTCGGCATCTTCCCCAACAATGCCGCCGTCATCAGGCTCATCGGCGCCGTCCTGCTCGACATGCACGACGAATGGATCGCCGGCGACCGCCGCTACCTCTCCGAAGGATCCATGGCCAAGCTCTACGACCTCAGCGATACTGGACACACCGCCGCCATCGAGAGCGGCGAGTAGGCACCGAGGAACACCTCAAAGCCCACCACCCCGCGGGGGGTGCCCTGATGCCGACCTCGACACAGCCACCAAAGCGGCGATCAATGTCTTGCGTACCGACTGCACCCCACGAGCCCGATTGAGCAGCGTTTCCCCAGTTCAGCGGCAGAAGGTACTCATAAGGAGGAGAAGAGCTCGAACTCGTTCTTCTCAATCTCCGTAACTGGCGGTTGACCTGCGGAGACACCTCCGCGGGGTCAGCGGCCTGTTCTCGTTGGGTTGCAGCGGGGGTGTCGGCCCAAGCAGCCACGCCAGACCCAAGCACGTCGGCGGGACAGCGAGCCGAAATGCGCCTCGTCCGTCCCCGCTTCGTCCTTGGCCCGCGAGTTGGCCCCTGGGGTTCCTCTCGGTCAGCCGACGACAGTCGACCTATTGGTGAAGTCTCCGTTGGCGCTGTTCCTGCCCGAGATCGCTCCGTAGATCTGAGCCGGAACCTGAGCGCGGTCGCACCCTTGGATGTACGAGCCCGACCACTGGAACTGGTGCACCTGCTTGCCTCGGGTTCTGCGGGGACTCAGGAAGTCGGTCCCAGCTGGCGTCCGGATCCTGGCGCTCCCCTTGCCGCGGGTCGCGGTGGCGCGCAGCGCGATACAGCACCGTGTTGTCGCCACCGACGGCGCTTGCGTCGGTCGGCTTGGGCCCCCGTCCAGTCGTGGACAGGGGTCAGGTCCTTGCCGTCTTGCAGTGGGGGCGACGGCACGAGGGCGCAGCCAGGTCTCGACCAGTAGCGTGACGGAGGGATTCATTCGAGCGCTATATGTCGACCCCAGGGAGTTGCACGTCGTGGTCCTTCTCTTCGCTCTTGGATCCTTCGTTACAACTCTCATCGGTGGTCTTACCGCGCTTCGGATCCGCGACTACCGCCACCTAGTATTCGGATTCGCCGCAGGGCTGATGCTCGGCGTGGTCGCCCTCGACCTGCTGCCCGAGGCGTTGACCCAACAGCCGGGCCAGCTCCTCGGTGTACCAGCGCCGCTGGCGAGCTTCGTGCTCGGGTTCTTGGTGCTCCACGTGGTTGAGCGCACCGTCGGCATCCATCGCGGTCATGAGGAGGAATACGCCCCGCACGAGCACGCACCGACGGTGGGACTCCTGGCGGCCTCGGGCCTGGTCGGCCACAGCGTGATGGACGGGTTCGCGATCGGCGCGGCGTTCCAAGCAGGCGCCAGCGTGGGGATCGTGGTCGCTCTGGCGGTCATCTCTCACGACTTCGCCGATGGCTTCAACACCTTCAGCATCACGACGTTATACGGGAATAGCAGCCGCCGAGGCCTCATCCTGCTGGGAGCCGATGCCATCGCCCCTGTGCTGGGCGCCTCGATCACCTTGTTCTTTGTGATCCCTCACGCGGTGCTGGGTCTCTATCTCGGCTTCTTCGCGGGTTTCCTGATGTACCTGGCGACCTCCGACATCCTGCCGGAGGCGCACGCGAGTCACCCCACGCGGCTGACGATCTTGTTCACCGTCCTGGGCGTCGCGTTCATCTGGTTGGTTGTGGGCCTCGCGGGCTGAGAGGAGTCTGGAAGACCTGCGCTGGCTGAACCCATCCGAGACCTCACGTTGGGCATGACTGCGCCAGCGGCGCGGCGGCCGCAATCAGTCGTCGCTAAGCCCGGATCCACCGCCCGACCTGTTGAGGCCGGGGCCTGAGCTCGGAATCTGAGTGAGGATCGGTTTGGGCGGTCCTGGGCGTGCGGGAGCTGCCGGTCTGCCGGCTTCTCCGAGGTCCTGGTCGTCGGGGCGGGGTGGGTGGTC
Organism: uncultured Actinomycetota bacterium; assembly: GCA_963761085.1. Classification (GTDB taxonomy): domain Bacteria; phylum Actinomycetota; class Actinomycetes; order Propionibacteriales; family Nocardioidaceae; genus Nocardioides. Next base: position 272,492 of record CAVXFQ010000002.1, read on the forward strand.
AGCAGCGCAGCGGGATCGCCTGGATCGCGGTCAGTGCTTGAGTGATGGCTGATGCCCACGGCCAGGAGGCCGGTAGTCGTAGATGTCGCCGTCGCCCGCTGTGCACGAGTCGCCCCGGGACGGTGAAGATCCTGCGTTGCAGGGTGCTGGCGGTGGCCTTCTCGAGGTCCGGGCCGGCCAGGCGACCGACGGCGCGGGCGAGGTTGTGGGCCATCACGGCCAGCGCGAGCCATGTGGCGTTGGCCATGAACTTCCCCGACGGCAGGTGCGCCAAGCCGGCGCTCTTGAGCTCGGCGATCCGCTGCTCGACGACCGCGTGTCGGCGATGGTCGGCCTCGATCTCGCCGACGTCGCCGGAACGGTTGGTGACGAAGGCGTGGTAGTCCCAGGTGGTGAACAGGGCGAGCTGGCTCCCGGGGGTCGGGCGGACGCGGCGCACCACCAACCGGACGGTGCGGGCATCCTTGCCGGAGAACGCCGTGTAGGTGGTCTCTGCGACGTCGGCACCGTAGACCTCCGCGGAGGAGAGCCAGTACGGGATCGGTTGCCACGCGGCCTCCTCGATGGACTCGATCGCGGTCCGGATCTTCTTGTCCTGGCGGGCGGTCACCGAGAACTCCACGCCGAGCTTGACCGCGGTGCCGAGCACGGCCCGGCTGTAGAAAGCCCGGCTGTAGAAAGCACTGTCGGCGCGGATCGTGAGCTGCCCGGTGACGCCAGCGTCACGGATCCGGCTGACGGTCTCGGTCAGGAAGCACTTCGCGCCGCGGGCCGCACCCGCCGACCCGCCCCGCAGGCGGCTGAACAGCACCATCCCGGGGCTCGCGCAGGTGGCGAACTGGGGGTGGTAGCCGCGGACCTTGGTGTAGCCGAACGCCGCGCCCTGCTTGCCACGCCCGAAGACCGGCACGATCGAGGAGTCCAGGTCGATCGTCAACGGGGCGCCCAGGTCGCCAGGACCCGCGCCGGCTGCCCAGAGGCGAGCCAGCAGCTCCCGGGTGACCGCGTCGAACTGGCGCACGTTGGACCACTTGTGTGCGCGCAGCCACGACCCGATCGTCGAGGGGCGCCCGGGTCGTGTCGAACAGTTCCCCGGCCGCGCCCGCCCGCAGCACAGCGGTGTCGTCGATGCTGTCGCCACCAGCCAGCATCGACCCGATCACTGTCAACGCCTTCGCGCCGCTGTTCGCGCCATGCTGGGCCAGCCCGAGCCGCTGGTCGATCAGCTCACCCAGCCCGATCCGCTGCGCCAGCACCGCGGCCGGGAGCAGCCCGGCGTTCGGGACCAGATTCTTCTCGGTGAAGCTCACCGAGACCCGGCTCAAGTCATGAGATGCTCGCACTTGTCAGATGCCCTTTCGTGCCGCTGCTGATTGATCTGTCGCAAGACCAATCCTCAACGCACAAAGGGCATCTGCGCGTCTACGGCGCGCCAGACCCCCTCACCGATCGGTGGATCCGGGCTAAGCGAGGCCACGCGGCGATGGCGCCGCCAGTGACGCCCCTCTGCCTGGTGTAACTGGCGGCGTTCGTGTGCGGCTTCGCGGGTGAGTCGGTGTAACTGTCACACGACGAGCTCGGCGGTGACCTCCTTGAGGATCTGGTAGTCGGGCTGAGTGTCGATCAGGGCCAGGGAGCCCTCGGATAGGTAGCGGCGGTCAGCGGCCCGCCATCCGTCGCGGACCTTGATCAGCACGCCGCCGGAGAGCGGAGCAGCGCAGTTCTGTTGGAGAAGATGCCGACCACGTCGGTGCGACGTTTGACCTCCTTGTTGACCGGATTGGGCGTTGGTTGACCAGATCTTCCTCCAGCGCGCGACGGGGAAGTGAGCGAACACGGTGCTGTCGTCGACGGCCTCTCGGAGCATCTGTTCAACCCGCAGCGGTAAGGCATCGCCGCTGTACACCAACGATCCGGACTCGACCCCGACGTTCTGCCCGGCTCGCGGAGTGACCTGGCCGCAGTCGCGGAATGGGGCATCTCCCAGGATGTCCACCCGGCGCCCGCGCTGCGGCCCGGGATCGAGCGCTGCCGACCCCTGGAACGTCGTGTCTCACGTGACCTCAGCTCGGCTCAGGCGGCCTTGGTCGCGGTGCACAGGAACACGCCGAACTCGCGGTCGCCCTTGAGGATGGTCGTGGCGTCAACGAAGCGGATGTCGGCGAACCCGGCGAGGGCCAACTGCTCGGCAAGGCGTTCCCTGTCGAACCCGTGATGTCCGTCGAAGGCGGCCTTGTCGGCGTGAAAGGCTCCGTCGGGATCCTCGTCAAGGTCCGCGATGGCCAGCCGACCACCGTCGACCACAAGCCCCGCAACGGACCGCAGCAGCCCATCGAGGTCTTGGACGTGGTGCAACGCCATGGAGCTCCACACCACGTCATAGGCCCCATCGAGGCGATCGGTGGTGAGGTCTGCCTGGACAGCGCGCAGTCGGTCACCGAGCCCGGCCGCCTCGATCCGCTCCCGCGCGACCTGCACCATCCCGGCTGATGGGTCGACCACGACCACGGAGCCGACCCGGCCGGCGAGCAGGATGCTCAGCCGACCGGTGCCTCCGCCGACGTCGACAGCGCGCGTGAGGGGGCCAAGACTCACGGCCTCCTCGATGGCCTTGGCCACCGCCACCTGCCGCGACTCGTGGCCGGGGTCGTCGTCCCACGTCGCTGCCTCGTCGTCGAATCGCTGGTGTTCGTGCACGCGTTCGACCCTATCCCGCGCTATCAGCCTGGACCGTCCACCGGGGCGGCTCGAGCAGAGACCGTACCTGCACACAGGCACTGGCGGTGAACTGACACCTCCAGCAGCCGGACTGCAGCGTTCGGGCTCGGCTGCTGTGTCTTGGTGCACTGCAGTGTCTGGGGTCCTGCGAGGCGGAACCCGGCGAGCGTCGTCCCACCCGCCTGTCTACAGCGGCGTGCTTCCCGTCGTGCCGACGAGCTGCTCGCGAAACTCCGGGCTCGCCAACCGCTCCGCCTCCGCGCGAGCGGCCTCTATTCGCGCGGGCATGCCCAGTCGAGCCGCGGGCTCCTCGTTCCCGGGAGTCGACACGAACTTCTTTATCGCGGCGAGTCCCGCGGTGGCCCGGGCGCTGGCCGCGGCCTGTTTGGCATCCAGTCGGGCGGCATACCAGTGCGAGGCGAGGACGGCCTCGCGCGTGAACGTGGCCCGGAACTCCGGCGACTCGAGATCCCATCCTTCGCCGCTCATCCCGTCGGCCATGATCTCCAGCAGTGCGCGCAGAGGCGGGACGGCCAAGTCGATCGTGCCGTCCTTGAAGTAGGAGAGCGCCACCCGCTCGTGGGTGGCGACGATCGTGGCCATCGACTCGGCGAACACGCCGACGTCCTGGAGCTCCGGGCGCAGCATCTCCGGGGTGAAGACCACGTCGGGATGCAGGAAGATGCGGCCGAAGTACTTGGTGGCCATCTGGTCGGTCATCCGATAGCCCAGCCTGCCGGCGGCCACGGGTAGGCCCTCGTACTCGAAGTCCGTCAGCCTTTCCAGGGCGCCCTCGGCGATGAGGTTGCCCGCGTCGCGCTCGTGTGGGGTCATCCGCGAGAACAGCTCGGGCACGAGCAGGGAGAAGTCGTGGTCCACGCGAACTCCGGGTCCGATGTACCCGGCGGCGGACACCCACCCGTCGCAGCCGGTGAGCGCGTAGGACAGCAGCGCGGCGTTCAGGTCGATGATGGCCGGCATCGCGTTGAAGGGGCCCTTGGTGAGCGCGCCCTCGGAGCCGGCGCCGGTCGTCGAGGGAGACTTGCCGGTCATCGAGGAGATGAACTCCATGAACAGCTCGGGCAGCTCCATGTAGTGCAGCGGGTTGTAGGAGCACAGCGGCGGCACCGGCCCGTCCGGGGGGTTGTTTCGCCGCCCGGCGGCGACGACATCCACGGGCAGCAGCAGGGGCGCCGTCGACGGCAGCCGCCGGACCAGACGTGAGGACAGCTCGGCCACGGCCGTCGCCTTGGTGTTGGTGCGGTCCGGCCGCCGCTGGAGGTAGCGGGGGTTCTTCGAGGGGCTGCCGTCCACCAGCCGGGGGTACGCCGAGCTGACGACGTAGGCCGGGCCGTCGCCCTCGGTCGTGTCGGCGAACCGGCTGATCATGGTCGCCATCGGTTCGCTGAAGGCGCTGAAGGCCACCGCGTCATCGCGCATGGCGATGGCATCGGCCCTGGTCAACGGCTCGAAGTTGGACAGGAACGTTCCGGGCGTGGCGAGGTCGCGTTCAGCCTGCTTGTCGTAACCACGGTGGATGGCGTCGTCGGGGCGCTGGAACAGCAGGTTCTCGCAGTTCTCCACGAGCTTGTACGACCGCGCCGCATCCAGCCCCAGCTGGTCACCCGGGACAACCGTCGAGGCGGTGATGTCGTCCTCGGTCTGGACCTTCGCAGCGGGTGAGAAGTCGTGGCGAAGGCTGAACAGACGCCAGGACCCGTCGTCGTTGTAGCCGACCCGCAGCATGTTGATGGTGATCGGCCGCTCGTCCAAGCGCAGCCGGTTGCCCTGCCGGCCGTCGACGGACACGACGCTGAAGTGGCTGCGCCAGTCCTCCCCCCACTCCGGCCGGTAGCCGTGTTTGACGACGAAGACCAGCTCCTTGATGTCCGGCGGGACCCGATCCAGCCAGGCGTTGTAGTCGGGGTGGTAGGTCGAGCCAGACGGGGTCAGCAGTTTGATGACCGACCCGATCGAGCGTTCCTCCGACAGGATGGGCCGGTGATCCTGGTCGTTCTTCGCCGGGTCGAGGAAGCGATTGGAGAAGTCCCGCGCGAGGATCTCGGCGACCGAGTCCATGTCGGCCTCGAAGTCGGCGACGAACTCGGACCCGACGACGAAGGCGTCGTTGATGGCCTTGGAGATCTCCGACTTGCCGCCACCGGAGACAGTCGCCGGCTTGTGGCACGACGTCGCCATGGGCACGGTGCCGATCAGGCTCCAGGCCGTCTGATCGCTGGGTTGCTTGGTCATCCTCACGCTGTAGCCGTTCGGGCCCAGGTACACCCGGTCAGCTCGCAGGGGGATCGACTGCCGCTGGCCGCCGGCATCGGTCCAGGACACCGTCATGGCCCGCAGCGAGTAGCGCACGTTGGCCGGTACCAGCACGATGTGTGGCTGCTGCAGGTCCAGAGCATGACCCGGCGGCTGCGCCGCGAACCGGTCCGGGTCGCGGCCCAGGATCTCGGCCAGAGAGTAGGAGTCACGAGAGGAGGTCTCGGTGAACTCCTGGCCCAGGTTGTAGCTGGCAAAGACCAGCGCGCCACCGGAGTGCTCTTCCTCGGCGTTCCCGAACAGGTTCGCCGAGTATGAGATCTGAGTCTTGACCTCCTTCTTGCAGTAACCGAAGTAGGTGTCGGCGATGACCGAGACGATCACGCCGCTGGTGTCCCGGGCGCAGATCTTGAACGCGCGGCCCCCGTTGTAGAGCTCGCCCTCCTGCTCCCAGCACACCCCGTCGCGCTTCTGCCGGTCGGTGGCCTCGCTCACGTGAGGCAACCCGAGCTCCCGCTTCGTCACTCGGGTCAGGTGCGGCGCGAGGATGACGCAGCCCGTGTGACCGGTCCAGGTCTGCGGCTCCAAGGATGCGTCGTTCTCGGGCAGGTAAGGGTCGCCCCCGTTGCCGAAGACTCCCTCGACGAAGTCGAGGCTGGCGACGAGTCCACCGGGCGCGATGAAGCGGGTCTCCATCCGCTTCTCGCGCACCGAGCCGGGCACCCCTGGGGCCACGAGCGGCCGAAGGTGGAGCGAAACCAAGCAGGCAGCCGGCTCCGGCTGGTTCGCCGAGTAAGGCAGGACCATATCCGTCTGCGGCGGCTCGAACGCTCGGGCCAGCAGCCGCGCGAACGCCACCCGAGGCACCGCGATCTTGTCATCGGGGATCGGAAGGCCGCCCTCGGCGATGTGGAACACCCCGGCCGTGGTCCGGCGGTCGGTGGCGGGGTTGTGCAGTACCCCGTTGACGAGCCGATAGCTGCTCATCAACGGCGAAGAGAAACGGTCACCGTCCAAGGGCAGCGACAGGCCGCGAGCCAACCCCGGCTCATCGAGGACAAGCGTGCGCCGAGGAAGCATCGGGCGCTCCCCCGTATGTGCCAGGTAGCCATCGAGGAACCCCTGGACCCTGCCGTCAGCCGCGCACAGCCGGTCGGCCAGGCGACGGCTGAGCTCACGCTGCCGGGCCAGGATCGGGCGCACCAGCCGGGCCGACACGGACTCCTCGAATCCATCCGGAACCGGCAAGCCCAGCTGCTCGAGACGCAAGTTGATCGCGGCGTTCAGCATCTCGAACTGCATCCGTGGCACCCCCCCATTGTCCGCCCTCCCGACACGCCCCGCCCACACGCCCCGGCCGCACACGGGGGTCTTGCGGGGATATATCCGTGAAGTCGACTACTCGACCGGCTACTCCACAGCCCCAGGGTTCCATCGGGATCGGCGCTCGAGCCAGCTGCACCGCTACCTGACCAAGGACGTCGGCTACTCCCTGGTCTTCTTGACTGACCTGGCCGGCCGAGTCAGCGTCAAGACGCCGACGATGGAGGCGCTGATCACCATGGCGTCGGTCGTATCTGGCTCGGGACTTCCGCACCGAGAGCGGGGCGCGCACCCTGGCGACCCTGGGCCTCGACGGCATGACCGCCAGCGACCTCGCCGCCCGCTGATCCCTGTGCATCCTGCTCGCGCGACGGGTGTCCGACCCGCTCCTGCTCACTGCGCGGATCCTGACCGCGGTCATGGCACGGGGGCTTGTTCGGGAGGGTGGCCGCACGACGCAGCGGCGCAATCTTCTGGATCTCCACACCCGGGCCCCACTGATAGGCGGGGCGGCCCCATGGGCAAACGAAGAGAAGACCCAGGCGCAGGCGATCGAGTCGTCGCCCAGCAGATCACTTCCGAGGGCGCGAAGTCCGCAGGCGGCGGAAGGACCTGGCCGCTGCAGGAGTGACACACTCTGTTCCAGCGGCGTTTCTTGCTGTGCCAGGCCGTTTGATAGAGCTTCGCGACCGTAGGTGAAGGACAACGAGGAGGCCATGACCATGAACCAACAGCAGTTCAGCAAGGTCAAGAGCGCCGAGGGCTTCATCGCAGCTCTGGACCAGAGTGGTGGCAGCACTCCGAAAGCACTGAAGCTTTACGGCATCGAAGACAGTGCCTACTCCGGAGACGAGGAGATGTTCGACCTCGTCCACGCGATGCGCTCGCGCATCATCACCAGCCCCAGTTTCAACGGCGCCCGGATCCTGGGCTCGATCCTGTTTGAGATGACGATGGACCGCGAGATCGAGGGCCGTGGCAGCGCCGACTACCTGTGGAATGTGAAGAACGTCGTGCCGTTTCTGAAGGTCGACCAAGGGTTGGCCGACGAGGTCGACGGTGCCCAGGTGATGAAGCCGATGCCCGGCCTCGACGGACTGCTGGCCCGAGCTGTTGAGAAAGGCGTGTTCGGGACCAAGATGCGCTCGGTGATCAAGCACGGGAACGGCGCGGGAGTGCAGGCAGCGATCGACCAGCAGTTCGAGGTCGGTCTTCAGATCCTGGCCGCCGGCCTGGTGCCGATCCTCGAGCCCGAGATCGACATCTACTCCCCTAGCAAGGCCGAAGCCGAGCAGCTGCTCAAGCCGGCCATCCTGGAGAGACTCGGGGCCTTGGGTGCAGACAAGCACGTCATGCTGAAGCTGACCCTTCCCGAGGTCGACGACTTCTATGCCGACCTGGTAGCGCACCCGAACGTCCTGCGCGTCGTCGCCCTCTCAGGCGGGTACAGCCGCGAGGAGGCAAACGCCCGCCTGGCCCGGCAGCATCAGGTTGTCGCAAGCTTCTCCCGGGCGCTCACCGAAGGGCTCACCATCCAGCAGAGCGACGAAGAGTTCAACGCCGCCCTGGATGCATCGATCGGCAGCATCTTCCAGGCATCCACCACCTGAGCCATCTCGAACGTCGCCTTCCGGCTCCAGTTCACGCGGGCGCCACGACGGGCGTCAGTACGTAGCGGGAAACGCCTGCGGGCAGTCCAGCGGCGCTGTTGCGTTGACGGATGATACCGGGAAGGCGAGTGTGGCTCGATGAAACGCAATCCTCGTCCGAGACCGCGAGTTGAGATGCCGTCTGGGTTCGCCGGGTTCCGTTTCCCACCTGAAGTGATCTTGTTGGCGGTGCGCTGGTACTTGCGCTACGGGTTGTCCTACCGGGATCTGGAGGAGTTGCTCGCCGAGCGTGGCATCGAGGTCGACCACGTGACCCTGTACCGGTGGGTGCAGCGGTTCACGCCGCAGTTGATCGACGCGGCCCGCCCGTGTCGGCATCTGGCCGGCGGCCGCTGGTTCGTCGACGAGACCTATCTGAAGGTCTCCGGGGTCTGGCGCTACGTGTATCGGGCGGTCGACCAGCACGGGCAGGTCATCGACGGGTACGTGTCTCAGCGTCGTGACATCGCCGCGGCGCGCATTCTTCACCGCCGCGCTGACCGTCCACGGCGACCCCATCGAGGTCATCACCGACCGGGCCCCGGCCTTGGCGAACGTAATCGAGGACCTGGTTCCTGCTGCGTTACACCACACCGGCCAGGACCAGAACAACAATGTCGAGTGCGACCATGGCCGGCTCAAGGCACGGCACCGGGCGATGCGCGGGTTGAAGACCGAGCGAACCGCGAGCGTGGTGATCCAAAGGCACGCCTCCATCCAGAACCTGCGCCGTGGTCATTACGAGCTCGCTGTCGACACCGCCAGGCTGTTCCGGGCCGCCACCGCATCCGACGAACTCAGACCGGCCATCTGATCAGCACGGGGTCTGCCCCGCGTTTGGTTGACACCTGACCTCTGAGGTTTCGGCCTCAGGCGGAAGGATGTCCCCGTGGCAAAGCCCTATCCCAAGGAGTTCCGCGACGACGTGGTGGCGGTGGCCCGCCAGGGCCGGGCGTCGCTGGCGCAGATCGCGAAGGACTTCGGTATCTCCGAAGGCTCGCTGAGCAACTGGATGAAGCAGGCCGACATCGAGGACGGCAGGCGTCCCGGTCTGACCGAAGACGACCGCAAGCGAGTTGCGTGAGGCGAACAAGAGGATCCGGCTGCTGGAGCAGGAGAACGAGGTCCTCCGCCGGGCGGCTGCCTACCTGTCGCAGGCGAACCTGCCGGGAAAATAGTCTTCCCGCTCGTCCGAGAGATGGCCGCGGCCGGTGCCCATGATCCCCACAGGATCCAGGTGCCGGTCGCGGTGGCGTTGCGGGTGCTCGGCCTGTCCAGGCAGGGGTACTACAAGTGGCTCAACGATCCGATCAGTCAGCGGGACTGGGACGACGCCCACCTCATCGACAAGCTCTACGACCTCCATGCCGACGATGCGACGTTGGGCTACCGGTTCCTCACCGACGAGCTCGACCTCGAGCACGGCATCAGCATCGGGGAGAACCGCGTACACCGCCTGTGCCAGATCGCCGGCATCACCGCCCGCCACCACAAGAAGCGCTCCAAAGCCGGCTCCACGGGGCCGGCCCCGCACGACGACCTGCTCGCGGTCGTCGACGAGCACGGTGTGGTCCGCCACGCGTTCCTCGCCGACGGCCCGAACAAGGTGTGGCTGTGGGACATCTCCGAGCACCCCACACGCGAAGGGAAGCTCTACATCTGCGCGATCAAAGACGTGTGGTCGAACAAGATCGTGGGCTACTCCATCGACTCTCGGATGAAGTCGTCCTTGGCTCGGGCCGCGATGCGCAACGCCATCGCCCTGCGCTCACCGGTCGGCACCGTGTGCCACTCCGACCGCGGCGGCCAGTTTCGATCCAAACGCACCCAACGGCTCCTGGCCAACAACGGGCTCAGGGGCTCGATGGGCCGCTCCTACGGAGCCGGGGACAACGCCAGCATGGAGAGCTTCTTCAGCCTGCTGCAGAAGAACGTCCTCAACACCCGACGCTGGGACACCCGCGAGGAACTCCGCCTCGCGATCGTCACCTGGATCGAAACCAAGTACAACCGCCGCCGTCGCCAACGCGCCCTCGGCAAGCTCACCCCGGTCGAGTTTGAGATGATCTACGCAGCCGCAATCGCGGCCTGACTACTGCAAACCCCGAGTGTCAACCAGACCGGGGGCAGACCCCACGCGCCCCAGGTGCCCCTCCGTCCTGAGCGGGCACTTGGTCAGCATGACCCCACGATCAAACAACGCAACAGAGCCCCAACGCACTTTGTGATGACCAGTCGTGGGGCTCATGACGATCCGGCACTTGGGCACGACATCTACGTCGCGTTCAGCGCTCCGTAGGTCCGACGCGCGGTGTCCAGAGCGGCGACGTAGCCGGCGCGCTGGTAGGCGTCCGCGTCGACGCCGACAGGCACCGCGAGCCGGGCCCGCGCCTCGGCCGCAGAGCCGAAACCCTTGCGGCGCAGCCACTCGGTGAGCCCGTCGAGGAGCACCTCCGCGTGCCCGATCCCATGCCGCAGGAGGGCGGAGGCGGTCATGACGACGTCTGCGCCGGCGAGCAGGTAGGCGGCGACGTCACGGGCGTCCTCGACTCCGGTCGTCGCGGCCAACGATGCGCGCACGTGCCCGTTGAGGATCGCGATCCACGACCGCGCCAACCGCGCCTCCTCCACAAGCCCAGGAGAAGCCCGTTTGCGCAGGCCAGGGCGGTCCTCGCGACGATGTCTCCGAACCCACAGTCGCGAACACCGTGACGGTGAAGTAGAGAGCCGAGGTGTGTTCGAGCGGCTGACTGAAGGAACCCGGGTCGGTCAAGGAGCCCGACAGGTACACCCGCGAGAAGATCAGCAGGTACAACGGCACCAGGACTCCGAGGGCGACCGATGCACGTAGGATCGGGAATTCCGAGTGGACGATGGCAGGGACAACATCACCGACTGCGGACGTCGCTGAAGATCGTGCTTCTGATCATCCGGAAGTCGACCGTCATCAGCAGGTCGAGCTTGCCCTCGGGCGCTTCGTCAGGTCCACGAGGGATCTGCCGCCTTCTCGACCTGGAACCACGCTTCAAGAATCGCACCACTCAGCATCTTCCGATCCGCTGTGAGGTTCACGCGCTCTGCTGCCAGTACCCGCGCACACGTCTGTCACTCTGAGGCACGCTCAGCCCTGCACTACATCGACGAGACCCGAGGGAGTTTCTGTATGGACAGCTTCGTCTTCATCGCGATCCTCCTGGTCGGCGTCGTGGTGCTGACTCCGCTGGCCGACGGTGTCGGCGTCCCGCAGCCGGTGCTGCTCACCATCTTCGGGCTGTGCCTCGCGGCGCTGCCGTTCGCTCCTGAGCTCGAGCTGGACCCCGACCTCATCCTTCCAGTGGTGCTTCCGCCGTTGCTGTTCGCGGCGACCCAGCGAGCCACGGTGCGTGAGTTCCGCGACAACGCTGGCGCCGTCATCTTCCTCGCCGTGGGTCTCACGCTGGTCTCGATGGGTGCCGTGGGGTTCGTGGCTCACCGCTACGACCTGCCGTGGTGGCCTGCGCTCATGCTCGGCGCGATGGTCTCTCCGCCGGACCCGGTCGCGGCCACGGCCGTGGCCAGGAAGCTGCGGCTCCCGCATCGGCTCGTGACGATTCTGGAGGGGGAGGGGATGTTCAACGACGCGACCGCGCTGGTTGCGTTCAAGGTGACCCTTGCTGCGGTCGTCACCGGCGAGGTCTCTACCACCGCTATCGGTGTCGAGCTGGTGGTGGGGCTGGTGGCCGGAACTCTTGTCGGCCTCGGCCTGGGCGCCTTGACCAAGTGGGTTCTTTCCGTGGTCCACGACGCCTACGCGGAGACGACCTTGACCGTGCTGGCCCCCTTCCTTGCCTATGTGGGCGCTGAGCGACTCGGCGGGTCCGGGGTCCTCGCCGTTCTGGCCATCGGGCTGTTCCTGCGCACTTACGGACATGCCGCGACCACCTCACAAGGGTGGCTGCTGGGAAGGGCGGTGTGGTCCTACGCGGACTTTCTGATCACCAGTCTGGTGTTCGCGATCCTGGGCTATGAGCTCGTGCAGGTCATCGGCCAGACCGACGTCACCCACCACGCCCTCATCCTCTCCGGGCTGGTGGTGGGCACATTGGTCGTCGTACGCGCCGGATGGGTCTTCGCAGGCGCCTCTCTGGCGCGTCGTCGAGCCCGGCGGCAAGATGTGCCGTGGCCCAGCGGCTGGCGCGAGTCGACGGTCGTGTCCTGGGCGGGGATGCGAGGGGTCGTGACGGTGGCGGCTGCCCTTGCCCTCCCAGCCTCCGTCGAGGGAGGCACCCTCTTCCCGGGGCGCGACGAGATCGTGGTGGTCGCATTGTCGGTCGTGCTGGTCACCTTGGTGCTTCAGGGGCTCACCCTCGCGCCGCTCACCGCCGTGCTCGGCGTCGGTCGCCAGGGCGACGACTCGGCCGAGGTGGCCGAGCTTCGGCGACGCGCGGCACAGGCGGCCCTCGACCATCTACGCGAGGAAGGGCTCGCCGGCATTAGCGATGAGGCCGCGCGGGCCGCGACCCTACAGTACGAGGGATATCTCTCCGCGCAAGAGGCGATCGAGCACGCGCGGCAAGGGGGAGCCGAGCAGAACAACGACATCGTCGAGCAGCTCGGCCGCGTCCTGCGAGAGGCGACCGACATCGAACGTGCACTGGTCCTCGACGCACGACGACAAGGACACGTGAGCCCAGCCAGCGCCGACGAGGTCCTGCGCGACATCGAAGGAAGGGTGCTGCGCGACTTCGGATGAACCCCGGCCGAGGAGAACCGGGCGTCAGCACACCTAGACCAGACCAAAGGAGCCTTTGGGCAATGCTCGGTGGTGTCGCCGGACTCGTGGCGGCGACGCTCACAACAGTGGCCACTACGTCCTCGGGGTGTCATCGCGCCACCCTGTCGCGGTCCGGCTGCTTGCTGCCGGCGAGCAGGTTGTCGATGTGCCGCCGAAGCTGTCCGCGCGAGCCAGGGTGTTCGCGACCGGTCAGGCTCCCAAGACCGACGCCCCGACGCCCACTCGGTGGCGTTGGTCGCGGCCCGAATGAGCGGACTACGGCCGGTGGTCGGTGATGAGCAGCTGGCGGTGCTGCGGGCCCTCGCCGACCGGCGGAGGTCGCTGGTGCGGACCACACCCGGATAACCTCCCAGCTGCACCATCTGCTGCTCGAGCTGACCCCCGGTGGCGCGAAGAAGGACCTCTCCGCCGCGCAAGCAAGGCTGTGCTGTCCAAAGGTCCCGACCCCGTGACACCGCGGGCAGGACCAGGCGCCGGGTCGCCGCCGAGCTGATCGCCGACCTGGAACGGATCCACTCGCGGAGAAGGCCGCAGACAAAGAGCTGCGTGCACTCGGGGCCGCTACCGGTACTGGGCTGCTGGACCTGCGCGGCATCGGACCCTCGGGTGCAGCCAGGCTGCTGGTCGAGGTCGGCAACATCACCCGGTCCCCCGACCGCGGCCACTTCGCTTCGCGGAACGGCACCGCCCCATCGACGCCTCCTCCGGCGACCATGTCCGACACCGGCTTTCTCGGGCCTGGAACCGTCAGATCAAGAAGGCCCTGTACCTCATGGCCACCGTTCAGCTCCGCAACCCCGGACCAGGGCGCGAGTACTTCGACCGCAAGAACGTCAACGGCAAGTCCTCGATGGAAGCCATGCGATGCCTCAAACGCAGACTGTCCGACATCGTCTACCGACAGATGCTCGACGACGCCGAGGGGACGGCCCGAAAGGGCACCGGGGCAACGACTCTGACTCCAGCGCGACCGACTCACAACCCCAACACCGGCTCTTCGGACAAGCCACTCCGGGGCCCGTCAACGATCAGCCCAACCCCGCTCTACCGAAGGTGTCTTGATACAAGGGGAGCCATGAGCGAAGGCTTCAGTCCTAGGCTCCGCCCGAATATGACCGGCTCAGTTGGTTACTCATCGACGACCAGGTCGATCGCCTCGATGGACTCAGAACCTGGGATCGCGTGCAGGATGGGGGATGTGAGGATCCCACGCGTTGGCGGCGTTTTGGGTCCTCTCGTTCGGATCGTTCTGGTTGGGCTCGGTTTCGGGGTCGGGTTCGTGCTCGTCTACTACGTGACGGTTCGCACCGTTCAGGGTCGTCTGTTCGGGGATGCCTCCCTTCGCGGAGCCCTGTTGACGCGTTCGGCACTGGCCGGCGGTGCCGACACGGTGTTGAACGTGGTCTCGGTCGCTTCGTTGCTGGGAGCTGTTGCGCTGGTCGCCATGGTCGCCCTGGTCCGGCTCGAGCGCGTTCAGGGGCTGGCCGCCGTCGGCGTCCTGGTTGGTGCGAACGTCTCGACCCTCGTGTTGAAGCGCTACCTGCTGGAGAGGCCAGACCTCGGGATCCGTGAGGTCTCTCCGGCCACCCTCAACAGTCTTCCGAGCGGTCACACCACGGCCGTGTTCTCCGCGGTCGCCGCGCTCTTGTTCGTCGTTCCCTCCCGGTGGCGGTACCCGGTCTCGCTCGCCGGGCTCGTGATGGGGACGGTGACCGCGCTCGCCACCATGTCGGCGGGGTGGCACCGCGCCGGCGACTCGATGGCAGCGTTCCTCCTGGTGGGGGTGTGGACCGCCGCCGCCGCTGGTGCGGTCCTGATAGCCGACTCCGGCGGCGCTGGTGATCGTGCGAACTTCGAATGGCCGGAGTCGACGCGATGGCTGGCCGCGGGTTGTGCTGCCTCGCTCGGTCTCGGCGTGGCGTTGGGCATCGCACTGAACGCCGTGGGACCGATCCGCGACGCAACCCTAGGCACGTGGGTCGCGTTCGGGGTCGGCGGCCTGCTGATCACCGGCACCGGCATCGCGGTTCTCGGGGGCATGCTCCACGTGCTGGACCTCATGGACACACACCTCGGTCGTCGAGAAGCCGACCGCCGCGATCTCTAGGTAACACCTCGCAAGGGTGACCGACGTCAGCACCGGCCGTTTGCGCCTCCTCTACGAGTACCGCTTGGCGCCCCGGCGTGGGTGACCCACCGGGGCCGACTACATCTCGGCTGCGACGCCTGAGCGGACGACGGGTTGCGCCCAACCGGGAGGCGTCCGCGCTGCGGCGGCCAATACGGACGACTCCCAGAGCGAGGGGCAGACGCTGCACCCCAGCACCCGTTTGGCCGGTTGAGCGAGCGGGCTAGCCTGGAGCCAGAATCGTGCCACGGCTGATCGGGTCGACCACGAGGATTCTTCTCGAGCGCCTCGGTTGTCGGGGCCGCTCAGAGTCACAGGGAGTGTCATGAGCTGGTGGGCGTGGTTGATCGTGATCGCCGTAGCAGTTGTGGTGCTCGTGGTGGGCTTGCTGTCTATTCAGGCCCGCCGCCGCCGGGGCGGGGTCATCATCGACCCATCGCAGCCCCCCCGCACTCGTCGCCGGGGGATGAGGCGATGAGTCGGCTGATGCGCACCTCAGAGCTGATGAAGCGTCCCGTGGTCACGATGGGCGGGGACGATGTCGCCCAGGTCAAGGACATCGTCTATTCCGCCGGTGGCGGCGCGGTGGGTGGGTTTACTCTCGCCGGTCGGGGCCTGATGTCCGGGCCGCTGAAGCAGGCGCTGGCCTGGTCGTCGGTGATGGCGCTGGGTCCGGATGCGGTGATGATCCGCGACGAGGGCGTGCTTGAACCGGCCGCGAACGTATTGGATCGCTCGGCCGCTACGAGTGGCTCGGGGGGCAACGTGCTGGGCTCCCAGGTGCTCACCGACACCGGGACCGAGTTGGGCACGGTCGTCGACGTCGTTCTGCAAGTCGCTGAGCGCGGCGCTGGCCAGTGCGATGTAGTGGGCTATGAGGTGGAGTCCTCAGAGGCGCTCGGCACGAGGGGGACCAAGGTGTTCGTCCCCCTGCCTGACACGCTTGCCGCGTCGGGGGACCATCTGCTGGTGCCGGCGAGCGCGAAGGACTTTGTCGCCCACGACCTGGCGGGGTTCGGCGCCGCAGTGCAGGCGTTTCGTGAACAACTGCAGGGGACGCGCTGATGAAGTTCTCCGAAGCCTCCGGGCGTGAGGTCGTGAGCCGCAGCACCGCTGAGACCCTGGGACAGGTCGCGGATTTCGTGATTGACCCCCAGTCGCACAGCATCGTCGCAGTCACCCTGAAGAAGACCCAGCACGGCGACACGGTGCTGTGGACCGCCCTGAGCGCCTTCGGGGTGGACGCGGTGACCGTTCCTGGCGCTGAGGTGATTCTCGACGCCAACGACGCGGTCGCCGCTTTGTCGGGCAAGAACCAACGACTGCTGGGCAAGCGGGTCCTCAACACCGATGGAGAGGATCTCGGAGCCGTTACGGATGCGGAGTTCGACCCCGCCACGGGCCTGCTCACCGCGTTGGTGCTCGCGGACGGCGCCGTCCGTGGCGAGCGCCTGATCGGCATAGGCTCTTTCGCGGCTATCGTGCACGCCGACTCCTAGTGGCCCGCGTGGGAAATAGTCACGGGGTTGCTGGAATGAAATCATGGGGTCCTGGCGAATCGACCTGCCCCGGCATTGGTGCTGCGTGATGGTGACCGGGATCGGCTGGAGCGGCTGACGCGGTCCTCGACGGTTTCGGCTGGTGCCGCGCAGCGGGCCCGGATCGTGTTGCTGGCCGCGGACGGGGTCGCGAACGACCAGATCTGTGAGCTGGTCGGGTGTGGCCGGCAGAAGGTGCTGCAGTGGCGTGGCCGCTATCAGGCCAAGGGTCTGGCCGGGCTGGCCGACCAGAAGCGCCCGGGTCGTCCCCGCACGATCGACCACGCCAAGATCGTGACCGAGACGTTGAAGCCTCCGCCGAAGAAGCTGGGGGTCACTCATTGGTCGACCCGGCTGCTGGCTACACGGTTGGGCATCAGCGCGTTCACCGTGGCCGAGGCGTGGCGCGACTACGGGATCAAGCCCTGGCGTTCGGAGTCATTCCGGTTCTCCACCGACCCGGAGCTGGAGGCCAAGGTGATCGACATCGTCGGGCTCTATCTCGCTCCGCCGGAGAACGCGATCGTGCTCTGTGTGGACGAGAAGTCCCAGATCCAGGCCCTGGACCGCACGATGCCGGTGCTGCCGGTGCTGCCGGTGCTGCCGATGCAGCCCGGGCTGGTCGAGCGCAGGTCGCACGACTACGTCCGCCACGGCACCACGACCTTGTTCGCCGCCTTGGAGATCGCCACCGGGAACGTGACCGCGGCGCTCAAGCCGCGGCACCGCAACACTGAGTTCCTGGCGTTCCTCAAGCAGGTCGAACGCGCCTACCGCGACGTCGTAGACGACCAGGGCGACCCGGTCGAGCTGCACCTGGTGATGGACAACTACGCCGCCCACAAGCACGCCAACGTCAAGGCTTGGCTCGCACAGAACCCGCGGTTCGTCATCCACTTCACCCCGACCCACGCGTCCTGGATGAACCTGGTCGAGGTCTGGTTCTCCCTGATCGAACGCCAAGCCATCCGCCGTGGCGTGTTCACCTCGGTCAAAGACCTCAACACCAAGATCCGCACCTACGTCGACGGCTGGAACGACCGCTCCCACCCGTTCGTGTGGACCAGAACCGCCGACGACATCCTCAAGAAGGCCAACCGGATGAAGACTTCAAATCCGGGCCACTGGGGCAGGCGGTCGAAGCCCGCGAAGACGCGGGCGCGCGGCAGCCAGGCAACCGGGTCGACGACGTGATGAGCCGCCCCCAGGGGAGACGGTGGGTGCCTCCTTGCAGCCCAGACAGGGCGCCTCCCGAAGGCGCTGCACATCGCCCAGATAGCAGCAGGTGTCGTGCGAGCGGTGCCGACGCCTTCGCTCTCAGCAGGTGACGATCCAAGACTTTGCCCGGATCATGAGCGAGTTGCCCGAGGTCGAGACGGGCGGGCATCACGAGCACCCGACTTGGTCGGCGCGCGGCAAGGTTCGCCTAGCTGTGGCCGTTCGGCAAAGGCAGGCCTCACGCGCTTCGGTGACCAGGCGCCGCCGGCGGCACGGATCCCCGCTGTCCACACCAAGGGCTTGCATGAAGAGGAAGGTGTGCTCGCAACTGGCATCAATGGGTGTTCACCATTCAGCATTTCAACAACTACCCGGCCGTGGTCGTCGAGCTCGGCTTCGTCGACCGGCTCGACCTCCGGAACCTCGTGGTCGCCGCATGGCTCAATGTCGCCCCACCTGAACTTGTGGGGATTTCGGCAGCTGAGCTGTTCATCGTGGAATGAGCCAGAGAGAACGCTCCCCAGCAGTCCATCCTTGCGCCGAGTCACGCCGCCGAGGGTCGTCCGGGTCGAAACCCGCGCTCATCTAATGGCGGCCGACGTGCTGGACTCGATGTGTGAAGTGACCGGCGTTCTTGGCGTGCACGTGCCGGAACGACACGTCGGGGGCTGGTGGCGGAGTGGAGATTCACAGGCTCGCGACCCCGAACGAGACCGGGCCCCTTCTGGATCGCAGGCATCTTTCCTCCGTGTAGTTGTCGTCCGCGGACGGGTTCGACCAGACGCGCGCCGAACGCAGGTGCGTACGACCACCGGCTCGGTGTCGGTGTCGGTGTCGGGAGATCTTCCCGGCCGTTCCGGGAGCTTGCCCGATGCTCAAGGCTGCTCGGTGGGTGACTCTCGTGCTCACTGCCCAATGGAGAGGAAGTCCACGACATGACCGCCACGACCACACCCGTCCCGAGGATCCCGATCGCCGACAGCGCCCCGGAGGTCCCGTCCCCGCTCTGGCGCCTCGCCGGCCTCCTCGGCCTGGCCCAGGTGGTGATGATGTTCGCCGCCATCACTCAGGAGGTCCTGGTCACCCACAGCACGCCGCTGACGACGCTGCAGCATGACTACGGAACCGCCAACCTGACGCGCGTCTTCGGCGCGGGTTATGTGGAGGCGTTGTCGTTCATTGTGCTGACCCCGGCCGTCGTGATCATCTCCCGGATCTTCACGCGAGGTTCCGAGAGCACGCGGGCCGCAGCTCAGACCTTCCTGGCCCTCGGGATCGCCTTCGTCACGGCCACGCTCGCGATCGGCTTCGCTCCCGGCGCCGCCGCGATGTACGGCGCGCAGCATGGAGCGGACCCGCACACCGTCGCCATGGTCAACGACCTTCGCAACTTCTCCTACTTCCTGGAGGTCACGATCCAAGGCGGCATGGCGGTCGCTCTCGGCATCGCGGCGATCCTGAGCGGGCTGTGGTCCCGCGTCGTGGGTTGGGGCGGAGTCGTGATCGGCACCGCGATCCTGGTCGGCACGCCGTTCGCTCCCAACGGGCTGGGCATGCTCTGGCTGCTCTGGTGGCTCGCACTGGTGGTCCTGCTGATCAAGGGCAGGCCGGAGCACCCTTGAAGCGCGTGCGCAGCCCAGGAGTTTGGAGGACCCTGTGACTGTGCGTACCCGACGCGTGCTGGCGGCCCTGATCGGGGCTGCCGGCATCGTCGCGGGCGTCGTGTCACAGTCCACCGCCGACGGCGCACTCAACCTCACCGCGGTCGGCTTGATGTACGCCGCCTACCTCCTGGTCGGGCTCCTCATCCTCCGGGTCCACCCCGACCATCTGGTCGGTCGGCTCGATGCTGGTCGGCGGAGCTGTGGCCGCCGCGGGGAGCGGCCTGTTGGAGGTCTCCTGGAGCCAGCTCCAGGACCAGCCCGACGACCGATGGGCTCAGCTGGGCGCCACACTCGGCGCGACCGGACGCGGATTCGGATGGCTCCTGGTGGTCCTGCTACTGCCGCTGGTGTTCCCCGACGGGCGGCGAGACGGTCCGCCGCCTGTCGCGCGTACTGCGTGGGTGCTCGCCTGGGTCTGCCTCGCGGACGGCGTCCTGGTCAGCCTGTTCGGCCCGACCCAGACGGATCTGAGGCTGGTCGGGGTCGACAACCCGATCGGTGTGCCGCATGCGTGGGCCGGCGTGTTCGAGGCACTTCAGGCCCTGCTGATCCCGCTCGCGCTGCTGACGCTGGTGCTGGCGGTGGGCTGTCTGTTCTCGAGGTGGCGCCACGCGGGAGACCTGGATCGCCAGCGTCTGCTGTGGTTCGCGATGGCGTTCGTCCTGCCGATCGTCGTGCTGGTGCTGAGCGCGATCGGGGGCGCCTCGCCGTGGCTGTTCGCCCTCGTCTCGCTGCCGCTTCCGGTCGCGATAGGAGTGGCCTGTCTCCAGCACCGCCTCTACGACCTTGATCTGGTCCTCAACCGGTCGCTCACCTACGCCGCGCTCTGGCTCATGATCGCGGCGCTGTACGCCCTGACGGTCGGTGGCGTGGGCGCGATGATGCGGCAGCAGGGTGCGGCGTGGCTGCCCTGGGTGGCCGCGGGTGTCGTCGCGGTGAGCTTCGCCCCGCTGCGCGACGCCCTGCAGCGCGGCGCGAACAGGCTGACCTACGGCCAATGGTCCGAGCCCGCCGAGGTCCTGGCCGCGACGGGTACGGAGGCTCGTCGACGCGAGCGACATCCCAGCACTACTCCAGACCCTGGTCGAGGAGCTCGGTGAGGGTCTCCACCTCACCTACGTCGAGATCGAGGACGTCGACGGTCTCTCCCTGGCCACCTACGGCACCTCGGCCGCAGTCACCGACACGATCAGCCTGGTGGCGTACGGCGTGCCCGTCGGCGACCTGCGTTGGGGCGGACGCGACCTCCGCGAGACCGACCGGGCACTGCTCCGCGACGTGGCCGGCCAGCTGGGCGCCGTCGTGCACGCGGCCGCTCTGCTGCAGACGCTTCGGGCCAGCCAGGAGCAGCTGGTCCTGGCGCGTGAGGAGGAACGCCGGCGGCTAAGGCGCGACCTTCACGACGGTCTCGGCCCGGCGCTCGCGGGACTGATGTTGCAGGTCGACACACTACGCCGCAGGCTCGGGACGCATGAGGCGGGCTCGGCCGTCAACGAGCCCTTGGTGCGGCTCCGCGACGGTATCCAGGCGACGGTGCTCGACGTACGCAGGATCGTTGAGGGCCTGCGTCCGCCGGCCCTCGACGAGCTGGGCCTTGCCGAGGCACTGAGCCAGCTCAGTCGGCGTCTCGAGGTCCCCGACGGCCCCCGCGTGGAGGTGTGTGCCGAGGTGAGCGCGCGCCTGCCCGCCGCGGTCGAGGTAGCGGCGTACCGCATTGTCGGCGAGGGCGTGACCAATGCCGTCCACCATGGCGGGGCTCAGCGGGTGTCGGTGAGCGTCCAAGCAGTCGAGAACCGGGTGGTCGTTGAAGTACGCGACGATGGGAGCGGGCGCGGCTGCCGTCCGCGATGGGGGCGTCGGACTGTCCAGCATGCGGGAGCGGGCCGAGGAGATCGGCGGCTCGCTCGTGGTCGACAGCCCCGCCGGCGGGGGTACGACGATCCGCGCGGAGCTGCCACTCGGTGCGGGGGTGACGCAATGATCCGGGTCCTCGTGGTCGACGACCACCCCCTGTTCCGCGAGGGTCTCGCCGGCCTCCTCGCGGTGATCGAAGACGTCGAGGTACTCGGACGCCGTAGGTGACGGCGAGACCGCCGTACGACGCTCCACCGAGCTCCGTCCCGACGTCGTCCTCATGGACCTCAACCTGCCCGGGATCCCGGGCGTCGAGGCGATCCGGCGGATCGTCGAGCAACCCGACCCCCCGACCGTGCTGGTGCTGACCATGGTCGACGACGACGACACGGTGACCGCAGCGCTCCAGGTCGGCGCCCGCGGCTACCTGCTCAAGGGTGCGCTCCCTGAGGACGTCCTGGCCGCGATCCGCGCGGTCGCCGCCGGAGGCGTCGTCCTGGGAGCAGGCGCTGCCGAGCGCATGACGTCGGGACGCCAGCGTTATCGCGTCGACCTGACCGAGCGGGAGGCACAGGTCCTGGCCCTGATCGGCGACGGAAGCAGCAACGCAGAGATCGCCCGGGAGCTAGGCCTCAGCCTCAAGACGGTTCAGAACCACGTCTCGAACGTGCTGGCCAAACTCCAGCGTGCGCGACAGAACGCAAGCCGCCTTGCGGGCCCGTGGACTGTAGAAACGCGCAGTGATCGCCGGACGCGAACGACGCGACACCGAGCATCCGTTCGTCGCCCAGCACAGGTCGAGGACGCCCAAGTCGAGGCGCTCGGAAGGGCACGCTCAGGCCCGTCCGGGCTGCTCGTAGTAGCACGGCCCACCTCGCCGTCCTATCGGCACAAACACAGGCGGAGCAGAAGATGGAGCAGGTGATCATCGGGGTCGATCCCCACAAGTTGTCCGCGACGATCGAGGTTGACGACGCACACGAAAGGCTGCTGGGCTCAGGCCGGTTCAGGACCCACCATCTCGCGTGATCGAGTGTTCTGGCTAGGTGTTGGCACCGGTGAAGGGCGCGTCGACGGCCCGGGTGCGCGGTGACCCGCGGCAGTCGGGCCGCGTGCAGAGCCGCCAGCAGCAACGCCAGCGCGTTGACGGCGTGGAGCATCCCGAGCGCAGGAACCGCGATGGTCGCGAAACCGAGCACCACTTGGAGCGCCACCAGGCCGAGCACGATGCCCGCCCAGGCCAGGGCGCCATTGACCTGACGGCGCACGATCACGGCCACCACCAGGAAGGCGAGCGCCAGCAGCGGGATCAGCATCGCCCCGTTCACACCGTGCAGCTCTTCGGCCCACCGGCCGGTGATCGGGACGCCGCTGTTCTCCTCCAGGTCGGCCTTGGTCACGGTGTGGCCGTCGGACCAGATCCAGTGCCCCAGCCCGGCGGCGCCGTAGGCGTGGGCCGCCGCCTGGACGGCGACCTCGAGCGCAATCAGGTAGGCGAAGACGCGATAGAGCCTCATGAGGGGACCTTTCGGTGGAGGACGGGTCGAGAGCGGCCGGGGTCGGCCTCGCAGGCGGTCACGGTCAAGGCGCAGCTCAGGACGATCACGAACCAGACAAGGGCGGTGTGGGTCGGGTAGTCGACGGCGCCGAGGGCGGACAGGCTGACCCAGCGCCGGAAGGGGTCGGCGAGGACTACGAGCACCACCGCGAGCAGCGTGACCACGCCGGCCAGATCACCGGGCGCCGGGTTGCCGGAGCGTCGCAGCACGGCCGCCGTCGCAACGCCGATCGTGATGCTGCCGGCCGCCACCGGCAGCAGGTGTAGCCACGGAGTGCGGGCGTCGAGCAGGTGCAGCGAGAGCAGCGCGGTCGCCGAGACGGTCATGGGCAGGATCAGCATCAGCAGCCGCCAGCCGACTCGGCGTGGCCTCGAGGTCGGGCTGGCATCGGCGACGTCACCGGCCTCCTCGTCCAAGGTGTAGCCAGCAGAAGCCCCGCACAGACCGATCGCCAGCAGTGCGATCAACGGAGCGAATTGGTCGCGGCGAGCCAGCAGGGCGCCTCCGAACACCGCGCTCGCGCCACCGCCCAGCCCCGCCAGCACCAGCAACGGAGCGGATCTGAGCACGGCGACCGGCCGGGCCGGCAACAGCTCACGCATCGGGCACTGCCGGCTTCACCGGACCGGAGTGGCCGTCCGGGGTGTAGTAGACGAGGTGGTCGGCCCCTGTGCTGACCCCGAGGATGAGGGCGGCTGCCGCGACCGCCACCGCGGCAGCGAACCACCGCACCACGACTCGGCGGAGCCGACCGGTCGCGCCACGCGCGATGGCAGCGCTTGCGGCCATCACGCACAGAGCCACCGTCCAGACGAGGAACCAGAACGCGGAGCCGGTGTACGCCGTCACCAGTGTCGGCGGCGCGTTGCTGCCGGCGTTCGTCTCCAGAAAGGCGGTGTAGGGCGTGAACAGGTGCAGCGTCCGCGCGAACAACGACTCGGAGTCGAGCCGTTGTGCGGGGTAGTAGGCGCCGACCTGCGACCACAGCAGGACGGCCAGCACCGCCAGTACCGTCGCGCCCGGGAAGCGCAGCCACCGGCCGACGAGCACACCCAGCAGCGGACCGCCCGCGCAGGCCACCACGGGGATGGCGATCGTGATCCAGAGCCGGTCGGTCGCGCCGTAGCCGGCGTACTCGTAGCTCTGCGGCGGGTCGGCCTGGACGAGGATCCGATGGACGACGACCACCAGCAGCCCCGCGGAGGCCGGGACCGCGCAGGCCAGGCAGAGCGCGGCAGTGCGGACTGGTTCGACCACGGGGGCGGCCGCGACCACAGGCCGGGAGGTGTCGGTCGACGTGGTCAACCTGGAGGCGACGACGATCCCGAAGACACCGATGAAGAAGGCCGGCACGACCTGGTGGTCGAGCTCCACCGGTCCATAGGTTCCGCTGCTGGCCAGCGCCAGGAGCAGCCCGATGACGAAGAGCGGGTGTCGGGCATAGCGCAGCGCCTCGATCCGGGCGAGCCGTAGCAGGACCGAGGTGGCCGGTGCGGCGGCCCTGGTGGCGAGGGCGGTCATGCCACGACCTCCTGCTCGGGCTTCGTGGCACCTCGGAGGAGCAGGTAGGCGTCCTCGAGCGTCGGCTCGGCCGGGGTGGCGCCCTCGGGTGCGAGCGGACCGAGGTTGCGATACCTGCCGGTGCCCGTGCGCCACGAGACCTGGGCCAGCGGATCTGGGGCGTCGGCAAGCCAGGCCCGCCCGGCCGCCTGTTCGATCAGCTCGGACACCGGTCCGCAGAACCGCACGGCCCCGGAGTCCAGGACGATCACTCGCTCACACAACGCCGCGACGTCCTCGGTCTGGTGGGTGGCCAGCAGGACCGTCGACGCACGGCCGTGCTCGGCCAGCACCTGACGCAACGAGACCCGCTGCTCGGGATCGAGGCCGGTCGTCGGCTCGTCCAGGACGAGCAGCTCCGGCGAGCCCAACAGCGCCTGGGCCAACCCGACCCGGCGGCGCTGGCCTCCCGAGAGGGCCCGGATCCGCTTGGTGGCGCGGTCGGCCAACCCGACCGCCTCGAGCACCCGCCGTACCTCGGCTCGCCTGACGGTCGGCTCCTCGAGCTCTTTGAGCACCGCCAGGTAGTCCACGAACCCGTAGGCGGTGAAGCCACGCGGATAGCCGAGCTCCTGGGGCAGGTAGCCGAGCCGCCGACGGATGTCTGCGCGGGAACGTCCTTCCGCGGGGTCTCGGCCGAGGATGGACACCTCCCCGTGTCCGGCGCCCAGCACGGTCGCGAGGATCCGCAGCAGGGTGGTCTTGCCTGCCCCATTGGGACCGAGCAGCCCGGTCACTCCGGGGTGGATGTCGAGATCGACGCCGGACAGCACCGGCACCCGGCCGAAGGCATGGGTGAGTCCTCGCAGACGGATGGTCGCTTCGGTCATCGGATCGTCCTCTTCGCTCGGAGCGGTCATCGAGGGGTGGTCAGAACAGGCGCCAGGCCGGCCGGGCCTGTAGCACGCGGTTGCCGAGGATCAGCAGCCCCGCCACCAGCACCAGCGCATAGCCGGCCATGGCCAGCGGTGCGAGCACGAGAAGCGGGTCGCCCTCGTGGGTCGCCCATGCGACCGCCGCCATCCAGCCCACGCCGGTGACGACGGCCGCGTACTCGGGGTCGATCCAGCTGCTCGCCGCCAGCACCACGACCGTGCACCCGGCTGCCGGCAGCAGCCACTCCACCGCGGTCGTCGGCGGGAACGGCAACAGCAACCCGCCGAGCACCAGCAACGGCAGCGACGTGGCCAGCACGGCCGCCGTCCGCAGCAGCACCAGCCGGAACATCGGGTACGGCGAGGCCAGCACAGCCTCGTACGACGGGTCCGCGCTGGGACCGTAGGCGATCGCAACCCCCGCGACCGGGACCAGCGGTGCGAGCGCCAGGAACGGCGCCAGACTGCCGTCGTCGACGAGCAACGAGGCGACCACCGCAAAACCGAGCACGACGCCCACGCCGACGATCCAGCCGATGCGCAGCACAGGCGCGGTGTCGACCACCGCTCGGTCCGCCGGGCTCAGCCCAGCCCTGGTCATCAGACGGAAGCCGAGGGACGGGGTCGGTAGCTCGACCTCCGCGAGAATCGACTCCCAGTCGCCGGGGACCTGGTCGGCCGGCACCAGCGATGCGACCACGCCGCGGCACCGCTCGCAGTTTCCGAGGTGCTGCTCCACCGAGGCGCCGGTGATCGACCCGGCGGTGCCGTCCACCCAGCCGCGCAGCGCCTCGTCGGATGCATGCCAGTCGGTCATGGCATTCCCTCCACCAGGTCGCGTCGCAGATGCCGCTTGGCGCGCTGCAGCCGCGACTTCACCGTGTTCCTGGGCACGCCGAGGAGCACGGCGGCTTCGCTCGGCGTCAGGCCGTCCAGGATCGTCGCCTGGACGACCGCCCGCATCTCCGGTGAGAGGCGGGCCAGGGCGAGCCCCAGCTCGCCGTACTCGACCCCGGCCAGGACGTGCTCCTCGGCGCTGACGTCGAGCCTCTCGTCGACCCGCTCCACCGGCACCTCCGTGCGCAGGTCCTGCCGGCGCAGTCGTGAGACCAACCGGCGTACCGCAACCCCCCACAGCCACGCGCCGACGTCACCGTCGCCGCGATAGTGTGCCGCGCCCCGCCACGCCGCGACGAACGTGTCCTGAAGCACGTCGGCCACGAGTTCGCGGTTGTGGCAACGCCGCATCAAGCGCACCGACAACCAGCCCGAGTGGCGCTGGTACAGGGCCTGGAGCGCGCCGGTGTCGCCGTCGGCTACGGCGTCCACCAACTGCGAGTCCGGGGACTCTGCTCGAGCCTGCATACCTAGCCTGTCGCACCGAACGACCCGAGAGGGTCCCACTCTCCGACGAAAAGCTGGCCCCGACAACCCGACGAGAGCTCAGCCCAGCCGATCCGTAGCCGCCACGGCCGGGCGCAGCTCGGCGGCGAGAGCCATGTCGCTGTTGCCGGATAGCCTGAAGGCATGGTCAATCCCGCCCTGCAGTTAGCCATCGAGGCCATGAGCCTCGATAAGCGGCTGGTGGTCGAGGACATCGAGAGCACCGTCGAGTCTGAGCCCATCGATTGACCGACGACCAGAAGGCGATGCCCGTTCCCGGGCCGCAGAGGTGCAGACGGATCCTTCGATTGGGCTGACCTGGGATGGGCTGAAGACTCGGCTGGCTGTGCGCAGGGCGTGACTCGTCTCCCCCCGGTCTTCCATCCCGGGGGGGACGAGTCGCACCCGGTTCACACCTGAGGGTTGGAGAACCTGGGTGCGCCGAGTCGCTCGACGAGCTCGGCATCCAACACCAAAGGCGCGTATCTGGGTGCAGTCGCCCGGATACGCCATCGGCAAGAACCCGGCTCAGGTCGTTTGGGCTGAGTCGGACATGCTCGCCTGGTCGACGCCGAGCGTTCCCGGAGCCTCCGGAGTGGTGTCAGACCTCAGAATGCCGATGGCGCAGCCGACGAGCCACAGTGCGAGGGCTACGGACGCGATGCCGCCGTTCCAGAAGCCCGTCAAGCACAGCGCCGCGACGACGTACGACGCCCACCCCGCCCACCTGGGTATGGCGCGCGCCTGCTGGGCGATCCGGGTCGTCGCGGCGACCAGCGCCGCGCCGCCCGAGAGTCCAGCGAGCGCGACGACCAGCCCCGCAGCTCCGAGCACGCGGGCAGTGTCTGGATCCGGAACGAACTCGTCCGCGGCGAACGCCGTGATCGCGCTTGAGGTGTCGAGTGAGACCCCCGTGATCGTCAGTCCACCGAGCATTGCCGCCGCTGGCACGATGACATGCGTGAGTGGGTCGCCGCCCGACAGTCGCTCCAGCGTCCGCCTCAGCCCGGCGGCGAACCAGAGCAGAAGCACGCTCCCCACGCCGAGGAGCGGCAGTCCGATGCCGGCGGCGACCTGGTTCGGGCTGTCATCGAGTCTCTGGCTGATGACCGCGTCCGATGTGCCAGGAGCGTCCACGCCGGCCAGTGAGCACAGCGCCACCCCGGCGGTGAACGCCACAACCGAGGCCGCGCCCGCCCATCCCGCGAGCCGACGGGCTCCTGGGTCATCCATGGCGTCTCCCATCGTCGGATGGGCGAGCGGCTCGATGGTCCTTCGGACAACGGAGTCGGGCCGGTGGCGCAAGGTCTGGTCGAGCATCATGAGCAGCCAGACCAACACGACCAGCGATGGCGACCACCCGAGCACCTGCTGCCGACGCGAGCAGCGAAGTGATGACGGCGGCGTTGACCCAGGCCAGTGGCAGGTCGAAGCCCCACCAGAACGGCGCGCACGAGATCAGCCCCGCGAGGGTCACCACGATTCCGTTCGAACGCGGTATCAGGAGCAGGGCGCCTCCGAGGGCGAGCACCAGGCAGGAGCCGAAGAACGCCATCAGCAACGGCACGGTGGTGCTGAGACCGTGGTCCTCGAACGGGCCGTAACCGTAGGTCGGCTTCCCGTTGGCGATCCAGACCGCATGCTCGTGTGCCAGGTGCCAGGCGCCGGGGAGGCTGAAGGCGCCGAAGCCCAGCCCGTTGACCAGGGCGTTGAGGCCGGCCAGGCGCAGGACCCGGGTGACCACGTCGGTGCGGTGAACCGGCAAGGCGGCTACGGCACTCAAGGCACGGGATGCCGACCCCGACGCTGGGGTGTTCATCGGGTAGGGCGAGTTCATCGCTATCGCCTCTTGGTCGACGTCGTTGGTCACGACGGAGCCCAGATGGGGTCCGAGGGGATCAGTCCCTGCAGCGACCTGCCGCTGCCCCGTTGATGCCGCACCTGCCCCGACCGCGTGGTGATCGGCGCGCGTCCCCAAGGCGTCAAGAGCTCTGTGGTCCGTCGACGGCGAACCGCCCGAGCACCAACGTCACCGAGAGGACCGCGACCCACACCCAGAACGCGACGAGGGGGAGGAACGCGTAGCCCTCGGTCCACACGGCGCGCGCGAGCACCGAGCCGATGCCGGCGACGAGCGCCCACCAGCCGAGCCACTGCGGCAGCTCGCGGCTCGCGAGGACGATCAGGCCGGTGCAGATCCCGACAGCGCCGGCGGCGACCCAGCCGTTGACGAAGGAGATGTTGCCGAGGTCGTAGGCGTAGCGAGCGACCTGGGGGTCGATGTCGTCGGACCGGAACACCGCCGCGTCCCACGACGCGATCTGCCCCGACACGACGCTGACGAAGCCGGCGCCGGCGAGGAAGAGGGAGCGCCACGGCAGCTCACCCTCGTAGCGCCGCAGCAGCAGAGCGAGGCCGAGGGTGAACCACAGCATCGCGATCAGGCCAACCGCGGTGAGGAACGAGCTGATCGCGCCGAACGCGTCATCGAGAGACCGGAAGAACGCGACGGTCTCGTCGGCGCTGCTGTCCATGGCGGCGCTCTGGTAGTCGTTGGCGAGCGAGGTCCCCAAGACGAGGACCAGAGTCAACAGCCCCGCTGCGCCGGTGATCCGCGCGAGGTTCCTGCGCTGCCGGGTGGATGCGACGGTGTGGGTCGAGTCGGTGAGCTGCGTCATGGGAATCCTCCCCCTCTACTGGTGGTGAGGGCATCGACGCTAGGTACGCCGACGGCTCCCGTCATCGGAGCCCGGACCACACCCGGTTTACGAGCCAGCACGACACTCCGGCTTGGTGCCAGCGCGATTGCGAGCACGGTGGCCTGATCGCGAGAATCCGGTGGGTGAGGGCTCCCCGTCTCCGCCCTGTTCCGAGCGCAGCACTGGTGCTGGTCTCGATGCTCGAGGTCGCCGCGCTCGTGCTCTCCTGGGGGTGGGAGCCCGCGTGGGACACCCTCATCTACGCGGTCAACACGCTGGTGCTCGCGGCGGTCGGCGTGCTCGTCGCGTCGAGGCGCCCTCAGAACCCGATCGGCTGGCTGGTCCTGGGAGCGGCGGTGGTCAGCTCCGTGGCCGATCTCGCCCAGGGGTGGGCCTTGCGCGGCTGGCCGGGAGCCGACGTCGCGGAGACCTTCGTCAACACCAACACGATCCCGCAGGCGGCTGCGACGGTCCTCTGCTGCCTCCTGTTCCCGTCCGGCACGCTGATGGCACCGGCCTGGCGAGCCGTGGGCGCCGCCGGAGTGCTCGGGGCCGCGCTGGCTGTACCGGCGTTCGTCCTCGCCCCCGAGGCGGGAGGCTACTTCGTCGACGGCGTCAACCCCTACGCCGTCGACGGTTCCCTGTGGTGGGTGCTGTACGTCGTCGCCATGGCTGTCCTGCTCGGGTCATTCGTGGTCTCGGTCGTCGCGCTGGGTCTGCGGTTCCATCGCTCGGTCGGCGACGAGCGGCAGCAGATGAAGTGGCTCGCCCTCGCTGCCGGCATCGCGGCCGTGGTGATGCCCACCGGCGCCTTGCTGTGGAACGCCGTGCCGGCCGTGCGGATCGCGGTCGCGGTGGCTGCCACCTTGATGCCGGTGGCGATGGGCGCGGGCATCCTGCGTTACCGGCTCTACGATATCGACGTCGCGATCAGCCGCACGGTCGTCTACGCGGCCATCACGGCCGGGCTGACCGGAACGTACGCGGTCGTGGCCGTCACCGTCGGTGCTGTCGGTGGCCGCGGCTCGATCTGGGCCACTGCGGTGGTGACCCTGATCGCGGGGGTAGGTGCGCGACCTCTGCGCGATCGTCTCCAGCGCCTCGTGGATCGCCGGTTCAACCGGTCCCGGTACGAGGCCACCCAGCGCGTGAACACGTTCCTCGAGGAGCTCCGGGCGGGTCGCGCCGCGCCCGAGGGGATCGAGCAGGTGCTGCGTGAGGTGGTGGGTGACCCGGGACTCACGTTGGGGTTCCGTCTCCCAGGCACCGACGGGTGTGTCGACCTGGACGGCGACCCGATCCCGGTGGGCGGTGAGCACCTGCCCATCCGGGTGGACGGCGAGGAGGTCGGCGTCGTCGCACTCGGCTCGGCAGCATCCCGTGCCCGGCTGCCAGAGCTGCTCACGATCGGCGGGCTCGCGCTCGAGATCGTCCGCCTCCGCGTCGAGCTCAGGCGGCAGCTCGACGAGGTCGCCGCTTCCCGTGCCCGCATCGCCCTCGCCGCCGACGAGGAACGACATCGGATCGAGCGCGACCTGCACGACGGCCACCAACAGCGGCTCGTCTCGATCGGGCTCTCCCTCCGGCACGCCCAACACGCCCTGGACGGCACCGCGCCCAGCGCTCACGCCCTCATCCAGCGCGCCGTCGACGAGATCACCCAGTCGATCGAGGACCTGCGCGAGCTCGCACGTGGCCTCCGCCCGGCTCAGCTCGACGCCGGCCTCACGCCCGCACTCCGAGAGCTCGCACGGCGTGCGCCTCTCCCGGTCGAGGTGCACTCGTCCACCGCGAGGTTCTCGGCCGAGATCGAGGCTGCCGCGTACTACACCGCCTGCGAAGGCGTCACCAACGCCGTGAAGCACTCCGGTGCCACCCAGGTCACGCTGCACACGAGGTGCGATGAGGGCCGACTGGTCCTTCTCGTCAGCGACGACGGCGTCGGCGGCGCGGCCCTTGGAATGGGGACCGGCCTGACCGGCCTGCAAGACCGGGTCACGGCCCACGGCGGCACCCTCGAGATCACCAGTCCACGCGGACAAGGCACAACGTTGACAGCCGTGTTCCCGTGCGCGTCCTGATCGCCGAGGACCAGGCCCTGCTCCGGGAGGGTCTGGGGATGCTGTTCGAGAACGGCGGCCACCAAGTCGTCGCCCTGCTTGCCGACGCCGAGGACATCTCCGCCGTCGTCGACGCCGAGCAGCCCGACCTCGTCATCATCGACGTCCGCATGCCCCCCACGTTCACCGACGAAGGCCTCCGAGCGGCCCGAACGATCAAGACCGACCATCCCGAGACAGCGGTACTCGTGCTCTCCCAACACATCGAGACCACCCACGCGGTCTCACTGGTCGCGCTGGGCGGCTTCGGATACCTGCTCAAGGACAGGGTCCTGGAGGTCGACGAGTTCCTCGCCACCGCCGAACGCGTGGCCGCGGGCGGATCCGCGCTCGACCCCGAGGTGGTCGCGAGCCTCGTGACACCCACCGGCGCGGGTCCGGTCTCCAGACTCACCGAGCGCGAGCGCGGGGTGCTCGCGCTCATGGCGCAGGGACAGACCAACGCGGCCATCGCAGCGCATCTGGTGATCACCGAGCGCACGGTGGAGGCCCATGTCGGACGCATCTTGACCAAGCTCGACATTACCGACGCCACTGGACACCGCCGCGTCCTGGCCGTCCTCAAGTACCTCCGTGAAGCCGAGGCAGCCGACTCCTAGGCAAGCGCTCCGCCGAGTGGGATGGTCGCGCCCACGCAGACGTTCGGCAACTCGTGGGTCCAGACGTTCGGCCACCTAAATCCAACTTTTCAGCCGATCCTCACGCGCGCAACCTGCGTCTAACGTGCGGAATGCCGCGGGTTCAGTGCGTCTGGACTCGAGCTGCCCTCGCCACGTTGGTCCAGGTCGACCCGAGGGCTGGCGCGTGATGACCTCTGGGGGAACTGCCAAGAGGTCACCAAATCGAACCTTCCGCGGAGGTTCGCCATGCTTCGCGATTGTTCGCCAGCAGGTTGACTCTGGGCCAATCTCGCAGCGATGTCAGCAAACGTATTGCTGACAACAGAAGCAGAAGCCGGGTCCGTGGTGACCCACGAACCCGGCTTTGACCTGGACCTTCACTCGTAGCGGGGGCGGGATTCGAACCCGCGACCTCTGGTTCTCGGGCCGAATCTGCTCACCTTCCAGGTCGCGAACGAAGCTGGTTGAGCCCACTCACCTGCGACGTCCCAGGTCGCACGGTGCAGACCGCACACCTTCCTGGCGAGGAACCACACCACGTCGAGAAGGAGCCCTGCCATGACGAAGGTCATCAACGCCGCCACCACAGTCTCCCAACTGGTCGACTACTGGTTGGAGCTGCTTCGGACCGATGCGCGGCTGGAGCTCACGACGATCAACGAGTACGAGCGGGTGCTCCGGAAGCTGGTGGTCCCGACGCTCGGCCCTCTGACGATGCAGGAACTGCGATCGACTCATATCGACGGTGTCCTGACCGAGCTCGGCACGCGGAGCGTGAACCGTCAGCGCAAGGCCAAGGTCGTGACCGGTGCGATGCTCGATGTCGCTGTCCAGCGAGGCGCGCTCACGGCAAATCCGGTACGCGGATCGATCAGCGTGCCCAGGCCGAAGGTCGAACGCCGAGCCGTGACCCAGGAGGACCTGGACCGGATCCGCACCGCCGTGCAGGCGTGGGCGACGACGAACCGCCCGGGACCCAAGGCCTCGAGCGACATGTCCGACATCGTCGATCTCCTGCTCGCCACCGGAGCCCGGATCGGTGAGGTGCTCGCGATCCGATGGAGCGACCTCGACCTCGAGCGAGGTCAGGCAAGGATCAACGCGACCGTCAAGACCGAACCGGGCCACGGCACCTACCGCAAGCTGCTGACGCAGGGCCGCACGGTGAGGCTTCCCGACTCCGCCGTGGAGGTGTTGAATCGCCGACTCGCGGCACGGCGAGACCCGGACGTCGACGCAGTCTTCCCTACCCGCAACGGCACTTGGCAAGGTCAACAACGTCGAGCGCCGCTGGCGCCAGATCCGCGAAGAGGCCGACTTGGAGTGGGTCACCCCACATGCGCTCCGCGGCGTTCTCGCGTCGGCCGACGGGCTCGGTTAGCAGTGCAGGGGGGTTCGAGTCAGGCGACGTGATGGTCGCCCCGCTCGCTGTCCGGATCGAGCTCGTCGAGCAAGGTCTGCTCCTGGTCCGTGCCTTCCCGGAAAAGCAGCGTCCCGTCCGGGTCGACGGGCCGCAGGGTCTGCTCCAGAACCCTGGCGGCGCTGAAGTCGACCCTCCGGTCTGGCTCGATGTAGTGGCTCTCGGTGATCAGGGAGGAGGCGTGCCCCAGGTGCGTGGCAGCGGCGTCGACGCCCAGACCACGGGCCAGCACGGTGGCGCCGGTCCGCCGATACCACCGCGACGTGATGCCGTGTCTCCGCCAGCCCGGCCAGTACGAGGAACTCCCGGAAGGTGCGCCGAACGTTGTACGCGCTGAGCACTCCCCCGGTCCTGTTGGCGAAGATCGTCTGCTCGGCCTGGTCGCGGCTCCATGGCTGCCAACCGCCGTCGGATGACCGCCGCTGCGAACTCGGCTACGGGCACCCGACGGACCGAGGCGTCCGTCTTCGGGTGGTCCTGTCGAAACGAGCCGTGGCCCGGCTGATAGATCACCGAGCCGCGGACGTGCACGACCATCCCGTTCCTGCCCTCAGCGATGTCGACGGGACGCAGCCCCAGCACCTCCCCCGGCCGCATTCCGGTGCCGGCAAGCACCTCGACCACGTCGCGGACCTTGTCATCCGGTTTGGGACCCCTGCGGCCGGGCTCGCGGCGCCACGCGGCGGCCGCGGCGCGGATCGCTTGGACCTGTTCCAGGGTCAGCGCCCGCACCTGCGTCTTCGGCCTGACCAGCGGCGAGGTTCCCTCCAGCGGGTTCCGGGGCAGGGCGTCGTGCCGCAGCGCGAAGGAGAAGATCTGGTTGAGGAGGTTGCGGGAGTGCTTGGCCCGCGAGTAGGAGACACCGGCCTCGGCCTTGAGGAAGCGCTCCACCCGACCTGTGGTGATCTCGCCCAGCGTGTAGTGCTCGAACACCGGCAGGACGTGGCGGCGCAGGTCGGCGCGATAGTTCTCCTTGGTGTTGGTGGCCAGCTCACGCGAGCCGAGATCGGCCAACCACAGCTCGACAAGGTCTCGGAAAGGACTCGACAGCGCCAGCATTCCCCCGCTGCCGTACCCGCGCCGGTCCACCAGTCGCCCCTTGAGCAACGAGGTCGCCGATCTCGCGTTGGAGCCGGTCGCGGTCACGC
This sequence comes from uncultured Actinomycetota bacterium, assembly GCA_963761085.1. GTDB lineage: Bacteria > Actinomycetota > Actinomycetes > Propionibacteriales > Nocardioidaceae > Nocardioides. Next base: position 307,016 of record CAVXFQ010000002.1, read on the forward strand.
GGCGGAGCCGACCATCGACGTCACGGTACCTGGTCGAGGCGCGGAACCGGCCGGACGGGATCCGGGTCACGTGGACCTCACCGAAGGTCCCGATGCGCGGTGCGCGGCCGCCCGCTCACGGCTGGGTCTGCTCCGAGATCTGCGGCTCGTCCTCGCTCTCCAGGCCGAGGAGCCACGCCTCCACCTCGGACTGGCGGAACTGCAAGCGACGCCCCACCCGGAACCCCCAAGGGCCACGCCCCTTCGACCTCAGGTCGTAGAGCGTCTGCACCGGGACGTGCAGGTAGTCGGCGATCTCGGCCAGCGTCACGACGGGCTCGAAACGGTGGTGGACGTCTTCTTGGGGGGACATCTGGGTGTCCGTCTGGGTGGTCGTCTGGGTGGTCATAGCCTCCAGGTGTGCCGGCCGAACCGAGCCCGGTCGAGATGGGCCCAGTCCGGGCGTGGCCCACTCGATCGCCGAGGTCGAAGTGGCCAATAAATGGCCAATGGCCATATCGGACTCCCTTGTGAGGACTCCGACATGGCCTGTGACCTGCGAGTTCGGTGGAGCTGAGGGGACTCGAACCCCTGACCCTCTGCATGCCATGCAGATGCGCTACCAGCTGCGCCACAGCCCCGGATCGCTGCTCCGCCGGTGCGGCAGGCAACTCGCGGAATCTTAGCCAACGCGCCCGTCGGTCGCGAAATCGGGTCCGTGCGCGGTGCCGACCGCCTTCTCGTTGTACGAGGTGAGCACGAGGTGGCCGCGGACGGCGTGCTCGGAGACCACGGAGTAGGCGCAGTTCTCGACCCCTCGGAGCGACCGCGAGAGGTCCCACGACCAGCCGAGCATCCCCATCAGGCCGACCTTGAGGCAGGCGCCGTGGAGCATCACCACGCCGGTCTCGCCGGGCGCGAGCGACTGCCAGCACTCCAGCAGCGCCGGCAGCACCCGGTCGCGCACCTGCTGGGTGGTCTCCTCCCCCGGCACCAGAAGGCTGTCGTCACCGACCAGCCAGGCGGCGTGCTCCTCGGGGAAGAGCGTCGCGAACTCCTCGACGGTCAGGCCCGACCGCTTCCCCACGTCGTACTCCCGCAGCCGCGCATCGGGCTCGATGGCGAGGCCGGTCGCCGCGGCGACGTAGGCGGCGGTCTGAAGGGCCCGGCTCAGATCGCTCGACCAAAGCCGCACGGGCGAGAACGTGGCCAGCGCGGACGCGACCGCGGCCGCTTGGGCGCGGCCGAGGTCGTTGAGGGGTACGTCGGCGTGGCCCTGGGCGCGCTGCTCGGCGTTCCAGTCGGTCTCGCCGTGACGGACGAGCACCAGGGTGCGGGGGTTTCGAGACGGGCGCAGAGCGCCCTCCTCAATCAGCGGTGACACGGGCAGCGCCCTCCTCAACCAGCGGTGGCGCTGCTGACGTCGGCCGGGAGGTCGATCAGCGGGCAGTCGCGCCACAGCCGCTCGAGGGCGTAGAACTGACGCTCCTCCTCGTGCTGGACGTGCACGACCATGTCGCCGTAGTCGATCAGCACCCACCGCCCGTCGCGCTCGCCCTCACGGCGGATCGGCTTCTCGCCGACCTCGCGGAGCTTGTCCTCGATCTCGTCGACGATCGCCTTCACCTGCCGGTCGTTGCTGGCCGAGGCGATCAGGAACGCGTCGGTGATGGCGAGCTGGTCGCTCACGTCGAAGGCGATGACGTGCTGTGCCAGCTTGTCGGAGGCCGCGCGGGCGGCGACGTGGACGAGGCTGACGGCGTGTTCGGTGGCGCTCATGCAGAACTTTCGGCGTTGGGAAGGGGGGTGGGAGCCGACTGGGGGTAGAGGCGGTGCTTGCCGATGTACTGGACGACACCGTCAGGGACGAGATACCACACAGGCTCGTCCCGCATCGTACGTCGTCGGACGTCGGTGGAGCTGATCGCCAGCGCCGGCACCTCGACCATCGTGACCCGGTCGCTGGGGATCTTGCCGAGCGTCTCGGCGTCCATCAGGAAGCCGGGGCGGGTACAGCCGACGAACTGGGCGAGCTCGAACAGCTCGTCGACGTCACGCCAGGTGAAGATGTCGGCGAGCGCGTCGGCACCGGTGATGAAGTAGAGCTCGGCGTCGGGCAGGGCCGAGTGGAGGTCGCGCAGCGTGTCGATGGTGTACGTCGGTCCGCCGCGGTCGATGTCGACCCGCGAGACCCAGAACCGCGGGTTGGACGCGGTGGCGATCACCGTCATCAGGTAGCGGTGCTCGGCCTCGGTGACCTGCCGGTCGGCCTTCTGCCACGGCGCGCCCGTGGGCACGAAGACGACCTCGTCGAGGTCGAACCACGCCTGCACCTCGGAGGCGGCCACCAGGTGGCCGTGGTGGATCGGGTCGAACGTGCCGCCCATGACGCCGACGCGTCGGGCGGGGGCGGCCATCGCGGCGCTCGCGCTCAGCTGTGCTCGCGTCCCGCGCCGAAGACCAGGAGGGCGAGAAGGAGCGCCAGCAGGATGACGAGGACCGTGCCACCCACGACCCAGTGGTTGACGGCGAGCGGAGTCACGACCATGCGTGCAGCCTAGCCGACCGGATGCCGCTCACCGGACCTGCCCGTCGCCGGTGACGACGTACTTGGTCGAGGTCATCTCGGGCAGCCCCATCGGACCGCGGGCGTGCAGCTTCTGGGTGCTGATCCCGATCTCGGCGCCGAAGCCGAACTCACCGCCGTCTGTGAACCGCGTCGACGCGTTGACCAGCACCGCGGCGGCATCGACCTCGGCCACGAACCGGCGGGCGGCCGGCAGGTCGCCGGTCACGATCGCCTCGGTGTGGCCGGTCGAGTAGCGCCGGATGTGCTCGAGCGCCGCGTCGAGGTCGGGCACGACCGCGGCGGAGATGTCGAGGCTGAGGTACTCCCGACCGAAGTCGTCGTCGTCGGCCGCCACCACCCCGTCGTACGACGTGAAGGCCGGGTCGCCGTGGATCGTCACGCCGGCGTTCTGCAGGGCGGCGACTACCCGGGGCAAGAACGCGTCGGCTACCGCCTCGTGCACCAGCAGCGACTCGGCCGCGTTGCAGACGCTGGTGCGGTCGGTCTTGGCGTTGAGCACGATGGCGAGCGCCATGTCGAGGTCGGCGGCCGCGTCGACGTAGACGTGGCAGTTGCCGACCCCGGTCTCGATCACCGGCACCGTCGACTCCTCGACCACCGACTGGATCAGCCCGGCGCCGCCGCGCGGCACGAGCACGTCGACCAGGCCGCGGGCCCGCATCAGCTCCTTGACCGTCTCGCGGGAGTCGGCCGGCACCGGCATGATGCAGTCGGCCGGCAGCCCGCGTGACTCCACCGCCGCCCGCAGGACCTCCACCAGCGCGGCGTTGCTGGTGGCGGCGCTTCTGCTGCCGCGCAGGAGCACCGCGTTGCCGGACTTCAGGCAGATGCCGGCGGCGTCGACGGTGACGTTGGGCCGCCCCTCGTAGATCATCCCGACCACCCCGAACGGCACCCGGACCTGCCGCAGCTCCAACCCGTTGGCGAGCGTGCTGCCGCGGACCACCTCACCGACCGGGTCGGGCAGCCGGGCGAGGTCACGGAGCCCTTCGGCCATCGCGACCACGCGCTCCGGGGTCAGGCGCAGTCGGTCGACCATGTGGGCCGGGGTGTCGGCCTCCTCGGCACGTCGTACGTCGTCGGCGTTGGCGGCCAACACCTCGTCGACCCCGGCCTCGAGGGCGTCGGCCATGGCGTGCAGTGCCGCGTCCTTGTCGGCCCGGGTGGCCAGCACCAGCGCCCGGCTCGCCTCGCGGGCCCTCCTGGCCAGCGTGGTCACGTCGGTGCTCATGCTGGAAATCGTAGAGCGGCGGCCGGGTCCGGGGCGCGGCCCGCCAGCGGGCGGACGCGAGAGCTGTCACGCTCCGTTAGCTCGCCCGGGGCGCCCGCGCAGGGGCGCCCTCGTGCGGATAACGGAGCGTCACAGCAGGGGACGTTGAGCTGGGGCCCCGAAGCTGAGTCACCACCCCTCCGTCCTCGTCCGGGCGGCAGCAGACCGCAGGACGGACACGGCGGGGTGGTTACTCAGGAACGGCGACGCTCAGCCCTTGCGCTGGGTGACTTCCTCGGTGAGGGCGGGCAGGACGGTGTGGAGGTCGCCGACCACGCCGAAGTCGACGAGCTCGAAGATCGGGGCCTCGGGGTCCTTGTTGACCGCAACGATGGTCTTGGAGGTCTGCATGCCGGCGCGGTGCTGGATGGCCCCGGAGATGCCGGCGGCGACGTAGAGCTGCGGCGAGACCGTCTTGCCGGTCTGGCCGATCTGGTAGCTGTGCGGCTTCCAGCCGGAGTCGACCGCGGCGCGGGAGGCGCCGACGGCGGCACCGAGGGAGTCGGCGAGGTGCTCGACCGGCTCGAAGTTGCCGCCGGTGCCACGCCCGCCGGAGACGATGATGGCGGCCTCGGTCAGCTCGGGGCGGCCGGTCGCCTGCGCGGCTGCGAGGCCACGATCTGGGCACCCTTCGCGGCGTCGGAGACCGTCACGCCGACGTCCTCGACCTCACCCGCGCCGGACGCCTCGACCGGGGCCGCGGAGTTGGGCTTCACGGTGATGATCGGGGTGCCCTTGGTGACGGTCGCCTTGACCGTGTAGGAGCCGGCGAACACCGACTGGGTCGTGACCGGGCCCGACTCCCCCGCCTCGACGTCGACGGCGTCGGTGATCAGCCCGGAGCCGGTCTTGATCGCCAGCCGACCGGCGATCTCCTTGCCCTCGGCGCTCGAGCCGATCAGCACGGCGCCGGGCTGGGTCTTCTCGACCAGCTGGGCCAGCGCCTCGGCCTTGGGGGCGACCAGGTATCCCAACAACTCGGCGTCGTCGATCGCGTAGACCTTGCCCGCGCCGTACGACGCCACCGCAGCGGCGACCTCGGCCTTCTTCTCGGCGGGGCCGAGGTAGACCGCGGACGGCTCGCCCAGCCGGGCGGCCAGGGTCAGCATCTCATAGGTCGGCTTCTTGACCGCACCCTCGGCGTGGTCGACGACCACCAGGATCTCAGACATCTCAGCGCTCCCTGTCAGTGACTCAGATGAACTTCTTGGCGGCGAGGAAGTCGGCCAGCGCCTTGGCGCCGGACCCCTCCTCGTCGGTGACGATCTCGCCGGCCTCACGCGGCGGGCGCGCGGTGGTCTGCTCGACCTGCGTCCACGCGACCGACAGGCCGACCTCGCCGGCGTCGACCCCGAGGTCGGACAGCGACAGCGTCTCGAGCGGCTTCTTCTTGGCCGCCATGATCCCCTTGAACGACGGGTAGCGGGCCTCACCGGACTGGTCGGTCACCGACAGCACCAGCGGCATCGTGCCGCCGACCACCTCGGTGGCGACGTCGCCGTCGCGCTTGATCCGCACCTGGTCGCCCTGGGCCTCCACGACCGCGGCCAGCGTCAGCTGGGGCAGCCCGAGCCGCTCGGCCAGCATCGCCGGCACCACGCTCATCGTGCCGTCGGTCGAGGCCATGCCACACATCACCAGGTCGTAGCCGCACCGTCGTCCGGCCGCGCTCGACGGCCTTGGCCAGCACCAGCGAGGTGGCGATGGCGTCGGAGCCGGCGATCGCGTCGTCGACCACGTGGACGCCGGCGGTCGGCACCCATCTGAAGCGCCTTGCGTACGGCGTCGACCGCGGACTCCGGGCCCACGCACAGCGCGGTCACCTCGACCTCGTCGGGCGACTCGGCCTTCTCCTTGATCCGGAGCGCCTGCTCCACGGCGTACTCGTCGAGCTCGGACAGCAGCCCGTCGACGCCCACACGATCGACGGTCTTGTCGTCCTCGAAGTGCCGGTCGCCCGTGGCATCCGGCACGTACTTCACACACACAGCGATCTTCATGGCCGCGTCGGCCCTCCTGTGACCAGGTGACAGTGGGGATTCGTCTCGGAGGCTACCCGTCGCCCTGACGGCGCCGGAACTCAGGCGGCGGTGGCATCCCTCACAGTGACACTGTCACGGTCGGCTCGTTGCCGAGCGTCCCTTCCCTCAGGGACGCCGAAGGCCCCGGCGACCAGGTCGCCGGGGCCATCGTGCTGTGCGTGCAGACCGAGGAAGGTCAGACCGTGAAGGTGGTCGGACGTGCCCGTCGAGCCCTTCAGGCCGGCGCTGCCGGCGAAGACCGTGACGATCTTGTACTTGCCCTTCTTGGTCACGCTCTTGAAGACGCCCTTGGCGACGCCCTTGCTGCTGAGCTTCACCGTGATCGTCTTGACCTTGGCGGTGCCGCGCTTGAGGGTCATCTTCACCGAACCCGTACCGGCCAGCTGTAGTTCGTGCCCTTGACCGTGGCGGTGCCGGTCGCGGTCTTCTTGGCCTTGGCGTAGGACGCCTTCACCGTGGTCTTGCTGGCGTCCTTGGTGACCGCGATCGTGGCCGGGTTGGCGCCGTTCATGATCGTGGTGACCGTAGGCGTGGTGCCGTTTCCATTGACGCAAGGCCCGAAGGCGCCGCCGTCGGGCAGCTTGAGGGCGCCGGTCTTGGCGTTGCTGGCGCCGTACCCCTGGATCGTCACCAAGCCGACGGTCGGCGAGCTTGAGGGTGTAGGTGCCGGAGGCCTTGGACATCACGTTGACCGTGCCGGCCGACGGCATGGTGGTGCCGTTCGTGGTGTCGAGTGCGGTGCGCGCGAGGCTGAGGTTGAGGCCGACGCCCTTACCGCCCGCAGCCGTCTTGATCGTGCCGCCGATCTGAGTCGTGGTCGCGCCCAGCAGGGTCGGCGCCAGGCCCGAGGTGGCCTTGTCGAGGAAGAACGTGCCGGTCTCGTGCAACGGCAGCGTCTGGCCGGCCACGATGTGGGTCACCGTCGAGGGAGGCGCGTCGATTGCGTAGGTCGCCGGAACGGCGAAGGCGCTGCTGCAGGTGTAGGTAGGCGCTGCCGTGTACTCGCCGGCCGCCGAGGCGGGCCCGACGAGCGCCGACTGCGACCAGGGCGCCGGCGCCCGCGGCGCCGAACAGGGTGTGCTTGCGGATCATGTGGTGAAGCCTCCAAGTTTGTTTCGTCGAGCGCGGGGCACTCCCCGGCTCACGCGCGAGTGCACCTCATCACACGCACCGGACAAATGCCAGAGCCGACAGGCCCTGACCACGACTTCTCCGGCGAATCTCAGGGAACGCCGTACGACGTGACGCATGAGGGGTCAGGGCTTGATGATGCGGGAGACGATCTGCCCGCCGACGAGCCAGACGAGAGCGGCCAGGCCCCAGTTCACGATCGCGTTCTTGGTGCGGGCCGCGTGGTTGGCGCCGACGGCGTGGTAGACGCCGTTCTTGCCCCGCTCGAAGATCCCGAAGTCGAGCTTGTTGGCGGTGTCGAGGATGAACCGCACCAGGTTGTTCGTGGGGTTGGCCTTGAGCGCGATGCAGAGCGCCCCGAGCGCCAGGATCAGGGCGCACACGACGCAGACGGCCCAGACCACCTGCGCCACCCGGGTGCGCACCCGGTCGACGACGCCTTGCTGACCGCGGGCGCGGGCGGCGGCTCTTCTTCTCGACGCGCCTGCTCGTCGGACTGGTCGGTCGTCTCGTCAGCCGTGGTCTCGGCGGTCTCGTCCGAGTGTCGTGCCATGGTCGCCGCTCCTGTCGTGCCGGTCCGGGTGCAGGATCGCACACCGCGGCGGGGCCGAGCGGTGATCGCGCCAGGTCGGCGGGTGTCCGCCGGCGGTTTCGAGACGGCGCTGGCGCACCTCCTCAACCAGCGGCGGAACGGTGAGTCAGCGGCCGGTGAACTCCGCCTTGCCGGGCCCCTGCTCGACGAACGACGTCATGCCGATCCGGCGGTCGTCGGTGGCGAAGAGGGCGGCGAACTGCTGCCGCTCGATGGCCAGCCCGGTGGCGAGGTCGACCTCGAGGCCGGAGTCGATCGACTCCTTCGCCGCGCGGACGGCGTACGTCGCGGCGCCGGCGAACTGCCCCGCCCACGCCACCGCCTCGGCGTACACCTGGTCGGCGGGATGGACCCGGTCGACCATCCCGATCGCGAGGGCCTCCTCGGCCTTGACGAACCGGCCGGTGAAGATGATGTCCTTCGCCCGGCTCGGCCCGACCAGCCGGGTGAGCCGCTGGGTGCCGCCGGCGCCGGGGATGATCCCGAGCAGGACCTCGGGCTGGCCGAGCACGGCGTCCTCGGCGGCGAAGCGGAGGTCGGCGCACAGCGCCAGCTCGCAGCCACCGCCGAGCGCGTAGCCGTTGACCGCGGCGACGACCGGCTTGGGGATCCGGGCCACGGCGGTGAACGCGGACTGGAGGGCCCCGGAGCGCTTGACCATGTCGACGTAGGACATCTCGGCCATCTCCTTGACGTCCGCGCCGGCCGCGAAGACCCGCTCGCCGCCCCACACGACCACGGCCTTGACGTCGTCGCGGGCCGATGCCTCGGCGGCTGCGGCACGGATCTCCTCCTGCACCTGCACGTTGAGGGCGTTCATCTTCGGCCGGTCGAGCCGCAGGGTGGCGACTCCGTCGCTGACCTCGAGCCGTACGAACTCCGCCATCTGCTCCGCCTTCCACTGTGCCGTTGGGGGGTCTCCGGGCATTCTGCCGAGGGTGGGTCACAATGTCGCGAGTGACCCCGGGAATGTGGAGCCACCGCGGCGAGTCGGCGGACGTCTGGCCGGGCCGGACCTGGCCGCTCGGCTCCGGACTGGGGCGAGGAGGCGACCAACTTCGCGGTGCGGGCGCCGGAGGCGACCCGGGTCTGGGTCTGTCTGTTCGACGACGACGACGGTCTGAACGGGAGACCCGGCACGAGCTGACCGAGCTGTCCCTGGGGATCTGGCACGGCGAGATCCCGGGCGATCGCGCCGGGCACCCGCTACGGCTACCGGGTCGACGGCCCCTGGCAGCCGTCGCTGGGCTTGAGGTTCAACGCCGACAAGCTGCTCCTCGACCCCTACGCCCGGGCGATCAGCGGCGACCTGGTCGACGACCCCGCGATCTTCGGGTACGACGTGGCCTCGCCGAGCCGCCGCAGCCGCCTCGACTCCGCGCCGTACGTCCCCAAGAGCGTGGTCCTGCACGAGCCCGACTTCGACTGGGGTGACGACCGCCGGCCGTTCACCCGCTGGCGGGACACCGTGATCTACGAGCTCCACGTGAAGGGCATGACCGCCCTCCACGACCGGGTGCCCGAGCACCTCCGTGGCACCTACGCCGGGCTGGCGACGCCGGTGGTGATCGACTACCTCAAGGACCTCGGGGTCACGGCGGTGGAGCTGCTGCCCGTGCAGCAGTTCGTCAGCGAGCCGCGGGTGATGCAGCGCGGCTTCACCAACTACTGGGGCTACAACACGATCGGGTTCTTCGCCCCCCACAACGGCTACTCCTCCTCCGGCGACCGCGGCGGGCAGGTGCGGGAGTTCAAGGAGATGGTCAAGGCCTTCCACGCGGCCGGGCTCGAGGTCTACCTCGACGTGGTCTACAACCACACGGCCGAGGGCGGCACCGAGGGGCCGACCCTGTCGTTCCGCGGGCTCGACGACGCGGGTTTCTACCACCGCCAGGACCACCGGGCGCTGGGCGACCCGTTCAACGACGCCTACTGGGACGTCACCGGGTGCGGCAACACGGTGAACGCCGCCGACCCGTTCGCCCTGCGGCTGGTGCTCGACTCGCTGCGCTACTGGACCAGCGAGATGCGCGTCGACGGCTTCCGGTTCGACCTCGCCTCGGCGCTGGCGCGGTCGGCGCACGGCGAGGTCGACCTGGCCTCCCCGCTGATGACCGCGATCGGCCAGGACCCGACGATCCGCAACGCGAAGCTGATCGCCGAGCCCTGGGACGTCTCGACGGACGGCTACCGGGTCGGGGAGTTCCCGCCGCCGTGGGTGGAGTGGAACGACCGCTACCGCGGCACCGTGCGCGACTTCTGGCGGCGCGAGTCCGACGGCGTCCGAATGGTGGCGACCCGGCTGGCCGGCTCGTCGGATCTGTACGCCGACGACGGGCGCTCGCCGTACGCCTCGGTGAACTTCGTGACGGCGCACGACGGCTTCACCGTGCGCGACCTGGTCTCCTACGAGACCAAGCACAACGAGGCCAACGGCGAGGGCAACCGCGACGGCTCCGACGACAACCGCTCGCAGAACTGCGGGGTCGAGGGCGAGACCGACGACCCCGCCGTCGTCGCCCTGCGGCGGCGGCTCGCGGCCAACCTGATGGTCACCTTGTGCCTGTCGAACGGCGTACCGATGTTCTCCGCCGGCGACGAGCGCGGGCGGACGCAGGGCGGCAACAACAACCCCTACGTGCAGGACAACGAGGTGTCGTGGGTGGACTGGCGGCCCGACGACGCCTGGCTGAACGTCTACGACCAGACGAAGGCCGCTCTGCGGCTGCGGCGCGAGCACCCGGCGCTGCGGCAGCGGCACTGGTTCGAGGGACGCCCGACGATCGAGGGCGGCCCCAAGGACCTGGTGTGGGTTCATCCCACCGGGCGCGAGATGACCGGCGACGACTGGAGCGACAACGAGCTCGCCGTCGTCGGGATGCTGGTCACCGGCGAGCCCCTGCGCTCCCCCGGCCCGCGCGGCGAGCAGCAGTGGGACAGCTCGTTCCTGATCTGGCTCAACGCCGAGGCGGAGCCGGTCACCGTGGCGCTGCCCGACGAGCACTGGGACCACACCGGCGAGGTCGCCATCTCCACCTGCCCCGACCACCCGGTCGGCGCGACCGTGGAGCCCGGCGAGGTGCTCACGCTGGACGGCCGCACCGTCGTGGTGCTCCGCCAGCTCTGACCGCTCCCCGGCTGAACGCTCCGTTATCTGCACCCGTGCGCCCGTGCGCGGGCGCACCAGCGTGGATGACGGAGCGTTACAGCTGGGGCGGCCGACGCAGCCTTTCGGCCCTGGCGGACGTCTGAGGAGGTGTGACCGTGTCGGAGACGCAGGCGTACGCCGCGCTGGTGGCGGCGCGGGCCCCTGCGCTGCTGCGGCTCGCGGTCATGCTCACCGGCAACCTGGCGGAGGCCGAGGACCTGCTCCAGTCGACGCTTCTGCACACCCAGAAGCACGCCGACCGGATCGCCGCGATGGCCGCCCCCGCGGCCTACCTGCGCCGGGCGCTGGTGCACGAGCACCTCTCGGGACTCCGCCGACTGCGTCGCCGGGTCCGGACGACGCCGCTGGAGGGCCACGACCCGGTGGCCGACGACGACACCGGGAGGGTCGAGCGCCGGGACACGACCTGGCGGCTGCTGGCGACCCTCCCGCGCCAGCAGCGCGCCGTACTGGTGCTGCGGTTCTACGAGGACCTGCCCGACCGCGCGATCGCCGAGATCCTCGGCTGCGGCGAGTCGACGGTCCGTGCCCACGCCTCGCGCGCCCTCGCCGCGCTGCGGGCCCACCTGGACGACCCTGAGGAGTCCCTCCCATGACCCACCTCACCGACGACGACCTCGGCGCCCTGCTGCGCGAGACCTTCGCCGACCACGAGCACCTGGCCGACCCCGACCGGGCGGTCGCCTTCACCTCCGCTCCCCCGCGGTCCCACCGCGGACGGGTGCTGCTGGCCGCAGCGGCCGCGGTCGTGCTGGTCGCGGTCGCCACGACGTACGTCGTCTCGCGCGGGTCGGGCGCCGGCCCGTCGGCGGGACCGTCCTTGCCGCCCACGTCGGCGCCACCGACCGGACAGAGCCGTGCGGCGAACCGTGCTGCTGCGGTGTCCCTGGCCGATGCGACCGCCTCTCGGCTGCCGGTCTACCCGGGCGCAGAGGCGGTGTCGGCCGCGGACGTCCCGCCCCTCGTCCGGCGCACGATGAGCTCGTCACCGTCGACTTACACCGTCACCCGCTCACGCTTCTGGACGGTGCGCGGCGTGCCCAGGACGGTCGCGGAGTGGTACGCCCGGCACCCGCAGCAGGGCTTCGTCTCCGACGGCGGAGCGAACGGGGTCGGCGGTGAGTCCCGCCCCGACGGAGGTTGGATAGACGACGTCTACCTCGACCAGCACCCGCCCATGCCCTATGCGCCTGCCGGGCGTCCGTCGTGGTACAGACGACGTCCTTGGCGGGCGGGCGAGTCGGCATCCGGGCCACGGTCGACGCCGTGTGGCGCCCGGCCCGCCCGGCCGCCTCGTTCGTCTCCGACGTGCGAGAGGTGACCGTGCAGATCACGGCGACGCAGTACGGAGCCCACACTCCTCGCGTGCGTCACCGCGCCGTCACGATCAGCTCGCCCGACGAGGTCGGTGCGTTGGTGACGGCCTACAACAAGCTCCCGGGATGGCCCCCCTTCTTCCACAGCTGCCCGATGCAGCCGACCCAGCGCAGCTACCGGATCGTCTTCCACACCGCGGCCGGTGACGTGTCCGCGAGTGGCCCGATGTCGTGCTACGACACTCTGACCGTGCGACGCGACGGCCGGCAGGTCGGGCCCTACCTCGACCTCGCCTCCGACCTGCTCGGACTCCTGCCGCACTGACCCGGGCGGGATCGGGGCGATCCCCGATGCCCCGACCTCCGCCGCCCGCAGAGTGGGGGCATGACGACCTCGGCGCCGGACCCTCGGACGCGTACGCCGCGGTTGGTGCTCGCGATCCTGGTCTCGCCGTCATCGCAACGCCGGTGCTGGTTTCCCCCTACGTGCTGCTCGACCGCGCGGCCAGCCGGATCGACGTACAGACCGACGTGGCGTGGGTGCTGCTGGTGGTGCACGTGCCGACGGCGGCCGCGGCGATGATCCTGGGCGCTCTGCAGCTGGTGCCACGGATCCGGGCTGACCGCCGCCGCCACCGGATCATCGGTCGCACCTTCCTGGCGCTCGGGACCCTGGCTTTCGTGGGCACAGCGATCCCCCTGGCGATCACGACTCCCGACGGCAACCTGACCGCTACGGCGTTCTGATCCCTGCCGTCCTCTGGCCCTCCCTGGCAGTAGCCGGCTGGCGAGCAGTCCGCCGCGGGGACGTCGTAGGTCATCGGGAGTGGATGGTCCGGGTTTTCGCCGTCACCTTCTTCGCGATCACCGCCCCGCTGGTGGTGCCACTGCTGCTGTTGGCGCAGGTGCCCGTCATGCAGAGCCGACACGACGGCGACGTGCAGGCCGCGGTCAGCGCGACGATCCCCTACGGCCAGTGGCTGGGCTGGATCGTCAACCTGCTGGTCGCCCAGTGGGTCACCCGCCGCTGGCGCAGCCACCCGGAGTCCGCGCCCACCTGATCACGACTCGGCAGGTGACGACGCGGGCGAGGTCAAATCCTCGTCTCGCCCCTCCCGCTGCGGACCGGTGGCCGTTACTGTCCGAACAGTTCGTCAGGGGTGACGGAACTCGATCCCAAGGGGTGGTCATGGCACAGGTCCCGTGGAAAGAGCTCATGCCCGAGCAGCCGAAGGGCTTCGAGATGCCGTTCTGGTACAGCTCATTGCAGTCCTTCTGGCTCTACTACCCGGCTCGTCGCGACCAGGTCGAGGCGCTGCTGCCGGAGCTCCCGGAACGCCACGGCCTGCGACTCGCGAAGTTCGACGACCTGCCCGACCGGGCCCTGGTCTCCCTCGACTTCCAGGCCTACACCTCGGGCGGCACCGCGGGCGGCTCGAGCTTCCTCGGCTGCACCCGCGAGATCGAGTTCAACATCTACGTCTACCCCGAGAGCCGGCTGCCCTCGGTGCCGCGGATGACCGTGCGCGACTACCTCCTCGGGCGCGACCAGACCAAGACGATCGGCGGCTACCGGCTGCACGTGCCGTGCGACAACCCGATCGCCGTGGAGGCCGGACAGGGGAACTTCGGCGAGCCCAAGTGGCTGGCGGCGTTCGACTACATGACCCCCTCGCTGAACGGCGCCGACCGCACGGAGTGGAGGTACGGCGTCTACGAGCCGCAGCCGAAGGACACCCCGCCCGGGACCCCGCTGAAGCCGAAGTCGCTGATCTTCGAGGTCGACGCGAAGCTGCACAACCTGGTCGCCGAGCCGTCCAACCTCTCCCCGCTGATCGAGTACGGCACCCGCAAGGTCGAGGGACGCGACGTGCTCGCCGCCAACTTCTGGAACTTCTTCGGCTCCTTCGACACCTACTTCCTCTCCGAGAAGGACAGCAGCCGGATCACGCTCACGATGGGCCCCTCCATCGACCACTACCGCCTGCACGAGGACGTCCGCAACGTGATCGGGACGCGGGCCCCGCTGGCCGCGCAGACCTTCACCTCGGCTCCGGTCTCCTCGGAGTCGCAGGCCTGGCTCGAGTTCCCCGACGACTGACCAGCCGTGAGCGACTCCGACCTGCTCGACGACTTCCTGTCGCTGTCCGCAGCGCTGACCGGCTTCTCGGTCGCACAGCTGCAGGGCACGGCCATGGCGCCGACGTACCTCGACGAGCTCGTCGCCGATCGTCGGCGACCGGCTCGCGATCGCCCTCGTCCGGGAAGGCAGCCTTGCGCTGGGCTGGGCCGACGACGTCGAGGGCCAGCTGCGGCTCCAGGTCATGGAGGACCCCGACCTGGGTCCGCTCGCGCGCAACGTGGCCGTGCTCTGGTACACCGGCAGCTGGAACCAGCTGCCGGCCGAGTGGCGCGAGCGCAACGGCGCCAGCAGCCTGGACTGCGACCGGCTGCTGTCCGCGCAGAGCTGGACCGAGGGCCTGATGTGGCCGGCGATCGGGGCCCACCCCACCGGCGCCAAGCCTCCCGGCTTCGCCAGCTGGGTCGGCCCGCCCTCGCTGGAGGAGCAGCCATGACCCACGTCGACTGCGACGTCCTGATCGTCGGCGCGGGCATCTCCGGCGCGATCCTGGCCCGGCGCCTGGCCGAGGCCGGTCAGCAGGTCATCATCCTCGAGGCCGGGGAGGCGACCGGTCACACCTGGGCGGAGTACCAGTCCAACATCACCGCGATGCTGGCCTCCCCTGCGAAGGTCCCCAACGCGGGCTGGGCGGACAGCAATGCCGCACCGTCGCCGAGCGTGCTCGACATCCGCCCGATCTCACCGGGGGTCCCGGGAACGGCGGGCTACTTCGTGCAGGAGGGCCCGCTGCCGTTCGGCAGCGACTACCTCCGCAGCCGCGGCGGCACCACCTTGCACTGGTACGCCCACTGCATCCGGATGCTGCCTGCCGACTTCGCGATGCAGTCGACCTACGGCGTCGGCGTCGACTGGCCGCTGAGCTACGACGACATGGTGCCGTGGTACGCCGAGGCCGAGTACGAGATCGGCGTCTCGGCCGACGTCGAGGACCAGGTCCGCATCGGCACGCCGTACCCACACGGACTACGTCTTCCCGATGCACAAGATCCCGCCGACCTACCTCGACCAGTGGCTGACCGAACAACCTCGACGGGAAGCCGGTGCAGATCGGGCGCGAGGACTACCCGACCGGCGTGATCCCGGTCCCGGGCGGTCGCAACTCGACGCCCAACCCGGCGTACGACGGGGGGCGGGGGTACCAGCCAGTCGGCGCGGTCGGCCGACCCACTGTCGGGGCTGCGCTGCGAGGGCAACTCCAGCTGCATCCCCGGCTGCCCGGCGCAGGCCAAGTACAACGCGCTGAAGACCCTCGAGGCGGCGGTCGGCGCCGGCGCCCGGGTGGTCACCCAGGCCGTGGCCAGCAAGGTGGTGGTCGGCAGGGACGACCAGGTATCCGGCGTCGAGTACCTCCGCTGGACCGGCGACACGTTCCCCACTGCCGTGGCGCACACGATCACCGCCCGTCGCTACGTGCTCGCCGCCCACTCGGTGGAGAACGCCAAGCTCCTGCTGATGTCGGCACGCGGCCAACAGCAGCGACCAGGTCGGCCGCAACCTGATGGACCACCCGTTCCTGCTCGACTGGGCACGCACCGACGAGCCGCTCGGGGACCTTCCGCGGGCCTGGCACGACCGCCGGCATCGAGAACCTGCGCGACGGGCCGTATCGCGCCCGGCACGCGTCGTTCCGGACCGACATCGACAACTGGGGCTTCCAGATCCTCGGGTCTCCGGGCTCCGACGTCACCGACGCCGTCTACAGGGCGGGCTGTTCGGCCCGGCGCTGCGCCAGCGCGTCGCCCACGACGTGCAGCGCCAGCTGATGCTGGGCTTCCTGCTCGAGCAGCTGCCCGACCCGGAGAACCGGGTGCGGATCAAGCGGACGACCTACACCGACGCGCTCGCGGCTGCCGCGGCCGGTGATCCGCTACGACCTCGACCGCTACCTACGACAAGGGGCGGCGGTGGCCTACGAGTGCGCCCAGCAGTGGTTCGAGGAGCTCGGGGCCGAGGACCTCACGACGTACGACGGACCGACCCGGCCGATGGCGGCGCACCAGCAGTTCACCTGGAAGGACCGCCACTACAGCACGCTCGGGGCCGGTCACCTCTGCGGCACCCACCGGATGGGCCACGACCGGAGCGACAACGTCGTGGACCCCGACCAGCGCAGCTGGGACCACCGCAACCTGTTCCTGGTCGGCGCCGGAAGCATGCCCACGATCGGCACCTCCAACCCGACGCTGACCCTGGCGGCACTGGCCTGCCGGACGGCGGCCGTCCTGGTCGAGGAGCTCTCATGAGCCCGGACGTCGACCCGGCTCGGGTCCAGCAGCTCCGCGATGCCCTGCAGCACGCGCTGATGCTCGAGCACGCGACCATCCCGGCGTACCTCTGCGCGCTCTACTCCATCGAGGACGGCACCAACGTCGAGGCGGCCGAGCATCATCCGCAGCATCGTGATGGAGGAGATGCTCCACATGGTGCTGGTCGCCAACGTGCTCAACGCGGTCGGCGGGAGGCCGTCGGTCAACCACGCCGGTTTCGTGCCGCGCTACCCGACCCAGCTGCCCTTCAGCGACGGCCGGCTCGTGGTGGGGCTGCGCCGCTTCTCGCCGGAGGCGGTGGAGACGTTCTGCGCGATCGAGCGCCCGGAGCCGGTCGGCGCACCGCCGATGGTCGAGGGCTACGACACGATCGGCCAGCTCTACGCCGGCGTCGAGGCCGAGCTGCGCGCGCTCGGCCCGGGGGCGTTCACCGGGAACGCCGACCGGCAGGTCGGGCCCGGCCGGTTCTACTACGGCGGCGCGGGCGACCCGGTCGAGGTGCACGACCTCGACAGCGCCCTCGCCGCGCTGGAGCTGATCGTCGACCAGGGCGAAGGGCTCGACCACACCATCCACGAGGCCCCACGCCCCTTGGGCCCCGACCTCGCCCACTACTTCCGGTTCCGCCAGATCGCGCTCGGCTACCACTACCGCGAGAGCGACGTCGCCAACGCACCTCCGACCGGCCCGCGGCTCGTCGTCGACTGGGACGCGGTCCTGCCGATGCGCGACGACCCGAGCGTCGCCGAGCTGCCGCACGGCAGCGACGTACGCCGTCTCAGCGAGGCGTTCAACCACACCTACGGCGCGCTGCTGAACTGCCTGCACCGGGCCTTCAACGGTAAGCAGGACGACCTGCTGGCCGCGGTGCCGCTGATGTACGACCTGCGCTACCGGGCCGTGGCCTTGATGCGCATCCCCTGCGGTTCGGACGGGCGGACCGCCGGGCCTAGCTTCGAGTGGCCACCCCCGGCAGCGAGCTGAGCGTCTCCGCGGCCCGCCTGCCGAGCACCACCGAGCCCTGGCGCCCGGCGAGCGTGACGGCCCGGTGGAGGAGCTCCTTGGCCTCGTCGGGGTCGGAGGGCGCGACCAGCTCCGCACGCAAGCGGTAGGTCTCCGGCAGCCAGAAGTGCTCCTCGAACTCGAGGCCGAACTTCTCCGACTCCGCCAGAGTCTCGATCGCCTGCTCGGTGTGGCCGGCGAGGGCCTGCCCGTCGGCCAGCAGAGTCAGGAAGTAGCTGGTGCCGAGCCGCGAGCCGGTCGCCTGCCAGTCGACGAGCCCCTTGCGCATCACCGCGATGCCGTCCTCCGGGGCGCCGAGCCGGGCCACGGCCCAGCCGTGCAGCAGCGCGGCCCAGCCCAACCAGAAGTCGAAGCCCTGCTCCTGCGCGTAGGTGGTCGCCGCCTCGGCCCGGACCGCCACGTCGCCGACCTCGCCGTCGAACTGCCGCAGCCACAGGTCGAAGCACGTGGCCAGGGAGATGGTGAAGGGATGGCCGAGGCGGGCGGCGCGGGCGATGGCGTCGTCGCTCATGGCTCGGGCACCCTCCCGGTCGTCGCCCAGCCACAGCACCCACGCGCCGTACGCCAGGGAGACGATGGCGGGGTCGGCGACGTCGTTGAGCTCGAGGCCCTGCCGCAGCCTGGTGTCGGGCACGTCGGGGCGGTGCTGGTCGATCAGCACGGCAGCGGTCAGGTGCTGGAGGGCGGAGTCGAGGTCGTCGCCCTCGTAGACCTGGGCACTGCCCACGGCACGCTGCGCCGCCACCTGGAACGCCGGTCGCCCGGACAGCTCGGCGAGCTCGACCAGCCGGTCGCAGATCCCGAGGGCGATGGGGTACTCCGCGCGGAGCAGGTGCATGCGGTACATGCCGTAGAGGGCCTCGAAGAGCGGCTGCGGGTCACCCAGCGCGGTGCCCAGCTCCTGGGCCCGGCGGTAGACGTCCTCGACCTCCACCGAGCCGTAGCCGCGGGTCGCCATCATCGGTGCGCCCAGGTGGACCAGCACGGTCAGCTCGAGCTGGTCGCGCCCGGTCGAGGCAGGCAGCTCGTGCACGAGGTCGAGGCAGCCGAGCAGGTGGGCCACCGCCTCCCGGTTGGCCGACTGCTCGATGGCGCGCAGCCCGGCAGCCAGCGCGTAGGGCACCGCCCGCGCGGGAAGGCCGGCGTCGGCGAAGTGGTGGGCGAGCAGGTCCGGCGCGTAGGGGGTCGAGTCCGACGTCGCCTCCATCGCCTCGGCGATGGCCAGGTGGTGACGCTGACGGTCCGACTTCAGCAGCGTCTCATAGGCGACCTCCTGCACGAGCGCGTGCTTGAAGAGGTAGCCGCGCGTCGCGCCGTCGCCCCTGCGCCGCATCAGCCCGGAGTCGAGCAGCGTCTGGAGGTGACCCAGCAGCACCCCCTCGTCGTGGTTCCACAGCAGCCGCAGGAACGCGTAGGGCACGTCGCGCCCGACGCAGGAGGCCAGGCGCGCGACCTCGGCAGCCGGCCCGATCCCGTCGAGGCGGGCCATCAGCAGGTCGCGCAGCGTCGACGGCACCGCCGGCCCGGTGGGCTGGACCGCACCTTCGTCGTCGTCGGCCGGGAGCTCGAGCAGCATCGCGGTGAGCTCCTCGATGTAGAGGGGTACGCCGTCGGCGCGCGCCACGACCTCGCGCACCAGCGCGTCACGACCGTCGTCGCCCCCGGCGATCTCACCCACCATGGCGCCGATCGCCGACACGTCGAGCCGGCCCAGGGTGAAGGTGACGTCCGGCTCGGCCGGCCAGTCGGGCGAGGTGCCGCTGCGCCGGGTCAGGATCGCGAGCACACCTCGGTCGCCTGCGGCCTCGAGCAGCTCGGTGATCACCTCCTGGGAGGTCGGGTCGACCCACTGGACGTCCTCGACGAGCAGCAGCAGCCCGTTGGCGGCGCGCCCCAGGATCAGCCGGGTCAGCACCGAGCGGGTGCGCTCCTTGAGCACCTCGGGCGACGTGGGAAGCGGCGGGTAGTGCTCCGGGAGCGGGAGCCCGACCAGCGACGCGATCACCGGCACGCCGTCGGACAGCTCGAGCCCGGAGCCGACCACCAGCCGTTCGAGCCGCTCGAGCGGGTCCTCGGGTGCGGCCGCCTCGACCGGTTGCAGGAGCCGCTGGAGCAGGTTGACGATCGGGTGCAGGACGCTGTTGGTGTGCCGCGGCGAGCAGCGCAGGTCGACCACGGGGCTTCCGGCGCCGACGACGTTCTCGAACAGCTCGAGGACCAGCCGGCTCTTGCCGATGCCGGGCTCCCCGTCGACGAGGATCACCGAGCCCGCGCCCTGCTGCGCGGCGTGCCAGGCACTCTCGAGATGCCCGATCTCGCGGTCGCGGCCCACCAGCGGGATCAGGCCGCGGCTCAGCCTGACGTCGAGGCGGCTGCGGGCCGAGGTCTCGCCGACCACCCGCAGCACCTCGAGCGGCCGAGACGCGCCCTTCAGCTCGGGGGTGCCCATCGACTCGAGGACGAAGTAGCCGGCGACCAGCTCGGCGGTGCTCTCCCCGATCACCACCTCTCCGGGCTGCGCGAGCGACTGGAGCCGCGCTGCGATGTTGGGGGTCGCCCCGATCGCGAGCACGTCGGCCCCGAACGGCGCGTCGCCGGGCCCGACCAGCTCGCCGACCACGACCAGCCCGGTGTGCAGCCCGACCCGGGCGGCGAGGTGGTCAATGCCGAGCTCTCCGGCCAGGGGCGCCATCGCCCGGGTGACCGCCAGCGCGGCCCTGACGGCGTCGGCCGCGTCGTCCTCGTGGGCCGCTGGGTAGCCGAAGTAGGCCAGGATGCCGTCACCGAGATACTGCGCCACGGACCCGTCGTACGCCGTGATCACCTCGAGGCAGCGCGCCTGGTAGGCCTGGATCACCCGGCGCATGTCCTCGGGGTCGAGGCTGGCCGACAGCGCGGTCGAGCCGACCAGGTCGCAGAACATGACGGTGAGGTAGCGCCGCTCGCCGGCGCGCTCGGCCACGGCGACCGGGGGCGCCGGAGCGACCCGTGGGGTCGTGGCCACGGTGGCCGGGACCGGCGGGCCGCTCGTGCCTTGGGTCAGCCGCTGCCCGCACCCCTCGCAGAAGAGGTTGTCAGCCGGGTTGGCGTGGCCGCACCGGGCGCAGCGTCGAGGGAGCGGGGAGCCGCACCCCCCGCAGAACTCCGCCCCCGGATTCGGGGTGCGTCCGCACCCCGAGCACGGCGCTGGATCCTCCATGCCGGCCACCCTCGCAGGTTAGTGGTGTCGAGGACCCGCGTCACAGCGTTCCGGCACGCGACACCCCGCGAGATCCGACGTCAGGGCAGCGCGACCAGACCCATCTCGGCGACCGACGTGAGCACGCTGTGACGAGGGACGATGCGCACGGTGTAGCCGAACGCGCCGCCCCGCTGGAGCAGGATGTCGCCGTCGAAGCGGTGGCGGCCCCCGTCGTAGCTGTCGGCCAGCGTCAGCGGGGTGATCACCGTGTTGACGATCTCGTCGTCGCCGTCGATCACGCCGTGGACGACCTCGACCGCGACGTCGTCGGGCGTCAGCGACCCGAGCGCGACGAACGCGCGGACGGTCAGCGACGAGCCCACCTCGGGGTTGTCGCTGACGCCGTGGCTCTCGACGTGCTCGACGCGTACGTCGGCCCAGCCGGCGCGGACGGTCTTCTTCCACGCGGCCAGCTCGGTGGCGCCCTTGTAGTCGGAGTTGAGGGCCCGGCCGGTGATGGCAGCAGGCGTGTAGAGCTGGCGGATGTAGTCGCGCACCATCCGGCTCGCCAGCACCTTGGGGCCGAGCGACTTCAGGGTGTGGCGCACCATCTCGATCCAGCGGCCGGGAACGCCGTCCTGGTCGACGTCGTAGAACCGGGGGGCGACGTCGCGCTCGATCAGGTCGTAGAGCGCGGCCGACTCGAGGTCGTCGCGACGGTCCTGGTCGTCGACGCCGTCGGCGGACGGGATCGCCCAGCCGTTGGAGCCGTCGTACCACTCGTCCCACCAGCCGTCGAGGATCGAGAGGTTGAGGCCGCCGTTGAGCGCCGCCTTCATGCCGGACGTGCCGCAGGCCTCGTAGGGGCGCAGCGGGTTGTTCAGCCAGACGTCACAGCCGGGGTAGAGCGGCTGGGCCATGGCGATGTCGTAGTTGGGCAGGAAGACGATGCGGTGGCGCACCTCGGGGTCGTCGGCGAACCGGACGATCTCCTGGATCAGCTTCTTGCCGCCGTCGTCGGCCGGGTGGGCCTTGCCGGCGATGACCAGCTGGATCGGGCGCTCGGGGTGCAGCAGCAGGCGCTTGAGCCGCTCCGGGTCGCGCAGCATCAGCGTCAGGCGCTTGTACGACGGCACCCGGCGCGCGAAGCCGATGGTCAGCACGTCGGGGTCGAGCGCGTCGTCGACCCAGGCCAGCTCGGCGGCAGGGATGCCGCGCTGGGTGTTGGACCTCAGCAGCCGGCGACGGGCGTCCTTGACGAGCCGATCCCGGAGCAGCCGCTTGACCGCCCAGATGTCGCCGGAGGACACCTCGTCGACCGCGACCATGTAGCGCTCGATGTCGTCGGAGTCACCGGGGTCGGCGCCGGCGCTGGCGCCGACGCGGGCCCCGTGGGCCTCGGCCAGGGCGAACACCTCGCGGCCCACCCAGGTCGGCGCGTGGACGCCGTTGGTGATCGACGTGATCGGGACCTCGGCCTCGTCGAAGGCCGGCCACAGGCCGTGGAACATCTCGCGGCTGACGTGGCCGTGGAGCTGCGAGACGCCGTTGGCGCGCTGGGCGAGGCGGAAGCCCATCACCGCCATGTTGAAGACCGTCGGGTCGCCCCCGGCGTAGTCCTCGGTGCCGAGCGCCAGGATCCGGTCGAGCGGGACGCCGGCGACCGGCCCGGCCTTGCCGAAGTACTGCTCGACCAGCTCGCGGGAGAAGCGGTCGATGCCGGCCGGCACGGGGGTGTGCGTGGTGAAGACCGTCGACGCGCGCGAGACCTCGAGCGCGGTGTCGAAGTCGAGCTTGGGGCCGACCTCCTCGACGGTGAGCTCGCGGATGCGCTCCAGGCCGAGGAAGCCGGCGTGGCCCTCGTTGGTGTGGAACACCTCGGGCTCGGACGCGCCGGTGATCCGGGCGTGGACGCGCAGGGCGCGGACGCCACCGATGCCGAGCAGGATCTCCTGGCGGAGCCGGTGCTCGGAGGTGCCGCCGTAGAGGCGGTCGGTGATGTCGCGGTAGTGGTCGGGGTTGCCCTCGAGGTCGGAGTCGAGCAGCAGCAGCGGGATCCGGCCCACCTGGGCGACCCAGATCCGCGCCATCAGCTCGGGGCCGTCGGGCAGGGCGATCGAGATCGTGGCGACCTCGCCGCTGGCCTCGCGCAGGAGGCTGATCGGGAGCTCGTCGGGGTCGAGGACGGGGTACTGCTCGAGCTGCCAGCCCTCGTGGCTCAGCGTCTGCTTGAAGTAGCCCGCGCGGTAGAGCAGGCCGACGCCCACCAGCGGTACGCCGAGGTCGCTGGCGGCCTTGAGGTGGTCACCGGCCAGGATGCCGAGGCCGCCGGAGTACTGCGGGAGCACCGCGGTCAGGCCGAACTCGGGCGAGAAGTAGGCGATCCGGGTGGGCGCCTCGGGACCGGCCTTCCGGGCATACCAGCGGTCGCCGCCCACGTAGGCGTCGAGGTCGGCCTTGGCCGCACCGAGCCGGTCGAGGAAGCCCTGGTCGCGGGCCAGCGCCTCGAGCCGCGACGGGTTCACCGACGCCAGCAGGCGGACCGCGTCGTGACGGGTCTCCTCCCACAGCTCGTCGTCGACCTCGGCGAAGACGTCCTGCGTCGGCGAGTGCCAGCACCACCTCAGGTTGGACGCGAGATCCCCGAGGGACGACAGCGCCGGAGGCAGGACCGGACGGACGGTGAATCGACGGATGGCACGCACAGAGGGACCGTAACGGAGTTGGTGTGGATCGTTCCAATTTTGTCGGAACCTTGGCGTATCGCGTGTCGTCGTCCCGACCCCCGCCCTCCGGGTGGTGCCCATCCGCGCCGCGGATGCTCGGGTTGCGTGTGACCTGGGGATTCGGAAGGGTGACGAGCATGGTCGGACGCATTCCCGTCATGGACGTCAGCCCGCTGGTGGACCTCGGCCGCCTGCCGGCGAAGGCGGCCGCGGGCGAGTCGGTGCCGGTCCGGGCGACCGTGTTCCGCGAGGGACACGACCGGCTCGGTGCCGAGGTCGTGCTGGTCGCGCCCGACGGCTCGCGGCGGGCTCCGGTGCGGATGGTCCCCGACGGAGACGCACCGGACCGCTACGTCGCCTGGGTCGCCCCCGACACCGAGGGCGCCTGGTCGTTCGAGGTGCACGCGTGGTCCGACCCGCTGGCCACGTGGGAGCACGCGGCCGGGCTCAAGATCCCGGCCGGCGTCGACGTCGAGCTGATGTTCACCGAGGGCGGGATGCTGCTCGACCGGGTCGCCGGCGACTCCGACCTCGACTCCCACGAGCAGGAGATCGTCAAGGGCGCCCACTCCGCCGCGACCGACGCCTCCCGCCCGGTCGAGGCGCGCCTCGCCGCGCTCCAGGCCCCGGAGCTGCTGGCCGTGCTGGCGACCCACCCCCTGCGCGAGCTGGTCACCGTGGAGGGCCCCTACCCGCTCTACGCCGACCGGGCGAAGGCGCTGTTCTCCAGCTGGTACGAGTTCTTCCCGCGGTCCGAGGGCGCGTCGTACGACGCGAAGACCGGGACCACGACCAGCGGCACCTTCCGCACCGCCGCGCAGCGGCTCGACGCGGTCGCCGCGATGGGCTTCGACGTGATCTACCTGCCTCCGATCCACCCGATCGGCGAGGTCAACCGCAAGGGCCCCAACAACACCCTCGACCCGGGCCCGGACGACCCGGGCTCGCCGTGGGCCATCGGCAGCGCCGCCGGCGGCCACGACGCCGTGCATCCCGACCTCGGCACCCTCGACGACTTCGACGCGTTCGTGGCAGCGCGCCAACGCGCTCGGGCCTGGAGGTCGCGCTCGACCTCGCGCTGCAGTGCGCGCCCGACCACCCGTGGGTGACCTCGCACCCGGAGTGGTTCACCACCCAGGCCGACGGCACCATCGCGTTCGCCGAGAACCCGCCGAAGAAGTACCAGGACATCTACCCGCTCAACTTCGACAACGACCCGCAGGGCATCTGCCGCGGAGGTGCTGCGCATCGTGCGGCACTGGATGTCGCACGGCGTGCGGATCTTCCGCGTCGACAACCCCCACACCAAGCCGGTGGCCTTCTGGGAGTGGCTGCTGCGCGAGGTGCGGCGCACCGACCCCGACGTGCTCTTCCTGGCCGAGGCCTTCACCCGCCCGGCGATGATGCAGACCCTCGGCGCGGTCGGCTTCCACCAGAGCTACACCTACTTCACGTGGCGCACGGCCAAGTGGGAGCTCGAGGACTATCTCCGCGAGGTGTCCGCGCACACCGACCACCTGATGCGGCCGAACTTCTTCGTGAACACCCCCGACATCCTCCACGCCTACCTGCAGTACGGCGGGCCGGCGGCGTTCAAGATCCGCGCGGTGCTGGCGGCCACCGGGTCGCCGAGCTGGGGCGTCTACGCCGGCTACGAGCTCTACGAGCACGTGGCGGTGCGGCCCGGGAGCGAGGAGTACCTCGACTCGGAGAAGTACCAGATCCGGGTCCGCGACTGGGACGCCGCGGCGAAGGAGGGCCGCACCCTCGCGCCGTACCTGACGATGCTCAACGCCGTACGCCGCGCCCACCCGGCCCTGCAGCAGCTGCGCAACCTGGTGGTCCACTCCAGCGACGACGAGAACATCCTGGTGTTCAGCAAGCAGGCGACGACCGAGTCCGGCGAGGACACGGTGATCGTCGTGGTCAACCTCGACCCCCACGGCGCCCGCGAGACGACCGTCCACCTCGACCTGCCCGCCCTCGGCTTCGGCTGGCAGGACAGCCTGGCCGTGCACGACGAGGTGACCGGACAGGATTGGCCCTGGGGCCAGCACAACTACGTGCGGCTCGATCCCGGCTTCGAGCCAGCCCACGTGCTGACGGTGCGGAGGACGGCATGAGCGTGGTCTCGACCGGCTCGGCCACCGGGGGCGGCCACCCCGACGAGCGCAACGAGAGCTCGATCGTCGGCTCGACCGTGGAGCAGCAGCAGCCCGACTGGTACAAGACCGCGGTCTTCTACGAGGTGCTGGTGCGGTCGTTCCGCGACTCCAACGGCGACGGCACGGGCGACTTCCAGGGCCTGATCGAGAAGCTCGACTACCTGCGGTGGCTCGGCGTCGACTGCCTCTGGGTGCCGCCGTTCTTCGCCTCGCCGCTGCGCGACGGTGGCTACGACGTCGCCGACTACACCTCGATCCTCCCCGAGTGCGGCACGGTCGACGACTTCCGCGAGTTCGTCGCCGCGGCCCACGCCCGGGGCATGCGGGTGATCATCGACTTCGTGATGAACCACACCAGCGACGCCCACCCGTGGTTCCAGGCCTCGCGCAGCGACCCCGACGGCCCGTTCGGCGACTTCTACGTGTGGTCCGACACCGACACCCTCTACGACGAGGCGCGGGTCATCTTCGTCGACACCGAGCCGTCGAACTGGACCTGGGACCCGGTGCGCCAGCAGTACTTCTGGCACCGCTTCTTCAGCCACCAGCCCGACCTCAACTTCGACAACCCCAAGGTCCACGAGGCGATGCTCGAGGCCATGTCGTTCTGGCTCGACATGGGTCTGGACGGCTTCCGACTCGACGCCGTCCCCTATCTCTACGAGCGGCCCGGCACCAACGGCGAGAACCTGCCGGAGACCCACGAGTTCCTCCGGATGGTGCGCCGCTTCATCGACGAGAACTACCCCGGTCGGGTGCTGCTCGCCGAGGCCAACCAGTGGCCGGCGGACGTCGTCGACTACTTCGGCGGCAAGCGCGACGAGGACACCGGCGAGTACGTCGGCGACGGCGACGAGTGCCACATGTGCTTCCACTTCCCGGTGATGCCGCGCATCTTCATGGCCGTCCGGCGCGAGTCGCGCTACCCGATCAGCGAGATCATGGAGCAGACGCCGCCGATCCCCGACAACTGCCAGTGGGGCATCTTCCTGCGCAACCACGACGAGCTGACCCTCGAGATGGTCACCGACGACGACCGCGACTACATGTGGGACGAGTACGCCAAGGACCCCCGGATGAAGGCCAACATCGGCATCCGGCGGCGGCTGGCTCCCCTGCTCGACAACGACGTGAACCGGATGGAGCTGTTCACCGCGCTCCTCCTCTCGCTGCCCGGGAGCCCGGTGCTCTACTACGGCGACGAGATCGGGATGGGCGACAACATCTGGCTCGGCGACCGCGACGGCGTCCGCACCCCGATGCAGTGGACGCCCGACCGCAACGCCGGCTTCTCGGTGGCCACTCCCGGCAAGCTGCACCTGCCGACGATCCAGGACCCGGTCTACGGCTACCAGAGCGTCAACGTCGAGGCTCAGCTCGAGGACTCCTCGTCGCTCCTGCACTGGACCCGCCGGATGATCCACGCCCGGCGCGGCCACGCGGCGTTCGGGCTCGGCGCCTTCCACGACCTCGGCGGGACCAACCCGTCGGTGCTGTCCTACGCACGCGAGCACGTCACCCCCGAAGGGGACAGCGACATCATCGTGTGCGTCCACAACCTCTCCCGCTTCGCGCAGCCGGTCGAGCTCGACCTGCGGCGATGGGAGGGGTCCGTACCGGTCGAGCTCCTCGGAGGAGTGCCGTTCCCGGCGATCGGTGAGCTGCCCTACCTGCTCACCCTCGGTGGCTACGGGTTCTACTGGTTCCGGCTGACCACCCCTCCTGAGGAGGCCACCGCCCATGACTGACGAGTTCCCCACCACCGATAGCGCCGGCAACGGCGTCAACGGCACGTCGTACCCCGATGACGGGCGACGCCAGCTGACCGAGTTCATCACGACCGCCCGCTGGTTCGGCGGGAAGGGGCGCGAGCCCGAGGTCACCGACGTACGCCGGCTCGCCGTCCTCTGCGACGACGGGCCGCGCGTGGTCGTCGACCTGGTCGAGGTCGGCTATGCCGACGGCGACCCCGCCGAGCGCGATCTCTACCAGCTGCCGCTATCGCTCTACGCCGACCCCGAGCACCGGCTCGACCACGCGTTCGTGGGCTGGTGGGAGGACCCCGAGGTCGGGTGGGTCCACGCCTACGACGCGGTGCACGACCGCGACGCGATGGCGGTGTTCCTGCGCGCCTTCGCGTTCCCGCCCGACGGTCCGCTCACGTTCCGCACGCTGCCCGGCGTCCGGCTCGACGCGACCGCCCCGTCGACGCCCCTGTCGGCCGAGCAGTCGAACTCCTCGGTGATGTTCGGTGACGAGGCCCTGCTCAAGCTGTTCCGGCGGGTCACGCCGGGGGTGAACCCCGACATCGAGATCCACGACGTGCTGACCCGGGCCGGGTCCGACAACGTCGCCGCGCTGCTGGGGTGGGTGGAGGCCGTGGGTGAGGGTGGCCTTGGTTTCGAGACGGGCGCACAGCGCCCTCCTCAACCAGCGGCCGACACCGCGGGCTCTTCCGTCGGTCGAGGAGGCGCGCCAGCGCCGTCTCGAGACCACGGAAGCAATCCCATCCAGCTGGGGATGCTGCAGCAGTTCCTCCGGACCGCGAGCGACGGGTGGGAGCTGGCGCTGACCAGCGTGCGCAACCTGTTCGCGGAGGCCGACCTGTTCGCCGACGAGGTGGGCGGCGACTTCGCGGGAGAGGCGCAGCGGCTCGGCGAGGCCGTGGGACGGATCCATGCCCTCCTGGCCGAGCACTTCCCGACGGCCGAGCGGACCCGCGCCGACCACGCGCGCCTCGCCGAGGAGATGATGGGCCGGCTCGAGGCGGCCCTCGGCGTCGTACCGGAGCTGGCGAAGCATGCGGCCGCCCTGCGGGCCCTCTTCGCGGCGGTCGGCACCATCGAGTCCGGCACCGTTCAGCGCGTCCACGGCGACCTCCACCTCGGGCAGACCCTGCGCACCGCGAAGGGTTGGAAGATCGTCGACTTCGAGGGCGAGCCGGCCAAGCCGCTCGCCGAGCGGGTGCGGCCCGACTCGCCCTGGCGCGACGTCGCCGGGATGCTGCGCTCGTTCGACTACGCCCCGCGGGTGACCGAGATGATCGCCGCGACCACCGACGACAACGGCACCGAGCAGCGCGCCTACCGCGCGGCCGAGTGGTCGGCTCGCAACCAGGCCGCCTTCCTGGAGGCCTACGCCGGACACCCGCTCGGCAGCGACGAGCGCACCCTGCTGACGGCGTACGTCGCCGACAAGGCGGTCTACGAGTGCGTCTACGAGGCGCGCAACCGGCCAGCCTGGCTACCCATCCCCCTGGCGGCGCTCGGAGAGGCCACCCGCGTGCTGCACGAGAGTGAGACAGGCCGATGACCGAGGCGTCCCCTGAGCGAGTGTCGTCAGCGCTGATCGACCAGCTCGTCCGTGGTGAGCACGGCGAGCCGCACGCGATCCTCGGACCCCACCCCGACGGTGACTGGGTCTCGATCCGCGTCTACAAGCCGCTCGCGCACTCGGTGTCTGCGGTGCTCTCGGACGGCACCCGGGTCCCGCTCAGCCATGTGCACGAGGGGGTCTGGGAGGGGCGCACTCCGCAACCGGCGGCGCACGACGTGCCGGACTACCGGGTCGAGGTGGACTACGGGCAGGGCGCGATCACCGTCGACGACCCCTACCGGTTCCTGCCCACGCTCGGCGAGATGGACCTCCACCTGGTCAACGAGGGGCGGCACGAGCTGCTCTGGACGGTGCTGGGATCGCGGGTCCACCACTACCGCGCGGCGACCGGCGACGTGTCGGGCGCGGCGTTCGCGGTCTGGGCGCCGGGCGCGCGCGGCGTACGGCTCGAGGGCGACTTCAACAGCTGGGACGGCCGCGAGCACCCGATGCGCCAGCTCGGGCAGTCGGGCGTCTGGGAGCTGTTCGTCCCGGGTGTGGGCAGCGGCACCGGCTACAAGTACGTCATCCTCGGCGCCGACGGCACAGTGGCGGGAGAAGGCCGACCCGATGGCCGCCTGGGCCGAGGTGCCGCCGGCGACGCTCGAGCCGGGTCTACGAGTCGTCCCACACCTGGGGCGACGAGGCGTGGATGACCCAGCGTCGGGACAAGCAGCCGGTCGGCGAGGCGATGTCGGTCTACGAGGTCCACCTGGCCTCCTGGCGCAAGCGGCACGGCGCCCCGCTGACCTGGGACCAGCTGATCGACGAGCTGGTCCCCTACGTCGCACGACCTCGGCTTCACCCACGTGGAGCTGATGCCGGTGATGCAGCACCCGTTCGGCGGGTCGTGGGGCTACCACGTGACGTCGTACTTCGCGCCGGACTCGCGGTTCGGCGACCCCGACGGCTTCCGGCGCCTGGTCGACGCGTTCCACCAGCACGACATCGGCGTGCTCCTCGACTGGGTGCCCGGCCACTTCGCGACCGACGAGTGGGCCCTGGCGCGCTTCGACGGGACGCCGCTCTACGAGGACCCCAACCCCCAGCGCGGGTGGCACAAGGAGTGGGGCTCCCACATCTTCAACTTCGGCCGGCGCGAGGTCCGCAACTTCCTCTACGCCAACGCGCTCTACTGGCTGCGAGGAGTTCCACGCCGACGGCCTGCGCGTCGACGGCGTCGCCTCGATGCTCTACCTCGACTACGCGCGCGCGAACGGCGAGTGGAGCCCCAACAAGTACGGCGGCAACGAGAACCTCGAGGCCGTGCAGTTCCTCCAGGAGATGAACGCCACCGTCTACAAGCGGGTGCCCGGCGCGACCACGATCGCCGAGGAGTCGACCTCCTGGCCCGGGGTCACCCGGCCCACCGACGCCGACGGGCTTGGCTTCGGCTTCAAGTGGAACATGGGCTGGATGCACGACACCCTCGACTACCTCGAGCGCGAGCCCGTGCACCGGTCGTGGCACCACCACGACCTGACCTTCGGGCTGACCTACGCCTTCACCGAGAACTTCGTGCTTCCCCTGTCACCACGACGAGGTCGTCCACGGCAAGGGCTCCCTGCTGCGCAAGATGCCGGGCGACCGGTGGCAGCAGCTGGCCACCCTGCGCGCCTACCTCGCGTTCATGTGGGCCCACCCGGGCAAGCAGCTGATCTTCATGGGCGCCGAGCTCGGCCAGGAGTCGGAGTGGGCGGAGTCGCGTGAGCTGGACTGGTGGCTGCTCGACCATCCCGAGCACCTCGGGATGCACCGGCTGGTCAAGGACCTCAACGCCGCCTACCGCTCCTCCCCCGCCATCTGGTCGCGGGAGAACGACGCGGGCTCCTTCCAGTGGATCGACGCCAACGACACGAGCCGCAACACCTTCTCGTTCCTCCGTCGTGGATCCGGCAGCCCCGACCTGGTGTGCGTCTCCAACTTCGCCGCCATCCCCCACGCGGACTTCCGGCTCGGGATGCCGGCGGCCGGCGAGTGGCACGAGGTGCGTCAACACCGACGCCGGGACCTACTCCGGCTCCGGGGTCGGCAACCTCGGGTCGGTCACGGCCCACGAGGGCGGCGAGAGCGGACAGCCCGCCCACGCGACCCTCGTCCTGCCCCCGCTCGCGACCCTCTGGCTCCGCCGTACCTGACCCCCACGCGCCGGTGGTCGACCGCACGCCGGGGGTCACCCGAGGCCGGTGATCACCCGCACGCCGGTGGTTGAGGAGCTCGCTCTGCGAGCGCCTCGAAACCAACCGGCACACCACCCTTGCCCGCGTGGTTTCGAGACGGGCCTAGCGGCCCTCCTCAACCAGCGGTCTCCGCAGCGGCCCTCCTCTACCAGGCGCACACCGCCGACCTGCTCGACCAGGGATGTTCGCCCCACGCCGGGCGCGCCCGCGGCCGATCCCTCGGGGTCTGCTGGCTAAGGTCGGGGGTGACCGACCAGCCCACGCTCACCGACGGCGTGGTGACGCTCCGGCCGTTCCGCGACGAGGACGTCGCGGACGCGGTGGCCGGGCACGACGAGGTGATCGCGCACTGGTTCGGCTGGCCGCGAGAGGCGGTCACCCCCAAGCGGATGCGCAAGGCGATCGCCGACTGGCGGACGTCGTACGCCGACGGGCGGACCCAGGTCGCCTTCGCGATCGAGGCGGACGGCGCGGTCGCCGGCAGCGTCGACGTCCGGCTGCGCGACGAGGGCGTGGGCGAGGTGTCGTGGGCGCTCTACCGCGGCCACCGCGGCAAAGGGCATCGCGACCCGGGCAGTGCGGACCCTGGTCGACTGGGCCCTGACCGACGTCCGGCTCGGCGGGCTGGGGTACTGGCGCGTCGAGGCCAAGGTCGATCCCGACAACGAGGCCTCACTGCGGGTCGCGACCAGGTCGGGCCTGCGCCGCGAGGGCGTGCGACGCGTCGAGCCCGGCACCGGCGACCGCGCCGGAGACCACGTCGTACGTGATCCTGGCCCGGCTCGCCTCCGACCCGCCGCTGACCGAGCCGGAGGGTTTCCGCGCCCTCCTCAACAGCTTCCTGCCTCGCAAGCGCGCGATCAGCCAGCTGTTGGTGCGCGACCGCGACGACCGGGTGCTGATCTGCCAGCTGACCTACAAGCGCGACTGGGACCTCCCCGGGGGCGTCGTCGAGGTGGGTGAGTCACCGAGGCTGGCGGCCGGCCGCGAGATCGAGGAGGAGCTCGCCCTGGCGATCGATGCCGGTGACCTGCTGCTCACCGACTGGCTGCCACCGTGGAGCGGCTGGGACGACGCCGTGTGCCTGGTCTTCGACGGCGGCGAGCACGAGGCCGCGATCGCTGAGACCATCGAGAAGCAGACCAGGGAGATCCGGCACGCCGAGTTCGCGACCCTGGAGCAGGTGCGCGAGCGGTGCGCCGACTTCACCGCCCGCCGGATCGAGACCGCCCTGGCCAACGCCCGCGGTGACGCCCGTACGGCGTACGTCGAGAGTGGCGGACCGACAACGGACGAGTGACCCTTGACAGGGGCCGATCGGTCCTCGCCAACCTGTAGCCGACACGCAAGGATCGGAGCCATGAGCTACGTCTACGACTTCCACGAGGGCAGCAAGGACCAGAAGGATCTCCTCGGCGGCAAGGGCGCCAACCTCGCCGAGATGACGAACCTGGGCCTGCCGGTCCCGCCGGGCTTCACGATCTCGACGCACGCGTGCCGGGCCTACCTCGAGAAGGGTGACGTGCCGGACGGCCTGGCCGAGGAGATCGACGCCCACCTGCGCACCCTCGAGGAGGCGATGGGCCGTCGGCTCGGCGAGGCCGAGGACCCGCTGCTGGTCAGCGTCCGCTCGGGCGCGAAGTTCTCGATGCCGGGGATGATGGAGACCGTCCTCAACATCGGCCTCAACGACCACTCCGTACGCGGGCTGGCCGAGCAGAGCCAGGACGAGCGGTTCGCGATGGACTCCTACCGCCGCCTGCTCCAGATGTTCGGGGCCACGGTCCTCGGCATCGACTCCGAGGTCTTCGCCCGCGCCCTCGACCGGATGAAGAAGGACCGCGGCACCGAGTCCGACACCGACCTCGGCACCGACGACCTCCGCGAGCTCGTCGAGACCTTCCAGCAGCTGATCAAGGAGCACTCCGGGCGCGAGTTCCCCCAGGACCCGCGCGAGCAGCTCGACCTGGCCGTGCGCGCGGTCTTCGACTCGTGGAACACCGAGCGCGCCGTCCTCTACCGCCGCCAGGAGCGCATCGAGGAGGGCCTCGGCACGGCGGTCAACGTGCAGGCGATGGTGTTCGGCAACCGCGGCGACGACTCCGGCTCCGGCGTCGCCTTCACCCGCGACCCCGCGTCCGGCAACCAGGGCGTGTACGGCGACTACCTGCAGAACGCCCAGGGCGAGGACGTCGTCGCCGGCATCCGCAACACCGTGTCGCTGGCCGACATGGCCGAGATCGACCGGGCGTCGCACGACAAGCTGATCGGCATCATGGCGACCCTCGAGAAGCACTACCGCGACATGTGCGACATCGAGTTCACCGTCGAGCGCGGCAAGCTCTGGATGCTCCAGACCCGCGTCGGCAAGCGCACCCCGGCCGCGGCGTTCCGGATCGGCCGGCACATGACCGACGAGGGCCTCATCGACCGCGACGAGGCGATGCACCGGGTGACCGGCGCCCAGCTCGCCCAGCTGATGTTCCCCAGCTTCGACACCGCCGCCGAGCGCGACCTGATCGCCACCGGCATGAACGCCTCCCCCGGTGCGGCCGTCGGCAAGGCGGTCTTCGACTCCGACACGGCGGTCGAGTGGGCCGAGCGCGGCGAGGACGTGATCCTGGTCCGCAAGGAGACCAACCCCGACGACCTGCGCGGCATGGTCGCCGCCAAGGGCATCCTGACCAGCCGCGGCGGCAAGACCTCCCACGCGGCCGTGGTCGCCCGCGGCATGGGCCGCACCTGCGTCTGCGGCGCCGAGGCGCTCGACGTGAGCGCGAAGAAGCGCCGCGCGCGGCGTCCGGGGCGGCGAGACCATCAACGAGGGAGACGTGATCTCCATCGACGGCACCACGGGCGAGGTCTTCCTCGGCGCCGTCCCCGTGGTGAACTCCTCGGTGATGCGCTACTTCGAGGGCGAGCAGGTCGACGAGGACATCGTCGCCGCCGTCGACGGGGTGATGAAGCACGCCGACGACGTACGCCGTCTCCGGGTGCGCGCGAACGCCGACACCCCCGAGGACGCCGCCCGCGCCCGGCGGTTCGGTGCCGAGGGCATCGGCCTGTGCCGGACCGAGCACATGTTCCTCGGCGAGCGGCGCCAGCTCGTGGAGAACCTCATCGTCGCCGAGGACGAGGCCGGCCAGGAGGCCGCGCTCGCCGAGCTCCTCCCCCTTCAGCGCAACGACTTCATCGGGATCTTCGAGGCGATGGACGGGCTGCCGGTCACGATCCGGCTGATCGACCCGCCCGCTGCACGAGTTCCTGCCCGACTACACCGAGCTCGCGGTCAAGGTCGCGCTCGAGGAGGACCACGAGCACCTCGACGAGCACGACGAGAAACTGCTCGAGGCGGTCAAGCGTCTCCACGAGCAGAACCCGATGCTCGGGCTGCGCGGGGTCCGCCTCGGGATCGTCATCCCCGGGCTGTTCAAGATGCAGGTACGGGCGATCCTCGAGGCCACTGCCGACCGGATCGAGGCCGGCGGCGACCCGCAGCCCGAGATCATGATCCCGCTGGTCGCCTCGGTGACCGAGCTCGACCTGGTACGTCGGCAGATCGTTGAGGTCTGCACCGCGGTCGAGCAGGAGCGTGGGCTGAGCGTCCCCCACAAGGTGGGCACGATGATCGAGCTCCCGCGGGCCGCGGTGACCGCCCACGAGATCGCCAAGTCGGCGGAGTTCTTCTCCTTCGGCACCAACGACCTGACCCAGATGACGTGGGGCTTCTCCCGCGACGACGTGGAGTCGTCGTTCTTCACCAACTACCTCGAGGGCGGCATCTTCCAGGTCAGCCCGTTCGAGTCGTTGGACGTCGACGGGGTCGGCCGCCTGGTGCGGCACGCCGCCAAGATCGGCCGCAAGGCCAACCCCGAGCTCCACCTGGGGGTCTGCGGCGAGCACGGCGGCGACCCCGCGTCGATCCACTTCTTCGACGAGGTCGGGCTCGACTACGTCTCCTGCTCGCCGTTCCGGGTGCCCGTCGCCCGGCTCGAGGCGGGACGCTCGGCGCTCGAGCGGTGACTCCGGCGTCCAAGGGACGCCCGACCACGGCCACGACCAGGTGGCGATCGGGT
The DNA here is from genome assembly GCA_963761085.1 of uncultured Actinomycetota bacterium. Taxonomy (GTDB): domain Bacteria; phylum Actinomycetota; class Actinomycetes; order Propionibacteriales; family Nocardioidaceae; genus Nocardioides. Next base: position 342,241 of record CAVXFQ010000002.1, read on the forward strand.
GCCGCCACCTTCGCGGGGAGAGTCGCCTTCTTCACCGCGCTGTGGTGCCTGGTGCGTGTGGTCGCGCACGGCCACTGGACCTTGTACGTCGACACCGCTTTCAACCTGTTCGGCATCCCGGTGCAGGGCAGCCTGTTCATCGCCGCTCTGTGGTTCATCCTTTCCGGTGGCCTGCGCCGCCGGCTGCGGCTGATGCACGCCGTCACCTGCGTCGTCATCGCCATCTCCGCGCTCGACAACATCACCGCCGCCGCCCAGCAGATGGCCGGCACCCGCGTCGACAGCGAGCTCCCGGCCGGCTACACCTGGTTCGTCTACCTGGCGGTCGTGGGCTCCTTGACGACCCTCATCGCCCTGGTCGCGGCCTACCGCGTGTTCGACACCCGGGTCTCCGAGGGCAGCTGGGCGACCGCGCTCACGGTGCTCGTCGGCGGCCTGCTCACGTCGTACGTCGTGTGCACGGCGCTGGCGTTCGCCTTCCCGCGCGGTCTGCAAGGCGCCGGGGAGAAGATGCTGTTCGGCCTGATGTCGGCCCTCGGCACCGCCCGCGCTGCGACCCGCTACCTGCTGGTCACCGACGACGGTCCGCACTGGGTGTTCGTGCTCGGCGGCCTGATCAGCGGCGCCTCGCTCGTGCTCGCGATCCTGGTCTTCTCGCGGTCGGCCCGCGCCCGGCAGTACCTCTCCGCCGACGACGAGCTCGAGCTGCGCCGCCTGCTCCTCGCCCACGGCACGAGCGACTCCCTCGGCTACTTCGCGACCCGTCGCGACAAGGCCGTGGTGTTCTCCGACGACCACCGTGCCGCGGTCACCTACCGCGTCGAGGGCACGGTCTGCGTGGCCAGCGCCGACCCGGTCGGTCCCGTGGACGCGTGGCCGGGCGCGATCCACGCCTGGCTGCGCGAGTGTCGCTCCCACGCCTGGTACCCGACTGCCCTTTCCCCCGGCCGCGACGGCGCCAAGGCCTACGTCGACGCCGGTCTCCGGGCCCTCGGGCTGGGGGACGAGGCGATCATCGAGGTCGACCGCTACCACCTCGACGCCCCCGGCATGACGCCGGTGCGGCAGGCGGTCAACCGGGTCGTCAAGGCCGGCTACGACGTGCGCGTGCGGCGGACCTGCGAGCTGACTCCCGCCGAGCTCGACGAGCTGGTACGTCGGGCCGTCGACTGGCGCGGCTCCGACACCGAGCGCGGCTTCTCGATGGCGCTCAACCGCCTGGGCGACCCGGCCGACGCGCGCTGCGTCGTCGTCACCGCCCACGCACCCGACGGTGCGCTCGGCGGGCTGCTCCACTTCGTGCCCTGGGGCCACTCCGGCCTCTCCCTCGACCTGATGCGCCGCTCCCCCGGCTCCCCCAACGGCCTGATCGAGGCCATGGTCACCGGTCTGGTCGAGGCATGCGTCGAGCTGTCGGTGAGCCGGGTCTCGCTCAACTTCGCGGTGTTCCGCTCGGTGTTCAGCGGAGCCGACGAGGTCGGGGCCGGCCCGGTCACCCGGATCAACGACGCCGTGCTCGGCTTCATCTCCCGCTTCTACCAGCTCGAGACGCTCTACCGGTCGAACGCGAAGTACCAGCCCGACTGGCGCCCGCGGTTCCTCTGCTATGGCGGCGGGGTGTCGGTGGTCCGGGCCGCGATCGCGTGTGCCCGGGCCGAGGGTTTCCTGCCCGGAGCTCGGGATCGACACCTTCGGTCGCCGGCGCGACCTGACGCAGCCTCGGCCCGACCCGGTGGTGTTCGCCGCCCAGGTCGCCGCCCTCGAGGAGGAGGCCGACGACCGCGCCGCCCACCCGCCGTACAGCGAGCAGCAGCGCGTCCGGCGCGCCAAGCTGGTGCTGCTGGAGGCCGCCGGGATGCCCGCCTACCCGCCCGGCGTACCGCGGGACACCGGCGCGGCCGAGGTGCGCTCGGCCCACCAGGGCCTCGCCTCCTGACACCCACACCGGTCGACGCGTGTCGGTGACCGGTCGGGTCCGCGCCCTGCGCGACCTCGGCGGGGTGCTCTTCGCCGTCCTGGCCGAGGACGACTGCCACCTCCAGGCGATGCTCGACCGCGCCACGACCGACCCGTCGCTGCTCGCGCTGTGGCGCAAGGGCGTCGACCTCGGCGACGTCGTCTCGGTGACCGGCGAGGTGGTCACCTCGCGCCGGGGCGAGCTGTCGGTCCTGGTCGAGTCGTGGCAGATGGCAGCGAAGTGCCTGCGGCCGCTGCCCGACCTGCACACCGGGCTCACCGATCCCGAGACCCGCGCCCGCAACCGCACGCTCGACCTGATCGTCAACTCCGGCGGCCGCGAGGCACTCGACCGCCGCAGCCGCGCCGTGCACGCGCTGCGCGGAGCGCTCGTGGCACGCGGCTTCACCGAGGTCGAGACCCCGATGCTGCACCCGATCCAAGGTGGCGCCGCGCGCGCGTCCCTTCGTCACCCACAGCAACGCCTACGACACCGACCTCTACCTGCGCATCGCCCCCGAGCTCTACCTCAAGCGGCTGGCCGTGGGCGGCATGTCGCGGATCTTCGAGCTCAACCGCAGCTTCCGCAACGAGGGCGTCGACGCCACCCACAACCCCGAGTTCACCTCCGTCGAGGTCTACCAGGCGTGGGCCGACTACACCTCGATGCGCGAGCTCACCTGCGGGCTGGTCCGCGCCGTCGCGGTCGCGGTCTACGGCGAACCGGTCGCGATGCGCGACGGCGAGCGCATCGACCTCGACTGCTGACTGGCCTGTCGTACCGGTCCACGAGGCGGTCTCCCGGGCCACCGGCACCCCGGTCAGCCCGGACACCGGGGTGTCGGCGCTGGCCGACCTGTGCCGCAGCCACGACCTCTCGGTGCCCGACGACAGCAGCGCCGGCCGCCTGGTGCTGGCTCTGTACGACGCGCTGGTCGAGCCCGCGACGACCGCACCGACGTTCTACACCGACTTCCCCGTCGAGACCTCGCCTCTGACCCGCGCCCACCGCGACGACCCGCGGCTGGCCGAACGCTGGGACCTGGTCGCCTGGGGCACCGAGATCGGCACTGCCTACACCGAGCTGGTCGACCCGCTCGAGCAGCGCGAACGACTCGTCGAGCAGGCGCGCCGGCGGGCGGTCGACGCGGAGTCGATGCAGGTCGACGAGGACTTCCTCGGCGCGCTCGAGCACGCGATGCCCCCCACCGGCGGACTGGGCCTCGGCGTCGACCGGCTGGTGATGATGCTGACCGGCACCGGCATCCGCGAGACCCTCGCCTTCCCCTTCGTCCGCCCCCGCCGCCCCGACTGACGGGCCGCCGACCGGGCCGGAGTCGCCGGCCGCGCCGGACTCGCCGGTCGCGCCAGGGGTCGCCGGTTGAGGAGGGCGTGCCGCCGGAGGCGGCGACCGCGCCGGGGTCGCCGGTTGAGGACTCACCGTCGCGCCTCCTCAACCACCGGACCCACCGTCGCGCCTCCTCATCCAGCGGACTCACCGTCGCGCCTCCTCAACCACCGGAGGTCGGTCGCCGGTTGAGGAGGGCGCCCTGGCGCCCGTCTCGAAACCAGCGACCCACTCCTCAGCCAGCGGGCGGAGGGGTGAAGGGCCAGCCGTCGGTCATGGGCTGGTCGAGGCCGGGCTCGACGTAGTGCTCGTGGCCGAACATCGACCGCGAAGACCTCCGGCGGCATCGCCAGGAACGACTCGATGTCGGTGGCCTGCGAGCGGTGCGCCTCCAGGGCCGCATGGCGCTTGCGTCGAGCTGGGCGGTCACGTCGACGCGCCAGCTGATCTCGTCCTCCGGCATCCCAAGGGGGTTGCCGTCGTCCATCGGCGCGTCAGGGTCGAAGTCGGCGACGTCGACCCCGGCCTCCCGACCGAGGGCGACCAGGCGGGCCAGCTCGGTGCGGTTCAGGGTCGACTCGAGCAGTCGCGGCCGCCGCTCGAGCCAGGTCTGCGGCGCGGTGCGCGAGGTGGTGGACCTTCACGTGGTCGGGGTGGCCGTAGCTGCCGTGCCAGTCGTAGCCGACCAGCACGTCGGCGTCCTCCTCGTCGAGGATGTCGGCCAGCCGGCGGGCGGCCTCGTCGAGGTCGGCGCCGTGGAAGGAGTCCTCGTGGTGGTTCTGGTCCCAGCCGCTCATGCCGGAGTCGGCGTAGCCGAGCCAGGCCACCCGGTCGAGACCCAGGACTGCGCGCCGAGGCGTCTGCCTCGCGGCGGCGGTAGGCCGCGACGGTCTCACCGTCGGCCAGGTCGGCCGGGACCTCGCCGTGCTCACCGTTGGTCGCGAACACCACGACGACACGGTCACCCTGGGCGCTGGCCCGAGCCATCGCACCGGAGGTCTGTGAGGCCTCGTCGTCGGGGTGGGCGTGGCAGAAGACGATCGTGGTCACGGCGGCCTCAGAACAGCGCCGAGGCGAGGCTCTGCCGACCGCGCAGCACCCGCGGGTCGTCGTTGCCGACGGCGGCGAACAGGCGAGACCAGGTGCTCTCGGGCGCGGTTGCGCTCGTCGCCGGTGGTACGGCGGACCAGCGCGACCAGGCGGTCGAAGGCGTCGTCGACGTGGCCGCCGAGCAGGTCGAGGTCGGCGACCAGGGTCTGCGCATCCACGTCGTCGGGCGAGGCGGCCGCCGCATCGCGCGCCGTCTGCAGGTCGACGCTCTTGGGTGCGCTGGAGCACCCGGGCCATGGCGAGCCCCGCCGCGGCCTCGGTGTCGGCGGGGTTGGCGTCGACGAGCCTCTGGTACTCCGCGACCGCGCCGTCGATGTCGTTGTTCGCCAGGGCGGCCTGGGCGCCGGCGTAGCGCGGGTCGACCTGCGGCTCGCCGGCGTCGCCCGCGACCGGCGCACTGTGCAGCGGCTGGTGGCGGCCGGTGACCCCCTGCGCGGTGAGCCCCTGGGCAAGCTGGTTGATCAGGGTCCGGATCTCGTCGAGGGACAGGACGCCGGGGATCGGCTGGGCAGCCGGCCGGCCGTCGAGCACGACCAGCAGCAGCGGCACCTGCGGGATCTGCATCGCCTGCGCGATCGTGGGGGCCGCGTCGATGTCGACGAGCCCGGCCAGGAACCGCCCGTCGTACTCCTCGGCGACGAGTGCGACGTCCTGGGCCATCGTCGCGCTCTCCGGCACCCGGCTCGCGGAGTAGAAGAGCAGGACGACCGGCGCGGTGACGGAGGCATCGAGCAGCGTCTGGAAGGTCTCCTCGGTGACGTCCATGGCGTAGGCGGAGCGGCCGACCGGTGCGCCCCCTGCGGGAGCGGCGACGGGTGCGGCTCCCGGGTTGTCGCCGGCGGGTCGCTTGAGCCCCGAGAGGTCGATGGCGCCGGGTCGGCTGAACGGCTGTTGCGTCATGCGGCCAATCCTAGGGAGCCCCGACGACCGGCTCGCCCACACCCTTCGTCAGGGGACCTGCCAGGGGTTGCGCAGCAGGCCGAGCTCCACGGCCTCCTCCCACAGCTCCTCACGGACGCTGGGGTGGGCGGCGTTCTCGATCAGCTGACGCGCCTGCTCCTCCTGGTCGTTGCCGTAGATCTCCGCGGCCCCCTGCTCGGTGACCACCGATGTCATCTGGAACGACGTGACCGGCTCGTCGACGAGCGGCACGATCGTCGAGCAGTCGGCCTTGGGGTGCCACGACCTCAGCGCGATGAACGCCTGCCCGCCCTGGCTGTGCATCGCGCCGACGATGAAGTCGGTCTGGCCGCCGAAGCCGGAATGGATGCGGGCGTTGATCCGGCTCGCGTTGGCCTGGGCGAAGAGGTCGACCTGGAGCGCGGTGTTGACGCTGGTCATCCCGGGGTTGCGGGCGATCAGGGCCGGGCTGTTGGTGACCTCGGTACGCCGCATCTCGACGCGGTGGTTGCCGTCGACCCAGGCCATGAGCTCGGGCGAGCCGAACAGGAACGACGCGGTGATCGGCACCTCGCGGTCGAGGGCGCCCGCCCGCTCGAGCGCCAGGACGCTGTCGGAGAACATCTCGGTCCAGACCCGCAGGCCACGGCGGCCGGTCAGGCCGTGCATGGTCGCGTCGGGGACCGCACCGATCCCCGCCTGGATGGTGGAGCCGTCGGTGACCCGCTCGGCGACGAAGCGCCCGATGGTCGTGGAGTCCTCGTCGACGACGCTGACGGGGGCGTGCGGCATCGGCCCGTCGGCCTCGACCAGGACGTCCACCATGCCGAGGTCGACGACGGCGTCGCCGAAGGTCCAGGGCATGTCGCTGTTGGTCTGCGCGACGACGAGACCACCGTGCCGGCGCGCGGCCTCGATGGCGGCCGGCAGCACGTTGACCTCGACGCCGAGCGACACCTTGCCGTCGCGCGGCGGCGTCGTGTGCAGCAGCACCAGGTCGGGCGGGAGCCGGTTGTCGAACAGGTGGGGCACCATCGACAGCCGCGAGGGCACGTAGCTCAGCAGCGGGCTCCTCCGCATCCCCGGGCCGACGAACGACGTCTCCGGCGTCACGCCCTCACGAGCGGGGATGCCGGCGGGGGCGTTCAGCGACCAGAGCCGGTACTCCTCGAGGCCCTCGTCGACGAGGCCGAGGACGTGCCACGGCACCGCATGGTTGCCCGACACGACGACGCGAGGGTTGGCTGGGAGCGAGCGCAGCGCGCGCTGGAGATCCACGCGGCCAGTTTCTCAGAGGCGGGTCCCTCAGAAGCGCGCGGGCTCCCGGTACTCGCCCCACTCGGCCCGCAGGGCGTCGCAGATCTCGCCCAGGGTCGCCTCGACCCGGCAGGCTTCGAGGATCGGGTCGATCATGTTCCCGTCGGTGCGGCTGACGTCGACCAGGTGCTGGAGGGTGGCGGTCACCGCTGCCTCGTCGCGCGTCGTACGACGCAGGGCGAGCTCGCGGACCTGCTCGACCTCGACCTCGTGGGAGACCCGCAGGATCTCGAGGTCGTGGGTGATCGAGTCGGTGTGCACGTTGACGCCGACGATCTTCTTGTCGCCCTTCTCCAGCGCCGTCTGGTGCTGGAAGGCGGCCTCGGCGATCTCGGACATGAACCAGCCGTCCTCGATGCCCCGCAGCAGGCCCTGGGTGATCGGCTCGGCGCCCCGGCGGGTGGCCTCGGCGAGCCCGTCGACGTCGGCGTGGGTGAGGTCGGAGCCGCCCATGGCGAGGATCCGGTCGAAGATCGCGTTGGCCTCGGCCTCGATCTGGTCGGTGAGGGCCTCGACGTACCAGGAGCCGCCGAGCGGGTCGGCGACGTTGACGACGCCGGTCTCCTCCATGATCACCTGCTGCGTGCGCAGCGCGATCTCGGCGGCCTGCTCGCTGGGCAGGGCGAGGGTCTCGTCGAGCGCGTTGGTGTGCAGCGAGTTGGTGCCGCCGAGCACGGCCGAGAGCGCCTCGATGCCGGTCCGGACGACGTTGTTGTAGGGCTGCTGCGCGGTCAGCGAGACGCCGGCGGTCTGGGTGTGGAACCGGAGCCACTGCGCCTTCTCGGTCTGCGCGCCGTAGATGTCGCGCATCCAGCGCGCCCAGATCCGGCGGGCGGCCCGGAACTTCGCGATCTCCTCGAAGAAGTCGACGTGGGCGTCGAAGAAGAACGAGAGGCCGGGCGCGAAGACGTCGACGTCGAGACCGCGGCTGAGCCCCAGCTCGACGTACCCGAAGCCGTCGGCGAGGGTGAAGGCCAGTTCCTGCGCGGCCGTCGAACCGGCCTCGCGGATGTGGTAGCCGCTGACGCTGAGCGGCTTGTAGTCCGGGATCTTCTCGGCGCAGTACTCCATCAGGTCGCCGATCAGGCGCAGGTGCGGCTCGGGCCCGAACAGCCACTCCTTCTGCGCGATGTACTCCTTGAAGATGTCGGTCTGCAGCGTGCCGTTGAGCTTGCCGAGGTCGGCGCCCTGCCGTTCGGCGGCGACGAGCATCATGCAGAAGACCGGCACCGCCGGCCCGCTGATCGTCATCGAGGTGGTGACGTCCTCGAGCGGGATCGAGTCGAACAGCACGTCCATGTCGGCCGCGGAGTCGATCGCGACGCCGCAGTGACCGACCTCGCCGAGGCTCTTCGGGTCGTCGGAGTCGCGGCCCATGAGGGTGGGCATGTCGAAGGCGACGCTCAGGCCGCCGCCGCCTCGCCCGAGGATCATCCGGTAGCGCTCGTTGGTCTGCTGGGCGTTGCCGAAGCCCGCGAACTGGCGGATCGTCCAGGTCCGACCGCGGTAGCCGGTGGGGTAGAGCCCCCGGGTGAACGGGAACTCCCCCGGCCACTCGGAGTCGTCGCCGGCCGCCGGGCCGTAGGCCGGCTCGACCCTCATCCCGGACAGGGTCGTGAAGTCGGCCTCGCGGACCCGGGACGCGTCGTAGCGGGCCTGCCAGCGGGAGCGGGCGTCGTCGGTCATAGCCCAGATACTAGGACGTCCTACTAATTTCGGCTAACCGCGCAGCGCGGCGAGGAGCTGTGCCTTGGTCTGGCGCGAGTAGCCGGGGACGCCCTTCGCGCGTGCCTCCGCACGCAGCTGGGTCACCGTCCACGACTCGTCGGGAGCAGTACGGCGAGCGGTCCCGGAGGCCTTCGGCGGCGTCGCTGCCTCGGCCTGCGCGAGGCGCAGGCTCACCCCGGCCAGCTCTGCCTCGAGCACCTCCACCTCCGACTTGCGCTGCTTGGCCTTCGCCTTCCAGTTCTCCGCCGACCTCTCGGCGTGATCGCGACGGGCGCGCGCCTTCGCCAGCTTCGCCTTCAGCTTCTTCTTGGAGCCCTTCTTCTTCTTGGCCATGAGGCAATCGTGCCCTGATCGGGGCCGGCCGAACAGCCGATCCCCCGCTCAGCCGTGGGAAGCCCGGAGCTCGCCCACGATCAGCGGCACGTCGGCCGTCGCCCCCACCGCGACCAGCCGGACCTAGCGGACCGGGTTGCCGTCGCCGGCCACGCGAGCGTGACCACATCGTCGCGCCGTACTCCGGGCCTCGGGGGGGGTGAAACGTGGCACCTCCGCTCCCGGCGAGGTGTGAGCCAGCTCCCGGGAACACCAGGGTATGTCGACGTCTTGTCACTTCCCTGGGTGTGCACGCCAAGGGAAGTGGAGGAACACCGACCTCCCCTGGTGTCCCTGCGCCGGACTCGGTCCCAGCCCCGATGACCTACCGCCCGGCTGGCTCGAGCATCCCCGGACCGCCTCACGTCAGCGGCGCCAGCGCACGAGCCGTCCCGCGCGCACCTCGACCTCGGTGGGCGGCCGCGGGGTGGGGTGCCCCTCGAGGTAGGCGAGCACCTCGTCACGTCCGCGCAGGTCGACGAGACCGTCGTCGAAGCGGAGCGAGGGGTGCAGGAGCGGGCGTACGGCGTGCCAGTCCTGGCGCTCGACCAGGTCCCACACGCGGCGGTGGGCTCCGGCAGCTCGGGCAGGTCGTGCAGCATCCGGGGCGTGCACATGCGCCACGCGTCGACCACCAGTTCGCGCATCTCGTCGTCGTCGAGCCGGGCGACATGTGCGCACACCCACTGGTAGCGCAGGTCGGCCGTGCCGGGGAGGTAGAACGTCTCGGGGTCGGCGGCCACCAGTCCGTCACGCTCGGCCCGGGGGAAGCCGAAGCCCATCTCGGTCTCGTCCCCACTGAACGCGACGAAGACGATCTGCTTGACCTTGAGCTTGGAGCGCCCACGGACCTCGCGTTCGTAGGCCCGTGGCAGCGCGAGCCCTACCCGTCGTACGGCGTCAGCGGTGGTCACGGCAGAGCACCTCAGTCGAAGTCGCCGGCCGCCCGGCGGACGGGGCGCAGCAGGGCCGAGAGCTCGGCCAGCTCGTCGTCGGAGAGCGCGCCCAGCGCGAAGTCGGCGCCGACGAGGTCGCCGGTGGCCGCCTCCACCAAGGTGCGCCCGGCCTCGGTCACCTCGGCGAGCACCGTGCGCCCGTCGTCGGGGTGTGGTCGCCGCGCGACGAGGCCGTCGGCCTCGAGCCGCTGGACGATCGAGGTGATGGAGGTGGGGTGCACCTGCAGCCGCTCCCCCATCTTCCCCAGCGGCAGCGACCCGCGGGAGGAGAAGCAGAGCAGGACCAGCGCCTCATAGCGGGCGAACGTCAGCCCGTGTGGCTTGAGGATCGCGTCGAGCCGTCCCAGGACGAGCTGCTGGACCCGCATCAGCGACGTCACCGCATGCATCGCGGGCACCGCGTCCCAGCGTCGGCCCCACTGCCGCGCCGCCTCGTCGATGGGGTCGAACGGCAGCGGTGGCATGCGCCGCAGCGTAGTGGGGACGGCCGACGTCGCGAACCGGCCGAGTCGGCGTCAGAGGGCGGCGAGCAGGGTCTCTGCGGCAGCGTAGGGGTCCGACTCCCCCGCCGCGACCGCCGCAGCGAGCTCGTCGAGCTCCGAGCGGCCGTGCACGTCGCCCCATCGCTCGCGGAGCGCGGTGACCGCGATGGCCTCGATCTCGTCGCGGGCGCGTCGGGTACGACGGCCGGCGAGCTCGCCGGACGATTCCAGCCAGGCGTGGTGCCGGTCGATCTCGGCGACCACCTCGTCGAGCCCCTCGCCCTTCGACGCGACGGTCTTCACGATCGGTGGACGCCAGGCAGCCCTCGGGGCGCTCGGCCAGCGCGAGCATCGACCGGAGCTCGCGACGCAGGGTGTCGGCGCCGTCGCGGTCGGCCTTGTTCACGACGTAGACGTCGCCGATCTCGAGGATCCCCGCCTTCGCCGCCTGGATCCCGTCACCCATCCCGGGGGCGAGGAGCACGAGGGTGGTGTCGGCGAGCCCGGCCACCTCGACCTCGCTCTGCCCGACCCCGACGGTCTCGACCAGGACGACGTCGCAGCCGGCGGCGTCGAGCACCCGGATCGCCTGCGGCGTGGTCCACGACAGGCCGCCGAGGTGGCCGCGCGAGGCCATCGAGCGGATGTAGACCTCCGGGTCGAGGGCGTGGTCCTGCATCCGCACCCGGTCGCCGAGCAGCGCACCGCCGGAGAACGGCGAGGACGGGTCGACCGCGAGCACCCCGACCCGGCGGCCCGACCGCGCGGAGCTCGCCGACGAGGGCGGAGGTCGAGGTGGACTTGCCGACACCCGGTGACCCGGTGATCCCGACGACCTGCGCATGCCCGGCGTGCGGGGCCAGGGCCGCCATCACCTCGCGCAGCAGGGGTGACCGGTCCTCGACGAGCGAGATCAGCCGCGCGACCGCGCGCGGGTCCCCGTCGCGAGCGCGGGAGACCAGCGCGGAGACGTCTCCCGTCCCGCGGCGTCGGGTCACGCCGTACCTCAGGCCGGGACGCGCACGATCAGGGCATCGCCCTGGCCGCCGCCGCCGCAGAGGGCGGCCGCGCCGATGCCGCCACCGCGGCGCTTGAGCTCGAGCGCCAGGTGGAGCACGATCCGGGCGCCGGACATCCCCACCGGGTGACCGAGCGCGATCGCGCCGCCGTTGACGTTGACCTTGGACTCGTCGAGCCCCAGTGCGCGGGTCGAGTCGATGCCGACCGCCGCGAAGGCCTCGTTGAACTCCACCAGGTCGAGGTCGGCGGGCGTGATGCCCTCCTTGTCGCAGGCCAGCTTGGTCGCGTTGGCCGGCTGGAGCTGCAGGGTCGAGTCGGGGCCGGCCACCATGCCGTGGGCACCGATCTCGGCCAGCCACTCCAGGCCCAGCTCCTCGGCCTTGGCCTTGCTCATCACCACGACCGCGCAGGCGCCGTCGGAGATCTGGGACGCCGAGCCGGCGGTGATGGTGCCGTCCTTGCGGAACGCCGGGCGCAGCGCCGACAGCGACTCCACCGTGGTGTCGCCCCGCACGCCCTCGTCCTGGGAGACCACGAGCGGGTCGCCCTTGCGCTGCGGGATCGAGACCGGGACGACCTCGTCGTCGAAGACGCCGTTCTTCCAGGCCTCGGCCGCCTTCTGGTGGGAGGCCGCGGCGAAGGAGTCCTGCTCCTCGCGGGTCAGGGCTGTCGCCGCCTGGTTGTAGTCCTCGGTGAGGGCACCCATCGCCTGGTCGGTGGTCTGGTCCCAGAGCGCGTCGTAGGCCATCGAGTCGACCAGCGTGGTGTCGCCGTACTTGAAGCCCTCGCGGGACTTCGGCAGCAGGTGCGGGCGCGTTCGTCATCGACTCCATGCCACCGGCGACCACGATCTCGGCCTCGCCGGTGCGGATCAGCTGGTCGGCCGTCGCGATCGCGTTGAGCCCCGACAGGCAGACCTTGTTGATCGTGATCGAGGGCACCGAGAGCGGCAGCCCGCCGGCGATCCCGGCGCGTGCGGGCGGGGTTCTGACCGGCGCCCGCCAGGATGACCTGGCCCATGATCAGGTAGTCGACCTGGTCGCCGGAGACCCCGGCCTTCTCGAGCGCGCCCTTGATGGCCACGCCGCCGAGGTCGGCGGCCGACAGCGACTTCAGCCCTCCGAGCAGCCGCCCGATCGGGGTGCGTGCCCCGGCGACGATGACGGATCCGGACTGCGACATGACGGTGCCTCCCACGTGCGGACGGTGTTCCCACGGACGATACCCAGCGGTCCACCGGCCCCCGCGAGGCCGGTCGGCGGCCTCGCCTGAGGAAAACGTCACACGGGAGGGGCCACTCGTCCCGTGCGCCTCGCCCCACGGCGTACGACGATGGGGGCATGGCCCTCGACGTCCCCACCCACCTGTTCACCCACATCGACCACGTCGGCATCGCCGTGCCCGACCTCGACGAGGCGATCGCGTTCTACCGCGACACCTTCGGCATGGAGACCGTCCACGAGGAGACCAACGAGGAGCAGGGCGTGCGCGAGGCGATGGTCGCGGTCGGCGACTCCGGCTCCTGCATCCAGCTGCTGGCCCCCCTCAACGAGAGCTCCACGATCGCGAAGTTCCTCGACCGCAGCGGCCCGGGCCTCCAGCAGCTGGCCTACCGGGTCACCGACGTCGAGGCCGTCGCCGCGATCCTGCGCGAGCGCGGCGTCCGCCTGCTGTACGACGTGGCCAAGCGCGGCACGGCCGGCTCGCTGGTCAACTTCGTGCACCCCAAGGACGCCGGCGGGGTCCTGATCGAGCTGGTGGAGCCGGCCCTCCCGGTCTGACCCGCCTCGCTGCGCCGCGCCGGGCCGGGACGGACGAGGAAAACGCCGAACACATGCACGACTCGCGGCGCCGAGTCGGATCTTCCGCGTTTTCCGCACCACCGCGGTGACCTCCGTGAGACGTCAGTCTCACATTCCGCACGCCTCCGGCGGGCCGCACTAAGGTGCGCGGTGCCACCCAGATCGCCGCCCATCTCCCTGGAGACGACCGTGCAGCAGATTCTCGACGCCATCACGTCCGGCACCGCGACCGCCGACGACTTCGCCGCCCTCGAGGTGCCGCAGAGCTACCGCGCGGCCACCGTCCACAAGGACGAGGTGGGCATGTTCGAGGGGCTGGTGAGCAAGGAGAAGGACCCGCGCCGGTCGCTCCACGTCGAGGACGTCCCGCTCCCGGAGCTCGGGCCCGGCGAGGCGCTGGTCGCGGTGATGGCGAGCGCGATCAACTACAACACCGTCTGGACCTCGATCTTCGAGCCGGTGTCGACCTTCGGCTTCCTCGAGCGCTACGGCCGGCTCAGCCCGCTCAGCAAGCGCCACGACCTGCCCTACCACGTCGTCGGCTCCGACCTGTCCGGCGTCGTGCTGGCCACCGGCGTGGGGGTGCACCTCTGGAAGCCCGGCGACGAGGTGGTCGCCCACTGCCTGTCGGTCGAGCTCGAGAGCCCCGACGGCCACAACGACACGATGATGGATCCCGAGCAGCGGATCTGGGGCTTCGAGACCAACTTCGGCGGCCTGGCCGAGATCGCGCTGGTCAAGTCCAACCAGCTGATGCCCAAGCCCGACCACCTCACCTGGGAGGAGGCCGCGTCGCCCGGGCTGGTGAACAGCACGGCGTACCGCCAGCTGGTCAGCCGCAACGGCGCCGGCATGAAGCAGGGCGACAACGTGCTGATCTGGGGCGCGAGCGGCGGGCTCGGCGGCTTCGCCACGCAGTACGCCCTCAACGGCGGCGCGGTGCCGGTGTGCGTGGTCTCCAGCGACGACAAGGCCGAGATCTGCCGCAAGATGGGCGCCGAGCTGATCATCAACCGGGCCGAGGCCGGCTACCGGTTCTGGAAGGACGAGCGCACCCAGGACCCGAAGGAGTGGCGGCGGTTCGGCTCCGACATCCGCGAGCTCACCGGCGGCGAGGACGTCGACATCGTCTTCGAGCACCCGGGCCGGGAGACCTTCGGGGCGAGCGTGTACGCCGCGCGCAAGGGCGGCACGATCGTCACCTGCGCCTCGACGTCGGGCTTCATGCACGAGTACGACAACCGCTACCTCTGGATGAACCTCAAGCGGATCATCGGCTCCCACTTCGCCAACTACCGCGAGTCGTGGGAGGCCAACCGGCTGATCGCGAAGGGCATGATCCACCCGACCCTGTCGCGCACCTACCCGCTCGACGAGGTCGGCCAGGCGGCGCTCGACGTGCACCACAACCTCCACCAGGGCAAGGTCGGCGTGCTCTGCCTGGCTCCCGAGGAGGGGCTCGGCGTGCGCGACGAGGAGAAGCGGGCCCGGCACCTCGACGCGATCAACGCCTTCCGCGACCTCTGAGCGCGCCGGGCCGCCATGGCCCGGGTCACAGTACGGCGACCCCCGGCGAGCCGCGGTGGTCTTCGTTTCACGGCATCGGCCAGACTGGAGCCACATCGAGATCCGGGAAAGGGATGTCCCACATGAGCGACGAGGGCCTGTCCATCTTCGACGACGAGCCGGACGACGAGCACCGCCGACGAGCAGCCGACGCAGGTGATCAAGGCCCAGGGCGCCGTCTCCACGAAGGCCGACAAGAGCGCCGCGAAGGCGCCGGCTGACCCCGACAAGACCCGTCGGATCCCACCGGTTCCGGCCGCCGAGACCGCCCAGACGGCTCCCCAGACGGCCCACCGGCCACCCGGCAGCCTGCCCAGCAGACCCCGCAGACCCCGCAGACCCCGCCGGCCCCGCAGACCCCACAGCCGGCCGCGCGTCCGGCTCAGCCGGCGGCTGCGGCTCCCGTCCAGTCCGTCGGTCCAGTCCTCGGTCCAGCCTCCGGTCGCCGCCGGTGGCGCGTTCGCGACCGTACGGCGCGGTGGCTACGACAAGGCCTCGGTCGACGCCCACCTGCGCCAGGTGGCCAGGCGGAGAAGGGCGGCCTGTCCGGCGCGCTCGCCCAGTCCGAGCAGCGGGTCGCCGCGCTGGAGGCCGAGCTCGAGTCCGCCCGCACGCGAGCTCGCCGAGAACGCCAACCCGTCCTACGCCGGGCTCGGGGGCCGGGCCAGCGCCATGCTCCGCCTCGCCGAGGAGGAGGCCGGCGAGATCCGGGCGGCCGGCACCCGCGACGCCGAGGACATCCGCGAGCAGGCGGTCCGCGACGCCACGGCGATCCGCGCGGACGCCACCCGGGAGGCCGACGACATGCGGCTGGTCCAGCTCAAGGAGCTGGACGAGATGCGGGCTCGGATCACCGCCGACGCCGAGCAGGAGCGGTCGCTTGCGATGGCCGAGGCCGAGGACCTGCGGGCAGCCGCGAAGCGCGAGTCCGAGCAGCTGCGGCTGGCCGCCGAGCAGGAGACCAAGGAGCTGCAAGGTGAGCGCCACCCGCGAGGCCGAGCAGGCCCGCGCCGTCCGCCGACCGGGAGGTGCAGGAGGCTCGTCGTACCCTCGCGGTCGAGAAGGAGCGCCTCGCCAAGGAGGCCACCGACTACCACGCCAGCGCCACCGCCGAGACCGAGCGTCTGGTCGAGGAGGCCGAGCAGCGCGCCGACGCCGCAGAAGCCCGCGCGACGGCGGCGACCGCCCAGGCCAACACCCACCGCCAGCAGGCGCAGAAGGAGGCCGAGGCCCTGCTCTCCCGGGCACGGCGTGAGGCCGAGCAGATCGTCGCCTCGGCCCGCACCCAGGCCGACGCGATCACCGCCTCCGGCAACGCCGAGCACGAGCGTCAGCTGGCCGCGATCAAGGCCGAGGTCGACCGGATGACCGCGCCGCGAGGCCATCTCGGCCCAGCTCGGGTCGCTGCGCGACATGATGGCCGGGTTCGGCGAGGACGAGTCCTGAGCCTGACAGAGCTCGGAGCCGACGCTCTTGCGGTCAGTCGGCCGGTCCGTCGGCGGTCGGCTCACCGAGCTTGACCAGCACCACGCCCGCGAGCACCAGCAGCCCGCCGACGAGCTGCACCAGGTGCGGCAGCTGGCCGAGCAGGAGCCAGGCGAACACCACCGCGAACAGCACCTCGAGCAGCGCCGCGAACGACGCCATCCGAGCGCCCAGCCGGCGCGACGGCCAGGATCCCGGCGACGTAGGCGACGGCCGCCGTCACCACGCCGAGGGCGAGGATCGGCAGCCACCACGGCACCTCGGCACCGCGGTACGTCGCGCTGCCGGTCGAGGCGGACAGCGACACGACGCCGACGAGGCCGGCCACAGCCAGGGACAGCGCGCCGACCGTCAGGCCCGCCGGCCGCGAGCACGATCGGCGGGACGCCGTGGTCCTCCCCCGCCGAGACCACGAAGAAGAAGGCGCAGCAGACCATCGCGACCAGGCCCCAGACCACGCCGAGGCCGTCGACCGAGCCGGCGTCCGAACACGTCGAGCACGAGCAGCAGCCCGAGCCCGGCGACCACGGCGCCGGCGACGGTGAGCCGACCGAGACGCTGGTGGTGGCGCAGCCACAGCCAGCCGACGACCGCGACCGGAGCGGTGTACTCCAGCAGCAGGGCGACCGCCACCGGCAGGCGGTCGACGGCGCTGAAGAACGCGAGCTGGCAGCCGGCGACCGCCACCACGCCGTACGACGCGATCAGGCCGGCATTCGCACGGAGCAGGCCCCACCGGCCGCGGAGCGCCAGGGCGGCGGGGACGACCAGCACCAGCGCCGCCACGCTCACCCGGCACAGCACCAGGGCGGCCGGGCTCCAGCCGGCGTCCATGAGGCCCGAGGCCAGCGACCCCGACAGCCCGAACGACGCGGCCGCCAGGACGGCGAAGCCCAGACCTGCCCGAGTGGAGTGCCGGACCGGCACCACCATGTCATGAGTCATCGTCGCCATGACACATGACACTACGGGCGGGTGCGGTAATGTGTCAACGTGGTCTTCACCCATGACACCGAAGCGGCGCTGCTGGCCGCCGTCGCCCTGGTGAACTCCGCGGAGGAGCCGGACACGCTCACCAGCCGCGAGAGGCTGGCGGCGTTCCTCGACGAGCACGAGTTCACCGGCAGTCGGCGCGGTGACGACGCCGAGCTCGCCGAGGTCCGGAGCATGCGGCCGCGACTGCGCGACCTGCTCACCAGCGACCGGGACGACGTCGCCGTCCTGGTGAACGAGGCGCTGGCGGAGGCCCGGGCCGTGCCCCAGCTGGTGCGGCACGGCTCGCACGACTGGCACATCCATGCCGTCTCGCCGGCCGCTCCGCTGGAGACCCGGATCCTGGTCGAGGCGGCGATGGCGATGATCGACGTGATCCGCGCCGACGAGACCTCGCGGCTCGCGCTGTGCGCCGACCCCGACTGCAACGGCGTCGTCCTCGACCTCTCGCGCAACCGGTCCCGACGGTTCTGCAGCACGGCCTGCACCAACCGGGCCGCGGTCGCGGCCTACCGCGCGCGCCGCCGCTGACGGAGTCGCTGGATATCGGGACGCAGATCGTCCGGAAGCTCGTCTACGGTGCCGTCATGGCCATCGCACGCTTTCCTGCCTTCGTCCTCGACTGCCCCGACCCGCGCGCCCTCGCCACGTTCTACGGCGCCCTGCTCGACTGGCCGGTGAAGGCCGACGACGGCTGGGCCGACATCCGGGCCGACTACGGCGACTGCATCAGCTTCCAGAAGGTCGAGGGCTACGTCGCGCCGCAGTGGCCCGGGCAGGACCTCCCGCAGCAGATGCATCTCGACGTGGTCGTCGACGACCTCGACGAGGGCGAGACCGCGGTGCTCGCCCTGGGCGCGACCAAGCACGAGCACCAGCCAGGGACGACGTTCCGGGTGTTCCTCGACCCGGCCGGCCATCCGTTCTGCCTCTGCGTCAGCTGACCGCTCGGAGCCGTCAGTCGGGGTCGAGGAAGCGGCGCAGCACCTGCACGAACACGTCGGGCTGTTCGGAGTGCACCCAGTGACCGGCGTCCTTGACCACGACCCGGCGAGCGGCCGGGAACCACTGGTCCATCGCCGCGACGTAGGCCGGGACGACGTAGTCCGAACGCTCTCCGGCCACCCACAGCACAGGGCCCGGGTAGGGCGGGGCGCCGGTCAGCATGTCGTCGGGCCAGCCACCGATCACGGGCAGGGCGGCGCCGAGCACGTCCAGGTTGACCTGCCAGCGCCAGCCGTCGCCGTCCCGGCGCAGGTTCTGGAGGAGGAACCCGCGCACCGTCGCGTCGGGCACGGCCTCGGCGAGTGCCGCGTCCGCGTCGCCACGCTGAGAGAGCGCTGACAGGTCCAGGGCCTGCATCGCCACGATGTAGCCCTCGAACTGCGACAGGTGGTCGTAGGCCACCGGTGAGACGTCGACGACGCAGAGCCTCTCGACGAGCTCGGGATGCCGCAGGGCCAGCACCATGGCCACCTTGCCGCCGAGCGAGTGCCCGACGAGCGCCACCGGGTCGTCGGCGGAGAGCAGGCCGGCGAACTGGTCGGCCACCTGGAGGTAGTCGAAGCTGTCGTCCCACCCCGAGCGCCCGTGATGGGGCAGGTCGACGAGGAGCACCCGATGGCGGTCGGCGAGCGCCTTGCCGATCTGCGTCCAGTTGCGGCCCTGGCCGAAGAGGCCATGGGCGAAGACCACCCGGGAGCCCCGGTCGCCGATCGCCGTCGTGTGGAGCTGGGTCGGCGCGGTCACGCGCGCAGTCTCCCAGAGCGCAGGGTCAGCACCACCGGCGTACACCGGTCGGCGTGAGGTCGACGTCGCGCCGGACGACGGCGATCCGGCCGCCCCAGTTGCGGCAGGCCCGGCGGAACGCCTTGTCGCCGTACTCCACGGCGAGCACGTGACGGCCGTAGGCGGCGACGTATCTCCAGCACTCGTGGTACTGCGCGCACTGCTCGGCGATCGCGAAGTCGAAGCCCGCGGTCGTGCCGTCCCACTCGGCCCAGTTCTTCTGGGCCGCGGCGAGGCCGTGACGGTGGGCCCTGGCGACCAGCAGCGCGGCGTAGGCCTTGGCGTCGGCCCGCGTGATCAGGTGGTGGCTGCGGCTGAAGGAGTCGAGGTTGTCGTACTCGACCGCGTCGTAGCCGTCGTCGGCGCAGCCTCGGGTCCAGCGGCCCATGATCTGGGCCAGGTCGCGCCGCTTGGCCGGGGTGCGGATGTCGAGCAGCCACTCCCCCCACACCGAGTCGACGACCGGCTTGCCGGCGTCCTTGAGCACCAGCGACCAGTGGCGGCGCCAGAACCTCTTCTCGTTGCTCTGGGTCTGGAAGCCGTTGACGTAGCAGACGTTGTACTTTCCGGAGACCGGCTTCGCGCGCCGGTCACGCTCGACGATCCCGACATGGTGGGGCACCGGGCGCGCACCGCCCAGCTGGTAGTCCCAGTCGGTGCCGGTCGGCGGCAGCGTGATCGCGGCGTACGACGGCGCCGCGAGGCCGAGCAGGCCGACCAGGAGAGCTCCGAGCACCAGGCCGAGCAGCAGACGGGGCCGCGCCATCAGAAGTCGAACCCGTCGAACACGTCACCGATCCCGCTCGCGGCGTCGCCTATGCCGTCGCCCACGCCCGAGGCGAGCTCGCCGAACCCGTCGCCGAGGCCACCAGCGAGGGCACCGAGGCCGTCGCCGAGACCGTCGAGCATGAAGCCCATGAAGATCCAGTCGAGCGGGCCGAAGCCGCCGAAGTAACCGGCAGCGTAGGGGCGGTAGGCGGGGCCGCCCTCCCAGTACGGCACGCGCCGGGTGCCGACCATCACCTGGCGGACGTCGGGCTCGGCGCCCGCCCGCACACGCTCGGCGTCGAGGGCACAGGCCGGCACCTGCCGCTCGGCGCCACCCATCGGCGCGTAGGTCACGTCGGCGACGGACAGTCCGTGCCGGGGGTCGAAGAAGCAGGGCGGCCGGCGCTGCGGGAGCGCCAGGCCGGCGACCCGTGCCCGGACGCAGTCGATCGCGTACCGGCCGTCGTCGAGGATCTTGGTGACGTCCTGCACCTGCTCGGGACGGGTGATCGCGTCGGCCGCGGTCTTGGCCGCCTCGTAGGCGTCCAGGGCGCGCTGGTAGTCGGCGTTCGCCCCCTCGTCGAGCGGGCGTCCGGCCAGCTCGAGGTCGAGGTCCTGGAGGCGGACGCCGAGCGCCGTGACGTCCTCGAAGGCCAGCTTCTTCACCGGCTCGAGCCGTGCGGCCGCGCGAGCGCGGGACAGCTCCTGGCTCCGTCGCCGCATCACCACGAACCCGACGACCGCCGCCACCACAAGAACGACGAGCACCCACTCCATGGCCCGAGCCTACGTGGCGCGCCTCTCGCCGGCCGCTCGGATCGCGCGGGCGCCCAGCTCGGCGAGGACCTCGCGCAGCTCGGCCGGCTCCTGCACGTCGAAGTCGAAGCCGAGCCAGGACAGGTGGAAGGCCAGCCCGATCAGCGACTCCGCGCCGGCCTCGAGCAGCGTGGTCTCGTCGTCGACCGCGGTGAGCGTCACCGAGCGCACACTGGTGCGCTCGGCCACCTCGGACAAGGGTGCATGGACCAGCACCCTCGCCTGCACCCGGTACGCCGCGCTGGTCACGGACCGCTGGACATAGGCAGCCGAGTCCTCGTGCTCCCGCTCGCTGGAACCGCCACGTGGTCGGCTCGACCGCCGTCATCCGGTCGAGCCGGAACGTGCGCCAGTCGTCGCGGTCGAGGTCGAAGGCCATCAGGTACCACCGCCGGCCGGTCGCGACCAGCCCCACGGGCTCGACGACCCGGCTGCTCGGGGTCTTGTCGCGGGACTCGTAGTCGAAGCGCACCCGCACCGTGTCGCGCACCGCCTTGGCCAGCCGGAGCAGTGCGTCGCCGTCGACGGTGGCCTCGCCGTGGTCGAGCGTCTGGGTCGCCTCGTGGATCGCGCGCACCTCGCTGCGCAGCCGCGGCGGCATCACCTGGTCGAGCTTGGCGAGCGTGCGCAGGGCCGCCTCGCTGGCACCGGACACGGTGCCGCCGGCCGCCATCCGGAGCGAGACGGCCACCGCCACGGCTTCGGCGTCATCGAGCAGCAGTGGCGGGAGCCCGCGCCCCCGGCCCAGCTGGTAGCCACCGCCGACACCCTGGGTCGCCTGAACCGGGTAGCCCAGCGCACGCAGGCGCTCGACGTCGCGGCGGATGCTGCGAGGAGTGACGCCGAGCCGCTCGGCGAGCTCGGGCCCGGTCCAGACCGGGCGCTGCTGGAGCAGCCCCAGCAGGCGTAGCACCCGTTCCGTCGTCTCGGCCATGGGCGGAAGTCTGCCACCGATAGCGGACAGTATCCTGTCCTGGTTCTGCGTCAGGCTGACGACATCGACCGCGCAGCACCAGAGAGGACCCCGCCATGGCCCTGCACGCACCGCCCGTCGCCGAACGAGACCGACGCGATCATCGGCTTCCTCGCCCAGACCCAGGACGCGTTCCCCGCGCTCCTGCACGGCCTCACCGTCCGGCAGGCGGCCCGGTCACCCAGCGCGTCGACGCTGAGCCTGGGCGGCCTGGTCAAGCACGTCACCGACGTCCAGCAGTCGTGGCTGGCGAAGGCCGAGGCGGCTCCGCACCCGGTCCAGGAGACGCCCGAGGACGTCGCCGCCTACCTCGACAGCTTCCGGTTCACCGAGACCGACTCGCTCGACGACCTGCTCGCCGCCCACGCTGAGGCGTCCGCGGCCGTGCTCGACGCCGCACGCCGGCTCGACCTCGACAGGTGGTGCCCGTCCCGGACGCGCCGTGGTTCCCGAAGGACGGGCCGGCGTGGACGGTCCGCTGGATCTGGTGGCACCTGATGGAGGAGCTCGCGCGCCACGCCGGCCACGGCGACATCATCCGCGAGACCGTGGACGGTGCCACATCGTTCGGCCTGGTCGCCGCCCGTGACGGACTGGACGACCTGTCGTTCCTGAAGGCCTGGCGGCCCTCCGAGCCACCGTTCACCAGCGGGGTCGCCGCGGTCCGCCTCCAGGCCGACGACCTCGTCGCGGCGCGCGCCTGGTACGCCGATCTGCTGGGTGGCGAGCCGAGCTTCGAGCGCGAGGGGTACGTCGAGTGGCGGGTCGGCCCGCACGACCACGTGCTCGGCATCGTCGACCGCGCGTCCGTGCCCGCCGACGGTCGAGACCGCTCGGTGACCTCCTGGCAGGTGGATGACGCCGACGCCGCACTCGCCGACTTGCTCGCCCGGGGCGCCACCGCGCACGAGGCCGGTGGTGACCTCGGTGACGGCTACCGTGGCGGCGTGGTGATCGACCCCTTCGGCAACACGCTCGGGATCAGGCAGGGGGCGGCCGGGTGACCGTGACCCTCCCCCGCGGCTGGAACGAGACCCTGCGGGACCAGCTCGACTTCCACTACCGCCACCTGTTCCGGCCGCGGCTCGAGGGGCTGACCGACGAGGAGTACCTCTGGGAGCCGGCACCCGGCGCCTGGAGCATCCGCCCGCGCGGCGCCTCCACGTCACCGGCCCCGATCGGTGCAGGGCTCTGGCAGCGCGACGACGCCCCCGACGAACCCGATCCTGCTCCGGTGACCACCATCGCCTGGCGGATCGCCCACATCACGGTGGAGTGCCTGGCGATGAGGACCGCTTCGCACGTCGACGGCCCGCCCGCCGACTACGCCACCTGGTCCTACGCCACCACGGCCGACGAGGCCCCGGCCCGGCTCGACACGACGTACGACGCCTGGACAGCCGGGGTGGCGGCGCTCGGCGAGGAGGGCCTGGCGCGACCCTGCGGCCCCGCCAGGGACCGTTCGCGGAGGCGCCGCTGGCCGACCTCGTGCTCCACCTCAACCGTGAGCTGATCCACCACGGCGCGGAGATCTGCCTCCTCCGCGACCTCTACCGCGCCACCGTCACTCGACCCGAGGAGCTCGCATGAGCCGCACCGTCCAGATCACCTTCGACGCCGCCGACCCGATCGGACTCTCCCGGTTCTGGGCGGAGGCGCTGCACTACGTCATCCAACCGCCGCCGGGCCGCGACCTGGCGCCCGGCGAGGACGCGATCGAGGCATGGACGGAGTTCCTCGAGGCGGCAGGCGTGCCCGAGGACGAGCGCGGGGCCGCGTCGGCGGTCGTGGATCCCGACGGCGCCGGGCCACGCGTGTTCTTCCAGAAGGTGCCCGAAGGCAAGACCGCGAAGAACCGCGTCCACCTCGACCTCCGGGCCGCGCCCGGGCTCGAGGGCGACGAACGGATGACGACGCTGGAGGCCGAGTGCGAGCGGCTGGTCGCTCTCGGCGCCACCCGCCTGCGCCGTCACGAGCCTGCCCCACCGATGAGCGGAGGCTTCATCGTGATGCAGGACCCCGAGGGCAACGAGTTCTGCCTGGACTGAGGACCTCGACTCCGTCGGAGCCGGGTTCCGAGACGCGCGCAGAGCGCGCTCCTCAACCAGCCGCCGCCGGCGTTCGCCCTGAACACCGGACCGCGGCAGTCGACCTGACCATCGGCCCGCGGCGCGCTCCTCGACCGGCGGCTCCGGCGGGCGGGGTGGTCAGGCGGCAGGGTCGGCGTCGGCGCGGGCCTCGAGCCAGCGCTCGACGCGGCGGTCGGGCACCAGCCACATCAGCGCCACGGCGGCGTAGGGCACCATCGCCAGCCAGGGCTCGACGAAGGCCAGCGCGATGCCCACGACGTAGAGCACGATCGAGGCGATCTCCTTGCCGGTGCGGCCGAAGACCTCGCGCATCCGCGCGCCGTTGCCCGGCACCCGCGCCATGAAGTGCTGGAGGAGGAAGTACGCCGTGCCGGCTGCCAGCAGGTTCACGCCGTAGACCACCACCGGGGTGCGCGCCAGCCGCGACTCGTCCATCCAGGCGGTGGTGAACGGGTAGAGCGACAGCGCGAACAGCAGCCCCAGGTTGGCCCAGAGAACCGTGCCGTCGATGCGGTCGCAGACCTGGAACAGGTGGTGGTGGTTGTTCCAGTAGATGCCGATGTAGATGAAGCTCAGCAGGTAGGTCAGCAGACCCAGACCGCTCTCGTGCCACAGGGTGTTCAGCGTGTAGGGCTCACCGGGCACCTTGAGCTCGAGCACCATCACCGTGATGATGATCGCGAGCACGCCGTCGCTGAACGCCTCGAGCCTGCTGGTCGACATGGCCCGATCCTAGGGAGCGCAGGCGGCGTACGGCGTCAGGCGCTGTAGTCGCGGAAGCCGCGCTTGGTCTTGCGGCCGAGGTAGCCGGCCGTGACCAGGTGCTCCAGCAGCGGCGCCGGCGCGAAGCCGGGCTCGCGGAACTCCAGGTAGAGCTCGCGCTGGATCGCCAGCGAGACGTCGTTGCCCGACCACGTCGAGCAGCTCGAAGGGCCCCATCGGCAGGGCGCAGCCGAGCTTCATCGCGGTGTCGATGTCGTCGGCCGTGGCGTAGTGGGCCTCGAGCATCTTGACCGCGTCGTTGAGGTAGGGGAACAGCAGCGCGTTGACGATGAAGCCGGCGCGGTCGCCACACGAGACCGCGACCTTGCCGACCTGGTCGCACAGCGCCAGCACCGTCTCGGCCACGTCGTCGGCGGTGGTGACCGTCGAGACGACCTCGACCAGCCTCATCACCGGCGCGGGGTTGAAGAAGTGCATGCCGATGACGTCCTGCGGGCGGCTGGTGGCCTTGGCGCAGGAGATGATCGGCAGGCTGCTGGTGGTCGTGGCCAGGATCGCGCCGGGCTTGCAGATCTCGTCGAGGTTCTCGAAGAGCGGTGGTCTTGACCGCGAGGTCCTCCGCGATCGCCTCGATCACGATGTCGACCGACGCGAGGTCGTCGAGCTTCGTGGTGCCGGTCAGGTGGGACAGCGCCTCGGACTTGGCCGGCTCCTCGAGCTTGCCGCGCTGGATCGCCTTGTCGAGCGAGCGCTCGATCGCGGTGCGGACGCCGTCGACCTTGGCGTCGGAGCGCCCGACGTAGGTGACGTCGAACCCGGCCTTGGCGAAGACCTCGACGATGCCGGTCGCCATGGTGCCGGTGCCGACGACGCCGACCGTCGAGATCGGCCGCCGCAGCTGCGGCGGGTGGGTGGCGTCGGGCGTGTGCGCGTCGGCGACGACGACCGGGCTGTCGGGGCCCTCGTAGGTGTAGAAGCCGCGGCCGGTCTTGCGGCCGAGCATGCCCGCGGTGACCAGCTGCTTGAGGATCGGGGCGGGCGCGTGCAGGCGGTCGCGGCCCTGCTTGTACATCGTGTCGAGGATCTCGTACGCCGTGTCGAGGCCGATCAGGTCGAGCAGCGCCAGCGGGCCCATCGGGTAGCCGCAGCCGAACCGCATGGCGGCGTCGATGTCCTCGCGGGTGGCGAACCGGCCCTCGTACATCGAGACCGCGTGGTTGAGGTAGCCGAACAGCAGGGTGTTGGCGATGAAGCCGGCCCGGTCACCGACAGATCACAGGGCTCTTGCCGAGCCGGGCGACCAGCGCCTTCACGTCGTCGAGCACCTCGGGCTCGGTGACCACCGTGCGGATGATCTCGACCAGGTTCTGCACCGGGGCCGGGTTGAAGAAGTGGACGCCGATGACGCGGCCCGGATGGAGGTTGGCGGTCGAGATCTCGGTGACGCTGAGGCTCGAGGTGTTGGTGGCCAGGATCGCCTCGGGCTTCACGATGCCCTCGAGGTCGCGGAAGATCGACTTCTTGACCTCGAGCGACTCCACGACCGCCTCGACCACGAAGTCGGCCTCCGCCAGGTCCTTCAGGGACGTCGAGAAGGTCACCCGGTCGATCAGCGCCGCCTGGTCGTCCTCGCTCAGCTTCCCGCGCGCCACCGCGCGGCCGGTGGAGTGCTCGAGGTGCTGGCGGCCGCGCTCGACGGCGTCCTCGGTGACCTCGACGCCGATCACGGAGAAGCCGTTGCGGGCGAAAACCTCGGCGATGCCGGCCCCCATGGTGCCCAGCCCGACGACGCCGATGGTGTCGAAATCGCGAGTGCTGACGTGGGTCCGGGCGCGGTGGTGCTCGTCATGGGGCGAATCCTCCCACGCGTGACAGCGCCGTCAGCGCGAGGTTCCTCACACGAGCAGGCCCTCGGCTCACGCACCGGCGACGTCGGCGAGGGCAGCGACCTCGGCCGCGCAGCCCCAGGACAGGGTGACACCGGCGCCGCCGTGGCCGTAGCAGTGGATGACGTCGCCGACGCGCTCGAGCCGCACCTCGGGACGGGCGGGTCGGAGCCCGACCTTGTGCCGCAGCACCCGCGCGCTCGCGAGTCCGGGCACCAGTGCGGCGGCGCGACGCAGGATCTCGTCGGCGGTCGCGCGTGACGGCGTCCGGTCCCACTCCCCCGCGTCGTCGGTGCCGCCGACGACGATGTCGCCGGCCCGCGGGATGACGTAGGTGGGGCCGTCCTCGGCCAGCCACCACTCCTCGAGCCCGATCTGCTCCACCACCACGACCTGCCCTCGCACCGGCGTGGTGGTCGGGTCGTCGGCGAGGTGGCGCGAGCCGAGGCCAGCGCAGTCGACCACCAGCGGGCCCTCCGGCAGGTGCGGCAGCGCCATCCGGGTGACGGTGCCGCCTGCGTCGCGCACCCGGGCGTGCAGCCAGACCAGGTAGCGCGGCATGTCGACGACCGGCGTCACGAACGACCAGGCGTCGCGGTACGGCGCTCGCGGCGCGACCCGTTCCAGGTCCGGGACGGCCGCCACCCACCAGGGGTCCGGCGACTCGGCCAGCAGCAGCTCGGTGCCGCGGCGCATCGTGACCCCGGTCTCGGCGTCGTCCGCCAGCCCGGCGAACACGTCGTACGACGCGGCGGCCCAGGCCGTGACCTTGTCCTGCGGAAACGCGAGGTAGGGGTACCAGATGGCTGCGGCGACCGCCGACGTCGTCTCCAGCGGGAGCTCGCGGGCCAACACGTCGACCCGGTGGCCGGCCTCGAGCAGGCGCAGTGCGCAGCTCAGGCCGAGCACCCCGGCGCCGACGACCACCACCCGTTCCGGCATGCAGGGGAGTCTGCCGCACCGGGTAGGGTCACCGCCCGTGAGGCTTGTCGTCGCTCGGTGTCAGGTGGACTACGCCGGCCGGCTCACCGCCCACCTGCCGATGGCGACGAGGGTGCTGATGATCAAGGCCGACGGGTCGGTGCTGATCCACTCCGACGGCGGCTCCTACAAGCCGCTGAACTGGATGTCCCCGCCCTGCACCCTGCGCGAGGACACCACCGACGAGGGCGCCGCGCTCTGGACGGTGACGTCGCGGGCCTCCTCGAAGGGAGCCGAGGACACGCTCCAGATCCTCATCGACGAGGTCTTCAGCGACACCTCCCACGAGCTCGGCCTCGACCCGGGCCTGCAGAAGGACGGGGTCGAGAAGCACCTCCAGGAGCTGCTCGCCGAGCACCCGACCCACCTCGGCGACGGGCTGACGCTGGTCCGGCGTGAGTTCCCCACGGCGATCGGCCCGGTCGACCTGATGTGCCGCGACGCCGCCGGCGCCTCCGTGGCCGTCGAGATCAAGCGCCGCGGCGAGATCGACGGTGTCGAGCAGCTCACGCGTTACCTCGAGCTGCTCAACCGGGACCCCCTGCTGGCCCCGGTCCGCGGCATCTTCGCTGCCCAGGAGATCAAGCCGCAGGCGCGGGTGCTCGCCCTCGACCGCGGCATCTCCTGCGCCGTCGTCGACTACGACGCCCTGCGCGGTCTCGACAACGCCGACGACCGCCTGTTCTGACCCTCAGGAGGCCTCGGGGTGCTCGACGCCGTTCGGTACGGCGTTCCCCGAGGTCCGCAGGAGCGGCTCGGAACGGGGGGCGACGGCGTCTCCCGCCCCCGCCTCGCTCGGCGCGGTGGCAGCCGGCACGATGGCCTCCCCCCGTGCGGCGGCCTCGAAGAAGCGCAGCATCTCCACGGGGAACGGCAGCACCAGCGTGGAGTTCTTCTCGGCCGCCACCTCGACCATCGTCTGGAGCAGCCGGAGCTGCAGCGCCGCGGGCGACGCACTCATCACCTGTGCCGCCTGCGAGAGCTTCTCCGACGCCTGGAGCTCACCGTCGGCGGTGATGACCCGCGACCTCCGCTCCCGCTCCGCCTCCGCCTGCCGCGACATCGAGCGCTTCATGGTCTCGGGCAGCGCCACGTCCTTGATCTCCACCCGGTCGATCTCCACGCCCCACCCGGCGGCGGGGCTGTCCATCATGATCTCGAGGCCCTCGTTGAGCTTCTCGCGGCTCGAGAGCAGGTCGTCGAGCTCACTCTTGCCGATGATCGACCGCAGGGAGGTCTGGGCGACCTGGAGGATCGCGAACTTGTAGTCCTCGACGACCACCGCCGACCGCCACGGGTCGATCACGCGGAAGTAGACGACGGCGTCCACCCGGACGGTCACGTTGTCCCGCGTGATGCCCTCCTGGGCCGGCACGGGCATGGTGACGACCTGGATGTTCACCTTCGTCATCTTGTCGATGAACGGGATCAGCATCGTCAGGCCCGGCTTGCGCACCTCACTCTGCGCACGGCCGAGCCGGAAGACGACTCCTCGTTCGATCTGGCGCACCACCCGCGCACTGAGGAACCACGACATCAGCATGCTGATGGCGACGGCGGCCAGGATCAGAAGCAGGATCTCCATGACGACCTCCCGATCTCACACACTTCGAGCGTACGCCGCGCGGCGCGGGTGCGTGAGTCGCCGGTTGAGCAGGCGCCGACCCGGTCGCCGGTTGAGGAAGGCGTTCCAGTCTCGAAACCACCGACACCTACCTGATCTGTTCCTCGGTTTCGAGACGGTCGCTAGCGCACCTCCTCAACCAGCGGACCTCGCGCGCCTGCTCAACCGGCGGAGCGGGTCTGCCGGAACAGCTCGGCGAGCAGGTGGGCGTAGCCGAGCGCGTCGTCGAGGGCCCGGTGGGTGTGGGGTACGCCGCCGAACCAGTCCGCCGGGAGGGTGGCCGGCGAGACATCCCCGACGTAGCGGCCGGTGACGGCGGCGGCGTAGGAGCGCAGGCAGAGGGTGTCGTGGAAGAGCGGGTCGGCGTCGTAGAGGCTGCGCACCAGCGGCAGGTCGGCGAACGTGCGCAGGTAGTGGTCGATCCACTGGCCGTCGAAGGCGAGCGGATGCGCGGTGAAGACCCGCGGCCCGGGAAGCCGCGCACCCAGGCCACGAAGGCGGTCATCACCTCGGCCGGGTCACGCGGGTCGGTGGTCGCCGCCGCCAGCGCCTCCGGCTCGTCCTGCTCGAACCAGGCTCTGGTGCCGGGGTCCCAGGTGGCCCCGGGGAGCTCGGCCAGGACGGCCTCGAACCGGCCCCACTCGACACCGCGCCGGTGACGGCGACGGTGGCGAAGGAGAGCATCGAGTTCTGCCCCGGCCGGAAGCCGGAGGCCTCGACGTCGGTCACGAGGTAGATCGGCTCGCTCATCCCTACACCGTGTCAGTTCGCCGGGCAGAGGCGTTCAGGCGGCGACCGGGGCGCTCTCGGGTTCGGCGACCTCGACGTGGACCGGCAGCCGGCCCGGCAGCAGGAAGGCGGCGGCGACGGCCCCGGCCAGGCACAGCAGCCCGACCACGATGCACGAGGTCGACATGGCGGCCATGAACGAGTCGTGGAACGCCGGCAGCAGTCGCGGGTCCTGCACGGTGACCGCCTGGGCCACGCCCACCGAGTCCTGGGCCCGGGCCAGCAGCGAGCCGGGGAGCGCGGTGAAGGCGCCGGACGCCAGATGCGAGCCGAAGACCGACGAGAACACCGATCCCACGACGGCCACACCCAGCGTGCCGCCGAGCTCGCGGGTCGCGTCGTTGACCGCCGAACCGACCCCGGCCCGCGCGGGCGGGAGCACCAGCAGGATCGACTCGGTCGCCGGGGTGGAGATCAGGCCCATGCCGAGCCCCATCAGGACCATCTGCGGCACGATCACGCGTCGCGTACGGCGTGGACACCGTCGACGTGGAGATCCAGAGGAACGCCGTCCCGAAGAGCACGAGCCCGGTGGTGACCACGATCTTGGTCCCGATCCTGGGCGCCAGCGCCGCACCGACCACGGAGGCGACCGCGATCGACAACGCGACCGGCAGGATCCGCGCGCCGGTCGACAGCGCGCCGTACCCGCGGACGAACTGGAAGTACTGCGTCACCAGGAAGATGAAGCCGAACAGCGCGAAGAAGGTGATCGTGACCGCTCCGCTGGCCGCGCTGAACCGCCGGTCGCGGAAGAGGCGTCACGTCGAGCATCGGGTGCGCCGTACGACGCTCGCGGACCACGAATGCCACCAGCAGCGCGGCCGCGGCCGCGAAGCCGCCCAGCGTCCGGGCCGGACGACCAGCCGTAGGACGGCGCCTCGATGATCGTGTAGGTCAGCGCGACCAGCATCGCGATCGAGAGGACAGAGCCCGGGCAGGTCGAGCGGCGGCACGCCGGGGTCGCGCGACTCCGGGACGAGGAGGTACGCCGCCACGGCGGTCACCAGGGCCAGCGGGACCAGCGCCCAGAACACGCTCCCCCAGTAGAAGTGCTCGAGCAGCACACCGCCGGTGATCGGGCCGGCCGCGACGCCGAGCCCCACCACCGCGCCCCAGATGCCGAGGGCGGCCGCGCGCTCGCGGCGCTCGCGGAAGGTGTTGCTGATGATCGACAGCGTCGTGGGGAAGATCAGGGCCGCGAACGCGCCCATCACGAACCGGGTCGCGACGAGGGCGCCGGCCGAGGTGACCAGCGCGCCGGCTGCGCTGGCGGCGGCGAAGCCGACCAGCCCGATGATCAGCGCCGGGCGTCGGCCGAACCGGTCGGAGAGGCTGCCGGCGGCCAGGACCAGCCCGGCGAAGGCGAGGTTGTAGGCGTCGACGACCCACTGCAGCTGGCGGGTGCCGGCCGAGAGCTCGCGCGAGAGCGACGGAAGCGCGACGTTGACGATGGTGGTGTCGAGGTTGATGGCGAGCACGGCCGCACAGACCGTGGCCAGGACCGCCGCCTTGTGAGGGCGGCGGGTGGTCGAGATGGCGTTCATCGAGTCCTCCGAGGAAGCGGTCCATGTGGACAGTGACAACATGACGGTAGGACGATGATGTGACCAGTGTCAACATTCGACTCGGAATCGACTACGCTCGACCCCGTGAGCAGCCGACGCGCCTACCACCACGGCAACCTGCGGCCGGTGCTCGTGGACACCGCGGTCGAGCTGGCCCGCTCCACCGGCCCCGACGGCGTGGTGCTGCGCGAGGTCGCGCGACGGGCCGGGGTCTCCCACAACGCGGCGTACCGCCACTTCAGCGACCGCGCCGCCCTCCTCGCCGAGGTCTCCGACCGGGCCTACGCCGACCTCGAGCGCGCCATGCTCGACCGGATCGCCACCGCGTCACCGGCGACGACGCGCACGGAGCGGGCCTTCGCCCGGCTCCGCGAGACCGGCCGCGCCTACGTCGACTTCGCGATCCGCGAGCCCGGCCTGTTCACGACCGCGTTCACGGCCCCCGAGAGCACGGACGCGCACACCGATGCTCCGTCCAAGGCCGTCGACCGGTCCCTACCTCGTGCTCAACCAGGTCCTCGACGAGCTGGTCGGCGTGCGGCGCGGTGACCCCCGAGCGCCGCGTCGGCGCCGACGTCGGCCTGCTGGTCAGCCGTCCACGGCTTCTCCGACCTGGTCGTGCACGGGCCGCTCCGCGACCTGCCGCCGGACCTGCGGGACGCCGCGCTCGAGGTCGTCCTCGACGTCATCCAGCGCGGGCTGGCGGACCGAGCCCGTGCCCTAGGTCGCAGCGCGCCAGCCGTCGGCGTCGCGCTCGAAGACGTACGTCGAGGTGTTGGCCACCCCGTCGGCCCGCGGCGCCGAGGGCGAGCCGGGCGCGACCAGGCCCCACAGGGTCGTGATCACCCCGCCGTGGGTGACCACGAGCACGGTCTCGCCGCGGTACTGGTCGGCCAGGTCGTCGAGCACCCCGAGCACGCGGCCGGCGGTCTGCCGGCCGGTCTCGCCGCCCGGCACCCCGGCGTCCAGGTCGCCGGCCAGCCAGCCCGTCACGAGGGGGTTGAAGAAGGCGTGGTCGTAGGGGTGGCCCGAGGAAGTCTCCGGCCGGGAACTCCTGCAGCCGCTCCCGCACCCGCACCGGCAGCCCCAGGACACCCGCTGCGATCTCGGCGGTCTGCACCGCCCGCGAGAGCTCGCTGCAGGCCACGGACGGCGATCCGCTCCGACCGCAGCCGCTCCCCCAGGTCGCGCGCCTGCGACCGGCCGAGGGTCGGTGAGGCTGCCGCCGGTGGCGTTCATCTCGGGCGACTCGTACTCCGCCTCCCCGTGCCGCGCGACGATGAACCGGGCCGGGCAGTGCAGGTCGCTCACGTCCCCAACCTAGCGACCCCGTGCGGCAGGATGCGCGGCATGCGGATCTACCACGTCGCGACGCTCGCCGACTGGCAGCAGGCCAAGGTCTCCGGCAGCTACACCACCTCCACCTACGGCGCCTCGCTCGCCGAGGTGGGCTTCCTCCACGCCGCCCACCGGGCTCAGGTCGCCGGGGTGCTCGAGCCGGTTCTACGTCGACGTGGGCGAGCCGATCCTGGTCCTGGAGATCGAGACCGACCTGCTCGACGTGCCGTGGCGCGCGGACGACGTCGACGGTGAGGACCTTCCCCCACATCTACGGGCCGCTGAAGCCGACGGCCGTGGTCGGCTACCACCCGCCCTCGCGGGCGGCGTTCGAGCGGCCGCCGATGCCGCCCCAGCGCCTACGCCCCCGCTGACCCTGGCCTTCCAGGGCATCGCCTGGATGCTGGGCATGGCCTGCCTGGTCTTCTTGGTCGCCGCCTGGTCGAGACCTCCCGCAACCACGACCAGCTGCACCCGAACGCCGCCCCGGCGTTGCTGTGGACGTTCACGATCGTCTCCGGAGCCTGCGCGTCGTGGCGCTCGGGGTTGCCGGGAGCGGACGGACCCAGCCCTCCGCACCCGCCGCCGGCCCCGCGGACGGCGCGCGTGTCTAGCGTCCGACGCGTCGAGCCGGGTCCTGGCCAGGAGTCGGTCTGGGACTACCCCCGCCCACCTCGCCTCGAGGCCACCTCCGCCTCGCTCGAGATCCGCCTGGGCGGCGAGGTGGTGGCCCGCACCAGTGACGCCTACCGCGTGCTGGAGACCAGCCACCCGCCGACCTACTACCTGCCCGCGACGGCGTTCACCCCCGGCGTCCTGCGGCCCGCAGCCGGGTCGTCGTACTGCGAGTGGAAGGGCGTGGCCGGCTACTACGACCTCGTCACGCCGGCCCGGACCGCGGTCCGCGCCGGCTGGACCTATCCCTCGCCGTCCCCCGGTTTCGAGCGCCTCGTCGGTCACGTCGCCGTGATGCCCGGCCTGGTCGACGAGTGTCGGGTCGACGGTGAGGTCGTCGTGCCCCAGGAGGGCGGCTTCTACGGCGGCTGGATCACCAGCCGCGTCGTCGGACCGTTCAAGGGTGGTCCGGGGACCCGGGGCTGGTGACCACCCCGCCTAGGCTGGCGCGATGACGCTTCGCTGGGGCATCGCCGGGACCGGCGCCATGGCACGCGTGTTCGCCGGCGACCTGCCGCACGCGCGCGACGCCGACCTCGTGGCCGTCTCGTCACGGTCCCGCGACTCGGCCGAGGCCTTCGCCGCCGACACCGCCGGCACCGCCGGCACCGGGCACGGCAGCGTCGTGCGCGGCCTGACCCATCGCGAGCTCCTGGCCGATCCCGACGTCGACGTCGTCTACGTCGCGACACCCCACCCCCAGCACCTCGGCCTGGCGATGGCCGCGATCGAGGCGGGCAAGCCGGTGCTCGTGGAGAAGTCGTTCACCGCCACCCTCGCCGGTGCCGAGCAGGTCGTCGCAGCGGCGCGGGAGCGCGGTGTCTTCTGCATGGAGGCGATGTGGACCCGGTTCCTCCCCGCTCTGGTGCGCGTGCGCGAGCTCGTCGCGTCCGGCGAGATCGGCGACCCGCTGCTGGTCCAGGCCGACCTCGGCGCGTTCCGGGCCTTCGACCCGGGCAGCCGGCTCTTCGACCCTCGCCTCGGCGGTGGGGCGATCCTCGACCTGGGGGTCTACGTCGTCTCGGTCGCCCAGCACTTCCTGGGCGATCCCGACCGGGTCACCGCGACAGGCACGACGTACCCCAACGGCGCCGACCGCAGCGTCGCCCTCCACCTCGCCTACGACGACGGACGTGCGCGCCTCGCTCCAGGCCACCCTGGCCGGCGAGTCCCGGGCCGGGCGGTGGTGGTGGGCACCGGCGGCTCGATCGAGCTGGCGCCGCGCTTCCACCATCCCGACCAGATCGTCGTCCGGCGCAACGGCGGGCCGCCCGAGACCGAGACGTTCACCGGCCCCGGGCGCGGCTACTTCCACGAGGCGGACGAGGTCGCCCGCTGCCTCGAGACCGGTCTGACCGAGTCCGACGTGATGCCGCTGCGCGACACGCTGGCGGTGCAGGGCGTGCTCCAGCAGGCCCTCGACCAGCTGGGCGTGACGATCCCCGAGGACGAGGACTTCCGGGTCTGACCCGTCCCGAGCGGCGCCTACCAGCGGCGCGGCACGAACGTCTGCTCGTGGAACGGCGGGCGCATGTAGGGGATCTGCCGCATCTCGGGCAGCTCCACCACGTCAGGGCGCCATGTCCTCGTAGTCGAACTGGCTGAGCAGGTGGTCGATGCAGTTGAGCCGCGCGGCCCGCTTGTCGTCCGACGGCACGACGTACCAGGGCGCCTGCTTGATGTCGGTGTACTGGAACGTCGTGTCCTTGGCCATCGAGTAGCGGACGTAGAGCTCGTGCTCGGCGAGGTCCATGGCGGAGAGCTTCCAGCGCTTGATCGGCTCCTCGTTGCGCGCCTCGAAGCGGCGGCGCTGCTCGCCGAAGGACACCGAGAACCAGTACTTGAGCACCACGATCCCCGACCGCACCAGCATCCGCTCGAACTCCGGGCAGGAGCGCAGGAACTCCTGGTGCTCCTCCTCGGTGCAGAAGCCCATCACCCACTCGACGTTCGAGCGGTTGTACCAGCTCCGGTCGAACAGGACCATCTCCCCTGCGGCCGGGAGATGCTCGGCGTACCGCTGGAAGTACCACTGCGTCCGCTCGCGCTCGGTCGGCGTCGGCAGGGCCACGACGCGGACGGTGCGCGGGCTCGTGCGCTCGGTGATCCGGGCGATGACTCCACCCTTGCCCGCCGAGCCGCGGCCCTCGAAGATCACCGCGACCTTGAGGCCCTGCGAGGCGATCCAGTACTGCAGCATCACCAGCTGCTCCTGGAGCCGAGCGATCTCCGCCTCGTAGACCGTCGCCCTCAGGCGTCCCGCCTTCGTGTAGTCCGCCGGGTCGTGGTCGTCCGGCGGGACCAGCCCACCGAAGTCATCGGCCCCCTCGGGCAGCGTCTTGGTCATGACACCTCCTGGGCGTCACGCTGCTATGCCGTGCGCGCCGCTGGCAAGGGTCTTCCGTCGCTCGCCGTCATCCGTGACGTCGGGGGCTAGTCGAGGTCGTTGGCCTCGCGGATCGCGTCGACGATGCCGTCCATGATCTCGGTCAGCCCGAAGTCCTTGGGCGTGTAGACCGCCGCGACCCCGGCATCGATCAGGCGGCGCGCGTCGGAGTCGGGGATGATGCCGCCGACGACGACCGGTACGTCGCCGAGGCCCGCCTCCTCCAGCCCCACCAGCACGGCCGGGACCAGCTCCATGTGGGAGCCGCTGAGGATCGAGAGCCCGACGCAGTGCACGTCCTCGGCCACCGCCGCGGCCACGATCTGCCCGGGGGTCAGCCGGATGCCCTGGTAGATCACCTCGAAGCCGGCGTCGCGGGCCCGCACGGCGACCTGCTCGGCGCCGTTGGAGTGCCCGTCGAGACCCGGCTTGCCGACCAGCAGCCGCAGCCGCCCGCCTGGGTGACCGCTCAGCTCCTCGCCGGTCTCCTGCACCCGACGGCGTACGGCGGCCAGGTCGGCGCCCGCCTCCGCCACGCCGACCGCGCCGCTCACGCCGGTGGGGGCGCGGAACTCCCCGAACACCCCGCGCAACGTGGTGGCCCACTCCCCCGTCGTGGCCCCCGCCCGGGCCGCAGCCAGGGTGGCGGTCATCAGGTTGGCGTCGGTCTTCGCGTCGGCAGCGAGCCGGGCCAGGGCCTCCGCGACCGAGGCGTCGTCGCGGCCCTCCTTCCAGGTGCGCACGCTGTCGAGCGCGGCCTGCTCGGCGGCCGGGTCGGCGGCCTGGATCGCCGCGTCGAGGTCGGCGGTCAGCGGTGAGGGCTCGGTGGTCACGAACCGGTTGACCCCGACCACGACCTCGTCGCCGGACTCGATCCGGGCGCGCCGGGCGGCGTGGGAGGAGACCAGCTCCTGCTTCATGTAGCCGGACTCGACGGCGGCGATCGCACCACCCATCGCCTGGACCCGGTCGATCTCGGCCTTCGCACCGGCGACCAGCTCGGCCACCTTGGCCTCGACGACGTGGGAGCCGGCGAACAGGTCGTCGTACTCCAGCAGGTCGGACTCGTAGGCCAGCACCTGCTGGAGCCGCAGCGACCACTGCTGGTCCCACGGACGCGGCAGGCCGAGGGCCTCGTTCCACGCGGGCAGCTGTACGGCGCGGGCCCGGGCGTCCTTGGACAGGGTCACGCCGAGCATCTCGAGCACGATCCGCTGCACGTTGTTCTCGGGCTGGGCCTCGGTGAGCCCCAGGCTGTTGACCTGCACGCCGTAGCGGAACCGGCGCATGGCCGGATCGGTGACGGAGTAGCGCTCACGGGTGATCTGGTCCCACAGCTCGACGAAGGCGCGCAGCTTGCACATCTCCTCGACGAACCGCACACCGGCGTTGACGAAGAACGAGATCCGGCCGACCACCGTGGCGAAGTCGTCCTCCGAGACCTGGCCCGACGCCCGGACCGCGTCGAGCACCGCGATCGCGGTGCAGAGCGCGTAGGCGAGCTCCTGGACCGGCGTGGCCCCCGCCTCCTGCAGGTGGTAGCTGCAGATGTTGATCGGGTTCCAGCTCGGGATCTCGTGGACGGTGTAGGCGATCAGGTCGGTGGTCAGCCGCAGCGAGTGCTCGGGCGGGAACACGTAGGTCCCGCGGGAGAGGTACTCCTTGACGATGTCGTTCTGCGTGGTGCCGGCGAGCCGGTGGGCGACCTCCTGCGGGTCGACTCCGGGGTTCTGCTCCTCGGCGACGACCTGGTAGAGCGCGAGCAGCCACATCGCCGTGGCGTTGATCGTCATCGAGGTGTTCATCTCGGTGAGCGGGATGTCCTCGAAGAGCCGGCGCATCTCCCCCAGGTGCGGGATCGGGACGCCGACCTTGCCGACCTCGCCCTTGCTCAGGGCGTCGTCGGGGTCGTAGCCGGTCTGGGTCGGCAGGTCGAAGGCCACCGAGAGCCCGGTCTGGCCCTTGGCCAGGTTGGTCCGGTAGAGCGCGTTGGACGCCGCGGCCGTCGAGTGGCCGGCGTAGGTGCGCATGACCCAGGGGCGGTCTTTCGGTGGCATGGGACCGAGGGTAGGGGCGGCAAACGCCGCAGGTCAGCGGCTTGTGAACTAGTTCTCAGCCGACAAGGTCACAACTCAGGCGGTGGCGGCCTGACGGTCGACCTCGATGAACCGGGCCAGGCGGGTCAGGTGGAGCATCCGCCGGACTGCGGGGCCGCAGCCGCGCAGCCGCAGGTGGTGACCCGAGCGGCCGGCCTCGAGGGTCGCGTAGGCGAGCACCCGGGCCGCGGTGGAGTCGAGCGTGCCGACGCCGCTGAGGTCGATCACGAGGTCCTGCTCGTCGCCGTGCAGATGCTCGTGGATGGCGGTGCGGACCTCCATCGTGCTGCGCACGTCGAAGTCACCGGTCAGCACCAGCGTGCGTCCTTCGTGGACGATCTCCATCGTCCGTCCCCCGCTCCCCGTGCCCCGAGTGGGACTTTCCGGCTGCGTCATCGTCTGCCTCCGTCCTCCGGAAGCCCGAGCCTCCGGCGCTGGTCAGTCACGAACAACGTCCTACTGACCACTATGACGCGCGAGCATCCCCCTTCGGTTGCGCCACGGCCACACATTTCTTCGCTCACCGCCCACTAACCTCGTGCCCATGGTCAACCTGACTCGGATCTACACCCGCACGGGTGACGGGGGTACGACGCGACTCGGGGACATGAGTGAGACGTCGAAGAACGACCTCCGACTCCACGCCTATGCAGACGTCGACGAGGCGAACGCCCAGCTGGGGATGGCACTTGCTCATGACCTGGAGGAGCCGGTCCGGGTGGTGCTGATACATGCCCAGAACGACCTCTTCGACGTCGGCGCGGACTTCTGCACGCCGGTGACGACCGGACCCGGAGTTCCCGCCGTTGCGGATCACCCAGGACTACGTCGACCGGCTCGAGGAGTGGTGCGACGAGTTCAACGCCGACCTGCCGAAGCTCCGCTCGTTCATCCTGTCCGGCGGGACCCCCGCCGCGGCCAGGCTCCACGTCGCGCGCACCGTCGTACGACGTGCCGAGCGGTCGGCGTGGGCGGCCTACGACGTGCACGCCGAGACCATGAACCCGCTGCGCGATCCGCTACCTCAACCGGCTCTCCGACCTGGTCTTCATCCTGGCCCGCTACGTCAACCGCGCCCAGGGTGACGTGCTGTGGGTGCCCGGCGGCGAGCGCGGCCGTCCCGAGACATCGCAGACCGACCCGACCGAAGGAGATGCATGAGCGACGCGAAGCCGGCCGAGGGCCGGGCAGACCGCCACGAAGGACGAGAAGCCCGAGAAGCCCGACCCGGTCGACGACCTGGTGGTCACCCACCACACGCTGCGGACCCGGCGGGGCGAAATCTCCTACACCGCGCGCAGCGGCCGCGTCGTGCTGCGCGAGGAGGAGGTCAAGGACGACGTCTTCCACGGCTGGAAGGCCCGCGCCCAGATGTCGGTGACGGCGTACACGCTCGACGACGCCGCCGTGACCACCCGGCCGGTCTCGTTCATCTTCAACGGCGGCCCGGGCTCGTCCTCGATCTGGCTGCACATGGGCCTGCTCGGCCCGCGCCGCGCCGACGTCGGCGACGTCACCGCGCCGCACCCCCCGCCGTACCGGCTCGTCGACAACCCCGAGACGCTGCTGGCCGTCTCCGACCTGGTCTTCATCGACCCGATGTCGACCGGCCACACCCGCACCGTCGAGGGCGGGAAGCCGAAGGACTACCACGGCTTCGCCAAGGACGTGGAGCAGGTGACCGAGCTGATCCGGCTCTGGTGCACCCGCGAGGACCGCTGGATGTCGCCGAAGTACGTGATCGGCGAGTCCTACGGCACCGTCCGGGCGGTGGCGGTCGCCGAGCGGCTCTTCGACGCGGCACTCGATGGCGCTCAACGGCATCGTGCTGGTCTCCAGCGTGCTCGACTTCGGCAGCCAGGACTTCGAGCACCACCGCTGGGACGAGTCGTGCCTCAACTTCCTGCCGACCTACACCGCGATCGCGCACTACCACGGCAAGGTCAAGGGCCGGCTCGCCCGGCTGCGGCAGGAGGCCGAGGACGTTCTCGGCCGGGCCCTACCGCACCGCGCTCGCGGCCGGCCGCCGCC
Organism: uncultured Actinomycetota bacterium; assembly: GCA_963761085.1. Taxonomy (GTDB): domain Bacteria; phylum Actinomycetota; class Actinomycetes; order Propionibacteriales; family Nocardioidaceae; genus Nocardioides. The sequence continues at coordinate 381,808 of CAVXFQ010000002.1, forward strand.
TGCCGGCCAAGGAGCGGACCGCCGTCGTCCGCACCCTGGCGCGGCTGACCGGCCTGTCCGAGGCCTACGTCGAGGGCGCCGACCTGCGCGTCGAGCACTGGCGGTTCTGTACCGAGCTGCTCCGCGACCGGGGGCTGGCCGTCGGGCGGCATCGACGGCCGCTTCACCGGGCCGCTGCACTCCCCCATCGCGGAGAACATGGACGCCGACCCGTCCGAGCGACGCGATGGCGGGCCCGTTCGCGGCGGCCTTCCACCACTACCTGCGCCACGAGCTGGGCAGCACCCAGGACCTCGCCTACGAGGTGTTCGCCAACGAGGTGAAGGAGTGGTCGTTCAAGGAGTTCGAGGGCAAGCCGATCTTCGTGGCCGACAAGCTCGAGCGGATCATGCGGGCCAACCCCCACCTGCGGGTGCGGATCGAGTACGGCTACTACGACCTGGCGACGCCCTACCACGCGGCGGAGAACATGGTCGCCCACCTGCGCCTGCCCGACGAGGCGTTCGACCGGATCGAGCACGAGTACTTCGAGACCGGCCACATGCCCTACCTCCACGAGGCGTCGCGCAAGCGCGAGCTCGCCTCGATCGCCGCGTTCGTCGAGCGGGGCTGACCCGGTGGCTCCGACGACCCCGGGCCGCCGCGATGCTCGCGCCCCCGGACGCGGTGTCGGTCTTCACCGACGGCGCCTGCTCCGGCAACCCGGGGCCGGGCGGCTGGGCCTGGGCGGTCGACCGGACGACGTACGCCTCGGGCTCGGAGCGCGAGAGCACCAACCAGCGGATGGAGATCCGGGCCGCGCTCGAGGCCGTCACCGCCCTGGCCGGGCCGGTGCTCGTGGTGAGCGACTCGACGTACGTCGTCAACTGCTTCCGCGACCGCTGGTGGGAGGGCTGGCTCGCCCGCGGCTGGCTGACCTCGGCTAAGAAGCCGGTGGCCAACCGCGACCTGTGGGAGCCACTGGTCGCCGCGGTCACCGAGCGCGGCGACATCGCCTTCCACTGGGTGAAGGGTCACTCCGGGCACGCGATGAACGACTTCGTCGACGGGCTCGCGGTCGCGGCGGCGCGGAGCGCCGTCGCCTCCTGAGCCGGCGACCCCGGGTCAGTCGTCGGGCATCGCCTGGCGATGGCCCACCGGTCCGGTCGCCCTGGGGAAGGCGAGCGAGCCGGCCCCGCACCCACCACTGCATGACGTCGAAGGTGAGGCGACCCGGCGACGACCGAGGGATCGCCGGCGGACAGGCGCGCCGCCTCGGCCGGGTCGCAGCCGAAGACCGACATCCCGCGGTAGGACGTCGTCGTCTCTGGTCGCCGAAGGGACCGTTGGCGACGATGGAGCCCTGGCTCGTGCGAGCTCGGCTGCGGTAGGCGAGGTGGGCGGCCTGGAGCGCGTCGAGGTCTTCGCTCGGACATGTCCGGCGCGTCGTCGGGCCGGCGCCGGAGGACCACCACGGTGTAGGACGTCGAAGGCGTCCGGGATGTGCGGGTCGTGAGCCATGACGAGCCAGGTTAGCTGCGAAGCCGAGGCCTCGTCCCAGGCGGCGGGAGTGATCTCGGCCTGCGCCGCGCGGGCTGCGGGGTCCTGCCGGACCGGGTGCGGGTGTTCGGAGCCCCGACCGGACCCCCGTTGAACACCATCAACCGCTGCCCCGGGGACAGCACGTCGCCGAACGGAGTGGTCAGGAGTCGAAGCCGAGTCCCAGCCGGTCGAGGCGTGCGGAGCCAGACGTTGCGGGCGCCCTGGTTGCGGTCGGCCTGGCGCGAGCGAGCGCCGGGTGAGCTCGATCCCGGCCCAGGCGAGCGGCTCGGGCGGGAAGGGCAGCGGCTTCTCGCGCACCATCCGGAGCCGGGTGCGCTCGGTGTCGAGGCCGTCGAGCAGGTCGAGCATCACGTCGGCGCCGAACCGGGTCGCGCCGACCCCGAGCCCGGTGAAGCCCGAGCGCGTACGCCGCGCGCCCGCCGTACGCCTGTCCCGAAGAAGGCGCAGAAGCGGGTGCAGGTGTCGATGGCGCCGCCCCAGCGCGTGGCTGAAGCGCAGTCCGGCGAGCTGGGGGAAGGTCTCGAAGAACTGCGCGGCCAGGAGGTCGAACGTCGCCGGGCGCTGGTCGTAGGACGGGCGGACGTGGCGGCCGAAGTGGTAGATCGCGTCGTAGCCGCCCCAGAGGATCCGGCCGTCGCGGGTCGGCCGGTAGTAGTGGAACTGGTTGGTCATGTCGTCCAGGCCCTGCCGCGTTGCGCCAGCCGACCGCGTCGCGCTGCTCGGGGGTGAGCGGCTCGGTCATCAGCGCGTAGTCGTAGACCGGGACGGTGTGCAGCCGGACCCGGCGGACCAGGCGCCGGGAAGGCGTTGGTGCCGAGCGCCACCCGGCGGGCGCGGACGACCTGGCCGTCGCGGGTGCGGACGTCCATCGCCGTCGCCGGCGCGCGACAGGCCGGACACCGGCGTGTCCCTCGTGGATGCGGACGCCGAGCCGCTCGGCCGCCTCGGCGAGCCCCCACGCCAGCCGGGCCGGATGGAGCAGCGCCATGTCGTGCGGGCTCGTGGACGCCGGCGAGGTAGGTCGGCGAGTTCACCTCGGCGCGGATCTCGGCCTGGTCGAGGAAGCGGCTGCCCGGCACCTCGTCGGCCATCTCGTGCAGCCAGGCGACCTGGTGGGGCTCGGTGGCGACGGTGATCGCGCCCGGGTCGCTCGAAGTCGCAGTGCGATGTCGTAGCGGGCGATGCGTCTCCTCGATCGCGTCGAGGTTGTCGCGGCCGAGCCGGTCGAGGGTCTCCATCTCCTCGGGCCAGCGCTCCTGGCCGTTCGCGTGGCCATGGGTCAGCGAGGCGGCGCAGAAGCCGCCGTTGCGCCCGGAGGCGGCCCAGCCGACGCGGTTGCCCTCGAGCAGCACGACGTCGCGGTCGGGGTCGCGCTCCTTGGCGAGCAGGGCCGTCCAGAGCCCGGAGTAGCCGCCGCCGACGACGCACAGGTCGGTGACGCCGTGGGCGTCGAGGGGCGGCCGGGGCGCGGGACGGTCGGTGCTGTCGAGCCAGTACGGCGTCGCGGAGGCGTCCGCCAGGGCCGGATGCTCGGCCGTCCCGGGCGTCGCTGGCATGCCCGCATCGTGCCAGGGGCGGACCGGTGCCGCCAGCGCGGTCCGTCCAAGGCGGGCTCCAAGTGGGCCGGCTCCAAGTCGGTCCCAAGCGCCGCGCCCGAGAGTCCTCGCCGACACCTGATCTCGACCCCCTCGCAAGGAACGCTACCAATGTCCGCACTGCTCTACCGCCTCGGCCGCGGCGCCGCGCTGCACCCGTGGCGCACGCTCGGCCTCTGGGCTGCTCACCGCCGCCCTCCTCTTCGGGCTCGCCTCTGTCGCCGGCGGCAAGCCGCACGACAACTGGGACGTCCCGGGCGCCCGGGCCCAGACCGGCATCGACCTGCTCCGGCAGCACGTGCCCGGCGCCGGCAACGCCTCGGCGACGTCGTCGCCCACGACGACGGGACGCTCTCTCCCGCCGTCCTGCGCCGCGCTCGGTGACCACCTCGCGGCGATGGACCACGTCGCCACGTCTCCGAGCCCCGACTGTCCGCCGACGGCGACACCGCGCTGTTCACCGTCTCCTACGACGTACCGGTCACCGACCCCGACCTGATGGGCGACCTCGACACCGCTCGAGCATGCCGTGCAGCCGACCCGCGACGCGGGCGTCCAGGTCGAGCTCGGCGGCGACCTGCCCGACACCGCGGCCGCCCCGATGACCGGCCGCGGCGAGCTGATCGGCGTGATCGCCGCGCTGCTGGTCCTGGTCCTGGCCTTCGGCTCCGTCGTCGGCGCGGGCCTCCCGATCGGCACCGCCCTCGTCGGTCTCGGCGTCGGCGTCGGCCGGGCTGACCGTCCTGGCCGGGCACGACCGACGTCAGCACCTCCGCACCCACCGTGGCCACCATGGTCGCGCCTCGGCGTCGGCATCGACTACGCGCTGCTGCTGGTCACCCGGCACGTGGAGTACCTCCGTCAGGGCCACGACGTCGCCGAGTCCGCGGGGCGGGCGATGGCCACCGCCGGACGATCGGTCGTGTTCGCGGCCACCACGGTGCTGGTCTCCCTGCTGGGCCTGCGCCTGGCCGGCCTCTCGACGTACTCGACGCTTCGGCTTCGCCACCGCCATCGCGGTGGTCGCCGTGCTGGCGGCCTCGCTGACGCTGGTCCCGGTCTTCTGCCGGTTCGCCGGCCGACGGCTGCTCCCGCGCCGGGTACGCCGCTCCCGCGAGCGGGTGACGACGCCGCTGACGGCCCGCTGGGCCCGCCGCGTCGCTCGTCGGCCGCTCCCGTGGGCCGTCGCCGCGGCCTCTGCTGATGCTCACCATCGCCGTCCCGGCGCTCGACATGCGCACCTGGCCGCAGGACGAGTCACGGCAGTCGCAGGACCTGACCACCCGCCGTGCCTTCGACCTGGTCACCGCGGAGTACGGCCCCGGCGCCAACGGCGTGATCACCGTGGTCGTCGACCGGTCGCCGGGCCGGTGCCGGCGCGGTCGGCGCGACCGTCGCACCCTGCACGACGACGCCGACATCGTCGGCGTGACCGCGCCGGTCGACTCACCCGACGGCGCGGTCGCGGTGCTCGAGGCGCAACCGGCGTTCGGGCCCTCCGACGCCCGGATGCCCGGGCTGGTCGACCGACCTGCGCGCCGAGCTGCCGCCCGGCACCGAGGTGACCGGGACGACGCCCCTGTTCGCCGACATCACCGAGCTGCTCGGCGGAGCGGCTGTGGCTGGTGATCGCGTTCGTGGTCGGGCGTCTCGGTGCTCCTGCTGGCGATGGTGTTCCGCTCGGTCGCCGTGCCGATCAAGGCAGCCGCGATGAACCTGCTCTCGATCGCCGCGGCGTACGGCGTGCTGGTCGCGGTCTTCCAGTGGGGCTGGGGCGTGCGCCTGCTCGGGCTCGACCACGCGGTGCCGGTGTCCAGCTGGGTCCCGATCCTGATCTTCGCGATCCTGTTCGGGCTGTCGATGGACTACGAGGTGTTCCTGCTGTCGCGGGTCCGCGAGCACTGGCTGGACAGCGGCGACGCCCGCGAGAGCGTCGTCCGTGGGCTGTCCTCCACCGGCCGGGTGATCTCGGCCGCCGCCGCGATCATGGTCGCGGTGTTCCTCGGCTTCGCCAGCGAGGTCGACGTGACCGTGAAGATGCTCGGGCTCGGGATGGCCACCGCGATCGCGCTCGACGCGACCGTCGTCCGGATGGTCCTGGTCCCGGCGACGATGGCCATGCTCGGCCGCTGGAACTGGTGGCTGCCGGGCTGGCTCGACCGGATCTGCCCGGGGTCTCGGTCGAGGGCGAGCGAGGACCTGCCACGTCGGAGGAGCCGGGGGGCAGGACAGCGAGCCCGTGGCCGCTGCGGCCGAGGGGCCTCGAGCCGACCCCTCGAGCGGGTCTGAGGCTCAGAACCCGTAGCGGTCCCGCTGGCCGCGCAGCCACTGCGCGGCCAGCGGGATCTGCCACTCCGCGCACAGCCGCTCGGCGTCGTCGGCGTGCCGGGCCGCCTCGCTCCGCTCGGTCCCGCGGCCGACGCGGCCAAGGCCAGGTAGAGGTCGACCGGGACCGGACGCGAGGCCGGAGCCGAGCCGCAGCGATCCGGCCGGCGTACGGCAGCGAGCAGGCGTACGCCGCGGCGCCGAGCGCGGCGTCGTCGAGGTGCAGGGCGGCCTCCGCGGCCATCCCCCAGTTGAGCAGCGAGAACCAGTCCTCGCGTGCCGAGGTCGACCGGGTGGCTCGCCGTAGTGCGCGCGGGCGTCGTCCTCGCGGCCGCCGCGCCACAGAGCAGGGCCACGACCATGGCCGAGACCGGGAACGGGCCGCCCTCCATGGACTGCAGGATCGCCGCTGCCTGGTCGGTCGTCGCGACGCCACAGGGACAGCGCGACCAGGCGCCGGCCATCGACGGCCTCGGACTGGTCCAGGGAGACCTGGCGCGTCGAGGTCCTCGATCCGTTCGACGATCGCCTCGCACTCCTCGAAGCGGCCCGCCATGGCCAGCCACGGCAGCAGCAGGCTGTCGAGCACGAGCAGCCCGTAGAGGATGCGAAGCCGCTCCGCCTCCGCTCGCGCCAGCTCGCTCGCCGTCAACATCTCCGCGGGCCGCCCCAGCTCGCCGAGCGCGACCGCGCGGAGGCACGCCGAGACGACCAGGGCGCGCTCGTTGCCGAGCCGGCGCGCCAGGGCGAGCGACTCCTCGGCCAGCCCAGCCGCTCGGGGGCGGTGCCGGCCCTCCAGAGCGCGACGAACGCGACCTGGCAGGCGTCGAGGAGCAGCCTGTCGTCGCCGATGCGTCGTGCCATGGCCAGCGCCTCGTCGGCCAGGCTGCGGCGCTCGGCATACGGCGCGCCGTAGTAGAGCTCGTTGGCCAGACTGAGCAGCACCCGGCAGCGCAGCGCGATCGTCGTCCTCGGGCAGCCGGTCCAGGCTGCGCCGCAGCGCGCCGACGATCTCGAGGTTGCGTCTTGCCGTGGGCAGCGGACTGCCACAGCGCGCCTTGGGTGGTGGCGATGGCCGCCCGCGCGACCAGCTCGACGTCGCCGAGCTCCTCGCGCGACCGCGACCGCCTCCTCGACGGTGGCCGTCAGCTCCGGCCACATGGCCGACCAGCGGTAGGCGTCGACGAGGTGCATCAGCACGTCGTAGCGGTCGCGTGGCGTGGCGTCGGGGTCGTCGGCCATGGCCGTCGAGGGCGCTGCGCAGCAGCTCGGCGGACTGCTGGTGCGCGTAGAGGCGACGGGCCACGCCCGCCGCCTCGACCGCCGAGCGCCAGGCCCTGCCGACGTACGACGGACCGGCCGCGCTCCAGTGCAGCGGCCCGCTCGGTGGCGCGGTCAGGCTGGTGCTCCAGTGCCTCGGCGACCCGGGCGTGCACCCGCGCGCGACGGGTCGCGCTGAGCCCGGCCGTGAGCGTGTCGCGGACCAGGGCGTGGGCGAAGGTGAACCGCTCCACGCCCGACGTCGCGGACCAGCCCGGCGGCCTCGGCCGGCTCGACGACGTCGAGCAGGGCGTCCTCGTCCACCCCGGTCGCCCGGGCCAGGGTGCTCGCGTCGAAGCGGCGGCCGATCACCGCCGCGGTCCGCAGCACGGTCGACCGTCCCCTCGGGGAGCCGGGCGAGGCGACGGACCAGCACGTCCTGCACGCCCGCGGGCGGCTGCTCCTCGGCTCAGCAGCCGGGCCAGGTCGGCGCGCTCGCCGGCCAGCCGGGCGTACTCGACGACGAAGAACGGGTTGCCGTCGGTGCGCTCGGCCAGGGCATCGGCCTGGTCGTCCGTGGGCCGGTTGTGCGCGACGGCGGCGAAGACCTCGCCGACGCCTGCTGCCGGCAGTCCGGTCAGCGCGCGGCGTACGGCGTGCCGCCGGGCAAGGCTCTCGGCGACGTCGGCGAGCGCGCCCGGTCGGCTCGGGGCTGTCGCGCCACGTGGCCAGCACCAGCAGCCGCTCGTCGGTCGCGGTCTCGGCCAGCAGCCGGAGCACCCGCAGGCTGCACGGGTCGGCCCAGTGGAGGTCGTCGAGGACGAGCAGCACGCGGCTCGACGCGGGCTGCCTCGCGGACGCAGGCGCGCGATCAGGGCGAAGCCCTCGAACTGGGCCGCGTCGTCGTCGTCGGTGACGCGGGAGCGTGGCGTCGAGCGTCTCCAGCACCTGGGACCACGGCCACAGCGGAGGCGCGACGTCGTCCTGGGTGCACCGGCCGACGCACACCCGCGCTCCCCCGGCACGGGCCAGCGCGGCCAGCTCCGCGGCCAGCCGCGACTTGCCGATGCCCGGCTCGCCCGGTGAGCACGGCGTATGTCGCGGCGCCGGCGCCGGCCCGCTGCCACGCCTCCGTCAGGGCGGCCAGGTCGGCGTCGCGGCCGACCATGGGCCAGCCCGGCGCCGGTCAGCGGCGACCGTTCGCCCTCGGGCTCGGCTCGGCGCCGGCGAGCGGGCAGGATCGGCGCACCTGGCTGCGCCGGCGGGGCGCCCACTCCAGCGACGGGTCCTGCCGGAGCACCGCCGTCTGGAGGTCGCGCAGCTCCAGGCGCCGGCTCGATGCCGAGCTCCTCGTCGAGGACGTCGCGCACCTCGCGGAGGACCTGGAGCGCGTCCGCCTGCCGCCCGGCCCGGGTCAGGGCCAGGGCCCGCAGGCCCCAGAGCCGCTCACGGAGCGGGTACTCGGCCGGTCAGCGCCTCGAGGTCCGCGGCCACCGTCGCGTGCTCGCCGAGGGCGAGCCGAGCGACGGCCCGGTCCTCCAGGGCGACCAGCCGCAGCTCCTCGAGGCGGGTCCGCTCGGCCACGGCCTGGGGGGCCTCGCCCAGCTCGGCGTACGGCGTCCCGCGCCACAGCGCGAGCGCCTCGTCCAGCGCCGCCGTGCAGGCGCCCGAGGTCGTCGGCGGAGAGGACGGGCGGCCCGTGCTCGCGACAGCAGCTGCACGCCGCCGGTGCTGCTCGTCGACCAGCCGCTCGAACCGCTCGGCGTCCAGAGCACGCCGGGTCGAGGCGCAGGGCGTAGCCGGGCGCCGCGGTCACCAGCACCGTCGCCGGCGCCCGGCGCTGGCGCTCCGGCTCGAGCACCCGCCGCAGGCCGCTGACGTAGGCCTGGAGCGTGCCCGCGACCCCCGCCGGCGGTTGGTCGCTCCAGAGCAGGTCGACGATCGTGTCCACCGCGACCGGCCGCCCGCCGTACAGCGCCAGGGCGGCGACGAGCGCCCGCTGCTTGGGCGTGCCGAGGTCCAGCTCGCGACCGTCGAGCCGCGCCACCACCGGACCGAGGACCCCCACCTCCACGACGCGCAGCATAGGCACATCACGCGCTCCAAGTCGCTCCCAAGTCGCCCCCAAGCGGCTCGCGGCACTGTCGTCCCGACCACCAAGGAACCGACCAAGGAGCACCACCACCATGTCTCTCGACATCGTCCCCGGCTCGACCCCGACCCGACCCCGGCCGTGACCGGCGCGCTGCGCCTCGGCATCCCGGCCGAGCGCGTCGTCCTGCGCGGCGAGGCGGCCTACGACGCCGCCCGCATGCCCTGGAACGTCGCCGTCGACCAGCGCCCGTACGCCGTCGCCGACGCCGCGCACCGCGGCCGAGGTGTCGGCCGTCGTCCGCGCCGCGACCGAGGCCGGCCTGCGGGTCGCACCGCAGAGCACCGGCCACAACGCCGGCCCCCTGGGCCTGCAGGACCTCGACGACGTCGTCGTGCTCCGCACCTCGGCGATGAGCTCGGCCGTCTCCTACCCCGCGCGCGGCATCGTCCGCGTCGGGGGCGGGCACCGTGTGGGAGCCCGCCGTCGACGCTGCCGCCGCACACGGGCGAGCGGTGCTGCACGGCTCGTCCCCCGACGTCGGCATCGCGGGCTACAGCCTCGGGCGGCGGCATCGGCTGGTACGCCCGCAAGCTCGGCCTGGCCACCAACAGCCTGACCGCCGTCGAGCTCGTGGTCGGCGACGGCACGCTCGGTGCGCGCCTCCGCCGAGGAGAACCCGGCGCTGTTCTGGGCGCTGCGCGGCGGTGGCGGCAGCTTCGGCGTCGTGACCGCGCTGGAGATGCGCAGCTACCCCATCGAGACGGCGTACGCCGGGCCACCTGATGTGGGACATCTCCCGGACCGAGGAGGTGCTGCGCGAGTGGAGCTGCCTGGGCGCCGACCGCTCCCGACGAGATCACCACGGCGTTCCGGGTGCTGCGGCTGCCCCCGATGGAGGACATCCCGGAGTTCCTGCGGGGGCGGTCAGCTGGTCGACATCGACGGCGCGGTCCTCGGCTCGGACGAGCGGGGCGACGCGCTGCTGCGGAGCCTGCGGGCGCTGCGGCCCGGAGATCGACACCTTCGCCCGGGTGCCGGCCGCCTCGCTGACCGGCTGCACATGGACCCGGAGGGCCCGACGCCGGTCGTCTCCGACTCGTCGATGCTCGGCTCGTTCGCCGACGCCGCCGTCGACGCCTTCGTCGAGCGCGGTCGGGCCCGGACGCGACACCTCGCCTGCTGCTCGCCGAGCTCCGCCAGCTCGGTGGCGCGCTGGGCCGGCCGCACGAGGGCGGCGGGGTGCTCTCGCACCTCGAGGCGTCCTACGTCGCCTTCGCGGCGGCGATCGCCGCGACGCCGGAGATGGGGGCCGCGGCCCACGCCGACGCGTCCGGCTGATCGCAGGCGCTGCAGCCGTGGAGCAACGGCCGGCAGTACCTCAACTTCGCCGAGACCACCGGTCGACACCCGCGACGCCTACGCCGAGGGCGTGTGGCGCCAGCTGGCCGGGATCCGCTCCGCGGTCGACCCGCACGGGACCTTCGTGGCCAACCACCCGGTCCCGCGGCTGTTCGAGGACGGTCGGCCGCAAGCCTGAGCGAGGTCGTTCCGCCTCGACGGAGGCGGGGCCCGGAACGGCCGCAGCGAACGCCGCAGGTCGTGCGCCTGAGGCGGACCACACGCCCGCGCGTCAGGCGGACGACCGGGAAGGGCGGGGGCGCGGCCGCCGCACCGAGAAGACCAGCAGCGCTGCGGGCACCATCGCGGCGGCGACCACGAGCAGCGAGTCGAGGGTGCCGACCTGGTTGCCCACGAAGCCGAGCAGCGGCGGGCCGGCCAGGAACGCGCCGTACCCGATCGTCGAGACGACGCTGACCCGGCGGGCGGCCCGCAGGGGGTCGTCGCCGGCCGCGCTCATGCCGACCGGGAAGCCGAGCGCGGAGCCCAGCCCCCACAAGACGATGCCGACCACGGCCACCGGCGCCAGGCCGACCTCGACGACCACGAGCACTCCGACGAAGGCGGACAGCGCGGAGGCGAGCAGGGTCGGCGCGCGGCCGAAGCGGTCGAGCGCGACCGGCCCGACCAGCCGCCCGAAGGTCATGCTGGCCACGAAGAGCGCGAAGCCGAGGACTCCCACCCAGTGGCGGGCGCCGTAGCCGTCGACCAGCCCGAGCGCGAGCCAGTCGTTGGCGGCGCCCTCGGCCAGGGTGAAGGCCAGCACCATGAACCCGATCGCGAGCGTGCGCGGCTCCAGCCAGGCCGACTCGTCCCGAGGTGGCCGGTGTGTCCTCCTCGGGGCCGGTGCCGGACGGCAGGGCGCCGGCTGACGAGCAGCGCGGTCCCGACCGCCAGGGCAGGGACCAGGGAGTAGTGCAGGACGAGCGGTACGCCGAGCGCCGCGGCCAGCGCACCCACACCGGCGCCCATGAAGGTGCCCAGGCTCCAGCCGGCGTGGAAGCGGGGCATGATGCTGCGCCCGGCCATCCGCTCGACGACGGCGCCCTCGACGTTCATCGCGACGTCCCAGGAGCCGGCGCCCAGGCCGTAGCAGAACAGCCCGACCGCCGCGCCGAACGGCTGGCCCGACGGTCGCGAACACGCCGGTGACCACCAGCCCGGCCAGGTCGGCGAGGGCGCCCAAGCCGGACCACCGTGCCGGCGCCGTACCGCTCGGTCAGCGGGCCGGCCATCGGCATGCCGACCATCGCGCCGGCGGCGACCGTCAGCAGCAGCACCCCCAGAGCGCCGTTGGAGAGGTCGAGGGAGGCCCGCAGGTCGGGGATCCGCGAGGCGAGGGTCGCGAAGCAGAAGCCGTTGAGGGCGAACACGCACGCCACTGCGTTGCGGGCGGTGTTGGTCGAGGCCGCTCGCGGGGGCCGGCGTCGTGGCCGGCCTCACAGGTGACGGGCGGTGCCGGGCGGGGCGGCCTCGAGCCAGGACTGGAAGCCCATCAGAGGACGACGGGTTGAGTGCCAGCTCGATCTCACCGGTGGGGGTGTCGCAGCGGATGACGACGTGTCCGGGGTAGAGCGACAGGAGCTCGCTGCCCTCGGGGTCGCGCCGCTCGACGTAGGTCAGGGAGGCGCGGTTCCAGACCCGCTTCGGGCGCGGCGAGAGCGAGAAGAAGCGGAACCACTCGAGCCGGTCGTCCGCGTAGCGCCCGAGGCCGAGCAGCCAGCCCGCGCCGGGCGACGAGGTGCGGGCCCGGTAGCTGAGCTCGAAGGTCCCGCCGTGGCGGGAGAACCAGCGCCGGCGGACGACCAGCGAGATGCCCAGGAGCAACACGAGCAGGAGCACAACGGCCGCCGACTCCAGCAGCCCCTCCCAGATCGGCAACGCTCTCCTCCCGGTCTCCGCCCTCGACGGTACGGCGTGGAGCCGCGCCCTACCAGGAGGCGGCCAGATTGCGGCTAGTTGTCGCCCTCCAGCGCGGCCTTGCGCTCCTCCATGAGCCGCTTGGCCTCCTCGAAGTCACTCTCGTGGGACAGCCAGGCGTATTCACAGATCAGCCGCACGTGGTTGTCGGCCACCGAGATGAACCCGCCGTCGACGGCGGCCACCCAGTGACCGTCATCGACCGTGCGGACGTCGACCTGTCCGGGCGCGAGCACGGACATGACCGGGCTGTGGTCGGCCATGATGCCGATCTCGCCGGCCAGGGTCCGGGCGTTGACCACGGTCGCCTCGCCCGACCAGATCTCGCGGTCGGCCGCGACGAGGGACACCTGCATCGTCTTTGCCATGTCAGAGGCTCTTCTGGATCTCGTCCCACTTGCGCTCGACGTCGTCCAGACCGCCACACATGAAGAACGCCTGCTCGGCCACGTGGTCGTAGTCGCCGTCGGCGATCTTGTTGAACGCCTCGACGGTCTCGGCGACCGGGACCGTCGAGCCCTCGAGGCCGGTGAACTGCTTGGCGACGTAGGTGTTCTGCGACAGGAAGCGCTGGATACGGCGCGCCCGGCTGACGATGATCTTGTCCTCCTCGGACAGCTCGTCGACACCGAGGATCGCGATGATGTCCTGCAGCTCCTTGTTGCGCTGGAGGATCTGCTTGATCCGGATCGCGCAGTCGTAGTGGTCCTTGCCGATGTACTGAGCATCGAGGATCCGCGAGGTCGACGTCAGCGGGTCGACTGCCGGGTAGATGCCCAGCGAGGCGATCTCACGCGACAGCTCCGTGGTGGCGTCGAGGTGGGCGAACGTCGTGGCCGGCGCCGGGTCGGTGTAGTCGTCGGCCGGCACGTAGATCGCCTGCAGCGAGGTGATCGAGTGACCACGCGTCGAGGTGATCCGCTCCTGGAGCGTGCCCATCTCGTCGGCGAGGTTGGGCTGGTAGCCCACCGCGGACGGCATCCGGCCCAGCAGGGTGGACACCTCGGAGCCGGCCTGGGTGAACCGGAAGATGTTGTCGATGAAGAGCAGCACGTCCTGGTTCTGCTCGTCGCGGAAGTACTCGGCCATGGTCAGCGCGGACAGCGCGACCCGCAGCCGGGTGCCGGGCGGCTCGTCCATCTGGCCGAAGACCAGGGCGGTCTGGCCGATGACGCCGGCCTCCTCCATCTCCACGATCAGGTCGTTGCCCTCGCGGGTGCGCTCGCCGACCCCGGCGAACACCGACACACCACCGTGGTCACGGGCGACCCGGGCGATCATCTCCTGGATCAGCACCGTCTTGCCGACGCCGGCGCCGCCGAACAGGCCGATCTTGCCGCCCTGCACGTAGGGGGTCAGCAGGTCGATGACCTTGATGCCGGTCTCGAACATCTGGGTCTTCGACTCCAGCTGGTCGAACGCGGGAGCCTTGCGGTGGATGCCCCACCGCTCCTTGACGTCGAGGGTCTCGCCCTCGGCGAGGTTGAGGCAGTCACCGAGGGTGTTGAACACGTGGCCGAGGGTGGCATCGCCGACCGGGACCGTGATCGGCCCGCCGGTGTCGCTCACCGGCGCGCCGCGGACCAGACCGTCGGTCGGCTGCAGGGAGATGGCGCGGACCATGCCGTCACCGATGTGCTGGGCGACCTCGAGCGAGAGCTTGCGCGTCTCCCCGGCGAGGGTCAGCTCGGTCTCGAGGAGGTTGTACATCTCGGGCATCGAGTCCACGGGGAACTCGATGTCGACGACCGGGCCGATCACTCGGGCGATCCGGCCGCCGGCACCTTCGGTGGCGCCGGCCTTGTTCTCGGAAGCGGTGGCAGTCATGTCTCTCAACTCACTCTGCGTCGTGCGGTGCTCTGACGGTCTGTCGGGTGTGGCGCGAAGTCGCGGGTCATTCGGCGGCAGCGTTGGCGTCGGCAAGGGCGTTCACGCCACCGACGATCTCGCTGATCTCCTGGGTGATGCCCGCCTGACGGGCCTGGTTGGCGATGCGGGTGTACTTCTTGATCAGCTCTTCGGCGTTGTCGGTGGCCGACTTCATCGCCTTCTGCCGGGCGGCCAGCTCGGAGGCCGACGCCTGGAGCAGCGCGAAGAAGATGCGGCTCTGGACGTACTTCGGGAGCAACGCGTCGAGGACCTCCGAGGGCGACGGCTCGAACTCGTAGAGCGGCAGCACCTCGTCCTCGGACGGGCGCTCCTCCCCCTCGACGATCTCCAGGGGCAGCATCCGGACGTCGTGCGGCTCCTGCACGAGCATCGACCGGAACTGGGTGTAGACCAGGTGGACCTCGTCGACGTGCCCCTCGGCGTCCTTCTCGGAGTCAAAGGCCGCGATCAGCGCCTCGCCGATCTCCTTGGCGTTCTCGTAGTGCGGCTGGTCGGAGAAGCCCGACCACGACTGAGCCACGGGTCGGTTGCGGAAGCGGTAGTAGGCCTCACCCTTGCGTCCGGAGATGTAGGTGATGACCTCCTTGCCCTCGCTCCGGAGCCGCTCGGCGAGCCGCTCGGCCTCCTTGAGCACGCTCGAGGAGTAGGCGCCCGCCAGGCCCCGGTCGCTGGTCACGATCAGGATCGCGGCCTTGTCGGGGTTCTCCGGCTCGGTGGTCAGCGCGTGGTCGACGTTGGAGTACGTCACCAGCGCGGTCACCGCCCGCGTCAGCTCCCGGGCGTAGGGCGCGGCGGCCCGAGCCCGCTGCTGCGCCTTGATGATCCGGGACGCAGCGATGAGCTCCATGGCGCGCGTGATCTTCTTGGTCGACTCGACCGACTTGATCCGCGCGCGGTACTCACGCAGCGATACAGCCATGTGTCAGTCCCGCTTCTGCTTGACGATCTGCTCCTGCTCGAGCTCCTCGTCGGTCACCGGCTCGGCCTTGGCCTCCGTGCCGGGCTTGATCGAGTGCCCCTCGGAGGTCTCGAACTGGTCGAGGAACGCGTCGTAGGCCTCCCTGAGGTCCTTCTCGGTGTCCTCCTCGAACTTCTTCGAGTCGCGGATCGCGTCGAGGATCGCCCTCGTGCGAACGGCCGAGGAAGTCGAGGAACTCCTGCTCGAAGCGGAGCACGTCCTCGGTCGGGACCGGGTCGAGCTTGCCCGTCGTACCGAGCCACAGTGACACGGTCATCTGCGCCAGCGGGTACGGCGAGTACTGCGGCTGCTTGAGCAGCGCCATCAACCGCTGGCCGCGGTCGAGCTGCTGGCGCGAGGCCGCGTCGAGGTCGGAGGCGAACATCGCGAACGCCTCCATCGCGCGGAACTGCGCCAGGTCGACCTTGAGCGAGCCGGTGACCGACTTCATCGCCTTGGTCATCGCCGCGCCACCCACCCGGGACACCGACACACCGACGTCGATCGCCGGGCGCTGGTTGGCCGCGAAGAGGTCGGACTGCAAGAAGATCTGGCCGTCGGTGATCGAGATGACGTTGGTCGGGATGTAGGCCGACACGTCGTTGGCCTTGGTCTCGATGATCGGCAGGCCGGTCATCGAGCCCGCGCCCATGGCGTCGGAGAGCTTCGCGCAACGCTCGAGGAGGCGGCTGTGCAGGTAGAACACGTCGCCCGGGTAGGCCTCGCGGCCCGGCGGACGGCGCAGCAGCAGCGACACGGCGCGGTAGGCCTCGGCCTGCTTGGTCAGGTCGTCGAACACGATCAGGACGTGCTTGCCGTCGTACATCCAGTGCTGGCCGATGGCCGAGCCGGTGTAGGGGGCGAGGTACTTGAAGCCCGCGCTGTCGGACGCCGGGGACGCCACGATGGTGGTGTACTCCAGCGCGCCGGCCTCCTCCAGGGCACCGCGGACCGCGGCGATGGTGGAGCCCTTCTGGCCGATGGCGACGTAGATGCAGCGCACCTGCTGCTGCGGGTCGCCGGTCTCCCAGTACTGCTTCTGGTTGATGATCGTGTCGATCGCGATGGTGGTCTTGCCGGTCGAGCGGTCGCCGATGATCAGCTGGCGCTGGCCGCGGCCGATCGGGGTCATCGCGTCGATCGCCTTGATGCCGGTGGCCAGTGGTTCGCTCACCGACTGGCGCATCATGACGCCCGGCGCCTGGAGCTCGAGGGCGCGACGCTCGTCGGACTGGATCTCGCCGAGGCCGTCGATAGGGGTGCCGAGCGGGTCGATCACGCGACCCATGAAGCCGTCGCCGACGGGTACCGAGAGGATCTCGCCGGTACGGCGGACCGTCTGGCCCTCCTCGATGTTGTCGAAGTCACCGAGCACGACGACACCGATCTCGCGGGTGTCGAGGTTCAGCGCGATGCCGAGGGTGCCGTCCTCGAACTCCAGCAGCTCGTTGGCCATGGCCGACGGGAGACCGGCGACGCGGGCGATGCCGTCGGCGCACTGGGCGACGGTGCCGACCTCTTCCTTGCTGGCCGCCTCGGGCTGGTAGTCCTCGACGTACTTGGTCAGCGCGTCGCGGATCTCCTCCGGACGGATCGTGAGCTCCGTCATCTCTTCCCTACTCTCTGGTGTCTTCGTGAAGTTCTGGTGGGTGGTCGGGCTCGTCGGTGGTCAGCCGACGAGCGCCCGGCGGGCGCCGTCGAGCCGGCTGGAGATGGTGCCGTCGATGACCTGGTCGCCGATCTCGACGCGGATGCCGCCCAGGACGTCGGGGTCGACGAGGACGTTGAGGTGCACCGTGGTGTCGTACTGCCGGCTGAGGATGTCGGTCAGGCGCTGCTCGTCGGCGTCGGCGAGCGGGCGCGCCACGCGCACCGTGGCCACGACCTCGCCGTGGGTCTCCGCCGCGACGCGGCGGTAGGTCGTCAGCGCGTTGGTCATCGTGCGGTAGGTGCCGGCCAGTGCCTGCTTGGCCAGCGTCACCGTGGCGGGGAGCGCCTTGCCGTCGAGCAGCGAGTCGAGCAGCCCCGCCTTATCGTCGACCGAGCGGGCCGGGTCGGACAAGGCGTCGCGCAGGGCCGGGTCGCCGTCGACGATCTGCGAGAGGGCGAAGAGCTCGTCGGTCACCTGGTCGGCCTTGGCGCCGGCCGAGCGGACCACCGCGATCTCGCTCAGCCGCTCGAGGACGTCGGGCAGGTCGCGCGAGAGCGTCCACCGGCGTCCGACCGCGTCGGTCAGCAGGGCCCGCGTGTCGTCGCCGAGGCGACCGGCGAACACCTGCTCGACCATGCCTTGCTTGGCCTCCGCCGGCAGCGACGCGTCCGTGGCGAAGCGACGCAGGCCGGCCTCGGTGCGGAACAGCCGGCTCACCGTGAACAGCTCGTCACCGAGGGTCGCAGCGGCCGCGCTGCTCGACGTCGCGGCGTCGAGCCGCTCGGTGAGCGCGGTCAGCGCCTCGGACGAGGCTCCCCGGAGATCCATCAGCCGGTCTCCTCCAGGTCGGCGAGGAAGCGCTCGACCACCCGGCCCTGCCGCTCGTCGTCGTCCATGGACTCCCCGACGATGCGTCCGGCCAGCGTCGTGGCCAGGCTGCCGACGTCGCGCCGTAGCGACGCGAAGGCGGACTTGCGGTCGGCCTCGAGCTGGACGTGGGCGTGCTCGATGATCCGGTCGGCCTCGGTCTGGGCCTTCTCCCGGGCCTCCTGCACGATCTGGGCGCCCTGTTCGCGCGCCTCCTCACGGATGCGCGCAGCCTCGTGCTTGGCGTTGTTCAGCTGCTCCCTGTAGTCGGCCTCCGCCTTGCGAGCGCCGGCCTGGGCCTCATCGAGCTCGGCGAACTGACGGCGGACCGCCTCCTGGCGGTCGGTCATGGCCTTGTTGATCGGCGGGATCAGGTAACGCCCGAAGATCCAGACCATGATCCCGAACGCGAGCAGCTCGACCAGGAAGGTCGCGTTGGGCACGAGGAAGTTGCTGGCCAACGGCAGCACGGGGGTGGCGCCAAGAATGCTCATCTGTCAGTCCTCTGGTACGGCTGAAGGCTTTCGACCGTCTCGGCTCACTTGCCGAGGACGAAGACGAACAGCGCCATGAAAGCCAGGTTGATGAAGTACATGCCTTCGACCAGCGCGACGGTGAGGAAGAAGATCGTCTGGAGGCGACCTTGTGCCTCGGGCTGGCGAGCCACGCCCTGGATGTACGACGAGCCGGCAAGACCGTCGCCGACGCCGGCGCCGATCGCGCCACCGCCGAGGGCCAGGCCGCCGCCGACGAACGCGCCCGCCGTCTTGATGGCCGATTCCATGGTGGTTGCTGCCACTGTTTCTCCTTGGTTCCGCGCCGTGTGCCGGCGCAACGGGGTTTACCTCTGGTGCGGTCGAGCGGGTGCTCAGACCGCGAGCTGGGGTTCTGCTTCCGCGTCGTGCCGAGCTGCGGCGACGGCCGCGTCCTTCGCCTCGGCGTCCTCCGCGATGTGCTCCTCGATCTCGTGCTCGGTGTCACCGTGGGCGCCGGCCATGCCGAAGTAGAGGACGGTCAACAGCGCGAAGATGAACGCCTGGATCGCGCCGATCGCCATGTCGAAGAGCTTCCACATGATGAAGAAGATCACCGAGAGCACGCCGCCGACCGGGACGATGTTGCCGATCGTCCAGGCCGTCAGCGATCCGATCAGGGCCAGCAGGATGCCGCCGGCGAAGATGTTGCCGAAGAGTCGGAGGGCCAGGGAGATCGGCTTGGTGATCTCTTCGATGATGTTGAGGGGCAGCAGGAACGGGTAGGGCTCCATGAAGTGCTTGAAGTAGCCCCGCGCGCCCTTCTGCGAGATGCCGTAGGACCAGGCGCCGATCATCACCGTCAGCGCCATCGCGTAGGTGAGGTTGGTGTCGGCGGTCGGCGCGGGCAGGAAGTGCCAGTGGGAGTTGGGCTCGCTCGGGATCATCTCGAGCCAGTTGGCGACCAGGATGAAGAAGAAGAGCGAGACGGCGAGCGCGACAGCGAAGGGGTTGACCTGGCCGAGGTTGTCCTCGACCTGGTCGCGCACCTGGTTGACCACGCCCTCCCAGACCAGCTGCAGCTTGGTGGGCACATGGTCCTCGCTGTGCCGGGTCAGCTGCTTGCGGGCCCAGAAGCCGAGCAGCACGACGATGGTGCCGGCGACCAGGGTCGTCCAGATCGTGTCCATGTTGAACGTCATGCCCATCCAGGTGCGCTGGACGTGCTCGCCGATCTTGATCTCGGTCTGGGCCACGGGGCTGAGCAGAGGGGCGATCATTGCTTCTTCAGCTCCTTCAACAGGGGCACGGTCGTCATCACGAGGGCGATCAGCCGGAACACCGCCAGGCCGAAGAACACCCCGATCCCGTCGGGCCAGAACCACACCGCGATCGCCACGGCGGCCACCGACACGACCACCAGCCGGGTCATCGTCGACATCGCCAGCCGGTTCTTGGTCGGCTCCTCGCCGGAGGTGAGCAGGCGCAGCAGCCAGTACTCGGTGGCGAGGTGGTTGAGCAGGCCGAGCACCACGCCGGCCACCAGGCACCCGGCGAGCGTCCACTCGCCGAGCTGGCCGAGGATCCAGTAGGAGGCGACCGACAGCGCGATCGCGACGTAGATCGTCTTCTTCTGGTCGCGGACGACCTGGCCGTACGACGCGTGGCCGCCGGCTGCCGCGGCAGTGACGTCAGGCTCGGTCACGATGCCCTCGCTCATGCCGCACGCTCACTTGAGCACGTCCCGGACCCGGACCACGAACGCGACGACGCCCGCGAGGATGCCCAGCCCGATGCCCACGAGGGTCCAGACCGGCGAGGTGCCGGCCGCCTGGTCGGCGAGCATGCCGAGGACCAGCCCCAGGACGACCGCACCCGCGAGCATCCCGCCGAGCCCCGCGAGGTCGCGCCCGCGCAACGTCGGGTCGGAGTGTCCATCGGGCATCCACTCAGGTCGCTCTCACAGGCTGGTCGGTCGTGCGGATCAAGGGCGCCAGGGCACGCGCGCTGAGGCGCCGGCGACGCTCGGAAACTATCACAGCGCGAGCGGCCCTCGAACGGCGCCGGAGAGGGGCACACCACGGCCTCGGAGCGGGTCACGAGGCACTCGGTCGTCATGTGGTGGCGGCCTGATCTGGGTGTCGGGGACGGGGCCGGACGAGCGGTCCGGCGGCGCTTGTGAAAAGTAGCACAAGCGTTTCCCGAGTCGCCAACCGGGGAGTTCTCCGCTCGCTTCTGCGGCGAGAAGGCGCAGGTCAGGCGCCTTCGGCTCCCGGCAGGTCGTGCCCGGGGAGGTGGGGGCGGTGGAGGACGGGCAGCAGGAAGGTGAGCACCACCGTGACGACGGTGGCCAGCCCGATCAGCGACCACATCAGGGGACCGGTGTAGAGGCTGATCACCACGGTGCTGCCCGCCACCAGCGCCGCCCACATCCACATGATGAGAACCGCCCGGCGCTGTGAGTGCCCGATCTCGAGCAGCCGGTGGTGGAGGTGCTGCTTGTCGGGGGCGAACGGCGAGCGACCGGCGCGGGTGCGCCGGATGACGGCGAGCACCAGGTCGGCGATCGGGACCACGAGGAGCAGAACCGGCAGGGCCAGGGGCAGGAAGGTCGGCGCCAGGCTGGCCGGTGAGCCCATGGCGCCCTTGGAGAGGTCGGACCCGGAGTACTGCCCGGTGAGCGTGATCGCGCTGGCCGAGAGGACCAGGCCGATCAGCATCGAGCCGCTGTCGCCCATGAAGAGCCGCGCAGGGTTGATGTTGTGGGGCAGGAAGCCGGCACAGGCACCGGCCAGCATCGCGCTGAGCAGGGCTCCGGTGGAGGCGAGCGAGGCGTTGTTGAGGCTGAGCAGCTGGTAGCAGAACGCGAAGAACGCCAGCGCCCCGATGCCGACCACGCCGGTGGCCAGGCCGTCGAGGCCGTCGACCATGTTCACGGCGTTCATGGTCGCGACCACGATGAACGCCGTCAGCAGCGCGCCCTGCGCCGGGTCGAGCACGAACTGGCCGCCGTGGCTCTGCGGGAAGAACGTGTACTGGATCCCGTTGAAGATCAAGAACCCCGCGGCCAGGACCTGCCCGCCCAGCTTGGTCAGGGCGTCGAGCTCGAAGAGGTCGTCGAGGGTGCCGACCGCACAGATCATCGCGCCCGCGATCAGCACGATGCGGGCGTCGTGGAAGACGAAGGGGCCGCCGCGCGTGGAGAGGAACGGCAGCTGCTGGGCGACCACGAACGCCGCGATCAGGCCTCCGAGCATGGCCAGGCCGCCCAGGTAGGGGATCGGCTCGGCGTGCACGTCGCGGTCGCGGACCCGCGCCACCGCGCCCGTGCGCACCGCGATCTCGCGGGCGATGACCGTCAGCAGGTAGGTCGCCGCAGCGGCGACCAGGAAGACGAGCAGGTACTCACGCACGGGGCAGGGTCACCCGCGATCCTCGGCCCGGAGGGCCTCGACCAGCTGGGCCTTCCGCATCGAGCCGGCGCCCTTGATCCCGCGCTCCCGGGCCATCGCCCTCAGCTCCGGCACCAACATGGAGTCCAGGTCGCGGGGCTCACCCTCCTTGGCCTCGTCGTCCGGGTCGCCGGGGATCGCGGCACCCAGCGGAGCCAGCACCGCGTTGAGCGCGGCGACGGAGAGCGCGCCGAGGCGGAGCACGTCGGGGATCTCGCCGCGCACGTCGAGGATCGTCGAGGCCTCGCCGGCCGGCGAGGGACCGGCGTCGAGCAAGACCTCCACGCTGTCGCCGAGCATGCCCTCGGCGGCGGCTGCCTCCGTCGCGGCCGGCAGGCCGCTGAGGTTGGCCGAGCTCACCGCCATCGGCCCGGTGCGCTCCAGCAAGGCGAGGGCGACCTCGTGGTCGGGCATCCGGACCGCGACCGTGCCGCGGGCCTCACCGAGGTCCCAGGTCAGCGAGGGCTGCTGCTCGCACACCAAGGTGAGCGGCCCTGGCCAGAACGCCTCGGTGAGCGCGGCGACGTAGGAGGGGAGCTTGGTCGCGAGCGCGTCGAGCGTGGTCGCGGAGCTGATCAGCACCGGCGGCGGCATCTCCCGGCCGCGGCCCTTGGCGTCGAGGAGCGCCTGCACCGCGGCGTGGTCGAAGGCATCGGCCCCGAGCCCGTAGACGGTGTCGGTGGGCAGCACTACGAGACCCCCGCGCTGCACCGCTTCGGCGGCGGCCTCGATCGCGGCCTCCCGCTCGTCGTCGGTGCCCGTGGGGTAGGTCGTCGGCATCTGCCCTCCTCTGCCCGTCCCCTCCGGTCCGGGTGGGCTCATCGTGCCAGTCGCGCGGTCACGAAGCGCGCGCGACCGGCCAGGTCGGCGTGGTCGCGTACGTGCTCCCACCGACCCGTGCCGGTGAGCACGGCGGGCGCGGACTCCCCCTGTGCGTCGGCATGCTCCACGCCGAGCGCTCCCCCGGGTCGCAGCAGCAGCGCAGCCCGCCGCTCGACCACGCGGAAGGTGTCGAGCCCGTCGCCGGTCGACCACAGCGCCAGCGCCGGGTCGTGGTCGCGCGCCTCGGCGGCCACCGACTCCCAGGCCTCGTGGGGGATGTAGGGAGGGTTGCTGACCACGACGTCGACGGCGCCGACCAGGTCGTCGAACGCTTCGGCCAGGTCGCCCTGGCGGAGGTCGACGCCGGTGGCGGCCAGGTTGCGGGCGGCCCAGGCATGCGCCCGCTCGTCGAGCTCGACGGCGTGCACCCGAGCCTGCGGCACCTCGTGGGCCACGGACCTGGCGATCGCCCCCGAGCCGGTGCCGAGGTCGACCACGACGGGCGCGTCGGTGGCGCCCGACGTGACCAGGTCGGCGGCGGCGCCCACGGCCCAGCCGGCGAGCAGCTCGGTCTCGGGTCGGGGCACGAACACGCCGGGGCCGACCTCCAGGTCGACGTGGCGGAAGTGGGCGACCCCGGTCAGGTGCTGGAGCGGCTCCCGGGCCGCTCGGCGCGCGACCAGCGCGTCGTACTGCTCGGCGAGGGGGTCCGGTACGTCGTCGACGAGCGCGAGCCGGGACCGTTCGACGCCCAGCACGTGGGCCAGCAGCACCTCGGCGTCGTGCTCCGGAGACTCGACCCCGGCCGCTCGCAGCCGGGCCGCTGCCTGGCCGGCGAGCAGACGTCGCGCCGGCACTCAGTGCTCCTCGGCCTCGACGGCGTCGAGCCGGGCCTCGAGGTCGGCCTCGAGACAGGAGTCGATGACCGGCTGCAGATCGCCGTTCAGCACCTGGTCGAGGTGGTAGGCCTTGTAGCCGGTGCGGTGGTCGGAGATGCGGTTCTCCGGGTAGTTGTAGGTGCGGATCCGCTCGGACCGGTCGACGGTGCGCACCTGGCTGCGACGGGCCGCGCCGGCCGCGGCGTCGGCCTCCTCCTGGGCGGCGGCCAGGAGCCGGGCGCGCAGGATGCGCAGCGCCTGCTCCTTGTTCTGCAGCTGGCTCTTCTCGTTCTGGCAGCTGACCACGATGCCGGTCGGCAGGTGCGTGATCCGGACCGCCGAGTCGGTGGTGTTGACGCTCTGGCCACCGGGGCCACTGGAGCGGAAGACGTCGATCCGCAGGTCGTTCTCGTCGACCTGGACGTCGATCGCCTCGGCCTCGGGCATCACCAGGACCCCGGCCGCGCTGGTGTGCACACGCCCCTGCGACTCGGTGACCGGCACCCGCTGGACTCGGTGGACACCGCCCTCGAACTTCAGCAGCCCGTACGGCGCGTGGCCGGGCTCCACGGAACCGCGCGCGTTGACCGCCACCGTGACCGACTTGAAGCCCCCGAGGTCGGACTCGGTCGCGTCGAGCACCTCGGTGGTGAAGCCGGTGGCTTCGGCGTACCGGGAGTACATCCGCAGCAGGTCGCCGGCGAACAGCGCCGACTCCTCGCCGCCCTCCCCCGACTTGATCTCGAGGATCGCGTTCTTGTCGTCGAGCGGGTCGCGGGGGGCGAGCAGCCGGCGTAGCCGCTCCTCGGCCGCCTCGCGGCGCGCCGCCTGCGACTCGACCTCGCCGGCGAACGTCGCGTCCTCGCCGGCGAGCTCGCGGGCGGCGGCGAGGTCGTCCCCGGCCTGCTGCCACTCGCGCCAGGTCGAGATGATCGCGGTCAGCTCGGCATAGCGCTGGTTGAGAGCCTTGGCGGTGCGGGCGTCGGCGTGGGTCTCGGGCAGGGCCAGGCGCCCCTCGAGGTCGGCATGCTCACCGAGCAGGCCCTCGACAGCCTCGAACATCGCACAGCGCTCCTGGTCTCGTGGGGACAGACGAACGGCGCCGACCCTTCAGGGATCGGCGCCGTGCGCGGAGCTACTTGGACTCGGCCTCGGCCTTCGGCTCGGCCTTCTTCTGGGCCTTGGCGTAGCGGGCCTCGAAGCGGGCGACACGGCCGCCGGTGTCGAGGATCTTCTGCTTGCCGGTGTAGAACGGGTGGCAGTTGGAGCACACGTCGGCGTGGATGGTGCCGCTCGTGGCCGTGCTGCGGGTGGTGAACGTGTTCCCGCACGTGCACGTGACCTCGGTCAACGTGTAGTCCGGGTGGATGTCCTTCTTCATGGGTTTCCTTTCGGGGATCCGGGTCCCCGTCGCTGCTCTGCACGGCGACTGCTGGGGTGAACCGGAGCCAAGGGGCGATTCTGCCACCCGTTGCAACACCGCCGGTAATCGGTGTGTTCCCGCCGCTGCGGGCACCGTCACCGGGTTTCGAGACGGCCCATCAGTCCTCGCCGTCCAGCGCGCCGGGTGTCGTCTTCTGGACCTGCATGAGGAACTCGATGTTGGTCTGGGTCTTCTTCAACCGCTCCAGGAGCAGCTCGAGGGCCTGCTGGCCGTCGAGCCCGGAGAGCACCCGGCGCAGCTTCCAGACGATCTGGAGCTCCTCGCGGCTCATCAGCAGCTCCTCGCGGCGGGTGCCGCTCTGCACCGCGTCGATCGCCGGGAAGAGGCGCTTGTCGGCGAAGTCGCGGCGGAGTCGGAGCTCCATGTTGCCGGTGCCCTTGAACTCCTCGAAGATCACCTCGTCCATCTTCGAGCCGCTCTCGATGAGGGCGGTGGCGAGGATGGTCAGCGAGCCGCCGTTCTCGATGTTGCGGGCGGCGCCGAAGAACTTCTTCGGCGGGTAGAGCGCGGCCGAGTCGACGCCACCGGACAGGATCCGGCCCGACGCGGGCGCCGCGAGGTTGTAGGCGCGGCCCAGGCGGGTGATGCCGTCGAGCAGCACCACGACGTCGTGGCCGAGCTCGACCAGCCGCTTCGCGCGCTCGATGGCGAGCTCGGCGACGATCGTGTGGTCACCGGCCGGGCGGTCGAACGTCGAGGAGATGACCTCGCCCTTGGTCGAGCGCTCGAAGTCGGTGACCTCCTCGGGCCGCTCGTCGACGAGGACGACCATGAGGTGGCACTCGGGGTTGTTGGTCGTGATGGAGCTCGCGATCGACTGCATGATGATCGTCTTGCCGGCCTTGGCCGGCGACACGATCAGGCCCCGCTGGCCCTTGCCGATCGGGGCGGCGATGTCGATGACCCGGCCGATCATGTTGGTCGGGTCGGTCTCCATCCGTAGCCGCTCGCTCGGGTAGAGCGGGGTGAGCTTGGCGAAGTCGACGCGGGTGCGGGCCGCCTCGGGGTCGGCGCCGTTGACGGCGTCGATGCGGACCATGGGGTTGAACTTCTCCTTGCGCTCGCCCTCCCGGGGCTGGCGCACCTGGCCGACGATCGCGTCACCCCGGCGCAGGCCGTACTTGCGGACCATCGCCAGCGAGACGTAGACGTCGTCGGCGCCGGGCAGGTAGCCGCTGGTGCGGACGAACGCATAGTTGTCGAGCACGTCGAGGATGCCCGCCGCGGGCGTGAGCACGTCGTCGTCGAGGATCGAGGTGTCGGGCTCGCCCCGCTGTACGCCGCTCGGCTGGCGTTCGCGGCCCCGGTCGCGGCCCCGGCGTCGACGGCTACGACGGCTGCCGCCCTCGCCGTCGTAGGGCTGGCCCTGCGGGTCCTTGCCGCCGCCCCCGCCGTCGTGCTTGGGCTCCTGCTTCTGGTCCTGCTTCTGGTCCTGCTTCTGGTTCTGCTGTCCTGGCCTGCTTCTGGTCCTGCTTCTGGTCCTGCTTCTGCTGGCGGCCCGGGCTGCCCTGCTCCCGAGCCCTGGTCGCGGTCGCGCCGCTCTCCACGGTCCTCGCGGCGCTGGCCGGCCTCGGGCTGGTCCAGCTGCTCCTGCTGGTCGCGCTGGGGTTCACCGGTCGGTGAACCCCAGCGGGACTCGCCCTGCTCCTGGGCCCGCTCCTGCTCTCGGCTCCTGCTTCGACTCCCGGGCGCCCCTGATGGGCCTCTTCGGAGCGCCCGCGGTCGGCCGGGCCGCCGGAGCGGCCACCGGCCTGGCCACCCGACTGGGCGGCCTTGATGGCGTCGACCAGCTGGGCCTTCTTCATCGAGCCGGCGCCCCGGATGCCGAGGCCGCCGGCCATCGACTTCAGGTCGGCCAGCAGCATGGAGTTGAGTCCACCCGACTTCTTCTTGGGCGCGGGTGCGCCGGAGTCGGCGCTCTTCGCGGAGGTGGATTCGACGGTTTCGGTCACGTGAGGTCCTTCCCACGTATCAGCGCCGTCCGGCAGAGCGCCGGCGGCGACTTGGTTCACGGCTTCTCAGGTCACGACGCGTCACAGCGCAGCGACGTGGTGGTGAGAAGGGGGCGCATCGGGCGGGGCAGACCCTGGAGCGGAGCTGCGTCGCGGTCCCTGACGCGTGGCCCACGATAGCACCCGAGGATGTGACCCACAGCACCGCCGCGAGGTCCGCACCTCGGACTAGGAGGACGCGACGACGCGGACCCCCCGGGACGCGACGGCGAGCGGCCGGCAGCGCCAGCCGGCAGGGGCGTACGACGCCAGGTCGGCGTCGACGGCGAGCAGGACGAGCACCGTCGGGCCGGCGCCGGAGACGACCGCCGCGTGGCCGTCGGCGCGGAGCCGGTCGACCAGGTCGAGCGACTCGGGCATGGCCGGACGCCGGTAGGACTGGTGCAGGAAGTCCTCGGTCGCGCGCAGGAGCCGTTCGGGTGCCCCGCCCAGAGCGGCCACGAGCAGGGCGGCGCGACCGCTGTTCGCGGCGGCGTCGGCGTGGGGCACCACGTCGGGAAGCAGCCCACGGGCCACCGCGGTGGACAGACCCGTCGGCGGGACGAACGCCACGGTCCGGATCCGCCGGTCGAGAGGGGCCCCGTCGGCCCAGACGTCCTCGTCGTCCTGGCCACAGACGACCAGCCCGCCGTACAGAGCGGGTGCGACGTTGTCCGGGTGGCCCTCGAGCGCTGTGGCCAGGGCCAGGAAGGTGCCGAGACCCAACCGCTCCGACCCGTCGGTGACCAGGGCACGGGCGAGCGCGATGCCGCCCACGATCGCCGCTGAGGACGACCCGAGGCCGCGGGCGTGCGGGATGCGGTTGCTGCACACCAACCGGAGCGGTGGGTTGGTGACCCCCATGGTCGCGAAGGCGGCGTCCATCGCCCGGGCGACCAGGTGGGTGTCGTCGAGCGGCACCGAGTCCGGCGCCCTCGCCGGTCACCTCGACCACCAGCCCGTCGCCGCCGACCTCGGCGGTCAGCTCGTCGCGCAGGTCGAGCGCGAGCCCGAGGCAGTCGTAGCCGGGGCCGAGGTTGGCACTCGTGGCCGGCACCGTGACCGTGACCGGGCCTGCGACGAGGCTCATCTGAGCCCGGCGGCGGCCGCGGCCGCGTCGACGTCGGGGTCGATGACGGCGTGCACCATCTCGCCCACCGACTCCAGTGCGGTGGCGGTGTCCTTGAGGCCGTGACCGGTGACGGTCACCACCACCGTGAGCCCGGCGTAGGAGTCACCCGCCTCGAGGTCGGCGAGCAGCCCGGCGACCCCGGCGGCCGAGGCGGGCTCGACGAAGACACCCTCGTGGCGGGCCAGCTGGGCCTGGGCGGCCAGGATCTGGGCGTCGGAGACCGCCCGGAACCGACCGCCGGACTCCGACGCGGCGGCCTCGGCCTGCTTCCACGACGCGGGGTTGCCGATCCGGATCGCGGTGGCCTTGGTCTCGGGGTCGGGGAACGGCTCGCCGGTCACCAGCGGCGCCGCGCCCTCGGCCTGGAAGCCGCGCATGACCGGCTTGCGGGTGGCGCGCCCGAGGTCGGCGTACTGCTCGTAGCCCAGCCAGTACGCCGTGATGTTGCCGGCGTTGCCGACCGGCAGCACGTGGACGTCGGGGGCGTCACCGAGGAAGTCGACGATCTCGAACGCCGCGGTCTTCTGCCCCTGGATGCGCACCGGGTTCACGGAGTTCACCAGCGCGACCGGGTAGCTCCACGACAGGGTGCGGGCCAGCTGGAGGCAGTGGTCGAAGTTGCCGCGCACCATCACGATCAGCGCCCCGTGGACGATCGCCTGCGCCATCTTGCCGGCGGCGATCTTCCCCTCGGGCATGAGCACGATCGGGGTCAGCCCGGCGCGCGCGGCGTAGGCGGCCATCGACGCGGATGTGTTGCCCGTCGACGCGCAGACCACGGCCTCGGCTCCCTCGTGCCGCGCGACCGAGATCGCGGTCGTCATGCCGCGGTCCTTGAAGGAGCCGGTGGGGTTGTCGCCCTCGACCTTGAGCCAGACGTCGGCGCCGGTCAGGCCGGACAGCCACGCCGGCGGGCACCAGCGGGGTGCCGCCCTCACGCAGGGTGACCGGCTCGAGGCCGTCGGGCAGGAGGTCGATCAGGTCGCGGTACTCCTCGATCACGCCACGCCACTGCGTGGTGCGCTGCGCGGGGGCGCTCACTCCGCCACTCCTTCGACCCGCATCACCGAGCTCACCTCGCGGACGCACTCGAGGCCGCGCAGCCGCTCGACGGTGCGCGAGAGCTGGGCGTCGGTGGCGTCGTGGGACATCACGACGAGCTGGGCGTCCTCGCCGCGGCCCTCCTGGCGCAGGGTCTGGATCGAGACGTCCTCCTGGGCGAACGCCGTGGCGATCTCGGCGAGCACGCCGGCGCGGTCGTCGACGTCGACCGCGATGTGGTAGCGCGTGCGGGTCTCGCCCATCGGCAGCACGGCCCGGTCGGCGTAGGCCGACTCGCCGGCGCCGCGGGTGTCGCTGAGCCGGTTGCGGGCCACCGTCACCAGGTCGCCGAGCACGGCGCTCGCGGTCGGCGCACCCCCGGCGCCCGGGCCGTAGAACATCAGCTGCCCCGCGGCCTCGGACTCGACGAAGACCGCGTTGAACGCCTCGCGGACGCTGGCGAGCGGGTGGGATCTCGGGATCATCGCCGGGTGCACGCGGACCGAGACGCCGTCTCGCTGGACGAGCTCGGCGATCGCGAGCAGCTTGACCACGCTGCCCATCTCCTTGGCCGAGGCGATGTCGGCGGCGGTCACGTCGGTGATGCCCTCACGGTGGACGTCGGCCGCGGTGACCCGCGAGTGGAAGGCCAGGCTGGCCAGGATCGCGGCCTTGGCTGCGGCGTCGAAGCCCTCGACGTCGGCGGTCGGGTCGGCCTCGGCGTAGCCGAGCTCCTGGGCCTCCTCGAGCGCCTCCTCGAAGCCCGCGCCGGTGGTGTCCATCTTGTCGAGGATGAAGTTGGTCGTGCCGTTGACGATGCCGAGGACCCGGGTGACCCGGTCGCCGGCGAGCGACTCGCGCAGGGGTCGCAGGATCGGGATCGCGCCGGCGACGGCGGCCTCGTAGTAGAGGTCTCGGCCGGCCTTCTCGGCCGCCTCGAAGAGGGTGGGCCCGTCCTCGGCGAGCAGCGCCTTGTTGGCGGTGACCACCGAGGCGCCGTGCTCGAGGGCGGACAGGATCAGCGACCGGGCCGGCTCGATGCCGCCGATCACCTCGACGACGACGTCGACGTCGTCGCGGGCGACCAGGGCGGCGGCGTCGGTGGTGAGCAGGCCCTCGGGCACCTCGACGTCGCGCGGCGCGTCGATGCGTCGTACGCCGACGCCGACCAGCCGCACCGGCGCCCCCACCCGGGCGGCCAGGTCGCCGGCCTGCTCGGTCAGCAGCCGCACGACCTGCGAGCCGACCACGCCGCAGCCCAGCACGGCGATGTTGAGCGGCTTCACTGGTGGGATCCTAGGTCGGTGGCGAGCAGGTCGTCGACAGTCTCGCGGCGGACGATCGTCGTCGCGACCCCGTCCCGTACCGCGACCACCGGCGGCCGCAGCGCGTGGTTGTAGTTGGAGGCCATGGAGCGGCAGTAGGCGCCCGTGCCCGGCACGGCGACCAGGTCGCCGGGCCGTACGTCGCCGGGCAGGAACTCGTCCTTGACCACGATGTCGCCGGCCTCGCAGTGCTTGCCGACGACGCGGGCCAGCACCGGCGGCGCCTCGGAGTCGCGGGAGGCGAGCGTGCAGGAGTAGTCGGCGTCGTAGAGGGCGGTGCGGATGTTGTCGCTCATCCCGCCGTCGACGCTGACGTAGGTGCGGACGGCGCCCTTGTCGAGCTCGACCTGCTTGACGGTGCCGACCGTGTAGACCGTGCACATCGCCGGGCCGACGATCGCGCGGCCCGGCTCGACGGAGAGCCGAGGCTCCGGGATGTCGAGCGCGTGGCACTCGTGCTCGACGATCTTGGTCATCTCGATCGCGAGCTGGGCTGGGTCGGCCGGGTCGTCCTCGGTCGTGTAGGCGATGCCGAAGCCGCCGCCGAGGTCGAGCTCGGGCATGGTCACCCCGACCTCGGAGCCGACCTGCGCGTGGAGCGCCAGCACCCGGCGTGCGGCGACCTCGAAGCCCGAGGTGTCGAAGATCTGGCTGCCGATGTGGGAGTGCAGGCCGAGCAGCTCGAGGCCCGGGTCGGCGACCACACGTCGTACGGCGTCGAGGGCGTCACCGGAGCTGATCGAGAAGCCGAACTTCTGGTCCTCGTGGGCGGTCGCGATGTACTCGTGGGTGTGCGCCTCGACGCCGGCGGTGACCCGCACCATGACCCGTGCGGTGAGCCCGAGGTCGGCGGTCACCCGGCCGAGCCGCGCGATCTCGTCGAAGGAGTCGACGATGATCCGCCCCACCCCTTCGGCCACGGCCCGCCGTAGCTCGGGCTCGGTCTTGGTGTTGCCGTGGTAGCCGATCCGGGCCGGGTCGAAGCCGGCGCGCAGGGCGACGGTGAGCTCTCCGTCGGAGCAGACGTCGAGGCAGAGCCCCTCCTCGGCCACCCACCGGGCGACCGTCGTGCAGAGGAACGCCTTGCCGGCGTAGAAGACGTCGTACGACGCGAAGGCCTCGCGGAAGGCACGTGCGCGGGACCGGAAGTCGGCCTCGTCGAGGACGTACGCCGGGGTGTTGAGGTCGGCGACCAGGTCGGGGAGCGAGACGCCGCCCACGACCAGCGGAGCCGGCGACCTTGTGCGCGGTGGTCGACCACAGTCCGGGGACCAGCGCGTTGGCGTCGTCGGGCGAGCGCAGCCAGCTCGGGGGCCGCAGCGCGCCCTCGGCGTGCGCCCAGCCGGCCTCGTGGGTGGGCACCGCTACATCCGCTCGGGTGCGGAGACCCCGAGCAGCGCCAGACCGTTGGCGAACACGGTGCGGGTCGCCTCCAGCAGCAACAGCCGCGCCCGGTGGAGGTCGGTCGGCTCCTCGTCACCCATCGGCAGGACCCGGCAGCTGTCGTAGAAGCGGTGGTAGGAGGCCGCGGTGTCCTCGAGGTAGCGAGCCACGCGGTGGGGCTCGCGCAACGTCGTAGCCGCCGAGACCACCCGCGGGAACTCCGCGAGGGCGCGCAGCAGCTCGCCCTCCTTCTCGTGGGTGAGCAGGTCGGGGTGCGACTCGGGCTGCAGCCCGAGGTCGGCGGCGTTGCGCAGGATCGAGCGGGTGCGGGCATGGACGTACTGCACGTAGTGCACGGGGTTCTCGTTGTGGGCCTTGGTCCACAGGTCGAGGTCGATGTCGAGGTTGGTCTCGAGGCGAGTTGCGGACCAGCGCGTAGCGCGCGGCGTCGACGCCGATCGCCTCGACGAGGTCGAGCAGCGTGATGATGTTGCCGCTGCGCTTGCCCATGCGCACGACGTCGCCGTGGCTGAGCAGGTTGACCATCTGGCCGATGATGATCTCGAGGTTGATGCCCGGCTCGTCACCGAAAGCGGCGCAGAGCGCCATCATCCGGCCGACGTAGCCGTGGTGGTCGGCGCCGAGCAGGATGATGCAGCGGTCGAAGCCGCGCTCGCGCTTGTCGAGGTAGTAGGCGGCGTCGCCGGAGATGTAGGCGCCGTGGCCGTCGCTCTTGACGATCACGCGGTCCTTGTCGTCGCCGTACTTCTCGGTGCGCAGCCAGGTGGCGCCGTCCTGCTCGTAGATGTTGCCGAGCTCGCGCAGCCGGGCGATGCGCCCGGTCGGTGGCACCGGTCTCGTAGAGGTCGTTCTCGTGGAAGTAGACGTCGAACGGCACCCGGAAGTCGGCCAGGGTCTGCTTGATCTCGGCGAACATCAGGCCGACGCCGCTCGGCCCGGAACACCTCGAGCGCCTCGTCGTCGGGCAGCCCCGGAGCCTCGGGGTGCTCGGCGACGACGGCCGCGGCGATCTCGGCGATGTACTGCCCGGGATAGCCGTCGTCGGGGGTCGGCTCGTGGCGCGCGGACGCGAGCAGGGACCGGCTGAACCGGTCGATCTGGGCGCCGTGGTCGTTGAAGTAGTACTCCCGGGCGACGTGGTAGCCACTGGCCTCGAACAGGCGGGCCAGGGTGTCGCCCACCGCGGCCCACCGGGCGCTGGCCAGGGTGACCGGGCCGGTCGGGTTCGCCGAGACGAACTCGATGTTGACCTTCTCCTTCGCGCCCATCTCCGACCCGCCGTACGACGCACCCGCGGCGACGACGTCGGCGGCGACCTGGCCCTGGGCCGCGGCCGCGACGGTGATGTTGAGGAAGCCGGGACCGGCCACCTCGACCCCCGCGATGCCGTCGGCCTGCTCGAGCCGGGCCGCGACCGCGGTCGCCAGGTCGCGCGGGGCTACGCCCGCCTGCTTGGCGAGCTGGAGCGCGACGTTGGTGGCGTAGTCGCCGTGACCCTTCTGACGCGGGCGCTCGACCGTCACCGTCTCGGGCACGCCGGCAGGGAGCGTGAGCGCACCCTCGGCGGAGAGGTCCGTCAAGGAGGCGACGATGAGGTCGGAGAGCTGCGCGGGTGTCACCGAGTCAGGGTATCGGCGGCGACGAGGGCGCCTCGACCGGCTTCCGCCTGCCGAATGGCCCGAGCCCGACCATGGGCACCCTAGGCCGCGTCGTGCTGCGGACTCGCCGCTGCGTCCTGCTCCTGGAACCGGGCATGGAGCTCGGCCTCCTCCTTCTTGCGCGGGAAGACGAAGAAGACCAGGGCACCACCGATCAGCACGGCGGCGAGCCCGGCCAGGTAGGCCCACTGGTCGCCCTGCAGGAACGACGACTTGGCGGCGGCGAGGATCTGGGCGGAGTACTGGGGGTTCTGGCTGGCGAGGTCGGCGGCGCTGGCGTAGGACAGCTGGAGGGTGCTCTGGGTCGAGGAGGTCACGTTCTGCCCCGACGCCGCGATGGCGGCTCCCATCGCCGACGCGTAGCCCGCGGTGAGCAGGGCACCGAAGATCGACGTCATGAAAGCGCCGCCGAGGTCGCGTTGCAGGTCCGCCGTACCGGAGGCCATGCCGACCCGGGTGACCGGCACCGAGCCGGTGAGCGAGTTGGACGACGGCGTACCGGCCAGGCCGACGCCCGCCCCCATCAGGGCCAGGGGGATCGCGACCTGCCAGTACGGCGAGTTGTCCCTCCAGAGGAGGAGCATGCCGACGAAGGCCAGGGCCAGCAGCACCTGGCCCATCAGCAGGGTCGCCCGGGACCCGTTGCGCTGGACGAGGGCAGCGGACCGTGGCGCCACCAGCACCATGAAGACGACGGCTGGCAGGATGGCCAGCCCTGCTTGGAGGCTGGAGTACCCCAGGACGTTCTGGAGGTACTGCTGGTTGATGAACATGATGCCCATGAGCGACCCGAAGACGATGATCCCGGCGCACGCGGCGACCCAGAAGGTGCGCCGTTTCGCGATGGCGAGGTCGTAGAGGGGGTTGAGGGCTTTGCGCTGGCGGAGGAGGAAGAGCACCAGCGCGACGAGCGCGACCGCGAGCAGGATCCAAGCCGTGGTCTTCAGGTTCGGCACTGTGATGAAGTTGATGGCCACGACCAGGGCGCCGATCGTCACGACTGACAGCACACCGCCCAGGTTGTCGACCTTCTCGGTGGTCTCGTTGACGTGGGCCGGCACCAGCTTCTGGGCCAGGACGAGCGCGAGCACGGCGAGCGGAAGGGTGACCAGGAACACCGAGCCCCACCAGAAGTGCTGCAGCAGGAACCCCGACACCATGGGTCCGAGGGCGGCAAAGCCGCCGCCCAGGGCGGACCACAGCGCGATCGACTTGGTCCGCGCCGGACCGCTCCACAACGCGGTGATCAGTGCCAGCGTGGTCGGGTAGGCCATGCCGGCCGAGAGCCCCCCCAAGAGGCGGGCTGCGAAGAGGACCGAGTCGGACGGCGCGTAGGCCGCCAGCAGGCACGCCGGGATCGAGAGCCCCATGCCGAGCAGGATCATCAGCTTGCGGCCGTAACGGTCGCCCAGTGCTCCGAACCACAGCACCGACGCCGCGAGGCCGAGCGAGTAGCCGACCGCGATGAGGTCGAGCGTGGTCTGGGAGGAGTCGAACGACTTCCCGATGTCGGGGAGGGCGACGTTGGCCACCGAGAGGTTCAGGTTGGCCACCGCGGCGACCAGGATCAGGGTGCCGAGCACCGCTCCGGCGCGCGCAGGCTCGGTGGAGGCCGGCTCGCCGGCGGTCGGGGCGGGCGTGGCGGCCGAGGTGCTCATCTGCTCATCCTTCGTTGCTCCAGACAATCGTGGTGGCCTGCGGGCACGCTGCTCGGGCCGGCCACCTGGCCCGTGGCTCCAGCCTCACGGGCCCTGCAGTGGTCGCCATCACCCGCATCGGGTGGTCGGCGCGCGCCGGAAAGCGACGGCCGGCGTGGGCCGTCGCCTTCCACCAGGGTCTGCTACCCGGCCGCGCCCGTGCCGAGGGTGTGCTGGTGGGCGTGCTCGTGCAGCGCCGTCTCGTCCTCGTGCGCCAGCGGCATCAGGTCGAAGACGACGTGCTTGACCGTGCCGGTGAAGGCGTACGGCGCCCGGTCCTCGTAGTCGAGGTCCACGACGAGGCCGTTGTCGCGACCGATGTCCATCCCGGCGTACGACGTGAAGGCGATCGGCACGGTCTTGTCGAGCCTGCCCTCGCCCACCGCCTTGTCGCCGACGAGCAGGGTGACCGTGCCGCCGCTGCCCGGGTGTCGGCGCATCGGCCTCGAACAGCATCGTGACGGTGACCTCGCCTGACGGGCAGCGGCTCGGTGGCGACCTGCTTGTAGGTCTCCACCCCGAGCAGGGAGTAGGTGTGCCGCAGCAGCCCGTCCGGGCCGACCCACAGCCCGAAGCCGCCGATGAAGTCGGCGTTCGCCACGATCACGCCCTCGGCGCCACCCTCGGGGACGACCAGGTCGGCCTCGATCGCGTAGGACCGTCCGTAGACGCGCGGCACCATGCCGCGCTGGACGTTCTGAACGTCACCGTCGAACCGGAACCGGGTGACGGTCGGAAGCGGCGGCAGGTCGCCGAACATGATGGAGGCGCCCGCCCACAGCGGCAGGGCACGGTTGCGCTCCGCC
The DNA here is from genome assembly GCA_963761085.1 of uncultured Actinomycetota bacterium. Lineage (GTDB taxonomy): Bacteria > Actinomycetota > Actinomycetes > Propionibacteriales > Nocardioidaceae > Nocardioides. The sequence goes on from CAVXFQ010000002.1 coordinate 417,432, forward strand.
TCTGCCCACCAGAGCTCCTGGAGCTCCTTGACCTTGTCCGGGTGCTCGGCCGCGACGTCGTTGGCCTGGGAGAAGTCGTCGGGCAGGTAGTACAGCTCCCACCTCACGTCGCGGTCGGGGTCCCAGTCGCTCTCGGGCCCGAACGGCTTCAGGCTCGGCGGCGAGAAGTCCCACGGGATGCGCTCGGGCTTGGAGGCGGCCCACCAGCCGTCCTGGTAGAGCGCGCGTCCTCCGAACATCTCGAAGTACTGCAGGGTGTGCGCCTCTGGCGCCTCGGCCGACTCGAACGTCGGCAGGAAGCTGGTCCCGTCCATCGGCTCCTGCTCGATGCCGTCGACGTGGCTGGGCTCGGGCAGCCCTGCTGCCTCGAGGATCGTCGGGCCGAGGTCGATGCAGTGCGTGAACTGGTCGCGGGGCGCCCGGTCCGGCGAGATCCGCCTCGGCCAGGCCACGGCCATCGGGTCGCGGGTGCCGCCGAGGTGGCTGGCCATCTGCTTGCCCCACTGGAACGGCGTATTCATGGCGTGGGCCCAGGCAGCGGCGACATGCGGAGCGGTGTGCACGCCGCCCATGGCGTCGATGCCGCCGTACTGGTCGATCAGCTGGAGCTGGTGCTCGGCGTCGAGGACGATCCCGTTGAGGAAGGTCATCTCGTTGAAGGACCCGGTGATCGTGCCCTCCATGCTGGCGCCGTTGTCGCCCCAGATGTAGAAGACGAGCGTGTTGTCGAGGTCGCCCATCTCCTCGATGGAGTCGAGCAGGCGCCCGACGTTCCAGTCGGCGTTCTCCTGGAACCCGGCGTAGACCTCCATCTGGCGTGCGTAGAGCTTCCGCTCCGTCTCGGACAGAGAGTCCCAGGCCGGGAAGACGTCGGGCCGCGCCGTGAGCTCGGTGTCCGGCGGCACGATGCCGAGGTCCTTCTGGCGCTGCAGCGTCTGCTCGCGCAGGACGTCCCAGCCGTCGTCGAACCTGCCCTGGTAGCGGTCGGCCCACTCCTTGGCGACGTGGTGGGGGGCGTGGGCGCAACCGGTCGAGTAGTACATCATCCAAGGCTTAGCGGCGTCCTGCGCCCGTACGGCGTGCAGCCACTCGACGGCCTTGTCGGTCAGGTCGTCCGGGAAGTAGTACTGCTCGCCGTCCTTGCCCTCCGGGACGCCGATCACCGAGTCGTCCATGGTGATGATCGGGTCGTACTGGCCGGCGGCGCCGGACAGGAAGCCCCACCAGTGGTCAAAGCCCCAGGCCTTCGGCCAGTTGCTGAACGGGCCCGCGGCGACCCTGGACGTTGTCGGGCGTGAGGTGCCACTTGCCGAAGCCGCCGGTCACGTAGCCGTTCTCCTGCAGGATGCGCGGGAACGCCGTGCAGCTGCGGGGCCGCTTGGCCGAGTAGCCCGGGAAGGGGCCGGGGTACTCCGCGATCGAGCCGAACCCGACGCGATGCTGGTTGCGGCCGGTGAGCAGGGCTGCCCGGGTGGGCGAGCAGACCGCGGTCACGTGGAAGCGGTTGTAGGTCAGGCCCATCTCCTGCACGCGGGTGAAGTTCGGCGCGGCCACCGGCCCCCCGAACCCGTCGATAGAGCCGAAGCCGGCGTCATCGATGAGGACCACCAGGACGTTGGGTGCGTCGTCGGGAGCGTGCGGTGCCGGCGACGAACGACCAGTCCGAGACGGACTCGCGCAGGGTGTGGCCCGCGGTGCCTCCGAACTCGCGGTCGGGGATCGGCAGCCTGGTGCGATCGGGAGCGAACTTGCCCATGCCCTCGGCGAGCGCGTCCTTGAGGTCGGACAGGGTGGCCTCGTCCATCGCGGCGACGGACTTCGCCGGTGAGTGCGACAGGGCACGTTCCACGGCGAGCCGCTGGTCGGGAGGGAACAGGCCGAGGACCACGCCGGTGCCCGGCTCGAGGTTGTCGCCGATCTTGCTCCCGCAGCTCCTCGGTGAGCTTGTGGTGGGTGAACTTCCCGACCACGCCGCCGGCCGCTGCACCGACGACCACGGCGCCGAGCATCGGCGGGGCGAACAGGCCGACGAGCACGCCGCCCACGCCTCCCCAGCCGGCACCCCGGCGACCCATCTGGTCGCCGGTGTCGTAGAGCACGACCTTGCCCGCGTCGTCCTTCGCGATCAGGACCATGCCCCGGGTCGCGACGGACTTGTCCTCCACCTGGGTGCGCAGGGTGTCGAAGTCCTCCTGTGCGCTGCCGAGGTCCTGATACGCCGCCACCACCAGCTCGAGCTCACCACTCATGACCTGTGCCGCTCCTTCGCACGTCGAGGTTCCCGGGAGGCCAGGGCCAGCCTCGCGCTGCGATGGCGGCTGAGGCAGGGGCGAAGGTCACTCGACTGGTGCTCGAGACCGACCGGTGCTCCTAGTCTGCTGCCATGTCGGCCGCCATCGAGACCTCGCCGCCCGCCCAGGAGGTGGTCCTCGACCGGCGCCGGATGAACCTGGTCTTCGTCACCGTCGCCGGCGGCATGCTCCTCGCGGCCCTCGACCAGACCATCGTCTCGACCGCCCTGCCGACCATCGTCGGCGACCTCGGTGGCGCGGACCACCTGTCCTGGGTCGTCTCGGCCTACCTCCTGACTGACACCATCGCGACGGTGCTGGCGGGGAAGTTCGGCGACCTGTTCGGCCGCAAGCTGGTGTTCCAGACGTCCGTGGTCGTCTTCATCGTCGCGTCCGCCGCATGCGGGTTCGCCCAGAGCATGTCGTGGCTGATCGCCTGGCGCGCCGTGCAGGGGCTGGGAGCCGGCGGCCTGGCGGTCACCGCGACCGCCGTCATCGGCGACGTCATCCCCCTCCGGGAGCGAGGCAAGTACCAGGGTGCGCTGGGTGCGGTCTTCGGCGTCACCACCGTGCTCGGGCCCCTCCTCGGAGGGTTGTTCACCGACCATCTCTCCTGGCGCTGGGCGTTCTACGTCAACCTGCCGATCGGGATCGGCGTCGCCCTGCTGGCCGCGGCCACGATGCCGAAGATCGCCGCCGTCGGACGCGCGGTCATCGACTACCTGGGCGTCGCGTTCGTCTCGGTGGGCGCCGGCTGCCTGACCCTGGCGGTGTCGTGGGGCGGCACCCAGTACGCCTGGGGCTCGAGCACGATCATCGGGCTCTTCGTCGTCTCCGCGGTCAGCCTCGCGCTGTTCGTCTGGGCCGAGTCGCGCGCCGCCGACCCGATCCTGCCGCTGCGGCTGTTCCGGTCGTCGGTGTTCACGATCTCGGTGATCCTCGCCTTCATCGTCGGCTTCGCCATGCTCGGCGCGATGACGTTCCTGCCGACCTATCTGCAGTACGTCGACGGGGTGTCCGCGACCGAGTCGGGCCTGCAGACCCTGCCCCTCGTGATCGGCCTCCTCGCCACCTCGGTCACGTCGGGCACCGTGATCGGGAAGACCGGCCGCTACCGGTGGTTCCCCATCGTCGGCTCGCTGGTGATGGCGATCGGGCTGTGGCTGCTCTCGCGGATGACCACGTCGACGCCGTGGGGCGTGCGGGCGGTCTACATGCTGGTGCTCGGCGCCGGGATCGGCCTGTGCATGCAGGTGCTGACGATCATCGTCCAGAACACCGCGGCCTACCGCGACCTCGGCGTCGCCACTTCGGGCGTGACGTTCTTCCGCACCCTGGGCAGCTCGTTCGGGGCGTCCATCTTCGGCATGATCTACGCCAACGTCCTCGCCCACCGGCTCCCCGCGGCGTACGCCGCCTCGCCGGGCGTCGACCCGGCGAGGACCACGACCCCCGCAGGCCTGCACTCCTACCCCGCCGACCAGATCACCCACATCGTGCAGGCCTACGCCCATGCCCTGCACGTCGTGTTCCTCTCGGCCGTCCCGGTCGCGCTGGTGGCCTTCGCGCTCGCCTGGTTCCTCAAGGAGGTGCCGCTGCGCGGGCAGCAGCCGGGTGAGCACCTCCGACGTCGGGGACGCGTTCGGGATGCCCGAGGACAGTGACCGAGTACGCCGGCTGGAGGTCGCCATCGGCCGGCTGATGCAGCAGGCCACGCGTGACGACGTGGTGACGCTTTGGCGCGACGCCGGGACGACACTGGCGCTCGCGGACGCCTGGTGCCTGGCCCAGGTCCACGTCCGCGCCCGGCTGGGCGCCACGCCGACCCTCGCCGACATCGCGCACCGAGTGCGGGTCCCGGCCGAGGTGATGGCGCCGGCCTTCGCGGGCGCGATGCAGCGCGGCCTGCTGGCCGAGCACGGGAGCACCCTCTCCCTGACCGAGGCCGGGAGCGAGGAGTTCCGGCTGCTCGTCGAGGCACGTCGGCGCTGGCTGGCCCGCGAGCTGAGCGACTGGGGTGCCGAGGACGACGTGCTCCTCGGCGAGGCCCTGGAGAACCTGGCCCGGCGGATGCTCGACGAGAGCACCGGCGTCGAGCTGGAGTCGGTGGGCTGAGGTGACCACGCCCGAGCGGTTCGTCTCCTCCGGCAGCCTCCCCGGGCGCGACCGCGTGCAGCAGGTGCTCGACGAGACCCACGAGCTGTTCCTGCCCGAGCGCGGCGGCGCGTTGTCGCGGGTCTACCCGGCGCTGGCCGAGGCGGAGCCCGACGCCTTCGGGCTGGCCGTCGTCTCGGTCACCGGCGAGCGGGCCGTCGCCGGCGACGCGCACACGCCGTTCACGGTGATGAGCGTCTCGAAGCCGTTCGTCTTCGCGCTCATCGGTGAGGCCGTCGGCGTCGCGGAGGTACGCCGCCGCGTGGGGGTGAACGCGACCGGCCTCGCGTTCAACTCGGCGTACGCCGTGGAGCGCGACCCGGCGGGCCGCACGAACCCGATGGTCAATGCCGGCGCGATCGCCACGACCGCGCTGTGGCCCGGGCCCGACCTGGAGGCGCGCTGGGAGTCCCTGCTCGCCGGGCTGTCACGGTTCGCAGGGCGCGCCCTCGTGCTCGACGCGGTCATCCTCGAGTCGGCTCGGGCGACCAACCACCGCAACCGCGGCGCTGGCCAACCTGCTCACCAGCCAGGGCGCCCTCGTGGGAGACCCCGGCGACGCGGTCGAGCTCTACACCCGGCAGAGCTGCCTCCAGGTCACCGCCGTCGACCTCGCGGTGATGGGTGCGACCCTGGCCGACGGCGGCACCAACCCGGTGACCGGCGAGCACGTCGTCGACCCGGAGACGGCGCACGCGACGCTGGCGGTGATGGCGGTGGCGGGCATGTACGAGACCTCCGGCGACTGGCTCTTCGACGTCGGGATGCCGGGCAAGAGCGGGATCGGCGGCGGCATCGTCACCGTCTCCCCCGGCAAGGGCGCCCTGGGGACCTTCTCGCCCTTGATCGACCCGACGGGCAACAGCGTGCGCGGCGAGCTGGCGGCACGCCATCTGACCCGGCGGCTCGGGCTCGACCTGCTGGCCTCCAGCGTCGTCCCCTGAGCGCGCCTGGTCCGCGCCTCCTGGGCGTCGACCCCTCCTCACCACCACCCGGGGCCGAGACGGACGGAAGTCCACCTTGACCCTGATCACTCGTGGACCAGGTGGATGACCGAGTCATTGCCATGCGAGAGCCAAAGGTCGTGGTCGAGGACCTCGATCGACGGCCGGGAGCTCAGGAACTCGGTCAGCCAGGCATCCTGCTGGGTCAACGCGTCGTCACAGGCCTTCTGTGTCGAGGCCAGGGCAGGGACGACCAGGTCTTCCCCCTCGATGGAGGCTCCACCGAACATCCTGTTGCAGCCCGCGTCCGCAGACAGCGAGTCACTCTCGAACCGCATCTCGATCTGCGAGCCCGGCACCAGGCTGACGTGGGGATCCAGGACGCTGTCGGCCACCCAGACACCGCCCTCCAGCTCCGACAGGTTTGCCGGTGCCTGAGCGTGGCCCAGGCTGTCGATGCGCGGCTGGGAGTCGTCGCACGCCGCAAGAGCCACGACCGCCACGATCGCGGCCAGCGCGTAGTGCACCTTCGAATTGCGCATGAGGGTGCTCGTCGACATCAGCTGCCTCAGAACTCCACCGGGTCGCGGATGATGGGGCAGGTCATGCAGTGGCCGCCGCCACGCCCGCGGCCCAGCTCGGCGCCGACGATCGTGATCACCTCGACGCCGGCCTTGCGCAGCAGCGCGTTGGTGTGGGTGTTGCGGTCGTAGGTGAACACCACGCCGGGCTCCACGGCGACCGCGTTGTTGCCGCTGTCCCACTGCTGGCGCTCCGAGGCGTAGCACGTCGCCGCCGGTGTCGATCACCCGCAGCGCGCCGAGACTCCGAGCGCGCGCGGCGACGACATCGACGAACGGCTCGTGCCCTCGTCGACGACCTCGACCCCCGGTGCCTGTGTCGCTGGGACGCAGGGTGAAGGTGTGGATGCCGTCCACGATCGTCGGGGTAGAGCGTGACGATGTCGCGGTCGGCGAAGGTGAAGACGGTGTCCAGGTGCATGGCCGCGCGCAGCTTCGGCATGCCGGCGACGATGACCTGCTCGGCAGCACCCCGCTCGAACAGGGCGGCCGCGACCTGGGTGATCGCCTGGCGTGAGGTCCGCTCGCTCATCCCCATCAGCACCACGCCGTTGCCGGACCGGCATGATGTCGCCGCCCTCGAACGTCGCCATCGCCCCAGTCTGCTCGGGATCGCCCCACCACACCGTCGACCCGACGAAGTCGGGATGGAACTCGTAGATGGCCTTCATAGACAGCGTCTCGTCGTGGCGGGCCGGCCAGTACAGCGGATTCATGGTCAGGCCGCCGTAGAGCCAGCAGGTGGTGTCGCGGGTGTAGAGCGTGTTGGGCAGCGGCGGCATCAGGTATTCGCGGACGCCGGTCGACTCGCGGGCCAGCGCGATGTAGCCCGACGCGGTAGTCCTCGGGCAGGTCGTTGGTGGCCAGGCCGCCGATCAGGTAGCTCGGCCAGCTGGCGCGGCGCAGGGACTCCAGGAAGGCGCGGAGTCCCGTCGACCAGGCCGAGGCCGACCTGGTTTGGCACGATCTTGCGGTCCAGCAGCCAGTCTTGGCGCCGGGGACTCTCCATCGTCTGCGCCACGAGCACGTCGTGGAGCTCGACGACCTCGACCCCGCGCTGGGCGAAGCTTCGTCGACGAAGTCGGCGTGGTCGCGCTGGGCGTTCTCCACCCACATCACGTCGTCGAAGAGCAGGTCGTCGTAGTTCGTCGGCGTCAGCCGGCGGTGCGCGAGACCGGGCGCAGCAGACCAGCACCTTGCGGAGCGTGCCCGACCTCGGAGTGCACGCCGTACGTCGGGGAAACGGGTGCCTGGATGGGCTCGGTCATCGTGTCGTGCCTTTCGTCTGGTCGTGTCTTACACAGTGATCTGGCCGGTAGCCATAGCGAGACCGCGCCGAAGACTGCCGCCGGCCACGATCACCGCGCAACAACGCGATCTCGGTCGGGCTGAAGAGGCGACGACCCCGCTCGCTGCGGGCCTTGACATAGAGCAGAGTCGCCGGGGCCAGCAACACGAGTCGCGAGCAGCAGGAACTTGCGAGCCCGCGGCGTCGAACAGGAACAGCGTGTACGCCGTCGCGACGCCCGCGAAGATCGTCTCCTTGCGCCGGGTCCCGGGACTGCACCGACTCGTAAGCTTTCGCCTATCAGCCCCAGCTTCAGGGCGTAGGCAGCCGCGAGGAAGTAGGGGATCAGGGCCAGGCTCGTGGACAGGTCCAGCATGAAGTTCAACGCGTCGGTGAGGACCAAGGTGGCGGCGAGCAGCGCCTGGATAGGCCAGGGAGGTGACGACCAAGGCCGTGATCGGGGCCCCATTGCCGTTCTCCTGGCCCAGGAACTCCGGGAGGTCCTCGTTTCGGGCCGGGATGTAGATGACCTCGGCCGCCATCAGCGTCCAGGCCAGGTAGGCACCCAGGACCGAGACCACGACCGCCACGCTGATGAACACCGAGCCCCAGTCACCGACCACGGACTGGAAGACACCGATCATCGACGGCTGACGGGTGTCGGCCAGCTCGGGCTGCGGGACCACGGAGTAGCTCGACAAGGTGACCAGGGCGAAGATCGACAGCACGCTCAAGAACCCGAGCACGGTCGCCCTACCGACGTCCTCGCGGCGCTTCGCATAGCGCGAGTAGACACTCGCGCCCTCGATCCCGATGAACGACGAACGTCGTGATCAGCATAGTGTTGCGGACCTGCTCGTTCAGGTTGCCCAGGTCGCCGTAGCCGTAGGCCGTCCAGTTGTCGGAGAACACCCCGGCGTCGAAGTTCACGAACAGCACGACGATGAACACGAGGATCGGGATGATCTTGAAGATCGTCACGATCCGGTTGATCACGGCAGCGTCGCGCACCCCGCGCGCGATCAGGACGTGGAAGAACCACACGCCCAGGGACCCCAGGGTGGACAGCGACCACCGTGTCGCCGTCCCCGAACGCGTGGAAGAAGGTGCCGAGGGTGGCCGAGATGAAGACCCAGTAGAACGTGTTCCCGGCCACGGTGCTCGCCCAGAACCCGATGGCGGAGTTGAAGCCGACGTAGTCACCGAACCCTGCTTTGGCGTAGATGAACACACCGGAGTCCAGCTCCGGCTTGCGGACCGCGAGGTTCTGGAACACGAACGCGAGCATCAACATCCCGGTGCCGGCGATCGCCCACGCGATCAGCGATCCCAGGATGCCCGTGGCGACACCGAACCGGGCCGGCAACGAGAACACCCCGGCGCCGACCATGCCGCCGACCACCATCGCGGTCAGCGTCGGCAACGTCATCTTCGCAACGACGCTCGGTGACTCTTCGTGCGTGGCCGCTGTGTCCGTGCTCATGAGGTCTCCTCGGCCAGACCGACGGGTTCCAGCCTTTCGATACGGAACGCGGTGAAGCCATACACGATGCTCAGTACAGGACTTGCGTAGCAGAAGATGGCGTAAGGAAGGTAGAGCAGGGTCGACACCCCGAGCGTGGCAGCCATGAAAGCTCCGCACGAGTTCCAGGGCACCATGGGCGAGGTGACGGTGCCGCTGTCGGCAGCGCGCCGACGGCCAACAGGACGAAGATGGCGCTCGATACCGAGGCGAGAGCCGCCTTGCTCGACTCCTGGACGTCGTCGAAGCGATGACCGTTCTTCATCGCGATCACAGCCACGACTGCGCCACAGGAGCATGGCGACCTGGATGGGGCCGTCGAGCGCATCCAGCCCGAAGAGGGCGCCCCCGCGATCAACACGACCAGGGTCACCAGAGGAATCAGGGCGTCGAGCAGGGACAGCTCGCGGGGGATTTCCGGCCCTACGGGTGTCCGGCATCCGCACCACCTCCGCTGGTTGGCATCGGACTGACCGGGAGACCGGAGCGCGACCCGAGCAGTGAACGCCTCGCCGACAACCTAGCCGTTCTGGCGATCAACGAGGTGGGGTGCGCTCACCCTTCAGCCCACGCCGCCAGGTGCCGACCGCGACGACCCCCATCAGCACCGGCACCCCGACGGTGAAGACCCGCCAGACGATGAGGCCGGCCACGGCGACGGACTCGATCTGCTGGCCCCCGCTCTCGACCAGGGCGGCCAGGATCATCGCGTCGACGATGCCGATCCCGGTGAAGGGGAAGATCGTGAACGGGTAGGCGAAGAGGTAGGCGACGGCGATCTCGGCGACCGACACGTCGGTCGCGCCGACACCGACGAAGCGGAGGCTCAGCACCAGGACGGTCAGGTCCGCGGCCAGCAACCCCGAGACGGCGAGCAGCGACCGGGGGAAGCCGCGGTGGAACGTCGCGGAGATGTCGGAGCGGAAGGTGAGACACGCCTGCGCCCACGCCTCCGGGTCGACGCCGTGCCGGAACCGCCCCACGAGACGACCGCCGCGCGTGCCGACGGTCCGGGCGAGGGCCTCGCTGCGGAGCACGAGCAGGATGCCGGTCAGGATCACCAGGGCGATCGCGATGCTGATCAGGTCGAGCCAGCGCCAGCCGGCCGGCTGGCCCAGCGCGATCAGCAGCAGGAAGCCGAGTGTCGGTGCGGCGAACCGGACGACGTAGAAGGTGAGGGTGTTCATCAGCGCGCCGGCCACACCCTTGGCCGCCGAGATCCCCCACGAGGTGAACATCGAGACCCGCAGCGCCAGGTCGCTCGGCGGCGGCGCGATCATGGCCATCAGGATCGCGCCGAGGTCGTTGAGCGTCGCCCGGTAGACCGAGAGGCCGCGGATGTAGAGGGCGAGCGGCAGTGCGCTCATCACCTGGCGGACCGCGACCACCAGGAGGAGGACCAGCGGCTGCCACCAGGCCAGATGGGTGAGCGAGTCCCAGACCGACGCCCAGTCGATCTTCCCGATCACCCGGACCACGACGAACGTCACGACCAGGGACGCCGCCAGCAGCAGGAGCCGGGTCAGCCAGGGCGAGCGCCCTCTGCGGGCGACGATATCGGCGGCCGCCACGTCAGCCCACGCCGTTCAACGTGTCGACCACCCCGAACAGGTCACCGCGGTCGTAGAAGTCGACGGCGACGAAGTTCGGCTGCTTCCGGCGCTCGTCGCGACACTGCTCGGCGCGCGGGAGCAGCAGGCCGCGCGCGTTGACCAGGGTCGCGTTGGAGACCTCGCGCGACTTGTCGGTGATCCAGTGGTTGAGCAGGAACAGCGAGCTGGACGGCGTGCCCCGGTTGGGCTCGCAGCTGAGCTCCGCCGGCTTCCGGAAGAGGAACGGCGTGTCCTGGGTCCAGCGGAAACCGTCGAGCAGCCAGGGGTACGCCGTACCGCCGCCGTGGTTCTCCATCAGCACCACCACGCGCTGACCGGAGTCGATCATCTGCCCGAGCGTCGGCCAACGCTGGGCCGCGGCGTCGGCCGGGGTCGGCGTGTAGACCTCGGGTAGCAGGCCGGCCTGGTCGAACACCTTCGCGGTGTCGGCCGGGCTCACGGTGTCCTGGATGAAGAAGGTGACGACCTCGCGCGGGTGGGCGGCGAGCCAGGTGTGCACCTGGCGCATCACCGGCAGCCAGGGGGTGGAGCCGATCTCGCACAGGGCGTGGCAGAGGTAGGGCTCGACCGGCCCGCGCGGCGTGAGGTTCAGGGCGTCGCGGACCCGGAGCGCGCTGCGCAGGGCCGCCTCGCCGAACGACGCCCGCGCCTCGGCCAGTGACTCGGCGCGGCTGTGGTCGGTGTTCGCGATGATGCCGGGGCGGTTGGTGCGCTGGCCGTACCAGGTGTCGATGAGCAGGGCACGGATGCCGTGGTCGAGCTGGGGCAGGATCCCGTCCGGCTGCTCGGCGAAGAACCAGCCGGGCTCGTTCGCCGCCGACATCGCGTTGTGGGTGGCCGGGAAGGCGACGTCGTCGTAGGGGCGCGCACACAGCACGTCGTACCCGTTGCAGGTGGTGACGTCGTGGCCCAGCGCTGCAGTGAGGTCGTGGTCGGAGGGGCGCGCGCCGATCACGAAGGAGGCGACGAGCACGACGAGCGCCCCGACGGCGGCGACCTGGGTCACCCGCAGGTCGTCGGGCAGCAGCGCACCGACGTGGCGCCGTACGACGCCCGCGCGGACCGCGCCGACCACGATCTGCACGACCAGCGCGACGCCGATCACCAGCAGGACCAGGCCGATGGCCCAGAGCAGGGCGCGCACGACCTCGAGGGGCTGGAGGGTCAGCGCGACCCCGGCGAGGACCACGAAGCCGGCCCTGACGATGCGAGCCTCGAGCCCCGGCCCGGGGTCGAGGGTCAGCCGCCAGGCGCGGGCGACGCGCTCGGACAGGCTCAGGTCTCCACGCAGTCCGACACCGGGTCGGGCGAGGAGGACCAACAGGTAGCCGGGCGCGGCGACGACACCGGCCGCGGCCCAGAAGGCGCCGTCGAGCTGGCCCCAGACGGCGCTGCGGAGCGCGCCGGTGAGGGTGGAGGTGTCGGCCCGACCGACCACGAAGCCGGTCACGACGAGGAGCACCGACAAGGTGACGCCGGCGCCCAGGGCACCGCGGCCCACGGTGCCGGCGGCTCCGGTCAGCCGGTCGCGCCAGCCGCGTCCCTCGGCGCCCACGGTCGCCCCGGCTCCGGCCAGCAGGAGCAGCGCGAGCAGGGGCAGCAGCCAGGCGAGCAGGCCGACCAGGTGGACCCAGGTCACCGGCTCCCCCGGCATACCGCGGCCGCCGAACCGCGACAGGCGTACGTCGAGCTCGGCCGGCAGCGCGGCACGCTGCTCCGGCGCCGCCACCGCGACGACGCCGAGCACGACGGCCGCGACGTCGGCGAGCCGCAGCACGATCGGGTCCTGGCCGCCCTGGGTGAGCCCCCGGTAGACCGGGCCGACGCCCGCGGCACGCACCGTCGCACCGAGCGCCGGGCTCGCCACCACGCTGGCCGCCGTCGCGTCGAGCAACGGGCGGATCGCGGTGAGGTCCGGCTGCGCCTCGAGGAGCCGGTCGGTGATCACGGCCCCGAGTTCGCGCGAGACGGCCGGGTCGGCGCGGATGGCGTCCACGTGGGCCGAGAACCGGTGCGGGTCGAGCACCTCGCGGTTCACGACTCCGGCGATGATGCCGGTGAGCAGCAGGAGCGCTCCGGCGATCGTCAGCAGCCGGTGGACTGCTCTCACCTTCGCACTATCGCACAGCCCAGCCGGCCCTCGACGTACCGCACCGGAGGCGGGGAGCCGGTTTCCGACTCCGCCCCGCGCGCTTGTAAGGTCGTCCCACCCGAGCCCCCGTAGCTCAGGGGATAGAGCACCGCCCTCCGGAGGCGGGAGCGAAGGTTCGAATCCTTCCGGGGGCGCCGATCGAGGAGACCTGGCTGCCGGCTGGTTGAGGAGATCGCGCTCCTCCGCTGGTTGAGGAGGTCGCCCTGGCGACCGTCTCGAAACCCGCGGACATCCCCACGGCGTCGACGATCTGGGCCCGAGGGCGAGTCTCCCGTGGTGCGCGCCCGAACGACGCCATGATCTGTCCCGTCAGTCCCGGCGGCCCGAGGAGGTGCGGTGGAGGAGCGCCGGTCCACCGGTGGCCAGAGCAATGCCTACGAGCTCTTCATCCTGGTGCTGACGGTCTACTCGCTGGTGATCATGGTGGCGCTCCTGCTGCCCACGCTCTCCACGCCGACCGTCCAAGCGCTGCAGGTCTACGACAACGTGATCTGTGTGATCTTCCTCGGCGACTTCGCCCTGAGGATGTCCAGGGCGCCGTCGAAGCGCGCCTACTTCTTCAAGGGACGGGGCTGGCTGGAGGTACGACGGGAGCTCGTCGCCCTGCGCGAGCACCTGACCGACCCGGGGTCGGCCGACGACGAGCCCTAGGCCCGGCGACACCGTACGCGCGGAGCCTAGAGATAGCCCACGGCGTCACCGGTCGCCAGCGGCTCCCCCGCCGCGGCGGCGAAGGTCGTCAGCGCGTCGATCAGGTGGCGCAGCTGGCCGGGAGGGATGGCCGAGGCGATCTCGGCGATGGCCCGGCGCCGCTGGGCCGTCACCTGCTCGACCAGGTCGCGCCCGCGACGCGTGAGGTCGATGACCACCTCCCGCCGGTCGCGGGCATTCTCCTGTCGGGTGACCAGGTCGTTCGCGATGAGCCGGTCGACACTGCGCAGAGCGGTCGACGGCTGGACCTTCAGCCGGTCGGCCAGGACGTTCAGCCTGCTCGGGCCGAGGGTCTCGAGGACGACCAGGGTCCGGAACTGAGGCACCGTGACGAGGTCGTCCACCCCGGCCAGAGACTGCGCGGTCACCCCGAGGAGCGCCCGCGACGCGGTCAGCAGCCCGGTGACGAGGTCGTCGAGCTGGTCGTCGGACATCGTCGCTGGCGTGCGCTGAGGACGCCGGCCGGAGGAGCCGGATCGAGTTGCGTTCACACATGCAAGTATTGCATGATGCAAGTCATGACAGGTCTCCGCGGTGCTTCGGTCGCGCCAGCACGCTGGGATACCTTCCGCCGGCCGAGCGTCGAGCGAGCCGTGACCGGCGTCCGTTCCAGCCACGGCGGCCTGGTGGCGCTGGCACTCGTCGTCGGCGCCGGGGCCGGTCTCGGGGCGGTCGCCTTCCGCTGGCTGATCCGCGAGTTCACGCTCGTCCTGTCCGGCCACGCCGACTACGCGGCCGTGCCCGGCGCCGCCCACCCGGCCCTGCCGGGGTCGGGCCGCTGGTTCCTGCTGGGAGTCCCGGTGCTGGCCGGGCTCGCCTACGGCCCCCTCGTCCACCTCTTCGCGCGCGAGGCCCGTGGCCATGGCGTTCCCGAAGTGATGTACGCCGTCGCGCGGCGCGGAGGGCGGATCAGGCCCCAGGTCGCAGCGGTGAAGGCTCTGGCATCGGCCATCTGCATCGGCGGAGGCGGCTCGGTCGGGCGTGAGGGGCCTATCGTCCAGATCGGGTCGGCGTTGGGGTCGACCGTGGGTCGCGTGTTCGGCGTACCCGAAGGTCGGATGCGGGTCCTGGTCGCGTGCGGCGCGGCCGGCGGGATCGCGGCCACCTTCAACGCACCCTTGGCCGGAGTGTTCTTCGCGATGGAGCTGATCCTGGCCGACTTCGCGGCCCAGTCCTTCGGCATGGTGGTGCTCGCAGCCGTCACCGCGAGCGCCATCGGGCGGGCGATCCTCGGCAACCAGCCCTTCCTGCACCTGCCGACCTTCACCGTCCAGCACCCGTCGGAGTACCTCTACTTCGCCGCCCTAGGAGTGCTCGCCGGGTGCGTCGGCGTCGGGTTCACCCGAGTCCTCTACCTGATCGAGGACGGCTGTGATGCCTTCTGGCACGGCCCGGAGTGGCTGCGGCCGGCCGTCGGCGGACTCGCTCTCGGCGTTGTCCTGTTCGCTGCTGCCGCAGATGTACGGAGTGGGCTACCCGGTGCTCGGCAACGCCGTCAACGGTCGCTACGCCGTGGCGTTCCTTCTCGTCCTCCTCGTCGGCAAGATGATCGCGACGTCCCTGACCATCGGCATCGGCGGGTCCGGCGGAGTCTTCGCGCCGAGCCTGTTCATGGGCGCCATGCTGGGCTCGGCCTTCGGGGTGGTGCTCGACCAGGTGGTGCCGGACGCAGGGCCGCCGGGCGCCTACGCGCTGATCGGGATGGGTGCGGTCTTCGCCGGCGCGGCGCGCGCGCCGATCACCGCCGTCGTGATCATGTTCGAGTTGACCGGTGAGTACTCGATCATCCTGCCGATGATGACCGCGATCGTCCTCGCCACCGGGATCGGCCACAGCCTGTCCCGAGACACCATCTACACCCTCAAGCTGCGTCGTCGCGGCGTGCACCTCGGGGTCCGCGAGACGATCGCGCCGGGAGGCCGGGTGCCGGTCTCCACCGTGATGAGGCCGGTCCCGCCCTCGATCGGCGGTGACGTCCCGCTCGCCGACGTCGCGAACGAGCTGGCTCGTGTGCGCTACGGCGTGCTTCCCGTCACCGGCGACGGCACCTACCTGGGGATCATCACCGCCCGAGCCGTCAGTGAGGCCCTGTCCGACGGTCGGCACGAGGCCACTCCGGCCGAGCTCCTGGTCGAGCTCCCCTCCCTCGTCCGCGAGGACACCGACGTCGCCGACGCGATCCGGGCCCTGGACGCCAGCGAGTGCGGCGCCGTACCCGTGCTCGCGGCGACCGGTCCTGAGGTCGTCGGCTGGTTCGACTACCGAGATGCCCTCGCCGGCCTCGAACCGGTGCGCGCGACGTGAGCGTGCACCCGTCCGCGTGGCTCTCCGCGACGTGACCAAGACCTGCTGGGCAAGCCGTGGGCTCTCGGGGTCACCGGCGACGTCCCAGCCGGCAGCGTGTTCGTTCCCTCGGCCCCGTGGAGCCGGCAACGAAGGTCGGGCAGCGGTCCTGCAGGCTCTCGACGGCACGGTGACCGTCACCGGCGACGGCGACGGCGACTGCGACGGCGACGGCGACGGCGACAGGCGACCCTCGACAACGCCGGCTCGGGCTGATGGTCCAGCTCAGCGATCCGACCGGCTCCGAGCAGGCCCCTACTTCGGCGGCAGCGACCCCGCGTGGTCGAGCCCGCGGTGCACCCAGGTGGCGAGCGCCTCGTCGTCGTCGACCGCCTCGGCGGCGACGCGTAGCCAACCGGCCATGGCGCCACGTCCACCCATCTCCATCGGTGCCGCCCCGGGCTCGTGCAGCAGCACGTCGGTCTGCGACGGCTCCACCCGGACCATGAGGCCGCCCTGCCCGCTCGCGGCCACCGCCATGTGGCCGCGCAGGAGGAAAGCCAGCCCGCCGAACATCTTCTTCTCGACCACAGGCTCGCCCGCAGTCAGCGCGCGGATCCGTTCGGTCAGGGCCACGTCGTACGCCATGACCGCACCGTAGCCGCGCCCACCGACGGCGTCATTCGCCCAGGACGTCCTCGACCCGCCTCCGTGGCGTTCGCTCGATCCGCGGATCCCCCGCGGCGGGTGCGGGCCAGCCGATCCGGGCCAGCACCTGCGGCTTCATGCCGTGCAGGACGTCGCGCCCGAGCAGCAGGCGGGTCGAGGCGACCTCGGTCACCTGCGTCGTCGGGGTCAACGCCAGGCCGGTCCGGGTCGTCTCGAGCCACAGCGCGCTCAGGGTGCGCCCGGCCGCGAGCCAGGCAGGAGGGTCGTCGTCGACGGTGGCGATCGCGATCAGGACGTCCTGGTGCGGCTCGCGCGGGTCTCGCGCGCTCGCGTTCCGGGCGAAGCGGGTCGGCGGATGGTGCGGCTCGAGCGGCTGGCTGGGCTCCGCCACCCGACCCGGTACGCCGTCCCCGTACGCGCGGTCCCGCCAAGCCTCCTGCTCCGCCATCGCCACCGCATCGGCGAGCTGCACCTGCCGGGCCGCCTCGAGCAGCTCCTCGGCGCGCCGCGCCGAGCCGGGGTCGCTCAGGACCACGACGCGCGCACCCTCGTCCTCCGCGACCTCGGCGAGCCGCAGCAGGCGCTGATGCGGGACCGGCCAGTCCGCCACCCCGCGCCGGTCGGTACGCCGGTTCTCCAGCGCCGCGAGGCGCTCGACGCCGGCGTCGGTGACCGCGCCAGGTCCGAGCCGGACCACCGCCAGCAGGTCCGGGTCCTCCGCCGCCGGAAGCTCGGTCGGCGTGGCCACGAGACCGAAGGCGTCGGCGGCGACCACGAAGTGGTGCAGCGCCGTCCCGCAGCTGATCACCAGCTCGCGGCCGTGCGGGTCGAGCGTGGTCAGCTGGCGGGTGCGGTCGGCGCGCAGCTCGACGGCGTCGTCGGCCGTCGCCCGCCAGACCCACGGCTGGGTGTTGGCGACGCTCGGCGCCAGGCACGCCGTCCGGATGAGTTCCTGGATGAGCCGGTGCGAGACAGTGCTCATGCCTGAAGGCTGGTCCCCTTCGACCCCGAGGGCACCAGGCCGCGGTCCTGACCGCGGATGACCTTCGACCCGGGGTCAGGCCGACGGTGTGGTGCTACACGACGTCGCCCGAGCGAGCCTGGAGCTCCCGTGCCACCTGTCGCGTCGGCACCAGGATCAGCACCGCCGCCACCGCGCCGATCAGGAGGCCGCCCACAGCGAGACCGCCGACGAGCCATGGCAGAGCCGGGAGCTCTGCGCCGATGGCGGCGTCGGCGCGCACGCCGGGAGTGGCGTCGGCGTTCATGAGCACGGCGGTCCAGTGACCGGTCCGCGTGTGCCAGACCAGCGACCGGGTGCCGATCCCCGACTCGCTGGCGGCCCAGCCGCGGAACGCTCCGGGAGGCGCCGTCACGCGTCCGAGGCCGAGGACGTCATAGCGCGGAGTGCCCTGGTGGAGGCTGCGCAGCACTGAGTGGCGAGCCGAGCCGAGGTAACCGGCCAGCACGGACGTGCGCGCGATGCCGATGAAGACCGCCTTGCCGTTCGTCGGCGTCGCGCGGATCTTGGTGTCGCCCAGCAGCCGGTGCGGCAGGCCGGGCACGTCGGACTGCACCGACAGGTCCTGCGTGGTGACCGCGTAGCCGGGCGACGCCAGAGACCGGGTGGGGCTCATCAGGAAGCCGTCCGCGTCGCGCGCGGTCGCGCCCGCGATCCCGACCAACGCGGCGGCGAGCAACATCGCGACCGCGGCCAGTGCCACCAGGGCGCCCGCCACCAGGGACACGACCCGCCCTGCGGACCATCCTCGGGGCTCCTGTCGCTCGGAAGCCACGGGCACCGCGGGTGTCTTCGCGACGGGAGCAGGGGCTGCCGCTGGGGGCGTCAGCGTCGCGACGCTGCCGTCCTCGTGGCCGCCCTGGTCGAGCGCGAAGGGCGGGTAGCGGTCGGTCATCAGCGCGACATAGCCGGCGACCCGGAGCACCCAGCGGTTGAGCCCCAGGACCAGGTCGAAGATCCGTCCCGGATAGGTCCCCGTGAACAGCAGGACGACCGCAGCGATGCAGACCATCAGCCCGATCAGCCCGCCGCTCCCCCAGTACGCCGCGTGCTCGCCGGTCCCGATCGCGTAACCCGCGCCGCCGAGGAAGATCCCCAGCACGATGTAGTGCGGGATCGCCAGGAGCCACCACTTGACCAGCACCAGCCCCCGGGACAGGTGCTCGGGGTAGTCCACCGCGAGGTGGGCCGGGTAGTCCGGCACGTCACGCAGGCTGAACGGCGGGTAGCGGTCGGTGCCCAGCGCGCCGTACGCGTAGTAGGCGACACGCCAGCTCCAGCGCAGCACACCGACGTTGAAGTCGAACAGCGAGCGCGGATAGCGACCGGTGAACAGGATCCCGAAGAACGCCAGCACGCTGGTCACCGCGAACGCCAGCCACAGGAAAGCCAGCACGACGTAGTGCGGGACCGCCAGGACCCACTTGACCAACCACAGCCACCGGCTCAACCGCGGGTCGAGCTCGGCCTCCACGTGCACGGGGTAGTAGACCGACATCAGCACACGCCTCCCCAGATCAGGTCCGCGGCGCGCAGGCAGACTCCTCCGTTGCCATGATCCCGCGCCGGGACCGCGACGTGATGAGGAATTGGTCCCGAAGGTCTGCCCCGGTCGCCTCTCGGCACCGAGCGCTCGTCGAGGTTTCCTGGGACGAGACGGAGGAGGAGGAGGAGGAGGACCGTGAAGACCGCAGAAGCAGCCCAGGAGTTCCTCGGCTGCCGTCGCTTCGCCGTCACCGGGGTCTCACGCGAGCCGGCGAACCACGGATCGAACGTGGTGTACAAACGGCTCCGGGAGCGCGGCTACGACGTGGTGCCGGTCAACCCGAACGCCGAGACCGTCGAGGGTGACCACTGCTACCGGAGCCTCGAGGAGGTGCCGGGCGAGATCGACGTCGTCGTCATCGGCACGCGACCCGAACGAGCCGTCGAGACCGTGCAGGACTGCATCGAGCGTGGCATCACGAGGGTCTGGATGCACCGCGCCTTCGGCAGCGGCAGCGTCTCGCCCGAGGCCACGTCACTGGGTCGGGAGAACGGGATCACCGTGATCGACGGCGGCTGCCCCTGCATGTTCGCGCCGACCGACGACTCGGCCCACCGGTTCCTGCGCCACGTGTGCACGTGGACGGGGAAGGTGCCGCGCACCATCTGAGAGCCGGCCCGCCACGGCGCCGGCGTCAGCCGCAGTGGGACAACGTGGCGTCGTGGCGGATCTGGTCACCCATGTCGCGAGCCTGCGTGACGTAGGGCAGCACGATGCTCGCGCCGTACGACGTGGTGCCGATGCCGCCCTGGACCACGCACGCCCGCACCTTGGACGGGTCGACCTGCGCCATCGCCTGCGCCAGCCGGAACAGCTCGGTCGGCGGGAGGTTGGTGTAGGTGTGGCTCATCGCGTCGAGCACGCCGTGCTCGATGAAGCCGGCCTTGGCGGCGCGCGCGTGCACCTTGGCCTGGATCGCCTTCAGCACGATCTCCTGGTGGGCCGAGCGTTCGAAGTCGCCGGTCGGGAGCGTGTGCCGGATGCGTGAGTAGGCCATCGCGTCGTAGCCACCGAGGTGTAGCCGGCCGGCGGGGAAGCCCTTGGGCTTGAGCGAGACGTCGTTGAAGGCGAACGGGTTGTGGATCTCCACGCCACCCAGCCAGTTCACCATCTGGGTGAAGTACTGGAACCGGGTGACGAAGACGTACTTCGGCTGCACCCCGATCAGGTTGCCGACGCTCTGGCCGAGCAGCTGGGGGCCGCCGTAGTAGAGCGACGCGTTGATCTTGTCCATGCCGTGGCCGGCGATGTCGACGTAGGAGTCGCGCGGGACCCCGATGATGCTCGCGGCATGGGTCTGGGTGTTGATCGTGACCAGCTGCAGGGCGTCTCCGCGGGAGCGGGTCATGTTCTCCCCCGGCCGGGCGTCGGAGCCGACGACGAGGATCGAGAGGACGTGGGGGCCGATCGCGGCGGCGTCGGCCTGGTGCACCTTGACCAGCGCGATCTCGGTGGACCTGACGCCGGAGTCGGGGATGGTGAGCGCGACGACGCCCAGCACGAGGGCGAGGGTCGCCAGGCGGATGACCCGGGTGAGACGGCGGCGGTTCATCGGCCGGCCCCCTGCGAGACGTCGTACCCGAAGATCCGCCACGACCCGCTGGCGGTCTTGGTCAGGAACAACCGGCCGCTCACCTCGATCTTCCTGGTCACCTGGCCGCTGGTGGTGAACCGCAGGTCGACCCGGGCGGTGGCAGCGGCCGGCCGGCCACGCGGGGCGAGCACGTCGATGACGACCTTGCGGCGGGTGGTGGTGACGCCGTCGATCCGGTGGCGCAGGTTCCAGAGCGTCATCAGTGCCTTGTCTCGCTCGGCGTCCTTGCGGGCGTCGGGAGTGAACGTGGAGAACGCCGCGTCGAAGCTGTCGCGCGGATAGCTGACCCCGACGAAGGCCCCGTCCAGCCACGCGTCGACGGCCTGCCCGACCGAGGTCTCGAGGCCCTGCCGGACGGCGGCGAACCGCTGCCGGAAGGGCTGGTGGACGTTGCCGGCCACGGTGCCGATCTTCACCGTGCTGGCCATCGGCGACGCGTCACCCGAGGCCGTGCCCGACGCCCCCGGCGACTGCGCGGCGGGGGTGGACGAGCCACTGCTGCTGCACCCGCCGACCACCAGGGCGACCGCGGTCAGCAGCGCTGCCCCGGCGACCCCGCGGCGGCGGGCTGGGGCGCGGAGGTGGGCGACGAATGGATGCACGCGAACACCTTGCACCAACCAGCCGCCTTACTTCGGTATTTGCTCGGGTGGGGGACTAGCCTGGACGACGCATCCCACCCACGCGCACGTTTCAGTGAAGAGGCGATTCCACCCGTGCCGCAGCAGCAGTCCCAGTCCGACCAGACCTCCGCACCAGGTTCCGCACCAGGCTCCCCCGGAGCCGCCGCCGATCCCTCCTCCGACTTCGGAGCCAACGAGTGGCTCGTCGAGGAGATGTTCGAGCAGTTCCAGCGCGATCCCGGCAGCGTCGACCCCAGCTGGGCGTCCTACTTCAAGACCCACCCGGGCAACGGCTCGAGCACAGCCGCGGGCACCACGGCACGGGCCAACGGCAGTGGCAACGGCACGGGGACGGGCGCACCGGCGCAGCCTGCTGCCGCGACTCCCGCCCCGGCCGCTGCGCCCCCTGTGCGGACCACCTCGAGCGCCCCGGCCGCGGCCAAGCCGGCGCCCGCCCCCCGGGCCACCCCGCGGCCGGAGACCAAGGCCGCCGAGCCGGCCAAGGGCACCGACCGCCCGGTGCCCAAGGAGAAGGAGCGGCCCGCCCCGGCCGCGGCGACCGACCAGCCGACGTACACCGTGCTCCGCGGCGCGCCCGCCCGCACCGTCGCCAACATGGACGACTCCCTGACCGTCCCGACCGCGACCTCGGTGCGCTCGGTGCCCGTCAAGCTGCTCTGGGACAACCGCATCGTCATCAACAACCACCTGTCCCGCGCTCGCGGCGGCAAGGTGTCGTTCACCCACGTGATCGGCTACGCCCTGGTCAAGGCGCTCAAGGCGATCCCCGAGATGAACGTCGGGTTCGACGTGGTCGACGGCAAGCCCAACCAGATCACCCCGGCCCACATCAACCTCGGCCTGGCGATCGACATGCAGAAGCCCGACGGCACCCGTCAGCTCCTCGTGCCCAACATCAAGGCCGCCGAGACGATGGACTTCGCGGCGTTCTGGACCGCCTACGAGGACGTCGTCCGCAAGGCTCGCGACAGCAAGCTGACCGTCGAGGACTTCCAGGGGACCACGATCTCGCTGACCAACCCCGGCACGATCGGCACCAACCACTCGGTGCCGCGACTGATGCGCGGGCAGGGCGCCATCATCGGCGTCGGCGCGATGGAGTACCCCCCGGAGTACCAAGGCGCCTCCGAGCACACGATCACCCGCAACGCGATCAGCAAGGTGATGACCCTCACCTCGACCTACGACCACCGGGTCATCCAGGGCGCGCAGTCGGGTGAGTTCCTCAAGCGTCTCCACGCGCTGCTGCTCGGTGAGGGCGGCTTCTACGACGAGATCTTCCGGGCCCTGCGCATCCCCTACGAGCCGATCCGCTGGAAGGCCGACATCGCGACGTCGCACGACGACGAGATCGGCAAGCAGGCCCGGATCCTCGAGCTCATCCACGCCTACCGCGTGCGCGGCCACCTGATGGCCGACACCGACCCGCTGGAGTACCGCCAGCGCAGCCACCCCGACCTCGAGATCGAGTCGCACGGCCTCACCATGTGGGACCTCGACCGCGAGTTCGCGGCCGGGAGCTTCGGCGGCGAGGGCCGGCCGTTCATGAAGCTGCGCGACGTCCTCGGCATCCTGCGCGACTCCTACTGCCGCACCACCGGTATCGAATACATGCACATCATGGATCCCGAGCAGCGCCGCTGGATCCAGGAGCGAGTCGAGCGTCCGCACACCAAGCCTCCTCGCCAGGAGCAGCTGCGGATCATGCTCAAGCTCAACCAGGCCGAGGCCTTCGAGACGTTCCTGCAGACCAAGTTCGTCGGCCAGAAGCGGTTCAGCCTCGAGGGTGGCGAGACCACGATCCCGGTCATCGACGAGATCTGCGAGGCCGCGGCCGAGATCGGGCTCGACGAGGTCACCATCGGGATGGCCCACCGCGGCCGGCTCAACGTGCTGGCCAACATCGTCGGCAAGAAGTACTCCCAGATCTTCCGCGAGTTCGAGGGCAACATCGACCCGCGAACCGTGCAGGGCTCCGGCGACGTGAAGTACCACCTCGGCGCCGAGGGTGAGTTCCTCTCCGGGCTCGGCGACAAGATCAAGGTGTCCGTGGCGGCCAACCCGTCCCACCTCGAGGCGGTCGACCCGGTGCTCGAGGGCATCGCGCGGGCCAAGCAGGACGTGCTCAACCGCGGTGCCGCCTACCCGGTGCTGCCGCTGCTGGTGCACGGCGACGCAGCGTTCGCCGGGCAGGGCGTGGTCGCCGAGACCCTCAACCTGTCCCAGCTCCGCGGCTACCGCACCGGCGGAACGATCCACCTCGTCGTCAACAACCAGGTCGGGTTCACCACCTCGCCCGGCTCGTCGCGGTCGTCCCTCTACTGCACCGACGTCGCCCGGATGGTGCAGGCGCCGATCTTCCACGTCAACGGCGACGACCCCGAGGCCTGCATCCGGGTGGCGCGGCTCGCGTTCGAGTACCGCCAGGCCTTCAACAAGGACGTCGTCATCGACCTGGTCTGCTACCGCCGGCGGGGGCACAACGAGGGCGACGACCCGTCGTACACCCAGCCGCTGATGTACGACCTCATCGAGCAGAAGCGCTCGGTGCGCAAGCTCTACACCGAGTCCCTCATCGGCCGTGGCGACATCACGATCGAGGAGGCCGAGCAGGTCCTGAAGGACTACCAGCAGCAGCTCGAGCGGGTCTTCACCGAGGTGCGCGAGGCCGACTCCCACCCGACCGAGTGGACGACCGTGCCCGACTACCCCGAGAAGGTCGGCGGCACCGCCCAGACCGCCGTCACCTCCGAGGTGATGAAGCGGATCGCGGACGCCTACGTCACGCCGCCCGAGGGCTTCACCGTCCACCCCAAGGTGATGCCGCAGCTGCAGCGTCGCGCCAACGCCATCGCCGACGGCCCGATCGACTGGGGCACCGGCGAGATCCTGGCGCTCGGATCGCTGCTGATGGAGGGCCGTCCGGTCCGGCTGGCCGGCCAGGACTCCCGCCGCGGCACGTTCGTCTCGCGGTTCGGCACCATCATCGACCGCGTCAACGCCCACGAGTGGACGCCGCTGACGGCGCTGACCGACGACCAGGCGAAGTTCTACATCTACGACTCGCTGCTCTCCGAGTACGCCGCCCTCGGCTTCGAGTACGGCTACTCCGTGGCCCGGCCCGACGCGCTGGTGCTGTGGGAGGCGCAGTTCGGCGACTTCGTGAACGGCGCGCAGACCGTCATCGACGAGTTCATCACCTCGGGTGAGACCAAGTGGCGCCAGCAGTCCGGCGTCGTCCTGCTGCTCCCCCACGGCTACGAGGGGCAGGGTCCCGACCACTCGTCGGCCCGCATCGAGCGGTGGCTGTCGATGTGCGCCGACGAGGCGTTCGTGGTCGCGCAGCCGTCGACCCCCGCGTCGTACTTCCACCTGCTCCGGCAGCACTCGCTCGGCGAGATGCACCGGCCGATGGTGGTGTTCACGCCCAAGTCGATGCTCAAGCGCAAGGAGGCGGCCTCGCAGCCGGGCGACTTCACCTCGGGCGAGTTCCGGCCGTTCATCCCCGACGACCACGCCGACCCCGAGCAGGTCGAGACCCTGCTGCTGTGCTCGGGCCGCGTCAGCTGGGACCTGATGGTCGAGCGCGGCAAGCGCGACGACGGCGACCGGTTCGCGATCGCCCGGGTCGAGCAGCTCTACCCGCGGCCGGTCGACGAGATCCGGGCCGAGATCGCCCGCTACCCCCACCTCAGGCACGTGCGCTGGGTGCAGGACGAGCCGCTCAACATGGGCCCGTGGCCGCACTACGCGCTGAACGTGTGGCCGACGCTCGGTCACGAGGTCGAGCCGGTGACCCGGCCTGCCTGCTCGTCGCCGTCGGTCGGTACGGCGAAGCGTCACGCCGAGGAGCAGCGCGAGCTGATGGCCACGGCGTTCGATTCCTCCGACGACCGCGTCGAGTCGTCGTACTGACGCGGGTCGGCAAGGCTCATGTACTTCACCGACCGTGGGATCGAGGAGCTCCAGCAGCGCCGGGGTGACGAGGAGGTCACCCTGGCCTGGCTGGGCGAGCGGCTCCAGGAGTTCACCGACACCCACCCCGAGTTCGAGACCGCGGTGGAGCGGTTCGCCACCTGGCTGGCGCGGCTCGACGACCCCGAGGACTGACCCACTAGGGTCCCGTCCATGGGTGTCGCCGACGACCTCGGGTATCACCATCCTCGTGCCAACGCGTTCCAGAGGGTGGTGCAGGCGTTCGCATCGACCCGGCCCGGCGCGTGGACCTTCTCCAAGGTGCTGCGTCACCTCGACAACGTCGTCGTCCGGCTGACCAAGGGCCGCACCAGCGCCCCCGAGGTGCTGGCCGGGCTACCCGTCCTCGACGTCACGACGACAGGGCGCAAGAGCGGGCTGCGGCGTACCTCCCACCTGATCGCGGTCCCGGTCGGCGACACCCTGGCGCTGCTGGGCACCAACTTCGGCCAGCCCTCCACTCCGGCCTGGGTGCTCAACCTCGAGGCCGACCCGCGGGCGACGGTGACCCACCACAGAACCACGCTCGAGGTCAAGGCTCGGCCGGCCACCGAGGCAGAGCAGCAGTCGGTGCTGGACCGGGCGGCCACGGTCTACGGCGGCTACCTGAAGTACCAGCAGCGCATCACCGACCGCCGGCTCCGCATCTTCCTCCTCGAGTGAGGACGTTCAGGCACGGCGCAGCCGGGCCGGAACGACCGCAGCGAGCGCCGCAGCGAGCTTGCTCGCCCGGCGGCCTGACGCTGACCCGGCGTTTGTGTACGCCAGATCAGCGGGGACTCCAGGGGACGATCGGGCGGACGGTCACCTCGGGGATGGTCGCGTCGGGCGGCAGGTCGATCACGTGCAGCATCGTGGACACCACCGTCTCCGGCCGGATCCAGGAGGCGGGGTCGTAGGTCCGGCCCTCCTGCTCGTGCACCTTCTCCTGCATCGGCGTCGCGGTGCGCGAGGGGAAGACGGTCGTGACCCGCACGCCGTGGTCCATCTCCTCCGCCCGAAGCGAGTCGGCCAGCGCCCGCAGCCCGAACTTCGAAGCGGCGTACGCCGACCACGAGGCGCCTGCGGACAGCCCGGCCGCGGAGTTCACGAACACCACGAGACCGCGGGCGGCCCGCAGGGCCGGCAGGCAGGCTCGGGTGAGCAGTGCGGGTGAGATCAGGTTGACGTCCAGCTGCTCGCGCAGCTCGGGATAGGTGACCTCAGCGACCGGAGCCAGGTCGACGACCCCGGCGACGTGCAGCAGCGAGTCGAGCCGGTCGGGCAGCCCGGTGAGGCCCTCCAGGGACGCCGGGTCGGCCAGGTCGAGCACCAGCGTGTCCGCGCCGGGGAAACGCTCCCCGAGCTCGGCCGCGCGCTCGGGCGACCGGGCGGCCAGCACGAGGTGGTCGCCGCGTCCGTGCAGGGCCTCGGCGAGCGCGGCGCCGATCCCCGAGCCGGCCCCGGTGAGCAGGTGGGTCGTCATCGGGTGAACACGATCTTCCCGAACACGTCACCCTCCTGCATGGCGGCGAAGCCCTCGCGCGCGTCGGTCATCGGCAGCGTCCGGTCGACGAGCGGCCGGGTGCCGGTGGCGTCGAGCATCGAGACCAGCTGCGCCAGCTCGGTGCGGGTGCCCATCGTCGAGCCGATCACCTTGAGCTGGAGGAAGAAGATGCGGTTCAGCTCCGTCTGGTCGGGGTTCGGGCCGCTGGTCGCGCCACTGAGCACGACCGTGCCACCGGGTCGCAGCGAGCGCAGGGAGTGGTTCCAGGTCGCCGCGCCGACCGTCTCCATCACCGCGTCGACGCGCTCGGGCAGCCGGGCACCGGTCTCGTAGGCCTCGTGCGCGCCGATCTCCAGCGCCCGCGCGCGCTTGGCCTCGTCACGGCTGGTGACGCTCACGTGCAGGCCACCCGCCCGCCCCAGGGTGATCAGGGCGGTGGCGACGCCGCCACCGGCGCCTTGCACCAGGACGTGCTGGCCGGGTCGCAGAGCGCCCTGCACGAACAACATCCGGTACGCCGTGAGCCAGGCCGTCGGCAGGCACGCCGCCTCCTCGAAGGAGAGAGAGGCCGGCTTGGGCACCAGGTTGGCCTTCGGTACGGCGACCCGGTCGGCGAACGTGCCCTGGTAGCGCTCCGACAGCAGTGAGCGCCGCGGGTCCTCGGTCTCGTCGCCGGACCACGCCGGGTCACCGATCACCGCGTGCACCAGCACCTCGTTGCCGCCCTCGTCGAGCCCGGCCGCGTCGCAGCCCAGGATCATCGGTAGGGCGTCCTCGCGCAGACCGACCCCACGCAGCGACCAGAGGTCGTGGTGGTTCAGCGCCGAGGCCTTGACCTCGACCGTGGTCCAGCCGTCGGGTACGTCGGGATCCCGACGCTCGCCGACCACGAGCCCGGACAGCGGGTCGTCGGAGGAGAAGGACGAGGCGTAGACGGCGAACATGCGTCGACCCTAGGGCCAGGCTCTCAGCGGCGCGCGACGCCCTCCGCGCGTGCAGCTGCAGCGACGGCCGCCGACACCGCGGGCCCGACCCGGGGGTCGAAGGGTGACGGCACGATCAGGTCGTCGGCGAGGTCGTCACCGACCAGGTCGGCGAGCGCGTTCGCGGCGGCCAGCTTCATGCCTTCGGTGATGGCGGTGGCGTGGACGTCGAACGACCCGCGGAAGATCCCGGGGAACGCGAGCACGTTGTTGATCTGGTTGGGGTAGTCCGACCGGCCGGTGGCCACGATCCGGGCATGGCGGTGGGCGATCTCGACCGGCACCTCCGGGATCGGGTTGGCCAGGCCGAACACGATCGCCTCGTCGGCCATGCTCGCGACCACCTCCTCGGCCACGGTGCCGCCGGAGACCCCGATGTAGACGTCGGCGCCGACCATCACGTCGGCGAGGGCGCCCGACCGGTCGTGGCGATCGGCGGTCAGGGCGGCCAGCGCCTTCTTCACCGGTGTCAGGTCCGGGCGGCGGGAGTTCACGACGCCCTGTCGGTCAACCACCGCGATGTCGCTCACGCCGGCGTTGAGCAGGATCCGGGCCACGGCCACGCCGGCTGCACCTGCCCCGGAGACCACCACCCGGGTGGTCTCCGGGGTGCGGCCGGTGAGGGCGAGCGCGTTGGTCAGCGCGGCGAGGGCGACGACGGCAGTGCCGTGCTGGTCGTCGTGGAAGACCGGGATGTCGAGCATCGCCTTGAGCCGGTCCTCGATCTCGAAGCACCGCGGTGCGGAGATGTCCTCGAGGTTGATGCCCCCGAAGCTCGGCGCGAGCCGGGCCACGGTCTCGATGATCTCCTCGACGTCGGTGGTCGCCAGGCAGATCGGCAGGGCGTCCACACCACCGAACTGCTTGAACAGCACCGCCTTGCCCTCCATCACCGGCATCGCAGCGGCCGGGCCGATGTCTCCGAGGCCCAGCACGGCGGTCCCGTCGGTGACGACGGCGACCGTGTTGGGCACCCAGGTGTAGTGCTGGGTCAGCGAGGGGTCGGCCGCGATCGCCTCGCAGACCCGGGCCACGCCCGGCGTGTAGGCCAGCGAGAGGTCGTCGCGGCTGCTCAGCCCGACGGTCGACCGGACCTCCATCTTGCCGCCGATATGGAGGTCGAAGACGGGGTCACCGGCGAACGGGTGCGACCCCGGCGGCGGGTCGGTGAGCTGGTCGTGGGGCGGAGGGCCGGCATCGGAGGCTGCCACGGCGCCACTGTCGCACAGCCGGTACGGCGGGCCCACACGGTAGGGCGATCGTGGACAGCCGGATGGTCACACCCGTCCGGGCCGCCGCCACAGCCGGACCAGCACCGTCGCCACCACGTCGGCCTCCGCTATCACCCCGCGATGACGGGAGTCGACCCCCACCTCCGCGTTGTCGCTGAGCAGCCACCAGCCCGGGTCGCCGGTGCGCGTCTCCCGGGCCTCGACCGCCCGCTTCACCGTGAGCACGCGGTCGGGAAACCGGGCCAGCACCAGCCGCCCGGCGGTGACCGGCGCGCCGTACTGCACGAGGAGGAGGTCGCCCGGGTGCAGGGTCGGCAGCATCGACCTGCCGTGCACCCTTGCCAGCCCGCATAGCCGCACCGGCAGCGGGTACGAGGCGCGTCTGGAGGGACTCGGCACGCGGAGTAGTGTCCCAGTCCGAGGGCGCTCTCGCGCGCCCGTCTCCGACCACTCGCACACCACCAGAGAGGACTCCGATGAAGTTGTTCGCTCCCACCGTCGACGTCTCGGCCCACTGCGACCTGCCCTGCGGCGTCTACGACCCGGCGCAGGCACGCATCGAGGCCGAGTCGATCAAGGCGATCATCGCCAAGGTCGCCGACAACGACGACCACGACTTCCGCACGCGCGCGATCCTGATCAAGGAGCAGCGCTCCGAGTTGGTCAAGCACCACCTGTGGGTGCTCTGGACCGACTACTTCAAGCCGCCGCACTTCGAGAAGTACCCCCAGCTCCACACCCTGGTCAACGAGGCCACCAAGCTGGCCGGCGCGACGGGCACCAAGGGCGAGATGGACGCCGGCAAGGCCGACGAGCTGCTCGCCAAGATCGACGAGATCGCCGAGATCTTCTGGGAGACCAAGAAGTCCTGAGCTCCGCTCAGGACTTCTGGTCGCCGGAACGAGATTCTGGCGGACACGAAGGAGAGTGAGATGGGCCGGCCCCGGGTCCCGTTACGCTCCTGACCAACCGATCCAGGGTGGGTTCGCACACCCGCGACGGAAGGGACCTGATGGACGCAGCCGCCCCCACGCGAGCCGACGTCTCCCTACGGGTGCCCGCCGACGGCGCCTACGTCTCCGTGCTGCGCACGATGACCGCTGGGTTGGCCGCCCGCCTCGACTTCACCGTCGACGACATCGAAGACCTGCGGATCGCCGTCGGGGAGGCCTGCGCGCTCGTCCTGCCCGAGGCCGACCCGAGCGGTGACCTCGAAGCCGAGTTCCGGCTCGCGCCCGGGATGTTGACCGTCACCGTGGGCGTGCCCACCGACGGTCCGCGCGACCCCGACTACGAGAGCTTCGCCTGGCAGGTGCTGAGCACCCTCGCCACCGAGGCGGCGGTGGCCGGCAACGGCACCCGGTACGAGGTGACGTTCTCGACCGAGTCGAGCATCCCGGCAGCCGGGGCCTCGGGCGCTGACACCTGAGATGGTGCTCGGCACGCCGGAGCAGTCAGGGTCCCTCGAGACGGAGCCGGAGCACGACGGCCCGCTTGCCGAGAACGCGCGGCTCTTCGCCCTCTTCCGCGACCCCGACCAGAGCCAGCCCGTCCGGACGTCGGCCCGCGACGGGCTGGTCACCCTCCACCTGCCCTTGGTCGAGCACTGCGCGCGGCGCTTCCGCAACCGCGGCGAGCCGTTGGAGGACCTGGTGCAGGTCGGCACGATCGGGCTGATCAAGGCGATCGACCGGTTCGACCTCGAGCGCGGCGTGGAGTTCTCGACGTACGCGACCCCGACCATCATCGGCGAGATCAAGCGACACTTCCGCGACAAGGGGTGGGCGATCCGGGTGCCGCGGCGGCTGCAGGAGCTGCGGATGCAGATCAGCGCCACCACCGCCGAGCTGACCCAGAAGCACGGCCGCTCCCCCACCGTCCGTGAGCTGGCCGACGCGATCGGCTGCTCGGTCGAGGAGATCATCGAGGGGATCGACTCGAGCAACGCCTACGCCACCCTCAGCCTCGACGCCACCGACGACAGCGGCGAGGACTCCGGGGTCTCGATGCTCGACATGATGGGACTCGACGACGAACATCTCGAGCACGTCGAGATCCGGGAGTCGATCAAGCCCCTGCTCGAGGCGCTGCCGGCCCGCGAGAAGCGGATCCTGCTGCTGCGGTTCTTCAAGAACAAGACACAATCCGAGATCGCCGCCGAGATCGGGGTCAGCCAGATGCACGTCTCCCGGCTGTTGAGCCGGACCCTCGACCAGCTCCGCGACTCCCTCCAGGAGAGCAGCAAGCCGGGTTAGGCATCAGGGCCGGGAGCCGTCGTGGTCGTCGCCGGCGAGCGCCTCGATGCTGGCCGGGTGGAGCAATCCGACCAGGACGACCACCGCCACCAGCGCGAGGCCGATCGCGACCCAGGTCGTGGCGCCGCCGAGGAAGTTGTAGGCCAGCCCCAGGAACATCACCTGGGCCACGATGATCGGGCTGCGCGCCCACGACCGGCCGCGGACCACCAACCAGCCACAGGCCGCCAGGAGCCCGCCCAGCAGGGCGAAGAACAGGCTGGTGGTGATGCCCATGGCGGCCCGGTCCCAGTGTACGTTCGCCGCCTCGAGCACGCCGTACCCCACCAGCATGAATCCCTCGACGGCCGCCAGGGTGGCGGCGACGACGAGGGGCGGAGGCCGCTGGGGACCGACGGCGTCAGGCACCCGGCCAGCCTACGGCGACCGCGGCGGCGACCACCTGCTGGACCGGCGCTCGCCATTCCTCCCGCCTGTGACGAAACTGACCGCGGCCAAGGGTTGTCTCGCACGTGATTCCTTGCCACTGTGGGGGGTCGCGCTCGTGAAGACTTCACATCCGCGCGCCCTGAACCCCGAACCCGTGTGAAAGTGAGTCCTGCGAAAGCCATGGATTGGCGCGACCGCTCTGCCTGCCTCGACGAGGACCCGGAGCTGTTCTTCCCCATCGGCAACACCGGCCCTGCCATTCTCCAGATCGAGGAGGCCAAGCAGGTGTGCCGGCGCTGCGAGGTGCGTGAACAGTGTCTCCAATGGGCGCTGGAGGCGGGCCAGGACCACGGAGTCTGGGGCGGGCTGAGCGAGGACGAGCGCCGAGCGCTCAAGCGCCGCAGCTCGCGCTCCCGCGTTCGCACCGCCTGACGACAGGCTTGCTCCTCAAGAGTGCTCGACCGGTACGTCTACGACCGCTCGGGTGCCCCCGCCGGGTCGGGCCCGCAGCTCGATGACCCCGTCGAGCTCCGACTCCACCAGGGTGGAGACGATCGAGAGCCCGAGGTTGAGCGAGGTGTCGCGGTCGAACCCCTCCGGCAGCCCCACCCCGTCGTCGTCCACGACCACGCGGAGCCGGCCGGCGATCCGCTCCGGCTCCACCACGATGCAGCCGCCCTCGGGGCGGGTCCCCTCGGGGTAGCCGTGCTCGACGGCGTTCTGCAGGAGCTCGGTGAGCACCATCGCCAGCGCCGTGGCCGTCTCGTTGGGGAGCAGCCCGAAGGACCCCTTGCGTTGTACGACGAGCCGGTCGCCCGCGACCCCGACGTCGGTGACCATCGCGCCCAGCCGGTCGGCGATCTCGTCGAACCCGACCTCGTCGAGCACCTCCTGGCTCAGGGTCTCGTGCACGATCGCGATCGAGCCCACGCGTCGTACGGCCTCCTCAAGGGCAGCGCGAGCCTCGGGTGACTCGATCCGGCGCGCCTGCAGCCGGAGCAGGGCGGCCACCGTCTGGAGGTTGTTCTTCACGCGGTGGTGGATCTCGCGGATCGTGGTGTCCTTGGTGACCAGCTCGCGGTCGCGCCGGCGCAGGTCGGTGACGTCGCGCACGAGCACCAGTGCTCCGATGTGGGTGCCCGCGGCGCGGAGTGGGATGGACCGGACGATCAGCGACACCTGGTCGTCGCCGAGCTCGGTGTCACGGTGGGCGCGTCCGCCCAGCACAGCGCTCAGGGTCTCCTCGTCCGGACGTCGCCGCGGCGGCACCAGCTCGCGGGTGACGTCGGCCAGGTTGCGGCCGTCGAGGTCGCCGGACCACCCCAGCCGGCGGTAGACCGACAGCGCGTTCGGGCTGGCGTAGGTCACCCGCCCGTCACCGTCGATCCGGACGAAGCCGTCGCCGACCCGTGGGGAGTCGGCGTGGTCGCTGCGCTGGCCCGGTGGCGGGAAGTCGCCGGTCGCGATCATGGCGGTGAGGTCGGCCGCGGTCTGGAGGTAGGAGAGCTCGAGCCGGCTGGGCGTGCGGATGCCGAGCAGGTTGGTGTTGCGGGCGATCACGCCGATGACCCGGCCCTCGTGGGGCACCGGGATGGTCTCCACCCGCACCGGTACGTCGTCGCGCCACTCGGGATCGCCCTCGCGCACCAACCGGGCGTCGTCCCGCGCACGGTCGAGCATCGGTCGCCTGCCGATCGGGACGAAGCTGCCGACCACGTCGTCGACGTACGCCGTGGGGCCGGTCGTCGGCCGCATCTGCGCGGCCGCCCAGAAGCCCTCGCCGCCCCGGTCGGGCAGCCAGAGCACGAGGTCGGCGAAAGACAGGTCGGCGATGATCTGCCAGTCCGCCATCAGGCCCTGGAGCACGGCGACGTCGGCCTCGTCGAGGTCGGTGTGGCTCCGGACCAGCTCCAGCAGGGACGGCACCGCCTCAGCCTAGGGCGGCCGCGGGACCGATCGACGGCCGCCGACGGGGCCGGACGACGGCCGCGAGCCGGATGGCAGGATGGACCGCATGTCCACGGCGTACTGGAACCAGGTCCGGTCCGCCGAGATGGCGGTCCCGACCGACCGCCCGCTGGCCGACCTGACCGCCGAGCTGACCACGCTGCTCGGGTCGACCGATCCCGTCGAGCGCGACGAGATCGCCTACCCGATCCTGGCGACGTGGATCAGCGCCGGGGTGTACGACGACCTGCTGCCGGGCCTCGGCGACGGCATGGCCGCCGGCCTGACCCAGGGGCTCGGCGAGAGCGGGACGCCCTCGGTGTTCCGCCGGAGCTTCTCCGCGCTGGTGCTGGCTGCCTGCATCCACCGCGACAACGCCGCGTCGCTCCTCCCGGGCGGCACGCTGCTCGAGTGGGGTGACCGGGCCACCGGCTGGCTGGTGCGCGAGCGCGACGCCCGTGGCTTCGTGCCCGGCCAGGGCTGGGCCCACGCCATCGCGCACGGTGCAGACGTGCTCGACGAGCTGGCCAGGTCGGCGCACTTCGGGCTCAACGAGCTCACCGTGCTGCTCGACGTCATCGCCGACCGAGTGCTCGAGCCCACGAACGTCGTGTGGACCTCCGGCGAGCCCGACCGGCTCGCGACGGCCGCGATGTCGGTGTTCCGCAGGCGGCTGGTGCCGCTGCGGATCATCGAGCCGTGGCTCGCCCGGATCGCGGCCGCCGCATGCGACCGCGGCCCCGTCGGCACGGACCCGTTCCTGACCACCGGCAACCCCGAGGCGTTCCTGCGCGCCCTGCACCTGCAGGTCGCCCTCGCCCCCGAGCCGGTCGCGGTGCGGGCCGACCTGCTGCTCAGCGTGGTCGACGCCCTGCGCACGACCAACGCTGTCTACCTGAAGGCACCCACCTGAGCGCGGTGACCGATCGGTAACCTCGGCCCATGACCTCCTCCGAGCCCACCGCGGGCGCCGCCACCTCCACCGGCCCGACCTCTGGGCAGACCACCGGCCAGACCACTGGGCACGCCGGCCAGCTGGCCGTCGAGGTGGCGCGCGCTCACGGGGTCGAGACGATGTTCACCCTCTCCGGCGCTCACGTGTTCCCGATGTACGACGGCGCGGTCAAGGCCGAGCCGCCGATGCGGATCCTCGACGTCCGCCACGAGCAGACCGCGGCGTTCGCGGCGGAGGCCACCGGCAAGCTCACCCGGGTGCCGGGCCTGGCTGTGCTGACCGCCGGCCCCGGCGTGACCAACGGCGTCAGTGCGATCGCCCAGGCGCAGTTCGCCGGCTCGCCGCTGGTGGTGGTCGGCGGCCGCGCCCCGCAGAACCGCTGGGGCAGCGGCAGCCTCCAGGAGCTCGACCAGCCGCCGATCGTCTCCACGATCACCAAGCTGGCGCGCACGATCCCGACCGCCGCCGAGGTCGCCGACGGCTTCGACGACGCCTTCCGCGCCGCCGGGTCGTCGCACCGCGGCCCGGTGTTCGTCGACGTACCGATGGACGAGTTCTTTAACACCGCCACCGTCACGCTCCCCGCCGGCGGACGCCCTCGCGGCGCCGAGCCCGACACCGACGCGATCGACCGCATCGCCCGTCTGCTGGCCGACGCCGAGCGGCCGGTGCTGATCCTCGGCACCGACGTGTGGGCCGACGGCGCCGAGCAGCAGGCCCTCGACCTCGTCGAGAGGGCGGGGCTGCCGGCGATCACCAACGGCATGGGTCGTGGCGTCGTCCCGGGCGGTCACCCGTTGCTGGTGACCAAGGCCCGCGGCAAGGCCCTCAACACCGCCGACCTCGTCGTCGTCGTGGGCACGCCTCTCGACTTCCGGCTGGGCTACGGCGCGTTCGGCGGCAAGGAGGGGGCGCAGCCAGCGCGCGTCGTCCACGTGGCCGACTCCCCCGGCCAGGTCTCCCAGCACGCCGACCTCGCTGCGTGGGTCTCCGGTGACCTGGGCTCGGCGCTCTCCGCTCTGGCCGCGGCCCTCGACCGCTCCGACCGCACCTCGTGGAAGGGCTGGGTCGACGACCTCCAGGCCGCCGTGCAGGAGGCCGCAGCCCGCGACGCCCAGCTGCTCGAGGCCGAGGCCGACCCGATCCACCCGGCCCGCATCTACGGCGAGCTCCTGCCGCGCCTCGCCGACGACGCCGTGGTCATCGGCGACGGCGGCGACTTCGTGAGCTTCGCGGGCAAGTACGTCGAGCCCAGGCGTCCCGGCGGCTGGCTCGACCCCGGGCCCTACGGGTGCCTGGGCGCAGGCCTCGGGTCGGCGATCGCGGCTCGGCTGGCCCGCCCGTCCTCCCAGGTCGTGCTGCTGCTCGGCGACGGCGCCGCCGGGTTCTCCCTGATGGACGTCGACACCCTCGTCCGCCACGACCTCCCCATCGTGATGGTGATGGGCAACAACTCCGCGTGGGGCCTGGAGAAGGGTCCGATGCAGATGATCTACGGCTACGACGTGGCCGCCGACCTCGCCGAGCAGACCCGCTACGACGAGGTCGTCCGGGCGCTCGGGGGTGCCGGCGAGACCGTGACCGACCCTCGCCACATCGGGCCCGCCCTCGACCGTGCCTTCGCCGCCAACACGCCCTACCTGGTCAACGTGATCACCGACGTGAACGCAGCCTACCCGCGCACCACCTTCGGCATCTGAGGCGGCCAAAGATGAGGACGCGGCGGGCCCGGCCCGAAGACCTCGCGGCGATCGGCGAGGTCACGGTGGCGGCGTACGCGGAGTTCGAGGGCGACGACACCGAGGACTACGTCCACCACCTCCGCGACGCGGCGACCCGCGACCGGGAGGCCGAGCTGTGGGTGGCCACGCCCGACGACTCCGAGGAGATCCTCGGCACGGTGACGATCTGTCAGCCCGGGTCTCCCTGGCGTGAGGTCGCTCGCGAGGGAGAGGGCGAGTTCCGGATGCTCGCGGTCGCGCCGACCTCCCGTGGGGCCGGCGTCGGCGCGGCGTTGCTCGACCTCGTCGTCGAGCACTTCCGCCGCGAGGGGGCCCCGCGCGTGGTGATGTCGACGTTGCCGAGGATGCAGGCGGCCCAGCGGATCTACCAGCGCGCCGGCTTCGCCCGCCTCCCCGAGCGCGACTGGTCTCCGGCGCCCGGGATCGACCTGATCGCCTACGGGCTCGAGCTGGGTATGCCGTGAGCCGGCCCGTCACCGCCACCCTGACGTTCACCATCGGCGACGACCAGACCGCGCTCGCGGTCGGCTCCGGCAGCCTGCCCGTGCTCGGTACGCCGTACCTCCTCGCCTGGTGCGAAGCGGCGACCTGCGCGGCGATCGAGCCCGCCCTCGCCTCCGGTGAGACCTCGGTCGGCACCCGGGTCGAGCTGGAGCACACCCGGGCCAGCGCGGTGGGCACCGCCGTCCAGGTCACCGCGACGCCGGTCTTCGGCGACGGGCGGCTGCACCGGTTCAGCGTGGTGGCCCGCGAGGCCGGCGGCGGTCGGGTCGTCGGCACCGGCGAGGTCACCCGGGTCGTGGTCGACGCCGAGCGGTTCCTGGCCCGGCTCCAGGGGCCCGGCGGTCAGTAGGAGGCTCGCTCGTCCGGGACCAGGATCCAGTGCCGGGAGGCCCACGGCGCCCCGCAGGCGCTCTGCTGCACGGTCGCCCGCATCGCGAGGCTGCCGAAGCGCAGGTGTTGCAGGTCGCGCCACCCGAGCCGGTCCCCCCGGTGGCACTCGACGGACTGCCCCGAGCTGGTCAGAGTGAGCCGGGCGTCGCGATACGACCACTGGCCACGATCGACCGACTCGCCCGACTCGTCCACCACGTCGTAGGTCCCGTCACCGCCGAGCTCCATCGCGTAGCCTCCGCCCTCGACCATCCACAGGCCGGTCAGGGGCAGGCGGCCGGGCCATGGCTTCCAGTCCTCCTGGTCCGAGTTCCGCAACCCCGCCCAGGTCGGGGAGGTCGGCAGCACCTGTTCGAGGACACCCCACGTCTGGGTCAGGAACGAGCACCGGGCCGGCGCCGGCACGCTGGGCACGACGTGCAGCACGCCCTTCTCGACGAGGGACGTACGCACCTCGAACCGCTCGCCGGCACACCCGGCGGACCCGCCGGTCACGTCGATGGTGATCTGGTCGCCGCCGAGCCGCCAGGTCCCCACAAGGCCGGGATCGTGGAACAGCCGCCCCAGGGCGTCGGACGAGAAGGCGCCGCGCGGCGAGAAGCGAAGCTGAACGCCGCCGTTGTCCTGGCGCCAGACCCCCTGGACGAGCGCCGTCGTCGGAGCACGTCCGGTGAGCCACAGGGCGGGATCGTTGGCGACCGTGTGGACGGACGGGCTCGGGCTCACGTGGCTCACCGGCGGTGCCGACTGGTCTGAGTCCAGCGACTTCGCCACGGCAACCCCCGCGAAGGGGATCACCACCGCAGCCGCGACGACGACGGCAGCGGTTCGACGGCGGCTCCACCGTCGGTGGTCCACGTTCTGCTCGAGGACCTCACGCGCTTCCTGCAGGTCTGACTCGGTCACGACGACACCCCCTGTGACTGCCGCGATGTCCCGCGCGAGCCGCTCCTCGATCGTGCTCATCGGGTCACCTCGATCCGCTGTTGTAGGTTCTGCAACCCGCGATGGGTGTGGGCCTTGACCGACCCCTCGCTGATCTCGAGCAGCTGCGCGGTCTCCGCGACGGAGAGCTCGAGGACGTACCTGCAGGCCAGCACCTCACGTTGCCGCGTGGCCAAGGTGCGCATGGCCGTCACCAGCGAGCCGGCCTCGTCGCGCGCGACCAGTGCGACCTCCGGGCCCTCGTCGTGCTGGCGCACCAGGATGAGCGGCCTCGGGGCGCGCTGGGTGACCTGACGTCGTACCCAGGACCGGCAGCGGTTCAGCACGGCCGAGCGGAGGTAGGCCTCGGCGGCCTCCGGGTCACGTAGCGTCGACTGGTGTCGGCACAGGGCCACGAACGCGTCCTGGACCGCATCCTCGGCCGCCTGGCGGCTCCCCAGCATGACAACTCCGAGCCGGACGAGGGCGGCATAGTGCCGCCGGAACAGGATGTCGACCAGCTCGGTGCGCGCCGAGCTCTGCCCCGCGGGACGCGAGGAGCCGGCACGCCGTTCCCTCATCGAGAGACTCTCCTCCGGTACGGAGTACGTCATGCCCGAGAGTCGTTCGACCGGCTACCAGGTTGACACAAGCGCCCCGTGAGTTCGGCTGAGAGGACCTCGACTGCTGCCGACGCCGATTTCGCCGGGCACCCGCGCGCCTGCGAGAATCACCCATCGCCCGCGCG
Organism: uncultured Actinomycetota bacterium; assembly: GCA_963761085.1. Taxonomy (GTDB): domain Bacteria; phylum Actinomycetota; class Actinomycetes; order Propionibacteriales; family Nocardioidaceae; genus Nocardioides. The sequence goes on from CAVXFQ010000002.1 coordinate 456,015, forward strand.
TGGTCGACGACGCGGGCCCTGGACCAGGAGGACACCATGGGCAAGACCGGACGCAAGCGTCGCGGCCGCAAGAAGAAGGCCGCCAACCACGGCAAGCGCCCCAACGCGTGAGCCGTCGCTGACCTCAGCACAGCAGAGCCCCCGAGCCGGAGACCGGCCGGGGGCTCTTGCGTGTGTCGGCCTCTCAGCTCTCGCTGAGGGTGCCTTCGCCGAAGGTGCCTTCGGTGTAGGTGACCTGGATCTGGCGGATCTGCACGCGCACCCGCTCGCGCAGCGAGTCGGGTGCGGTCTCGCAACACGACCGCGCGACCAGGGACTTCACAGTGCGCTGGAGGTCGTAGCTCTGCAGGCAGGGTGAGCACTCGTCGAGATGAGCCTTCACCACGGCCACCTCGCCCGCGTCGAGCTCGTCGTCGAGGAGGCAGACGATCCGCTCGAGGAACGCCGCACAGGTCTCGTCGCTGGTCATGACTCCGAACCCCCTCCGGTCTCGTCGTGCCCGACCGGGAGCAGGTCGTGGGCGCGGACGTAGTCCGAGAGCATGTCGCGCAGCTGGCGCCGGCCGCGGTGGAGGCGCGACATCACGGTGCCGATCGGCGTACCCATGATCTCCGCGATCTCCTTGTAGGCGAACCCTTCGACGTCGGCGAGGTAGACCGCGAGGCGGAACTCCTCCGGCAGGCGCTGGAGCGCGTCCTTCACCTCCGAGTCGGGGAGGTGCTCGAGCGCCTCGGACTCAGCCGACTTCAGCCCCGAGGAGGTGTGGGACTCGGCGCGTGCGAGCTGCCAGTCCTCGACGTCCTCGGTCATCGCCTGCTGCGGCTGCCGCTGGCGCTTGCGGTAGTTGTTGATGAAGGTGTTGGTCAGGATGCGGTAGAGCCAGGCCTTGAGGTTGGTGCCGGGCTTGAACTGGTGGAACGACGCGTAGGCCTTGGCGAAGGTCTCCTGCACGAGGTCCTCGGCGTCGCTGGGGTTGCGGGTCATCCGCATCGCGGCGCCGTAGAGCTGGTCGAGGAACGGCAGTGCGTCGCGCTCGAAGCGCGCGGCGCGGTCGTCGTCGCTCTCGGTGGCGACGTCGACGGCGTCCGGGTCGTGGTCGACAGCGGCGAGGTCTGGAAGCTCTGTCATCGTCTCCCACCCTACCGGCGCGGGAGGACGGTCCATGATCGCGAGCACGTCGGGTGAACACAGCTCGACGTTCAGGGATTCCCGACGACCTCGCGGACCAGCCACTCGAGGACCGCCTCGACCACCAGGTCGAGTGCGTCGGCCTGGCTCAGCTCGGCTCGAGCGGGCACCCGGAGGCCGTGGTCGGCCGACGGCACGACGGCCAGGTCGGTGTCCTCGGGGAACTCCTCTGGGGTCCCCATCGTGTCGCGCTCCCCCTGCACCACCAGCACGGGCACCCCGGCGCCTGTCAGCTCGTCGAGCCGGGAGCGTTCGGGCCGCCCCGGTGGGTGCAACGGGAAGGCCAGAGCCACCACCCCGACGGCGCCGAGGTCACGGCCGCAGCGCGCGGCCGAGCGGGCACCGGCCGAGCGTCCGCCGACCACCAGCGGCGTCCGCGCTCGCAGCGCCTCGGCAGCCGCGCGCAGGCCGACGTCGAGGGTGGCCGGGGCCGAGGCGATCTTCTTGCCGGCGACCCGCCAGGGCTGCTCGAACAGCGCGACGGTCACTCCCTGGCGCGGTAGCGCGTCGGCGAGGGCGACGAGGTCGCGCGCCTCGATGCCGTTGCCGGCGCCGTGGCTGAGCAGGAGCGTGGAGGTGGGCCGCCGGGCCCGGTGGACGACCAGCCGCCCGACGCCGTACGGCGTGGCGACCGTGCGTTCGGACGCGCTCATGTCAGGGCGTCCTCGGTCGGGATCGGCTCGACCAGCGACGGGCCGTTGTTGCGGACGTTGTTGACGTCGGTGGAGACCGGGAACGCCTCGAGCCGGCCGGGGGCGGCGGGCACGAGGAGGGAGAGCAGGTCGTCGCGGGCCGCCGCCGACGGGTCGAGCCAGGCGCCCCAGCGATCACGCTCCACCATGAGCGGCATCCGGTCGTGGATGTGGCCCACGGCGTCCTCGGCCTCGGTGGTCAGCACGGTGCAGGTCCAGCGGAAGCGGTCGGGGTCGTCGTCGGTCTTGGCCGGGTCGCGCCAGATCTCGTAGAGCCCGGCCATCGCCAGCACGCCACCGTCGGTGGGGTGGATGAAGAAGGGCTGCTTGAGCGGCTTTCCGGACTTCCCCTTCACCTCGGTGGGGTACCACTCGAAGTAGCCGTCGGCCGGCATCAGACACCGGCGTGCGGCGAAGGCCCGCTTGTAGGCGGGCTTCTCCGCGACGGTCTCCATCCGGGCGTTGATCATCCGGTTGCCGATCGAGGGGTCCTTGGCCCACGAGGGCACCAGCCCCCAGGTCAGGACCCGCAGCTGCCGCTCGGGCGGCTCGGGCTCCGGGTCGTCACGCGACGAAGGGGAGCGCTCCATGACGGCGTAGACCGCGTTGGTCGGGGCGACGTTGTAGTCGGGAGCCAACGGCTCGTCGACCCGGTTGTCGCGGATCTCGAACTCCTCGACGAGGTCTTCGGGCTTGCGGCTCGATGCGTAGCGCCCACACATGCCGCCAGCCTAGAGCCGCCCGCCGACCGCCGCGGGTCGAGGAGGCCGCCCGCGCCGCCGCCCCCGGTCGACGACGCCGCTCCACGCTGCTGCCGCTGGTTGAGGAGCGCGCCCCGCGCCACCGCCGCTGGTTGAGGAGGGCGCTCTGCGCCCGTCTCGAAACCGAGGCACCCTGCGACGCCGCGGAAGAGGGTCAGTACGCCTGGTCGCGGGAGAGCTCGTCGAGCAGCGACGAGACCTGCTCACCGGCCAGCGGGAGGCTCTCGGTCCAGATCCGGACCCCGCCGTGCCCACGCTCGCCGATCTCGAGCAGGCTGCGCAGCAGTCCGGTACGGCGCCCCAGCGCCTCGTTGCGGGAAGCCAACACCACGATCCGGCGCGGGCCGATCCGGCAGATGGTCTCGCCACCGGAGAAGACAGAGCGGGCAGACTCCCCGATCCGGGACATCCGCAGGTCGAGGCCGAACACCTCGTCGGCGACACCGGTCAGTCGGGGCGACGACGCCTCCACGACGACCAGGGTGTAGCGGTCACGCAGAGCCGGCCCACGAGTTCCCCCCCGGTACAGCTCAGTGAGCCGGCCCCGCAGGTGAGCCATGCTCGCAAGCCCGGTCAGCGGGTCCGCACACGAGAGCTGATGGAGGTACGCGAGAGTCGCCTCGCTCCAGCCGAGCGCCACCGCACACGCATCGGTGAACGCAGGCTCGGTCCCCAGCACGAGCTCATAGGTCGAGCGGAGGTCCGCCAGGGTCTCCTCCAGTGAGACCCCCTGGCCACCGAGCAGGCGACCCACCACCTCGCAGGCGTCCGTGGCAGTCCTGCCGGCGAACAGGGCCTCACCGACCGCCTCGTAGGACGGTGGCAGTGCGACCCGGACCTGCTCGGACAGCGTCAGCTCGGACGCGGAGGGAGGCCCGGGCACAACCTTCTCCCGAAAAGCCCAGAACCCCATGACGCCTCCCTCCGATTCCGATCAGCGCTCTCCACCATGAGAGACGACTCGTGGGCACAAGCATGATGCGAGTTCTCCGACTTTTTCGCAGAACGGGCCTCATACTGGCGTCACAGGTCTCGGACTCGACCGTTGGAGTAGGTGTGAGTGTCTCGCTGTCGCACGTCGACGGCCCGGGCGACGCCGAGCTGATTGCGGCGGTCCGGGGCGGCGATCTCGACTCCTATGGCGAGCTCTACGCGCGCCACGTGGACGCCGCCCGCCGGCTCGCGCGGCAGCTGACCAGCCCGGCTGACGCCGACGACCTGGTCTCCGACGCCTTCACCAAGGTGCTGACGGTCCTCCAGCGCGGCGGCGGGCCGGACCTGGCCTTCCGCGCCTACCTGCTGACCGCCGTACGCCGGCTTCACGTCGACCGCCTGCGCTCCGGCTCACGGCTGCGCCCCGTCGACGACCTCACGCCGTTCGATCCCGGCCTGCCCTTCCACGACACGGCGGTCGAGGGCTTCGACAACGCCGCGGCCGCCAAGGCCTTCGCCTCGCTGCCCGAGCGCTGGCAGATGGTGCTGTGGCACACCGAGGTCGAGGGCCAGAAGCCCGCCGACATCGCCCCGCTGCTCGGGATGAGCGCCAACTCGGTCGCCGCCCTGGCCTACCGGGCCCGGGAGGGCCTGCGTCAGGCGTTCTTGAGCCAGCACGCCGCCGACATGGACGACGTCGACTGTGCGTGGACCCGCGACCACCTCGGCGCCTACGTCCGTGGCGGCCTGTCGCGACGTGACGCCGGTCGCGTCGACGACCACCTGGCCGAGTGCCGGGCATGTGCGGCGGTCTACCTCGAGCTCACCGAGGTCAACAGCGGCCTGGCCGGCCTGCTCGCACCCCTCCTGCTCGGCGCCGCCGGCGTCGGCTACCTCAGCTCCGCCCACGGCGGCGTCGCGGCCACGGGTGCCGTCTCCGGCGGCCTGGCCGGCGCCAAGGCCTGGGTCAGCACCCACGCGTCGCTCGCCGCCGTCGGGGGCGTCGCGGTCACCGCGACCGCGCTCCTCGCGGTCTACGGCGTCTCCCAGCTCAACGGCACCACCGCGGTCGACGCCGGGCCGAACCCCACGCTGCAGGGTTCCTCGACCGGTGGGCCCGGCTCCGCCAGCCCGCAGGGACGCGGGCACTCGTCGCCTCGCACCCACGCCTCGCAGACCCCGTCGGTCACGCTACGCAACCAGAGCCCGGCGGCAGTGCCGGTGAGAACCCCGACGACCACCGCGACGACGACGGCCGCCGCACCCTCGAGCCAGCCCACCGACCAGTCCAGCAGCCCCGGCACCGGCCCGACCTCGCAGCCCACCAGCCCCAGCACCACGCCGACCAGCCCGACCACCAGCCCGCCGCCGGGTGACGTGACCTTCACCTCGAAGCCGCCGGCCAACCCCACGATCGGCGCGTCCTACGTCGTCAGCGCCAGCGGCGGCTCCGGGTCGATCGTCTTCTCGATCGACCCCGGCACGACCAACGCCGGCACTCCGCAGGCCGCGTGCTCCATCGCCGGCGACACGGTCACCTTCGACCACGCGGGCACCTGCGTGATCGCCGCCGACCAGACCGCGAAGCGGGCCGTGACCCACGCCACGCAGAGCATCGACATCCCCCAGATCGTCCAGACCGTCACCATCACCTCGGCCGCGCCGGCCGACGCGGCCGTGGACGGCACCTACGACGTCGTGACGACGAGCAGCGAGGGGCTCGCGGTCACCCTGACGACCAACGCCGCGTGCTCGGTCTCCGGGACCACCGTGACCTTCGTGCACGCCGCCCCCTGCGTCGTCACCGCCAGCCAGCCGGGAGACCTCGACCACGCCCCTGCCGGCGACGTACAGACCATCGACCCGGTCGCTAAGGGCAGGCAGACGATCACGCTCGTACCTGGCACGCCCTCGATGGCGACCGTGGGCGACACCTACTCCTTCACCGCATCGGGCGGCGGCTCGGGCAACCCGGTTACCTTCTCCCTCGGGTCAGGGACCACGCACGAGTCCTGCACCGTGTCCGGCTCCACGGTCACCTTCCGCCACGCCGGCACCTGCATGATCGCCGCCGACCAGGCCGGCAACAACGACTACAACACCGCCCCGACCGCCACCCAGACCGTCACCGTCGCCAAGGCCGACCAAAGCATCAGCTTCATCTCCACGCCGCCGGCCTCACCCGCCTTCGGCGACACCTACAACGTCACCGCGACCGGCGGCGGCTCCGGCAACCCGGTCACCTTCTCCCTCGGGTCAGGGACCACGCACGAGGCCTGCACCGTGTCCGGCTCCACGGTCACCTTCCGCCACGCCGGCACCTGCATGATCGCCGCCGACCAGGCCGGCAACAACGACTACAACACCGCCCCGACCGCCACCCAGACCGTCACCGTCGCCAAGGCCGACCAACGCATCAGCTTCGCTCTGCCCGGCACCGGAACCGTCGGCGACTCCCTTCCCCTGACCGCGACCGGCGGCGGCTCGGGCAACCCGGTCACCTTCTCCCTCGGGTCAGGGACCACGCACGAGGCCTGCACCGTGTCCGGCTCCACGGTCACCTTCCGCCACGCCGGCACCTGCATGATCGCCGCCGACCAGGCCGGCAACAACGACTACAACACCGCCCCGACCGCCACCCAGACCGTCACCGTCGCCAAGGCCGACCAACGCATCAGCTTCGCTCTGCCCGGCACCGGAACCGTCGGCGACTCCCTTCCCCTGACCGCGACCGGCGGCGGCTCGGGCAACCCGGTCACCTTCTCCCTCGGGTCAGGGACCACGCACGAGGCCTGCACCGTGTCCGGCTCCACGGTCACCTTCCGCCACGCCGGCACCTGCATGATCGCCGCCGACCAGGCCGGCAACAACGACTACAACACCGCCCCGACCGCCACCCAGACCGTCACCGTCGCCAAGGCCGACCAACGCATCAGCTTCGCTCTGCCCGGCACCGGAACCGTCGGCGACTCCCTTCCCCTGACCGCGACCGGCGGCGGCTCGGGCAACCCGGTCACCTTCTCCCTCGGGTCAGGGACCACGCACGAGGCCTGCACCGTGTCCGGCTCCACGGTCACCTTCCGCCACGCCGGCACCTGCATGATCGCCGCCGACCAGGCCGGCAACAACGACTACAACACCGCCCCGACCGCCACCCAGACCGTCACCGTCGCCAAGGCCGACCAAAGCATCAGCTTCATCTCCACGCCGCCGGCCTCACCCGCCTTCGGCGACACCTACAACGTCACCGCGACCGGCGGCGGCTCGGGCAACCCGGTCACCTTCTCCCTCGGGTCAGGGACCACGCACGAGGCCTGCACCGTGTCCGGCTCCACGGTCACCTTCCGCCACGCCGGCACCTGCATGATCGCCGCCGACCAGGCCGGCAACAACGACTACAACACCGCCCCGACCGCCACCCAGACGGTCACCGTCGCCAAGGCTGGGCAGGTCATCACCTTGACGTCGTCGCCTCCGTCGCCGGCGTACACCGGTACCACGTACAAGGTCAGCGCGACCGGCGGGAAGTCCGGCAACCCGGTCGTCTTCGGCTCGGCCACCCCGGCGGTGTGCACTGTCTCCGGCTCGACCGTCTCGTTCCTCACCGCGGGCGCCTGCACGGTGACCGCCGACCAGGCCGGCAACAACGACTACGCCGCCGCTGCGACTGTCTCCCAGAAGACCACGGTCACCCAGCTGGATGTCTGGGTGACGGCCACGGTCTCCGACCAGCCGCCCCTGAACGACTCCCGTTGGCATGCCGTCGACGTGACCGTCCACGACCTCGCGCCCGGGGCGAGCGCCACGGTGTCGGGAGACTCCGCCACCGACGGGGTGGTGGTCATCCCGGAGTTCAACTGCTGGTTCCAGGCGGGCGGGACCTGCCACGTGACCTCGCCGCCGAGCACGACGACCGTGACGTTCTACGTCCTCCTCCCCGCCAGCAGGTCTCAGGCGCTGGTCACGTTCAGGGTCGACCCGGGCAGCAGCCCGGACCCAGATCCGAGCAACGACACGGTGACCGTCATGATCCGCCGGTTCCAGGACTGAGCGTCCTGCGGTCATGAGTCTCCGCTGATCGGGTAAGAAGGGGGCATGACCCTGATCCGCCTCATCGCCCGGCCCATGCTCGCGTCGGCCTTCTTCGTCGGGGCAGCCAGCGCCCTGAAGAACGCCTCCGCCCTGGCCCCCAATGCCTCGCGCGTCACCGACAAGGTGCTTCCGCTGGCCGAGCGGGTGGCTCCGAACGTGCCGCTGCCACACGACCCGGTGACGATCGTGCGGGTCAACGCCGGAGTCCAGCTCGCCGCTGCGGCCGCGCCTGGCCACGGGCCGCGCGCCGCGCCTGTCCTCCGCCGTGCTCGCTGCCTCCCTGCTGCCGACCACGATCGCCGGCCACGCGTTCTGGCAGGAACAGGACCCCGCCGCCCGCAAGGTCCAGCGGCTCAACTTCTTCAAGGGCGTCTCCCTGGTCGGCGGCCTGCTGATCGCCGGGGTCGACACCGAGGGTCGCCCGGGCGTCGCCTGGCGAGCCCGTCGTGCGGCGAAGGACGTCCGGCGTGAGGCGAAGGTGCTGGCCCGGCAGGCACGCGCCGAGGCGCGGGTCGCCAAGGCCCACCTGAGCTGACTGCCCTTCCCGGCCCGCTCGGTACGCTGCGCGGGTGAGCACTCCCCCGGCGAGCCCCGCCACCGCGTCTGTCGGCGCCTGGCCCGCGCCGTACGCCGGCGGGCCGGTCGAGGCGGTCGTGTCGCTGCCGGGGAGCAAGTCGCTGACCAACCGAGCGCTGGTGCTGGCCGCCCTGGCCGACGGACCGAGCCTCGTCGGCCGGGCCCTCGCCGCGCGCGACACCCTGCTGATGGCCGGTGCCCTGACCTCGCTGGGCGCGGCGGTCGACACCTCGGGCCCCGACTGGCGGGTGACGCCCGGACCGCTCACCGGCGGCGTCGAGGTCGACTGCGGCCTGGCCGGCACCGTCACCCGCTTCGTCCCGCCCGTCGCCGGCCTCGCCGACGGACCGGTCGCCTTCGACGGCGACCCCCACATGCGGACCCGCCCGGTCGGCGAGGTGCTCGACGCCCTGCGCGCCCTCGGCGTCCGGATCGAGGGAGACCGGTTGCCGTTCACCGTCCACGGCGCCGGGTCGGTGCGGGGCGGGCAGGTCACCCTCGACGCGTCGGGGTCCAGCCAGTTCGTCTCCGCGCTGCTGCTCGCGGGGGCCCGCTTCGACGAGGGCGTCGACGTGCTGCACGACGGCAAGCCGGTGCCGTCCCAACCCCATCTCGACATGACCGTGGCCGTGCTCCGCGAGCACGGAGTGGTGGTCGACGACGGCGAGCCGCACCGCTGGCGCGTCTTTCCCGGCGTGATCCACGCGGTCGACCGCACCATCGAGCCCGACCTGTCCAACGCCGCGCCGTTCGTGGCGCTGGCCGCCGCGACCGGCGGCCGGGTGACGGTCCGCGACTGGCCCCGCGCCACCACCCAGGCCGGCGACGCCCTGCGTGACCTGCTGGCCCGGATGGGCTGCGGCGTCGCGCTCACCGACGAGGGGCTGACGGTGACCGGATCCGGACGGCTCGAGGGGCTCGACGCCGACCTCCACGACGTCGGCGAGCTCACGCCGGTCCTCGCCGCGCTGTGCGCCCTCGCCGCAGGGCCGTCGTACCTCCGCGGGATCGCCCACATCCGCGGCCACGAGACCGACCGGCTGGCCGCGCTCTCCACCGAGCTGCGCGGGCTCGGGGCCGACGTCACCGAGCACGCGGACGCGCTCGAGCTGCGCCCGGCGCGGCTGCATGGCGGGCTGTTCCGCACCTACGCCGACCATCGGATGGCCCACGCCGGCGCCGTGCTCGGGGCGGTCGTCGAGGGCGTCGAGATCGACGATGTCGCCGCGACCGGCAAGACGTTCCCCGACTTCCCGGGCACGTGGACCCGGCTCCTGGCCGCGAGATGAGGGTGCATCGGTGACCGGGCGGTACGACGAGCACGACCACGAGCACTACGAGCGCCCGCGCCGCCGGACCCGGCCGCGGACCAAGGAGCGTCCGAGCTACGACGACGCCGTCGACGGCGTGGTCACCACCGTCGACCGGGGGCGGTTCACGCTGCTGGTCGGCGGGCCCACCGACGGCGTCGCGGTGTGGGCGGTCAAGGCCCGGCCACTGGGGCGCAAGGGCGTCGTGGTCGGTGACCGGGTACGGGTCGTGGGCGACGTGTCCGGCGAGGAGGGCGCGCTGGCCCGGATCGTGGAGGTGCAGGAGCGCAGCACGGTGCTCCGGCGTACGGCGGACGACGACGACCCCGTCGAGCGTGTCATCGTGGCCAACGCCGACCAGCTGGTCGTGGTCACCGCCCTCGCCGATCCCGAGCCGCGGCCTCGGCTGATCGACCGGGCGCTGGTCGCGGCGTTCGACGCGAGGATGCGTCCGCTGCTGTGCCTGACCAAGGCCGACCTGGCCGACCCGGAGACCCTGCTGGTGACCTACCGCTCGCTCGGGGTGCCGTGGGTGGTCACCGAGCGTGGCAGCGACCTGACCGAGCTGCGGGAGCGGTTGGCCGGGCGCACGAGCGTGCTGATCGGCCACAGCGGCGTCGGCAAGTCCACCCTGGTCAACGCCCTGATCCCGAGCGCGCGTCGTGACGTCGGCGTGGTGAATGCCGTCACCGGTCGCGGGCGGCACACCTCGACGTCGGCGCTGATGCTGGCGCTGCCGCCCAACGACGCGGCGACGACGGCGACGACGGCGCACCGGCGGCTGGATCATCGACACGCCCGGGATCCGGTCGTTCGGGCTCGCCCACGTGCGTCCCGAGGACCTGATCGAGGCCTTCCCCGACCTCGACGAGATGACCGAGGACTGTCCCCGCGGGTGCACGCACGGTGCCGACGAGCCCGAGTGCGGGCTGGACGAGGCCGTCGCCCGCGGTGAGGCCGACCCGGAGCGGGTCGAGTCGTTCCGCCGGCTGCTGGTCGCGCGCTCCGAGCCGGCGTACTGAGTCCGACGCCCTACGTCGGTCGAGGCGTCGCGCCAGCGCTGTCTCGAAACCGACTGTGCCTGCGGCGGGTCTCGAGGTGGGTGGTCGGGTGCCTTCGTTTCGAGACGGGCGCAGAGCACCCTCCTCAACCAGCGGCAACGGCGCACAGCGCCCTCCTCAACCCGTGCCCACCCGATGGTTGAGGAGGCGCGCCAGCGCCGTCTCGAAACCGACTGTGCCTGCCTTCGGCGGCCCTGATCGACCAGGGGCCGGCTCAGGGGTTCCAGACCGCCTTGGCGCCGGCGTCGCCGGTGAGCACGACCAGGACCAGCACCACGAGGGCGCCGACCACGAGGAGCACCTCCATCGGGACCGCCCAGCCGGCGACCGTCTCGCGCGCGCCACGGCCCGAGGCCAGCGCGCTCGGACCACCGAGCGCCCAGGCTGCGACCAGCACGATGAGGACGTAGATGCCGGTGGCCAGGATCAGGAGATGGGCCCAGTGCCGGTGGGTGTTGATCGCGGTCGCGCAGCACGCCCTGCGCCTGGGCGAACCGCTGGTTGTTCAGCGAGTGCCCACTCAGGTAGGCCAGCCCGGTCGCGCCTCCGGCGAGGACCGAGGTGACGACCATCGGCCAGCGCAGCCACCAGCGCCAGACGGATCGGAGGGCGAACAGGATGCCGCCGAGGGCGGCCAACGGGATCAGCACCACTGCCCCATGCACCACGAGCGGGTGCAGCGGCGTGCCGTGGATGGTCACACGGTGCACCGTACCCGGGCAGTCTGGGAATAGCCTGTCCACCATGCCGCCCCCGGGTCCGACCGATCATCGAGCGATCGACTACACCGACGACCTCCGTCTGGCCCATGTGCTGGCCGACGACGCGGACTCGATCACGACCACTCGGTTCAAGGCGCTCGACCTCCACGTGATGAGCAAGCCCGACCTCACGCCGGTCACCGACGGCGACCATGCCGTCGAGGAGTCGATCCGCCGTACCCTCTCCCGAGCCCGCTCCCGCGACGCCGTGCTCGGCGAGGAGCAGGGCAGCACGGGCCACAGCCAGCGTCGCTGGATCGTGGACCCGATCGACGGCACCAAGAACTTCGTCCGCGGGGTCCCGGTCTGGGCGACCCTGATCGCGCTCGAGGTCGACGACGAGGTCGTGCTGTCGGTGGTCTCCGCGCCCCAGCTCCACCACCGGTGGTGGGCCTCGACCGGCAACGGCGCCTGGACCGGTCGCTCGCTGCTCAAGGCGACACGCTGCCAGGTCTCCGACGTACGCCGCCTCGAGGACGCCTCGCTCGCCTACTCCTCGCTGCACGGCTGGGAGGAGCGCGGCCGGCTCGAGGACTTCCTGTCGCTGATGAGGCGCTGCTGGCGTACCCGCGCCTACGGCGACTTCTGGTCCTACATGCTGCTGGCCGAGGGTGCGGTCGACATCGCCGCCGAGCCCGAGCTGCAGCTCTACGACATGGCCGCGCTCGACATCATCGTGCGCGAGGCCGGGGGGCGATTCACCTCGCTCGACGGCAGCGACGGGCCGTACGGCGGCAACGCGCTGGCCACCAACCGGCACCTGCACGACGCCGCACTGTCGTTCCTCGGCTCGCTGCCCGACGGTGACCACGATCCCGACGAGCCCGCCCGCGAACCCGGCTCGGTCCACGATCTGCTCTCGCGGCGGACTCTCCGGGAGGACTAGCCTCAGATCACCCTCTCGCCGTAACCGATCTCCCAGGAGTGATGATGCGTATCCACGAGGTGCTCACAAAAAGCCCAGCGCCGAGGTCGTGACGATCGCGCCGGATGCCTCGGTCCGCGACCTGCTCGCGCTCCTCGCCGAGCACAACGTGGGAGCCGTGGTGGTCAGCAGCGACGGCGCGGCCGTCGACGGCATCGTCAGCGAGCGCGACGTGGTCCGGCGCCTGCACGACGACGAAGCGGTCCTCGGCGGGACGGTGGCCGCGATCATGACCAGCGACGTCGAGACCTGCAAGCCCGAGACCACCGTCGACGATCTCCGTGTCGTGATGACCGAGCGTCGGATCCGGCACGTGCCGGTCGTCACCGACGGTCGGCTGACCGGCATCATCAGCATCGGCGACGTGGTGAAGTCGTCGCTCGACCAGCTGCAGTTCGAGCGCGACCAGCTCGACTCCTACGTCCACCAGACCTGAGGCCGACCCGGGCCTCGACCGGCCGGCCGACGATCCCCCGTAAGCTCGCGGCCATGGACAAGCCTGAGATCGACTTCCTTGACCTCGAGCCGCCCGCCGACCTGGTGATCACCGACCTGGTCGAGGGCGACGGCGCCGAGGCGACGGCCGGGTCTACGGTGCTGGTGCACTACGTCGGCGTCGCCCACTCGACCGGTGAGGAGTTCGACGCGTCGTACAACCGCGGGGAGCCCCTCCAGTTCCGCCTCGGCATCGGGCAGGTCATCCAGGGCTGGGACGCCGGCGTGCAGGGCATGAAAGTCGGCGGCCGCCGACAGCTGGTCATCCCTCCTCAACTGGGCTACGGCGACCGCGGCGCTGGCGGCGTCATCAAGCCCGGCGAGACCCTGATCTTCGTGTGCGACCTGGTCGAGGTCCGCTGAGGACAGCCTCCGAGCCGGTGACACCACCGCCCTGAGGGCGCTGCGCGAGTCGGCGCCCGCCGCGGGCCGGCCACCTGGTCTGACGAGCGCTGCACAGTGGGGACCACGTGGTCCCCACTGTGCAGCGCACCCGGCTGTCCCCGGTCGGTCCTAGCGTCGAGCCATGTGGGTGAGCGCTCGGGAGGCGTCCCGGATCTTCGAGGTGGAGGCGGGCATGGGTCGGCAGCAGTCCCGCCGCGTCCTGCTGGCCGGAGTGGCCGGCCCGCCCGCACCCTGCGGGGTGACGCTCGTCTTCGACGCCGCCCGGGTCAATGAGGTGGCCCGTCGGCCCGAGCTCGACCACGACGAGCTGCTCACCGCGTGCCCGAGCGGCGTCTTCGTACTCCGGATCGGCCGCGCCCTCGCGGGCGCATCCGGCAGCTGGCGGGAGCGCGCCGCTGCAGTCAGTGAGCAGCGCGACGTCGGTTCTCTGGCTCGGGTGCAGGTCCGGCTTCGCATCCAGGAGCACGGTCCGCTGCCGTTCGTGGTCACCGTGTGCGGTTACCCGGTGCTGCTCGCCGAGCTCACCGACCTTCCACCGATCTCCCCCGGCCGGGTGAGAGCAGAGCTGGCCGAGCTCGAGCCAGGACGACTGTGGCCGACGCTGGTGCGCGCACACCGGCTGATCACCAGCCCCGGCCCGCCGTGGCTGCTCCTCGGCAGACAGCCGTTCCTGGGCAGGGCCACACGCCAGCGCGAGCGCCCGCCGTTCCCCTGCTGCGGGCGGCTCTCGCCGCTCGCGCGCCCGGCCTGACGAACGGACGGACGGAAGACCCATCAGCCCACCCTCACCCGCCGCCCGGTCAGCTCGACGACATCGCCGGCGACGAGCTGACGGCCGCGCCGGGTCTCGACGTCGCCGTTGACCCGGACGAGTCCCTCGGCGAGCACCCCCTTGGCGTCGGCGCCGGTGTCGACCAGGTCGGCCAGCTTGAGGAACTGCCCGAGCCTGATCGAGGCGTCCCGGATCGGCACGGACCCGCTCATCAGTGCACCACCCCGGTCACGGCATGGATCAGCACCCCGACGAGGCCACCGACGATGGTGCCGTTGATCCGGATGAACTGCAGGTCCCGGCCGACGTGGAGCTCGATCCGGCGCGACGCCTCCTTGCCGTCCCAGCGCTCGATCGTGTGCGTGATCACCGCGGTGAGCTCGGCGCCGTAGCGGTCGACGAAGAACACCGCCACGTCGGAAGCGGTGCCGTCCAGGCGGGCCCGCAGCGCCTCGTCGGTGCGCAGCTGTTCGGCGAAGGAGGCGAGCTCGACGGCGAGCCGGGTCCGCACGGCACCGTCGGGGTCGGCCAGCGAGGTCTGGAGGGCACGGCGGAAGGCGTTCCACAGCGCGACGCTCGACTCGACGACCTGAGGGTGGTCGAGCAGGCGGTCCTTGAGCCGCTCGGTGCGGGCCTGGGTGTCGGGGTCGTGGAGCAGGTCGTGGGCGAGCTGCTCGAGCAGCGAGTCGAAGGCCTCCCGGGCACGGTGGCGCGGGTCGGCCCGGATCTCGGCCAGCCAGGCCACCAGCTCGCTGTGCACCCGGCGGGTCACCGCGGAGTTCAGCCGGTCGGGCGTCCACCAGGGCGCCCGCTGCACGAGCACCTCGGCGAACGTGTCGGGGTGCTCCACCAGCCAGTCGTGCAGCTCGTCCACGGCCAGGTCGACCAGTCCGTGGTGGAGGTTGTCGTGGACCACCTCGCCCAGGAGGGTCCCGGCCAGCGGGGCCACGGGCTCCTCGCGGAACCGCGGGATGATCGCCTCGGTGACGAAGTCGGCGACGTGGTCGTCGCGGACCTTGCCCAGCCCGATCGAGGCCACGTCGGCGACCTCGTCGACCACCCGGCGTACGTGTGCGGGCTCGGTCAGCCACTGCCCCACGCGCATCGACACCTGGGCGGTCGCGACCCGGTCGCGGATGACCGACTCCTGGAGGAAGTTCTCACCGACGAACTGCTCGAGGCCGCGGCCCAGCTCGTCCTTGCGCTTGGGGATGAGGGCGGTGTGCGGGACGGGCAGTCCGAGAGGGTGCTTGAAGAGGGCAGTGACCGCGAACCAGTCGGCGATCGCGCCGACCATCGAGGCCTCGGCGCCGGCATTGACGTAGCCCCAGAAACCGCTCTGCCCCAGGGTCACCAGGTAGACGACCGCGGCGAAGACCAGGAGGGCCACGGCGAGCGTGCGCATCCGGCGCAGGCCGCGCCGGCGCAGGGCGTCGGACTCCGGGTCGGGGGTGATCATCGCGATCGGTGCGGCCGGGGAGGTGTCGAGGGTCGTGGTCATCACCTCGATTCTCGCCCACGCACGGTCGGGCGCGACAATGGCGCCCATGCCACGCACCGTCATCACCTTCGGCACCTTCGACGTGTTCCACGTCGGACACCTCCGGGTGATCGAGCGCGCCGCCTCGCTGGGCGACCGCCTCGTGGTCGGCGTGTCCGCCGACGCTCTCAACCTGCGCAAGAAGGGCCGCGAGCCGGTCTTCAGCCAGGGCGAACGGATGGCGATCGTCGGGGCGCTCAAGGCCGTCGACGAGGTGTTCGTCGAGGAGAGCCTCGAGCTCAAGCGTGCCTACATCGAGCAGTACGGCGCCGACGTGCTCGTCATGGGTGACGACTGGGCCGGCAAGTTCGACGAGCTCGAGGACATCTGCGAGGTCGTCTACCTGCCCCGCACCCCTGCCATCTCGACCACCGCCCTGATCGAGAAGATCTCAGCCACCGGCTGACCGGCGGCCCGGGCGCCACTGGTCGAGACGCCACTGGTCGAGACGGAGGCGGTCGTGCGCCAGCGCGGCGCGGGCTGCGTTCGCCCCGGGGGCCCCGTGGACGCCGCCCCCCGGATGGGCGGACGCGGACGCTAGGTAGAGCCCGCGGACACCGGTCTCGGCCCGCCCCCACCCCGGGAACGGACGGAACACCAGCTGCTGGTGGAGCTGGGAGGTGCCACCGTTGACCGCTCCGCCGACCAGGTTGGCGTCGCGGGCCTCGAGCTCACGCGGCCCGAGCACCCGCCGGGTCAGCACCCGCTCGCCGAAGCCGGGTGCGACGCGCTCGACCTGGTCCTGCATCCGGTCGGCGAAGCGCTCGCGGTCGTCGGCGTCCCAGACCCCGCGGATCGTGCCGCCGACGTCTCCGGCGTCGTCGACCACGCGTTGCGGCACGTGGCTGTAGATCCAGCAGCTCTCGGTGCCGGCCGGCGAGCGGGTGGGGTCGGTGGTTGTCATCTGGCCCATCAGCAGGAACGGTTCGGCCGGCACCTCGCCCGAGGCCACCTGGCCCAGGGACCGGGTGAGGGCGTCCGGTGACGGGGACACGTGGACGGTCCCCGGCATCGGGTCGGGCGTGACCGCCCAGGGCACCGGACCGGAGAGGGCGAAGTCGACCTTGACGGTGCCGGGATCCAGGCGGAAGTCGCGCATGCCCCGCACGACCCGGGCCGGCAGGTCGTCGGGCGCCACCAGCCCGCCGTACAGCCGGGTGGCGACGACGTCGGCAAGCACGGCACGCCGGGCGGCGAGCCGGGAGCCGTCGGCCGTCAGTACGGCGCTCGCCCGGCCGCCGTCGACCACGACCTGCACGACCTCCTGCCCGCACCGCACCTCCCCGCCCCGCGCCCGCAGCCGGGTCACCAGCGCGTCGCTGAGACGCTGCGCGCCGCCCTCGGGGACCGGGAAGCCGACCGACTGGGCGAGCATCGACATCACCACCCCGAACAGCCCCGACCCGGGCGCCTGCATCGGGATGTCGGCGTGGCCGGCGTTGCCGAGCAGCAGGGCTCGCGCCTCGCGGTCGCGGAACCGCGACTCCCCCAGGTCGGCGGCCGGGGACAGCAACGAGCGCACCAGCTGGAGACCGCCGGCGCGGGCGACGCGGAGCGCCAACGGCGTCCCGTGCCGCACGGGAGGGAACGGTGACAACAACGCCCCGACGAGGTGGGGGCCGATCCGGTCCCACAGGTCGCACAGGCGCAACCAGGCCTCCCGGTCGGCGGGGTCGCGCAAGCCGTCCGCGGTCCGGAACCGGTCGTCGTGCAGCAACGCCCACCCGCCGTCGCCGAAGACATGGCCGAGCACGGCGGGAGCCCGCCGCCAGACCAGCCCGTGCTCCTCGAGCCCGAGCGCCTGCACCGTCGGCGAGGCGGCAGCCAGGGGGTAGAAGGCGCTGAAGGTGTCGTGCACGAAGTCCGGGTGCACGTCGGAGTCGCTGCGGACCGCGCCGCCCCACGACGGCTGGGCCTCGAGCACCAGCACGCTCCAGCCGGCGTCCACGAGGTGGTTGGCCGCGACCAGACCGTTGGGACCCGATCCGACGACGACCGCGTCGAAGGTCTCCATCGGTCCTCCTCAGCCGGCCGGCTCGGGCCGGACCGTCGCGGGTGTGGCGGCCACCGGTCGGGTACGTCGTGGGCTCATGCCCCGCCGTACCCATCGATGCCGTGACCTATCCGTGACCTTATCGCCACTGTCCTGCGACATTCCCGAGACATTTCCGAGACATTTCTGGTCACCGCAACATATTCGTTATGACCGCGATATCGGATAGCGATTCCCACGTGGTTCGGTGAGTGAGGGGTCGGGGCCCACCGATCGTGCGCCCAATCCCCGGTGCACCCCCTCGGCGAGCGCGTCGAGGTCATCTGTTCAGCGAAAGGCCTCGCACATGAGACTGAAGACACCGCTGGTCGCCCTCTCCTCGTTGGGCCTGCTCGCCCTGGCCGCCTGTGGCGGCTCGGGAGGCTCGGGCACCCCCAACGCGAACCCCAGCAGCTTCCAGGGCGGCAACACTGGCAACAACCAGAACGACAAGGCGAAGGGCCCGGTGACGATCTCCGGCGCCACGAAGGGCGGCACCATCACGGTGCTCACGCTGCAGGGTCTGACCACCACGATCGATCCGAGCGAGATCTACTACACCGACACCTCTTCGATCATGAGCGGCCTGGTGACGCGCTCGTTGACGCAGTACAAGTACGACCCGTCCAGCGGCCAGATGATCCTGGTCCCCGACCTGGCCACCGACCTCGGCACCCACAACGACAACTACACCCAGTGGAAGTTCACGATCCGCCCCGGTGTGAAGTGGGAGAACGGCGACCCGGTCACGGCCAAGGAGGTCGCCTGGGGCATGACGCGGTGCATGGACGCCGCGACGTTCCCGACCGGCGCCTGCCAGTACTACTCGAACGTCTACTACAAGGGCGGCGCGAGCTACAAGGGCCCCTACACCGCGCCGAAGCAGAAGATACAAGGGCATCAAGGTCAACGGCAACACCATCACCATCAACATGGCCAAGCCCTTCCCGGACATGCCCTACTGGGGCACGTTCCCGGCCAACGGCCCGATCCCGCTGGGCAGCGCGTCTGACCCCAGGACCTACAAGAACCACCCGCTGTCGACCGGTCCCTACAAGATCTCCAAGTACAGCCCATCCAAGGAGCTCGTGCTCGTCCGCAACCCCCACTGGGACCCCAAGACCGACCCGGCGCGCACGCAGTACCCCGACGGGTACGACTTCAAGACCCAGCAGCAGTCGGAGAAGATCGACCAGATCCTGCTGGCCGACTCCGGCTCCGGCCAGACGACGCTCACCTACGACAACCTGCTCGCTCCTGACTACCAGAAGATGAAGCAGACCGCGTCCGACCGGCTCACCCTGGGCGGTACGCCGTGCACGTACTACTGGGCGCCGGACAACAGGAAGATCACCAACATCAAGATCCGGCAGGCGCTGGCCTGGGCCTACCCCTACAAGAACGCGATCCTGGCCGCGGGCCTGATCCCGGGCGTCACGGCCATCCCGGCCAGCAACCTGTTCCCGCCGGGTCTGCCCGGTCGCAAGGCCTACAACGTGCTCAACCACGGGGACTTCGTGACCGACCCGGCCAAGGCCAAGCAGCTGCTGAAGCAGGCCGGTGCCATGGGCTACGAGATCAAGTTCCTGTTCCGGACCGACGACGCGGTGAACGTCAAGGTGAAGGACGCCGTCGTCAAGGCGCTGACCGAGGCCGGCTTCAAGGCCACCCCGGTGCCGACCACGACCGCCGACTACTCCACGGCGCGCGACAACACCAAGGAGGACATCAACGTCCGGGCCGCCGGCTGGTGCTCCGACTGGCCGTCGGGCTCGACCTGGATCCCCAACATCTACGGATCCACCGACCCGAACAAGATCGCACTCCTTCGGCGCCAACTACCCGGCGTTCAGCAACAAGTCGGTCGACAACCAGATCAACGCGGTGCAGAAGCTGCCGCTCGACCAGCAGGCCGCAGCATGGAACGCCATGGACAAGTCGATCATGCAGAAGTACTTCCCGCTGTTCCCGCAGTACTACACCGGCGTGGCGCAGGCCCATGGCTCGCGCATCCAGGGTGACAACGACGACAACACCTTGGGCATGCCGACCTGGAAGGACATCTGGGTCAGCAAGTCGTGACCCGGGCCGGGGCCGCGCGGCCCTGGTGAGCAGGACCCACCCACGGGTGGTGGGGTGCGAACTCCGTCAGGTCGCACCCCACCACCCGGTTCTTCCTGTCCCCGCATTTCTGCGAGACAATTCCGGGTGCTGCGAACAGATAGTCCGCACGGTCCGCGGAAGGCCCTCCGGAGAAATAAGGACGAGCGGCAGCGAAAAGCGATACGGGACGCTTTTCCGACGCCGTACGCCGGGTGGCCGGCGCGCGAGCCGGTGGCCTGGCCACCTCCGTGGCCCGCGCCGGCTCCCACCTCTCCGGCTACGCGTTCTACCCTTCGCAGGGTGATTCGCAGGGTGACGAGCCTCTCCACGCCGGACGTGGCCTCATGACGGGGTTCATCGTGCGGCGTCTGCTGAGCTCGGTGCTCGTCGTGGTGCTGACCTCGTTGTTCGTCTTCACCCTCTTCTTCAAGGGCATGGGCGACGCGCCGGCGGTGAACTACTGCGAGAAGCTCGGTCCCGGGCGATGCACGCCCGCGAAGCTCGACTCCATCAAGCGCCAGATGGGGTACGACCAGTCGCTGTTCACCAACTACACCGAGTGGGCCAAGGGCATCTTTGTCGGCCGCGACGACGTCTACGTGGACGGGAAGAACTACGCGTGCCCCGCCCCGTGCCTCGGCATCTCGATCATGACCGGCAACACCGTCTGGAACGACTTCAAGCAGAAGTTCCCCGCCACCATCGCGGTCGCCGTCGGCGGCTCGGCCATCTACCTGTCGCTCGGGGTGCTCCTCGGCGCCCTGGCCGCACGCTGGCGGGGCACGCCCATGGACCGCCTCCTGGTGGGCAGCTCGCTCATCGTCTCGGCGATCCCGGACTACCTGACCATCCTGCTCGCCTGGATCTACTTCTCGTTGCGGCTGGGCTGGTTCCCCAACACGGGGTACTACCCGATCACCGAGAACCCCGCGAAGACGGTCTCCTACATGATGCTGCCGTGGCTGGTCATCGGTCTGACCAACTGCACCGACTATGCCCGCTTCACCCGCGGCCAGATGGTGGAGACCCTGGGCGAGGACTACCTGCGCACCGCTCAGGCCAAGGGCGTACGAAGCCGGAAGCTGCTGTTCAAGCACGCGTTGCGGGCCGCGATCGTCCCGGTGATCACCATCTTCGGCATCGACTTCGCCACGCTGCTGTCGGGGACCATCTTCACCGAGCGGATCTTCGGCATCGACGGGATCGGCAACTGGGGCCTGACCGCGCTGTCCACGCCGATCGACCTCAGCGTCGTCAGCGCCACCGTGCTGATCGCGGCCGTGCTCATCGTCGTGGCCAACCTGGTCGTCGACGTTGCCTACGGCTTCCTCGACCCGCGCGTGACCGTGGCCTGAGCGGGCGCTGAGCGGGCGGCGAGCGGACGCCGACCACCTACCGTTCGGCTGCCGGACGCGGCATCCGAGATCTCGCCGTGACCCCGGTTGTCGGTGGGCCGGGCTACGGTGGAACGAACTCGGTACCGGGAGGACCCGGGCGACCACAGCCACGACGAGGTGGAGCCGATGACGACCACACTGCACGACACCCCTGCCCAGGCAGGCGGCCCGACGGCGGCAGCGCGACCCGCACGCGCTGCTCGACCGCTACGCCGCCGTCCGGGCGCAGACCGAGGCGCTGGCCGCGCCGCTCTCCCCCGAGGACCAGACGGTCCAGTCGATGGCCGACGTCTCGCCGACGAAGTGGCACCGGGCCCACGTCACGTGGTTCTTCGAGACCTTCGTCCTCGCCGACCACGAGTCCGGTTTCACGCCGTTCCAGGAGCACTACTGGTTCCTGTTCAACAGCTACTACGAGGCGGTCGGACCCCGCTACGAGCGCGCGCGCCGCGGCGACATCAGCCGCCCCGGCGCCCACGACGTCGGGGTCTACCGCGGCAACGTCGACGCCCGGATGCGCGACCTGCTCGACCGGCTCGACGAGGGCACGCTGACCGCGCTCGCCGACACCGTCGAGCTCGGGTTCCACCACGAGCAGCAGCACCAGGAGCTGCTGCTCATGGACATCAAGCACGTCCTGTCCCGCAACCCGCTCCGCCCGGTCTACGCCGGCACCCCCAGCGCCACCACCGAGCCCGACCCGCTCGGCTACGTCGACTTCGAGGGCGGGCTGGTCGAGATCGGCCACCAGGGCGACGGCTTCAGCCTTCGACAACGAGCTCCCGCGCCATCAGCAGTTCCTCGAGCCCTACCGCCTGGCCGACCGGCTGGTCACCAACGGCGAGTGGCTCGAGTTCATGGCCGACGGTGGCTACCACCGCCACGACCTGTGGCTCTCCGACGGCTGGGGCCGGGTCCGCGAGGAGGGCTGGGAGGCGCCGTTCTACTGGACCCACGTCGACGGGCAGTGGTTCGAGCACTCCCTCAACGGCACCTGGCCGGTCAACCCCGGCCTGCCGGTCAGCCACGTCAGCTTCTACGAGGCCGAGGCCTACGCCGCGTGGGCCGGCAAGCGGCTCCCGAGCGAGGCCGAGTGGGAGCACGCGGCCGAGATGCATGATCGAGCGGCAGGTCTGGCGCGGCCGAGCCCGACGACCTCGGCAACCTCGCCGACGCCGAGACCTTCCACCCACGGCCCGCCGGCGCGGCGACCGGCGGGCTGCGGCAGATGTTCGGCGACTGCTGGGAGTGGACCTCGTCGGCCTACCACCCCTATCCCGGCTTCCACCCCGCCGAGGGCGCGATCGGCGAATACAACGGCAAGTTCATGTCCAACCAGATGGTCCTGCGCGGCGGCTGCGCGCTCACCCCCGCGGGTCACACCCGCGCCACCTACCGCAACTTCTTCCCCCACGGCTCCCGCTGGGCCTTGTCCGGGGTGCGGCTGGCCGACGGGGCCGGCGGGGTCGGCGGAGGGTCAGCTCATGAGCCGGACCACCGTCTCGGTGCTGCTCGAGCCGGGCTCGGCCGAGGCCGCGCTGGTGCAGGACGTCCGGCGCGGGCTGGGCTCTCCGCCGTTCACCCTGCCGCCGAAGTGGCTCTACGACGACGAGGGGTCACGGCTGTTCGACGAGATCACGCGGCTCCCCGACTACTACCCGACCGAGGCCGAGCGCTCGGTCCTGGTCGAGCGGGCCGGCGAGATCGCGGCGGCCTGCGACGCGACCACGCTGGTCGAGCTCGGCAGCGGCACCAGCGACAAGACCCACGCCCTCCTCCGGGCTTTCGCCGACACCGGACGGCTCGAGCGGTTCGTCCCGGTCGACGTCTCGGAGCAGACGCTGCGCGACGCCGCCGAGCAGATCGCGGCCACCTACGACGGGGTCCGGGTCGAGGCGATCGTCGGTGACTTCACCCTCCACCTCGGCCACCTGCCGCGCGACGACCGCAAGCTGGTCGCGTTCCTCGGCGGCACGATCGGCAACCTCTACGTCGAGGAGCGCCGCGCGTTCCTGGGCGCTCTCGCCGACTCCTGCGAGCCGGGCGACTGGTTGCTGCTCGGCACCGACCTGGTCAAGCGGGCCGACCGCCTGATCGCGGCCT
Organism: uncultured Actinomycetota bacterium; assembly: GCA_963761085.1. Classification (GTDB taxonomy): domain Bacteria; phylum Actinomycetota; class Actinomycetes; order Propionibacteriales; family Nocardioidaceae; genus Nocardioides. Next base: position 479,161 of record CAVXFQ010000002.1, read on the forward strand.
ACGACGACCCCGGCGGCGTCACCGAGCGCTTCGTCCGCAACGGGCTCCACGTCCTCAACCGCGAGCTGGGCGCCGACTTCGACCCGGACGGCTTCAGCTACGTCCCCTTCTGGGACCCCCACCTCCACCGGATGGACCTCCGGCTCCGGGCCGAGATGCCGATGCACGTGCAGATCCCCGGTGCCGGCGTCGAGCTCCACCTCCACAGCGGTGAGGAGATCCGGATGGAGATCTCGACCAAGTTCACCGTCGAGACCATCCGCGAGGAGCTGGCCGCGGCGGGGTACGAGGTCACCGAGACCTGGACCGACCCGGCCGACGACTTCGCGGTGACGCTGGCGCGCAAGGACGACTGCTGACGGCCGCCCCGCTCCAGGTGCTCCACGACTGACAACCGTGTGGGGGCGCCGTCTACGCTGCGGGCCGTGACCGAGCGACGTACCTCCGCCGATCTGCCGCTGCCCGCGTCCTTCTCGCTCGCCGGCCGCACGGCCCTGGTGACCGGGGCCGGGTCGGCCGACGGGATCGGCTTCGCCGTCGCCCGGGCCCTCGGCGCGCTGGGCGCCCGGGTCGCGGTGGCGGCGACCACCGAGCGCGCCTACGTGCGCGCTGCCGAGCTGGCCCGCGACGGTATCGAGGCCTCGGCGTCGTGGCCGACCTGACCGACGCGCAGGCCGTCGAGGCAGCCGTGGCCGAGGTGACCGCCGAGCTCGGTGCGGTCACGGTGCTGGTCAACAACGCCGGCATGACCAGCCTGGCCCGGCCGGTGCTGGGCGGCCGGGCCGGACGACGGAGCTGGCCGATCTGCCAGGTGCCGAGGAGTCCGGCACGGTGCTGGGCCTCGACCCGGCGAGGTGGCGGCGGTCGCTCTCGCGCAACCTCGACACCGCCTACCTGGTCACCCGGTCGGTGCTGCCCGCCATGGTGGCGGCACAGTGGGGCCGGGTCGTGATGGTCTCCTCGGTGAGCGGTGCCGCGATGGCGATGCGCGGCGAGGCGGCCTACGCCGCCGCGAAGGCCGGGATGGTCGGGCTCGCCCGCGCGGTGGCGGTCGACCACGCCGCCGACGGGGTCACCTGCAACGCCGTGGCGCCGGGCTGGATCGCCACGGCCAGCCAGACCGACCACGAGAGCGCGGAGGGCCTGACCACCCCCGTCGGCCGCAGCGGCACGCCCGACGAGATCGCGTCTGCCGTCGCATGGCTGTGCACGCCGGGTGCGGCGTACACGACCGGTCAGCTGCTCGTCGTCGACGGTGGCAATTCCGTCGCCGAGGAGCGGGCCCCAGTGCCGGGGCCCGGCCCCGACGAGCGGCTAGCGGAGGTCCAGGTGCTCGATCCCCAGGTAGGTGCGGGCGGCCGAGCTGACGGGGTCGGCTGCGAAGTGCCGCTGCAGCGCGCGGTTCCGCAGGGCGTTGTCGAGGCCGGCCATGATCATCGACTGGTCGAGCAGCAGGATCCGGTGGCCGACCGAGCCGGTGGTCGGGTTCACCGCGTCGAAGAAGCCGCGCGAGCCGTAGACGTCGGGGAAGAGCGACCTCAGCCGCATGGATGTTGGTGTACGCCGCTCGCGGGGCCACGTCGAGCGCCAGGAACGACGCATGGGGCGTGACCGTGGTCTCCCGCGCGCAGCTCCAGCACTGGGAGAGCCCCACGTTGGGGTCGGCGGACAAGTGCAGAGCCTGCGCGGTCGGGGTGGCGGTGGTGCTGCCGTGGGCCGCGGGCGGCAGGGCGAGCAGGGCTCCGGCGGTGAGTGCGGCTGCCCCTCCGAGGGTCAACCGTCGAGAGAGCTCCATCAGGGACGACCTTTCCCAGATGGCCCGACCGAGGGCCGGGCCAGATGGTCCCCGGCCACGCTGCCAGCGGCCCTCGGTGACTGTCACCACCTGCCGGGGTGAGGGGCCCGGCTCGCGGGCGTCAGGCCCCGCCGGCCCGCTGCAGGTAGTCGAACGCGCGCAGGACCAGCGCGTCGGTCGCCGGGCCCGAGAGGCGGGTCGCAGCCGCAGCGGCGTAGCGTCGGGCAGCGACACCCCGGCTGCCCGGGCCGCGGCCGTGCACACGTCGAGGGCGACGCGGACCGCCGCCGGCTCGAGGGTGAAGATCACCTCGAAGCGGCGGCCGGGGTCGTCGTCGGGGACCTCCCACGCGGTGAGCACCACCGAGAAGTCCGCGGAGCACACCACGACCGCCCACTCGCGGAGGAGCGGCGAGGCGGGGTCGAGGGCGACCCTGACCGGCTCCCCCGCCGCGTCGGAGGTCGCGAAGTCGGCGAACACCACGCACTGCTCCGAGGTCCGCGCCAGCTCCTGCCAGCGCGGCGAGGAGCGCCGGTAGAACTCCTCGCGCTGGAAGGCCCCGAAGACCATCGGCCGCACGGCTCGCGCCAGCGCCTCGTCCTCGATCGCCCGCGAGATCGCCATCAGCACCTCGCGGCCCATCAGCCGGCTGCCGAGGTGGGGCTGCGCGCGCCGCAGCTCGCCGTACACCGACAGGGAGCGCGCGTCGGCGGGCTCCTCCTGGACCCTCGCGATGGCCTGGGCGAGCCGCGAGCCGGACTCCTTGAGGCTGAGCACCCGGCCGATCCGGTCGACGTCTCGCGGGTCGTAGCGGCGACGCCCCGAGGAGGTGCGGACCGGCTCGGGGAAGCCGAACCGGGTCTCCCAGGCGCGAATCAGCTGGGGGGTCAGCCCCGTACGACGCGCGAGCTCGCCGATCCCGAGGCTCGTCTCGCCCGCCGTCGGCTCGGATCGGCGCGCGCTCACGCGCCGGACCTTAGCGCGTGGCGGACGCCCCTCGACGCGCCCCGGCGAGCGGGGCGGGGTCCCCCACTCGGCGTCGCGGCTCTGTCAGGATCTCGCGCAGTCACGCGAGAAAGGTGGATCTCCCCATGCACCCCATGCCTCGACGTATCGCTGCCGAGTTCCTCGGCACGTTCTGGCTGGTCTTCGGCGGTTGCGGCGCCGCCGTCATCGCCGGCAAGGAAATCGGCTTCTACGGCATCGCCCTGGCCTTCGGCCTGACCGTGCTCACCATGGCCTACGCGGTCGGTCACATCTCCGGCGGCCACTTCAACCCCGCGATCTCCATCGGTCTGGCCATGGGCAAGCGGTTCGACTGGAAGGACGTGCCGACCTACGTCGTCACGCAGGTCGTCGCCGCCATCGTCGCCGCCTTCAGCCTCTGGGTGATCGCGCACGGCAACGTCGGGCTTCGACTCGACCGACACCGGGTTCGCGACCAACGGCTACGGCAGCCGGTCGCCGGAGCACTACGCCTGGTGGGCCGTGCTCCTCGCCGAGGTGCTGCTGACCGCGTTCTTCGTCCTGGTGATCATGGGCGTGACCGACACCCGGGCGCCCAAGGGCTTCGCACCGATCGCCATCGGCCTCGTGCTGACCTTGATCCACCTGGTCTGCATCCCCATCGACAACACGTCGGTGAACCCGGCGCGCTCGATCGGCCCGGCCCTGTTCGCCGGGGGCGATGCCATCATCCAGCTGTGGCTGTTCATCCTGGCCCCGATCGCCGGCGCCCTGATCGCCGGCGTGGTGTACGCGATGCTGCTCGGCAGCGGCGAGGAAGCCGCGCCGCTCGAGGTCGCCACCGAGGGCTGACCGCTCTGCGGCCCAGCCTGCGACGGGGTCGCACCGCCGACCGACCAGGGCCCCCGTGGCCCGGTCAGTCGCGGTGCGACCCACCGTGGCCACCCCGCAGGGGCACTGCCTCGGTGTCGCGGAGCTGGTGGTCGTCGAACTCGTGCCCGTCGACCGGGTGCTCGAGCCCCGCCTCCAGCTCCTGCGCGTGTTCGGCGTGCCGTCGCGCGGCCGCCAGGTCCTCGGCCGTGGCGGGCGCGAGCTCCACGCCCGACCAGGCGCTGAGACAGCCGGCCCGAGCCCGGCGCCGCCGTAGGTGCGGCGCGGCCACGCCGTCGTCCTCCTCCACCGGCTCCTCGGCGACCTCGTCGACCTGACGGGTGCTGAGCGTGTAGGCGCGGGCGTCGCCGATCGGGAGGTGCCGCTCGGTGTAGGCGCCGTCGGGAGACCGCATGACGATGCCGGTCTCGTAGCCGTGCAGCAGCCGGTCGCGGTCGGCGCGCTGGAGCCCGACGCACCACCGTCGCACCGCCACGAACACCAGCGGCGGCACCACGAACACGGCCATGCGCAGGAAGTAGGTGATGGAGTTCAGGCTCATGTGCAGGTGGGTGGCCAGGATGTCGTTGCCGCCGGCGGCCCAGAACAGGCCGTAGACCGCCATCAGCGCGGCCAGGAACGCCGTCCGGGTCGGGGCGTCGCGCGGCCGCTGCAGGAGGTGGTGCTCCTCCTTGTCACCGGTGAGCCACGACTCGACGAACGGCAGCAGCAGGACGACGGTGAACAGCAGCACCGGCAGGACCTGGATCGGGCATCAGCACGTTCCAGGAGATCGGGTGGCCGAAGACGTTGCTCTCCCAGTTGGGCATGATCCGCAGCGCGCCGTCGGGCCAGCCCATGTACCAGTCGGGCTGCGAGCCGGCGGTGACCTTGGTCGGGTCGTAGGGGCCGAACTTCCAGACCGGGTTGATCGAGAGCAGGCCGCCCATCAGCGCGATGACGCCGAAGACCATGAAGAAGAAGCCGCCCGCCTTGGCGGCGTACACCGGGAGCATCGGGTAGCCGACGACGTTCTGCTCCGTCCGGCCAGGACCGGGCCACTGGGTGTGCTTGTGGAAGACCAGCAGCAGCATGTGGGCGCCGATCAGCGCCAGCAGCAGCCCGGGGATCAGCAGCACGTGCACGGTGTAGAGGCGCGGGATGATCGAGTCGCCCGGGAACTCACCGCCCAAGAGGAAGAAGTCCAGGTAGGTGCCGACCACCGGCGTGGCCTTGAGGAAGCCGTCGGCCGCCTTCAGCCCGGTGCCGGAGAGCAGGTCGTCGGGCAGGGAGTAGCCGGTGAAGCCCTCGATCGTCCCGAGCAGCAGCAGGACGCTGCCGATAACCCAGTTCAGCTCGCGCGGCTTGCGGAACGCGCCGGTGAAGGCGACCCGCATCAGGTGCACCATCATCGCGGCGATGAACAGCATCGCCGCCCAGTGGTGCATCTGGCGGACCAGCAGGCCGCCACGGACGTCGAGGGAGATGTGCAGCGTCGAGGCGTAGGCGTCTGACATCGGGACGCCGCGGAGCTGCGGCGTAGCTCCCCTGGTACGTCGACTCCGACATGCTGGGCACGAACCACAGGGTCAGGAAGACGCCGGTCAGCAGCAGCACCACGAACGACCACAGCGCGATCTCGCCGAGCATGAACGACCAGTGGTCGGGGAAGACCTTGCGCAGGTTCTTGCGCATGACCGTCGCCAGGCCGAGCCGGTCGTCGAACCAGCCCGCCACGGCTCCGGCCCGGCTCGGAGACGAGGGGCTCGCGGCCCGGTCGCGGTTGCTCGGGGCCACCTTGCTCAGGTCCGTGCTCACGCGGCCTCCCCCGTCTCCAGCAATCTCAACAACTCGCGACTGATATCTCTACAGTAAGTCGAACTTCGAGTGAGGGCAACGGCACCCGCCCCTCCGCGGGAGCCCGGAAGGGACTTTGACCTCGCCCGACCCGATCTCCCCTGCCCGGGCTCGGGCCGCTCTGTCTCGCTGCGGCCGAGCTCCGACTCTGACGCTGTGGCGCCGACGTCGGCGCCACAGGTCACTCGACGCCGGCCAGCCGCCGATCCAGCACCTCGGCGAAGAGGTTGTCCCACTCCTCGCCCACCGTCTCGATCTGGAACGACCTCGCGCGGGCGTAGGAGGCGGCCCCCATGCAGCGACGTCGTTCGCTGTCGGCGACCAGCTCAGCCAGGGCGCGGGAGTAGCCCGCGACGTCGTGGTCGTCGACGAGCCTGCCGTTCACGCCGTCCTCGATGATCTCCGCCGGACCGCGGGGGCAGTCGAAGGCGACCAGCGGCAGCCCGTGGGTCATCGCCTCCAGGAGCACCATCGGGAACCCCTCGACCCGCGACGACATGGCGTAGACGCCGGCGTTCATCAAGGCCGTCTCGATGTCGGCGGTGTGGCCGGGGAGCCGGACGCTGTCGGTGAGCCCGAGCCGATGGACCTGCTGCTCCAGGCCGGGGCGGCACTCCCCCTCGCCGTAGATGTGGAGCTGCCAGTCCGGGAAGCGACCGGCGACGGGGCCCCAGGCCTGGATCAGCCGGTCGAACCCCTTGCGGCCCGTGAGCCGGCCGGCGCTGACCACGATCTTGTCGGTGAGGAGCGCCCGCGCACCCAGGGGGAACGGCGACGCGTTGGGAATCTGCTCGATCAGGGTCCCGGGGTAGCGGCGCTCGTAGTCGCGCCGGTCGGCCCTGGTCAGGGTGACGAACGCGTCGACGGTGGGCACCGCCTGGTCGAGCATCGCGGTGATGGTGGGGTTGCGCATGCGGAGCTCGAAGTTGAGGTGGTCCTGGGCGATGTGCAGCACGCGGTCGGGCGCCCACCGGGCTGCCGCGAGGTGCAGCATCGGCCTGGTCGTGACGAGCACGCCGGGAGCGAGCTTGGGGAGCTCGCGGCGCAGCAGCAGGTCGGTGTACGCCGAGATGCCCTGCTCCGGCTCGAGGGCGGAGGGCAACCGGTCGAGGCGACGCCACCGCGGGCGAGCCCACGGGTCGTGGCGGGGTCGCCCCCGGTGCCTCCTGCCACGGCGGTTGTCGACCATCCAGGTGACCGTGACCCGCGGGTCGATGGGGTACGGCGGGTCGTCGGCGTTGCGGAGCAGACTGTGCAGGTGCACCTCGTGGGTCTCGGCGAGATGCCCGGCCAGCCGGGTGACGGTCCGGGCGACCCCGCCGTAGCCGGTCGCGTCGAACATCAGGAAGTGGACCCGATCGGTGGTGGGAGCGGAGCCCCCTACCTCCGCCCACACCCGAGTCGAGCCGGCCTCAGGCACCGATCCTCCTGGCCGCGCGCCCGACCGATCGTCGTACGCCGCGGGTGAGCCTCGCCGTGCTCTCCCTCACGTGGTGGCGTCGCACGGCCTGCAGCTCGCGTGAGTGCTGCTCGTCGAGCATGGTCGCGATCGCCTCCACTGCTGCCGCGGCCACGTCGGCATCGGTCGGACGGTAGGGCTCGGCGGCATCGGCGGGGTGCGGGATGAGGTCGTCGAGGTCGCCGTGCACGGCATACCCGGCGTGCTCGAGATGCACCACCATCTCCTTGGCCGTGCCGATGCACCAGTCCCAGTGCCGCTGCGGCAGCCGGAGCCGCTGCCGCGCTTCCTGCTGCGCGAGCACCTGCTCGGCGAACCCGAACTTCACGGTGCCGCCGTAGCCGCTCCTCACGTGCGGGAGACGGTCACCGAGGGCGACGTTGACCCGGCGCAGGAGCTCGGTCTGCTCGAAGCCGATGGACTCGTTGAGTCGCGCCCCGTCCAGGTTCAGGCCGTCGGGGCTCAGCCCGACGGCGTCGCAGAACCTGGCGAGCAGCACCTCGCGCGGTGAGCCCGCAGGAGGCACGGTGACGATGTGCACCCGCTCCGGCGGCAGACCGCGGCCCCAACGACCGGCCACGGCAGCCAGGTCCTGGGCCGCCCAGAAGGCGTCGTTCTCCCGACTCACCACTCGGTCCACGAACCGGAAGTACGGCGCCTGGGCCCGGGTCTTGACCTGCTGCTGCCACTCGGCGGGGATCTGGCGGGCGAGATCGCGAGCGGTCACGACGACGTGCACCTCGAGATCGCCGAGCAGGTCCATCAGCTCGTCGATGTGGCCCTGCGAGACCGGGGCGAGGAGCTCGTGCGAGACGATCAGGTGCTCGGGCCGTGAGCTGCGGACCTCCCGGCGCAGACGTCGTACGACGTCGAGAGCCTCGGGCGAGTCGACCTCGGGGTCGAGCCTGTCCCGCAGCGCCAGCGTCAGGAAGAAGTGCTCGTCGACGCTCCCCATCGCCAGCCGGAACCCTTGCTCCCGCAGCTGCGGGGTCGACCCCCACAAGACGTCCTGGAGGTGCGTCGTGCCGGTCTTCGGCACTCCGACGTGAAGGATGCAGCGACGCCTCACGGGACTCGCCGGACCTACGACTGTCCTTCGCGACTACCCATACCGGCAACGTAAGAGCGTGGACATGAACGCCACCTGAACACCGGCCGGTCGGCACACCACCAGCACCCTGACAGCACCCGAACTCCGGCCACGCGTCGTCGCGAGCAGGCCTCAGGCGAACCTGCGGTGGTACGCCGCCATGGCCAGGGCGTAGGCGGCGACCAGGAGGCCGAGGCACCAGGCGAGGGCGAACCAGAGGTCGGCGCCGACCGGCTGCTGGGCGAGCAGCTCACGGAGCGTGTTCACGATCGAGGTCACCGGCTGGTGGTCGGCGAAGAACCGCACCGGGCCGGGCATCGTGCGGGTGAGCACGAAGGCCGAGCTGACGAACGGCAGGAAGATCAGCGGGTAGGAGAACGCGCCCGCGCCGTCCACCGTCTTCGCGGACAGGCCGGCGATGACGGCGAGCCAGGTCAGGGCCAGGGTGAACAGCACGAGGATGCCGGCGACGGCCAGCCAGGCCAGCACGCCCGCCGACGACCGGAACCCGATCAGGACGGCGACGAGCACGACGAGCGCCACCGAGACGAGGGTGGAGACCACCGAGGTCAGCACGTGCGCCCAGAGCACGCTCGAACGTGCGATCGGCATCGACTGGAACCGCTCGAAGATCCCGCTCTTGAGATCCATGAAGAGCCGGTACGCCGTGTAGGAGATGCCGGTCGCGATGGTGATCAGCAGGATGCCGGGCAGCAGGTAGTCCACGTAGTGCTGCGACCCGGTGTCGATCGCCCCGCCGAAGACGTAGACGAACATCAGCATGAGGGCGATCGGCATGATCGCGACGGTGAGGACGGTGTCGAGGCTGCGCGTGATGTGACGCAGCGACCGTCCGAGCAGGACGGCGGTGTCGCCGAAGAAGTGGCTGGTCATCGTGTTCCCTCCCGAGTGCGTGTGGGCGTGAGTGTGCGGTCCGCGTCGTCGTGGCCGACGACGGCGAGGAAGACGTCTTCCAAGGTCGGCTGCCGCTCGACGTACTCGACGGTCGCCGGCGGGAGCAGCCGCTTCAGCTCGGCGAGGGTCCCGTCGGCGATGATGCGTCCCTCGTGGAGGATCGCGATCCGATCGGCGAGGTGCTCGGCCTCGTCGAGGTACTGCGTGGTGAGCAGCACCGTCGTACCGTGCCCGGCGAGCTCCTCGACGCACCTCCACACCTCGAGGCGCGCCTGCGGGTCGAGCCCGGTGGTCGGCTCGTCCAGGAATATCACCGGCGGGTCACCGATCAGGCTCATCGCGATGTCGAGGCGACGGCTCATCCCTCCGGAGTACGTCGAGACCCGGCGCTCGGCGGCGTCGGTGAGCTGGAAGCGGGCCAGGAGGTCGTCGGCGATGCGGGCCGCCCCCTCGAGGTGTCGCAGCCGCGCTACCAGCACGAGGTTCTCCCGCCCCGTGAGGGTCTCGTCGACGGCGGCGAACTGCCCGGTGAGGCTGATCGCCTCTCGCACCCGCGCCGGCTGGGTGGCGACGTCGTAGCCGCCGGCCATGGCCGTGCCGGCGTCTGCCTTGAGCAGGGTCGAGAGGATCCTGACGATCGTGGTCTTGCCCGCGCCGTTGGAGCCGAGCAGGGCGAAGATGGTGCCGCGCTCCACGGAGAAGTCGACCCCGCGGAGCACGGGCAGGTCGCGGTAGGACTTCTCCAGCCCCTGGACCCGGATCATGGTGTCGGCACTCATCCCCGCTCACCCCGCTCGGCGTCCTCGACCGCGTCGACCGCCCTGACCAGGCGGGCGCGCTCCTTGTCGATCCACTGCCGGCCCGAGTAGGCGTCGGCGAAGGCCTCCGCGAACCCGACCGGGTCGTCCCCGACGATCGCGCGCACCGACGCACCGTCGGCGGCCGCGCGCTCCCAGAGGTCGACGAAGTCACTGAGCATCTTCAGCGAGGTCTCACCGTCGACGATGCCGCCGTAGAAGGTGAGATATCGCTGGAGAGCCTTCGCGACCGCGTCGTAGGGCTCGGGCAGAGCGTCGATGCGAGCGACGTACTGCCGGTAGTGCTTCTTCTGATCGAGCGAGCCGGTGACCAGCTCGAACCACTTTGCGGCCATGTCTATCGGCCTCCTTCGCGGAGCTGTCCGAGGCGTTCTGTGAGGAAGCTCCAGGTCCTCCAGAACTCGTCGAGGTACTGCTGTCCTTGTGCGTTGAGCGAGTAGACCTTGCGCGGCGGGCCCTTCTCGGACGGGACCTTCTCCACGTCGACGAGCCCGCGCTGCTCGATCCTGATCAGCAGCGCGTAGACGGTGCCCTCCGCGATGTCGGAGAAGCCCTGCTCGCGCAGCCAGGCCGTGATCTCGTAGCCGTAGGCGGGCCGACCGGACAGGATCGCGAGCACGATGCCCTCCAGCGTGCCCTTGAGCATCTCGGTCGTCTGCTTGCCCATCGGTCCACCTCCCTTCATCTACTCAGTGTCACTGACTACTAGTAGATAGTAACACTGAATAGCGGGCGTGCAAGCCGCACCCGAGCCCTATGCACAGCGCCTCGAAACCGGGATCGGACTGTCGGTGGTCGCCTCTAGCGTGGCCGTCATGAGATCAGCTCCGGTGACCTCCGACTCGCCGTCCGGCGTGCTCGGCGAGCTGCGCGCCCACCGGGCTGCCGCCGACGCCCACGAGGTGGCGATCCTCCAGGCGGCGGCCGCGTGGGCCACCCAGCACGCGGTCGGCTCGCTCGACGACGCGGCGTCGGTGCCGGGCACTCAGGGCGAGGTGGCGATCGCAGGTGCGGGGGCGCCGCTGGTGGCCGAGTTCGCCTGCGCGGAGCTCGCGGCCGCTCTCGGCGTGCCGACCGAGTGGGGCACGCGCCTCGCCGGTGATGCGCTCGAGCTGCGCCACCGGCTGCCGCGGCTCTGGGCCCGCACGACTCGGGGCGAGCTGCCGGTGTGGCGGTCCCGCCGGATCTCCCAGGCCACCCCGTCGTTGTCCTTCGGGCAGCAGCGTGGGTCGACGCGCAGGTCGCACCTTTCGCCCACCGGATCGGTCCCGCCCAGACCGACCGGCTCGTCGCCGCCGCGATCGTGCGCTTCGACCCCGACCTCGCCGAGCAGCAGCGGCGAGCCGCCGCCGACGGCCGCTTCTTCGCAGTCGACCACGAGCAGGTCTCCTTCGCAGGCACCTCCCGGGTCTACGGCGAGCTCGACCTCGGCGATGCCCTCGACCTCGAGGCCGCCGTGGCGGCCGGCGCCGAGGAGCTGGCGCGCCTGGGCTCGACGGAGACCCTCGACGTACGCCGCGCCCAGGCGGTCGGCGACCTCGCGCGGCGGCAGCCGACCCTCGACCTCGACCACGCCGCCGACACCGGCGAGTCCGGCATCGCTCGGGCAGCCACTCGCACGGTCGTGCTCCACGTCCACCTCTCCGAGGCCGAGATCGGCGGCCACGACCCGGTGGCTCGGGTGGAGAACGCCGGCGGCGTGCGGCTGGTCACGGCCCAGCAGGTGCGTGAGTGGTGCGGGCGTCCGGAGACGCGCGTCGTGGTGCGACCCGTCCTCGACCTTGCCGACCACATCAGCGTCGATGCCTACGAGGTCCCCGACGCGATGGCCGAGCGCGCCCGGCTGCGCGCCCCGACCTGCGTCTTCCCGTGGTGCTCCCGGACCGCTCGACGCTGCGACCTCGACCATGGTGTCCCGTGGCCGCACGGGCCTACCGCCGACGACAACCTCGCGCCGCTGTGCCGATTCCACCACCGCCTGAAGACCCACGGCGGGTGGATCTACACACGCCTCGACGAGACCAGCCTGCTCTGGCGTTCGCCTCATGGGCTGAGGTTCCTGCGCGACCACACCGGCACCCGCGACGTGAGCGTCGGTCGCCCGGTCGAGCCACCCGACCTCTAGCTGCCCCGCCCCACACCCCGCCAGCACACCCCCGGCGGGGCCGTCGGCGTGTGCGTGACGCGGAAACCGAGCCCGCCTGTCACGTCACGGCGGTGGTAAAGGCCCGTCTCATTCATGGAGCGGCGAACACGGTTTCGGCTGCGGACCTGCCCGCCGTCAGACCTACCCCCGGGGAGAGCCATGAGCACGACGACCAGAACCACCGAAGAAGAGGCGGCGCTGCCGCCGATCCAGACCTCGCCGAAAGGGCGGCGGTCGCTGCCGTCGTCGACCTCGGGGTCCAGGCACCACCGTCGCGAGGCCCAGCCCCGCAAGCCGGAGACGAGTCCCTGGAACCTGATCATGGTGGGCTTCTGCCTCGCCGTCGCGGGCGGGGTCGGGGTCGCCCTGGGATCGACGCTGGCCTTCCTCGGGTTCGTCTGCATCGGCATCGCCGCAGCGCTGAGCCTCATCGGGGCCGTCGCCGAAGGCATCAGGTACGGCGCCCGGTGGGTCGCCTACGACCAGGCCGAGGCGTCCTGAGCCCTCGCCGGTGAGCCCGCACCCGCGTGCGCTGAGGGGTGGCACGAGGGTGGTGCACGCGCACATCGACCGACCGTCCGAGGTCGAGCTCACATGGGTTGATTCGGTGGACCATCACGCGGAGCGGTGCCAGTTGTAGCCTGCTCACCGGGTCGAGTCGAAGGGTGGTCGAGTGGGTCATCCTCTGCTTCGGGCACGGCAGCGGTGAGCCCGGGGTCACCGTGACCGTCGTGGGGCGGGATCGAACAGGACAACCACGACGCCTGCACTGCGGATGGCCGAGACACCCTCCTGGTCGAGACGTCCAGGGAGCTTCGAAACACCTGGTGGTCCTCGAGGAAGGCCAGCACGACCAGCGTCTCGACCTTTCGGGTTAGCTCGGGTCGGTCATGACGTCAGTGGGCATCGTTGCCGCGGGAGCTCGCCTCGGCGTGCGGCGAGCGAGGGTCGACGGCGGCGGGTGATGCCCGGAGCGCGTCGGGCGGCAGGAGCACCAGCGAGTACCAGAGCACGAGGGTGTCCCACCAACTCGCCTCGAGCGCGGTCAACCGCCGTACGGACTCATAACCCTCGCGGAACCTCGCCCGGACATCGCTCGTGACCGGCCCCCAGTCCCGGAAGCGCGTCCCGAGCATGACGGCCGACCGCGCCAGCTCGTCGATGCAGTGGTCGAGCCTGGCCTCCTCGAAGTCGAGGACGGCGGCGATCCCGGCGCCGGTGCACAGGATGTTCGCCGAGCGGAAGTCGCCGTGGACCAGCTGCGTGGCCAGCAGGTCCGCCGGCGCGTCGTCGACGAGCCGCCTCAAGGTGGTGCCGCCCGTCTCGGGTACCTGCTCGTCCGCGGAGCCGAGCCAGCCTCTGATGCGGGCGGCCAACGGCTCCGGCCGTTCTTCTGGTGGGACGATCTGGTCGGCGGCCGGGTAGTCGGCGAGAGCGTGGTGAAGCCGGGCCAGGACCACGCCGGCCGCCCGCACCTGGTCGGGATGCCCGACATCGAGGAGCTCGCCCAGTACGACGCGCTGGAGACTCAGCGAGACGCCCTCGAGCTCCACCTGGAGACGGCCGTCCGGGGCAGCCAACGGCGCTGACACCGGCAGCCCGTGGCCGTTCAGCCATCGGGTGAGCTCGGCCACCTGTGACAGGCGCGGGAACCGCCCAGGCGCGACCGACCACTTCGCCAGCAGGCGACCGGCCGGAGTCGTGACCCAGGCCACTGCGTTGCGGTCGCTGATCACGATCCGCTCGCAGGCATCGATCCGGATGCCCCAGTGGTCGTGCACCGTGGCAGCGACCCACGCGCCGGCTGACCCGGCGTCCCCGAAGCCGAACCTCTCCTCGAGCGCTCGGCCGGGATAATGCGGCTCCCACAGCATCTCCACGGTCGGCAGCTGCGCGTCACACACCCTCCATCCCAGCACGGTCGAGCCGTTCGTCTCGAGAGGACGCGCCTTCACCCCTGCCCGTCGGCCGCTCGACAGCTCGACTCCCACCACCTCGGAGAGGAACCCGGAGCGGAAGAGCACCCGCTCGACCGACGCAGCGCTCCGCCCTTGCTAGGGTCACGTGTCCCTCTGTGACGCGTTCTGCGGCGGGAGTCACGTCCGTACGTCGGACCGGTGGTCGCGGTCGAATCGGGAGGCCTGGCGAAGCTTCTGCTCACGTCCGGGGCCGTCACGAACGCCAGCATCACCGAGGCGTTGGTCGGGCTGCTCGGGAAGCCGATCGCGGACTCCACGGCCCTGTGCATCCCCACCGCGATGTACGGGCACCCCCGGGTCGGCCCCGGCGTCAGGGCCTGAGAGTTCATCAGCGGTGGCTCCGAGAACCCCATGGTCGAGCTGGGCTGGAAGTCCGTCGGCGTGCTGGAGCTCACTGCGCTGCCCAGCATCGAACGTGAGCGCTGGGTGCCCCTGGTCCAGGAGACCGACGTCCTGCTGGTGAGCGGCGGTGACGTCCTCTACCTGTGCCACTGGATGCGGGAGTGCGGACTGGTCGATCTGCTGCCCTCACTGAGCGAGACGGTGTGGGTAGGACTGAGTGCCGGGAGCATGGTGCTGACCCCCAGGGTCGGGGACGACTTCATCCAGTGGCGACCGCCGACCGGTGACGACAGCACGTTGGGACTCGTCGACTTCTCGATCTGCCCCCACCTGGCTCAGGACGGCATGCCGGGCAACTCCGTGGCCGAGGCCGAGCAGTGGGCGGCGGGCATCGGCGGTCCGGCGTACGCGATGGACGACGCGACGGCGATCCAGGTGGTCGTCGGCACCGTCGAGGTCGTCTCCGAAGGGCATTGGAGACACTTCCCGTAGCAGCGGACCGTCGCGTCAGTAGTGGTAGTAGCGGCGCGTCTCCCGGCTCTGGTGGTCGGCGATCCACCGGTTCTGCGTGGGGGCTGTGCGCAGCTCGGCGGGCAACGTCGCCTGGCACTGCGCTCCTGCGCACGCGGCGTACTGCCGCCAGGTCCGGGTCAGCAGTCGTCGCAGGTCCTCCGAGGCGGGCCCGGACAGGCTGTGGAGTTCGAGCGGGTCGCGAGCGAGGTCGTAGACCTCGGTCTCGCCCGTGGAGTACCGGATCAGGACGTAGCGGCCCATGCGGATGCCGCTGGTGTTCAGCCCCCGCATGACGGCGTGGTCGACCGTTGCTTCGCAGTACAGGGGCTCGCGCATGAGCCCTTCCAGGACCACGGGCCGGATCCAGCCGTGGTCGCCGTGGGCGATGGTGCTCCCGAGGCTGTGACCGTCTTCGCGGACCAGGGAGGTGCCCGCCCAGCCGGCCACCGTCACGGCCAGGTCCACGACGGTGGCAGGGTCGTAGCGGACACCGTGCGGGATCCTGGGGCCGGCCACGACCAAAGGAACCCGGACCGAGGGCTCGTGGAGCGTGGTCTTGCCGATGCGCTTGCGGTGCTCACCGAGGTAGTAGCCGTTGTCCGAGGTGAGCACCACGATCGTCCGGGCGGCCTGGCCGGAGCGCCGCAGGGTCGCGAGCGTGCGGCCGATCTGGACGTCGAGCACGTAGAGCGCCTCGGCGCGCTGCCTCGTGACGTCGCGTTCGGCACGCTTCTCGCGAGAGGTGAGAAGCGGGTACCCGCGGATGTAGTGGGGCTTGTCCGAGACATCTGGTTCGGCCGACCGGTCCGGAGGCGCCCCGCCCCCGTGGGTGATGACTCCGTCGAACCGGTGCTTGACCCAGGCCGGGCGAGCGGGAGTCACCCAGAACGCCCGCACTTCGTCAGATCGCGTGATCCAACCCGGGTCGTCCGACTCCTCAGGCATACCGGAGTGCGGGGCGACCGGCGTCCACCAGATGAACCACGGGCGCTTCGGCGAAGCGCCGCCGAACCGCCGCACCAGGCCCTGGGTCTGACCAGCGGTCACTCCGGTGGTGTAGCGACCGGGCCAGGTGCGGAGGCCCCCGTTCACGTTGGACGTCAGGTGCATGTAGTCGTAGGTGCCGCCCCCCGGCCACTGACCATGCCACCCGTGGTCGGTGGACGCCCACCACTGGGTCCATCCGGGCGGGACGTAGTGCAATGACGGATGGCCGCGGAACGTGCGCGTCTTGCCGTAGCCGTTGAGGTACTTGCCCACCAGCGCGGTGCGGTAGCCGGCGCGACGCAGCCGAGTGGCCAGCGTCGAGGAGTCATCGAAGGAACGGAACCCGTAGGGCCGCTCGATGCCCAGGACCCGGTGGTTGTGGACGTACCTCCCGGTCAGGAAGCTGGCCCGCGACGGGGCGCACAGCGGATCCGGGGCGAACGAGTTGCGGAACGTGATCCCACGGTCCGCCAGCAGGTGGCGCGTGCGGGGCATCCACCGCAGGTCGTCGGCGCGCATGTCGTCGGCGGTGATGACCAGCATGTTGGGACGACGTAGCGCCCTCGGAGCGATCACGCGTCCGGCCACGACCTCCGGTGCGGCCACCCGCGCGGGGGCGGCTCCCACCTGCGAGCCGGGCATCGGGGACGTCAGCGGGTTGCCGGCGAACGCCAGAGACCCAGCAGCCAGAACGCCGGCCAAGGCAACGCCGTGACGAGGCCTCGACATGCCTCCAGTGGAGCACCGTCGCCGGGGACCCGTCTCGGGGCGAAGTGCCTGTTCGGCCCGGCGTTGGTCCACAGTCGGTCCCGGGCACTCACGAGCCAGGGAGGTCGGCGATTCCCGGACCCGGTGACCTCCGACCCTGGCCGCACCGCCGGACGCCGCTGCAGGCTGGTCGCGTGGCACCCCACAGCCCCGGACGCGGACTGGCGGTCTACGCCGCCGGCATCGCCGTCTCGGCGTGCTACGGCGCCGCCGGGCTCGTCGTCGGCTTCCTCCCGGGTGTCGACCAGCTCCGTCCGCGGCTCCCCTTCGACAGCACGCTGCTCGGTGGGCTCGCGCTGCTGCTCGTCGTCGGCGTGCCGACCTGCACGACCGCCGTACTGGCGTGGCGTCACGACCCCCGCGCGGCCCGGATGAGCCTGCTGTCCGGCATCCTGCTCGTGGGATGGATCGTCGTCGAGATCCCGGTCATCCGGGAGCTCAGCCCGCTCCAACCCATCTGCGTCGTGCTCGGCCTGGGGCTCGTGGCATGGGGACTCCTGCCCACGCCGGGAGCTCAGTCCTCGAGGTGCGCCTTCAGCCCGGTGAGGGTGTTGTTGACCAGGCCCTTGATCACCTTGTTGCGGACGAACCCGGGCAGCGGCAGGTTGTGGTGGATGGTCAGGTCGTAGGTCACCGACGTGGTCTGCGGGTCGATCTCGCGCAGGGTGTAGAGACCTTCCTGCCCGGTCTGCAGGTGACCCTCGACCATCGTCCAGCTCATCGTCTCGTCGCCGTGCTCGTAGGAGAGCGTGTAGCGGTCGGTGCCGACGGTGGCCGAGGCCTTGAAGCGAGCCGTCGCGGGGAGGTCGCCGTCCTCGTAGACCTCGAGCAGCTCGGCCTCGAGGATCTCGGGGATCCAGTCCACCTGGCTCTCGACGTCGCGGATCGTGGCCAGCACCTTGTCGAACGGCGCCGCCACCTCGATCGTCTGCTGCGCATGGTCAGTGGGCATCAGGTTCCCTCCCTTCGTAGCCCGCCCGGAGAAGGGCGGTGAGCTCGGTGACCAACGGCATCCGCGGGTTCGTCCGGTTGCTGAGGTCTCCGAAAGCGGTCATCGCGAGCTCGGGCAGCGCCGCGTCGAACTCCTCGCGCGAGACACCTGCCTCGTCCAGCGTGCGCGGCATCGCCAGCCGGTCGAGCAGCGCCTCCACGCCGTCGAACAGGCGGCTCCGGGCCTCCTCGGGCGAGCGGCCGCCGAAGATCACCCGGCCGAGCTGGGCGTACTTGTCGGGCGCGACGTACGCCGAGTAGCCGGGCGCCGGCATGAACTTGCTGGGCAGGCCGGCGTTGTAGCGCAGCAGGTGCGGCAGGAAGATCCCGTTGGCGCGGCCGTGCGCGATCCCGAACCGCGCTCCGACCGCGTGGGCCAGGGCGTGGTTGGTGCCGACGAACGCGTTGGAGAACGCCAGTCCGGCCAGGGTGGCGGCGTTGGCCATGTCGGTGCGCGCCGACGAGGTCCTCGGGGTCGTCGGCCGCCGTCGGCAGCGCGTCGAAGATCAGCCGTGCGGCCTGCACGCAGAAGGCGTCGGTGTAGGGCGAGGCGAAGATCGACACCACGGCCTCGAGGGCGTGGGTGAGGGCGTCGATCCCGCTGTCGACCGTGACCGAGCGCGGCATCGAGACCGCCAGCAACGGGTCGACCACGGCCACGTCGGGCACCAGCGAGTAGTCGACGAGGGTCTCCTTGCGCTCCCCCACCGTCAGCACCGCGGCCGGCGAGACCTCCGAGCCGGTCCCGGAGGTGGTCGGCACCGCGACCAGGCGCACGGTGTGCGGGTCCTGCGGGAACGCCGCCATCCGCTTGCGCGGGTCGAGGAAGGGCAGGGCGAGCTCCTCGAGGCGCTGCTCCGGGGTGCTCGTGGAAGAGCCGCATCGCCTTGGCCGCGTCGATCGACGGAGCCACCACCGACGGCGACGATCGTGTCGGGCCGCACCCGGTCGAGCACCTCGACCCCGCGTCGTACGACGTGCTCGTCGGGCTCGGGCAGCACCTCGCTGAAGACGTGGACGTGGCTGGTCGGCAGCTTCTCCCGCACCAGGTCGGTCACGCCGCGCGCGTCGCTGTCCGGGTCGGTGACGATCACCGCGACCTCGCACTCGACGTCGCGCAGGTTGTCGAGGGCGCCGGCGTTGAAGAAGGTCGTCGACGGCACGCGGAACCACTGCGGTGGCGTACGGCGGTGGGAGACGGTCTTGATGTTGAGCAGCTGGTGCACGTTGACGTTCTCCGTCGTGGTCGAGCCGCCCCAGGTGCCGCAGCCGAGGGAGAAGGTCGGCGTCAGGTTGTTGTAGACCCCGCCCAGGGCACCGACGGCGGTCGGGCGCGTTGACCAGGATGCGCCCGGTGCGGACCGCCTTCGCGAACGCGTCCACGACCTCGGGGTCACGGGCGTAGACGGCGGAGGTGTGCCCGAGGCCACCGTGCTCGGTGACCAGGACCGACGCGGCGACACCGTGCGCGACGTCCGGCGAGCGCACCAGGCCGAGCACCGGCATCAGCTTCTCGCGCACCAGCGGGTGCGCGCCGAGCTCGTCGAGGTCCGTCGGCAGAGGGGCGCCAGCAGGATCTTGGTCTCGGCCGCGACCTCGAAGCCGGCGCGCGAGGCCAGCTCGGGTGCCTGCTGGCCCAGGGCTGCCATGTTCACCGCGTCGCCCGCACCGAACGCGAACGCGACCAGCAGGTCGACCTGCTCGGGAGTCAGCAGGTGGGCGCCCATCCGCTCGAACTCCGCGACCATCGCGTCGGCGACCTCCTCGTCGACGATGCAGGTCTGCTCGGCCGGGCAGATCACGGAGGCGTCGAAGGTCTTGGAGATCAAGATGTCGACGACCGCGCCCTTCAGGTCGGCGGTGCGGTGGACGTAGATCGGCGCGTTGCCCGGCCCGACACTCAGGCCGGGCTTGCCGGCGGCGTTGGCCAGGGCGACGATCTTCGGGCCGCCGGTGACCCAGATGAAGTCCACCGCCGGGTGCTTGAAGAGGTAGTGGGTGACCGCGTGCTCGGCGTCCGGGCTGACCTGCAGGGCACCCGGCGGCAGGCCGGCCGCCTCGGCCGCCTCGCGCAGGATCTCGACGCTGCGCTCGCAGCACCTCACGGCGTACGGCGAGGGCCGGAAGACCACCGCGTTCCGGGTCTTCGCCGCGACGATCGCCTTGTAGAGCACGGTCGAGGTCGGGTTCGTCACCGGCGTGATCGCCAGCACCACGCCGATCGGCTCGGCGACCCGGACGATGCCGTGCTCGGCGTCCTCCTCGACGACGCCCACCGTGCGCTGGTCGCGCAGGTAGTCGGAGAGGAACTCGGTGGCGACGTAGTTCTTGACGACCTTGTCCTCGAACACGCCGAAGCCGGTCTCCTCGATCGCCAGCGCGGCCAGCTCGGGCGCGGCCCGCACGCCGGCCCGGACCATCGCCGCGACGATGGCGTCGACCTGCTCCTGGTCGAGGGCGCGGAAGGCCTCCGCCGCCGCGGCGGCCCGGTTGACGAGGTCGTCGATGGCGTCCAGGCGGTCACCGGGCAGGCCCTCGAAGGGCTCGCGGGCGGCCTCGACCTGGTCGGTCTCAACGGGGCGGTCGACGGTGCTGGTCATGATGTCGTTCCCCTCCGGTGGCGGCATCGATGGCACCACCACATGTGTTTCCACGCTAGGACGACGGCCGTGGGCGAGCACGGGCCGAAGGTCCCGCTCGGGACCGCCCGGTGGCACGCAGTCGCGTCGGGATGCTTCGCCGGTCGAGGCGGTCGCGCCCGGCTCCGCACCTTGATGACGCCGCGGGCAGCCCGCCGGCTGAGGAGGCGCGGGGCGTGTTCCGATGGTTGAGGAGGTCGCGGGGCGTGTTCCGCCGGCTGAGGAGGCGCGGGGCGTGTTCCGATGGTTGAGGAGGTCGCGGGGGAAGCTCCGCTGGTAGAGGAGCTCGCGCTAACGACCGTCTCGAAACCAAGGAACAGGACTAGCCCGGGGTCACCCCGAGGGCGAGCACCTCGTCGAAGCCGGCGACCAGGCACTCCCGGAACAGCTCGAAGTCGGGGATCGCGCCGCTGTCGGCGTTGATGCCGAGCGCGCAGGTGTCCTGGTAGGTCACGAGGGTGACGTTGACGCCGGCGCCGATGGTGGGGCCGAAGGCGTACTGCATCGTCACCAGCGCACCGCCGACCCAGACCGGCACCGGGAGCCCGGGCACGTCGCTGGCCAGGAAGTCGACGTGCCGCAGGATCGAGCCGACGTACCAGCGCGGCAGCAGGTTGAGCCCGCCGGCGATCATCTGGGTCAGGGGCAGCGACGGCTCCTGGGCCGCGGCGCTGGCGCGCACGCGGGTCTCCCGCACCCGGTCGCCCGGGTCGGCGACCGAGACCGGCACCTGGAAGCGCATCAGGGTGATCCGGTTGCCGCCCTCGGCGTCACCGTCGGAGCGGATGCTGATCGGCATCGTCACGTGCAGCTCGTCGACCGGGGCGCCGTGGTGCTCGTGGTAGAGCCGGAGGCCGCCGGTGACGCCGGCCAGGAACGCGTCGTTGAGACGGGCGCCGCTGCGGTGGGCGGCGTCCTTGAGCGGCGCGAGCGGCACCGTGTGCACGCCCAGCTCCCGGGTCATCCGGCGGCCGGTCATGATCGGCGACGACGTGGTGTTGATCGGCCGCACGGTGCGATAGATCGAGGCCGTGGTGGCGGCCGCCGTGCGAGCCGCGTTCAGCGGGTCGCGGACCCCGCCCAGCAGCGCCTTCGCGCTGCCGAGGGTGGCGACCTTGGCCAGCCGGCCGGCCAGCGCGACGTCGTACTCGAGGGCGTGGCGGTAGCGGTCCAGCGGGCCGGTCTCCGGAGCCGGCGGCACCGGCGGGAGCGGCCCGCGGTCGGTCGGCTCGGGCTGCAGGTCGAAGACCAGCATCGCGATCTGCATCGCCCCGATGCCGTCGGCCAGCGAGTGGTGCAGCTTGACCACGACGGCGGCCGCGCCGTCGGCGAGCCCGTCGACCAGGGTGACGGTCCACATCGGCCGCGCATGGTCGAACTCCGCCATCTCGGCGTTGCGCGCCATCTCCAGGACCGTCTCCATCGTGCCCGGCGCGGGTGCGATCACCCGGCGCAGGTGGAAGCGGAGGTCGAAGTCGGGGTCGTAGACCCAGCGCGGCGGCGCCGGCGGGATCGTCGGTACGACGTGCTGCCGGAACATCGGCATCTGCCGCGACACCCGCTCGAAGCGGTCGACCAGCACGTCCCAGTCCGGCGAACGGTCGAGCATCACGATCGAGACGACGGTGGAGCGCAGGCGGGCGTCGGCCTCCATCGCATAGGCGAACGCATCAGTGTTGAGCATGAAATCGGTCATCGGACGAGTCCCTCCACGTGGGTTCCACGCTAGGGCCGGGCAGCACCGGCGCGACCGGGCCGAAGGTCCCCCACGCGCTGTCCGTTCGGGCCCGGACTCGGGTGACGTGGCACGATCGTGGCGTGACCACCTCGGCCGACGACCAGCGCCTGCGCGACCTGGAACGGCTGCGGCGCGTGCGCGACCGGATGGACCGCGACTACGCACAGTCGCTCGACGTGGAGGCGCTGGCCCGGGGCGCGCACATGTCGGCAGGTCACCTCAGCCGCGAGTTCAAGCGGGCCTACGGCGAGTCGCCGTACAGCTATCTGATGACGCGCCGGATCGAGCGGGCGATGGCCCTCCTGCGGCGAGGAGACCTCAGCGTCACCGAGGTCTGCTTCGAGGTCGGCTGCTCCTCGCTGGGCACCTTCAGCACCCGCTTCACCGAGCTGGTCGGGATGCCGCCCAGCGCCTACCGCGACCAGGAGGCCGGCGGAGAGGCGGAGACCCCGTCGTGCATCACCAAGCAGGTGACCAGACCCGTCAGGAATCGAGAAGCACCGGCCGCCGGCCGCCCCTAACGTGGCGGCCATGGACATCACCATTCACTCGAGCTTCCTGCCCCACACCGACCCCGACGCCTCCCTGGCCTTCTACCGCGACGCCCTGGGCTTCGAGGTGCGCCTCGACGTCGGCCAGGGCACCATGCGCTGGATCACGGTCGGCCCGCCCCGGCAGGCCGACACCAACATCGTGCTGCACCCGCCGGCTCTCGACCCCGGCATCACCGACGACGAGCGCCGTACCGTCACCGAGATGATGGCCAAGGGGACCTACGCCGTGCTCCTGCTGGCCGCCGACGACGTGGACCGGGCGTTCGAGGAGCTCACGACCCACGACCTCGACGTCGTCCAGGAACCCACCGACCAGCCCTACGGCATCCGTGACTGCGCGTTCCGCGACCCCGCCGGCAACCTGGTCCGCATCCAGCAGCGTCCTTGACCCGGCCACGGAGGGACCGACATGTGTCACCCCGGGCTCGACCCGAGCGTGCGGGCCGCGGCCACCACCGGACCCCGCACGCGACGCAGCACGTAGCGTGGCCGTTGCCGACGAACCGCCCACGCCGATCATCTCGTCAGGAGACCCCGACCCGATGACCTCGAGCACGCAGGCCGCCGACAGCCACGACCGGATCCGGGTGCACGGCGCGCGGGTGAACAACCTCAAGGACGTCGACGTCGAGATCCCGAAGCGCCGGCTGACGGCGTTCACCGGCGTCTCCGGGTCGGGCAAGAGCTCCCTGGTGTTCGGCACCATCGCGGCGGAGTCGCGGCGGCTGATCAACGAGACCTACAGCGCGTTCGTGCAGGGCTTCATGCCGACGCTCGGGCGTCCCGACGTCGACGTCCTCGACGGTCTGACCACCGCGATCCTGGTCGACCAGGAGCGCCTCGGCGCCGACCCGCGCTCGACCGTCGGCACCGCGACCGACACCTACGCGATGCTGCGGATCCTCTACAGCCGCCTCGGCGACCCCTACGTCGGGCCACCCACGGCGTTCTCGTTCAACGTCCCGACCCGGACCGCGAGCGGGTCGATGAACATCGACAAGGGCCGCGGCGAGCGGGTCGTGGTGCGCAAGCAGGTCTACCTCGGGGGCATGTGCCCACGCTGCGAGGGCCGGGGCTCGGTCAACGACCTCGACCTCACCGAGATCTACGACGAGTCGAAGTCGCTGCGCGAGGGCGCGCTGAAGGTGCCGGGCTACAGCATGGACGGCTGGTACGGCCGGATCTTCGGGGGCAGCGGCCTCTTCGACATGGACAAGCCGACGGGGAAGTTCACCAAGCGGGAGCTCGACGACCTGCTCTACAAGGAGCCCACCAAGATCAAGGTCGACGGCATCAACCTCACCTACGAGGGCGTCGTCGCCAAGATGCGGAGGTCGATGCTGGCCAAGGACGTCGACTCGCTCCAGCCACACGTGCGCGCCTTCGTCGAGCGGGCCGCCACCTTCCGGACCTGCCCCGACTGCGAGGGCACGCGGCTGACGCCGGAGGCGCGGTCGTCGCGGATCGGCGGGCGGAGCATCGCCGAGCTCTGCGCGATGGAGATCCGCGACCTCGCCACCTGGCTGCGCGACCTCGACGAGCCCTCGGTGGCACCGCTGGTGGGGGCGCTCCGCGACGCCCTCGACTCCTTCGTGGAGATCGGCCTGGGCTACCTCTCCCTCGAACGGCCCTCGGGGACGCTGTCGGGCGGCGAGGCCCAGCGGGTCAAGCTGGTCCGCCAGCTCGGGTCGTCGCTGACCGACGTCACCTACGTCTTCGACGAGCCGACCATCGGCCTGCACCCCCACGACATCGCGCGGATGAACGACCTCCTGATCCAGCTGCGCGACAAGGGCAACACCGTGCTCGTCGTCGAGCACAAGCCCGAGGCGATCGCGATCGCCGACCACGTGATCGACCTCGGACCCGGCGCCGGGTCCGGCGGCGGCCAGGTGGTCTTCGAGGGCACCGTCGAGGCGCTCAAGCGCAGCGACACCGTCACCGGCCGCCACCTCGAGGACCGGGCCGTCCTCAAGCAGGCGGTCCGGCAGCCGACCGGTGTGCTCGAGGTGCGCGGCGCCGACACCCACAACCTGCGCGACGTCGACGTCGACATCCCCACGGGCGTCCTGGTCGTGATCACCGGGGTCGCCGGGTCGGGCAAGAGCTCGCTGGTCCACGGGTCCGTCTCGCCCCGCGAGGGCGTGATCACCGTCGACCAGGGCTCGATCCGTGGTTCGCGCCGGAGCAACCCCGCGACGTACACCGGGCTGCTCGACCCGATCCGCAAGGCGTTCGCGAAGGCCAACGGCGTCAAGCCCGCCCTGTTCAGCGCCAACTCCGAGGGCGCCTGCCCGGCCTGCAACGGTGCGGGCGTCATCTACACCGATCTCGGCATGATGGCCGACATCGCCATCCCCTGCGAGACGTGCGAGGGCAAGCGGTTCGATGCCTCGGTCCTGGCCTACACCTTCGGTGGCCAGGACATCACCGAGGTGCTCGCGATGTCGGTGGCGGCGGCCCGCGAGTTCTTCGGCGACGGCGAGACGCGCACGCCGGCCGCCCACACGATCCTGTCCCACCTCGACGACGTGGGGCTGGGCTACCTGACCCTCGGCCAGCCGCTGACCACGCTGTCCGGCGGCGAGCGGCAACGCCTCAAGCTGGCCACCCACCTCGGCGAGAAGGGCGGCGTCTACGTCCTCGACGAGCCCACGTCGGGGCTCCACCTCGCCGACGTCGAGCAACTGCTCGCCCTGCTCGACCGCATCGTCGACTCCGGACGGTCGGTCATCGTCATCGAGCACCACCAGGCCGTGATGGCCCATGCCGACTGGATCATCGACCTCGGCCCGGGCGCCGGCCACGAGGGCGGCACTGTCGTCTTCGAGGGCACGCCCGCCGACCTGGTCGCGGCCGGGTCGACCCTGACCGGGCAGCACCTCGCGGCGTACGTCGGCTGAGGACGAGGCCGGTTGGCCCTCAGGCCTGGCTGCGGCGCGGGCCGGTCCGCTGACCGCACAGCGCCCGCAGGAGCCGGAGGTCCTGGTGCATCCGGGGCGGGATGGGCCAGCTCCGGTCGTTGAGGGCGGCGACGTAGGCCTCCAGCGCCTCGAGAGCCGCCTCGCGCGAGACGGCCTGCTCCGGGTGAGCCTCCGCGACGCTGCAGCTCGACCCGGTGCTCGTCGCGGGTGCGCACGACCTCGGCCAGGAGCTGCTGCAGATGGGCGTCGGACGTGTTCATGCGGAGCGCCCCTCGCCACGTCGCGAGCCGGGCCAGGGAGTCCGGGCCGTTCGGGCAACGTGGTGTGACCTTACTACCTCGGCTCGCGGGCCCATGGCGGAAAGGGAGCACCGAGTTCGCAATGGGACGGAGGCACGCTAGTGTGATGCACACGGGTTCCCTTGGTTCTGTCGGGAGCCCCTTTGATCGCGTCACCGAGTGCTGCGGCAAGTTGAACCGCCCCGGGCAGGACGCATCTACACACTTCGGGTACTCGCACTGTGCAGTTCCCGGTAAACGCTCCAGAAGGGAGCAGCAACATGACACAGGGAACCGTCAAGTGGTTCAACGGCGAAAAGGGCTTCGGCTTCATCGAGAGGGCCGACGGCGACGACGTCTTCGTGCACTACTCGGAGATCCAGGGTTCGGGCTTCAAGAACCTCGATGAGGGTCAGAAGGTCGAGTTCGAGGTGACCCAGGGTCCCAAGGGCCCCCAGGCCACCGCCGTGCGTCCCCTCTGACCAGACGTACCACTGCTTCCTCGGCCCAGGCCTCAGCGCCTGGGCCGGGGACGCAACCCCTGCCAGAGTGGGCCCCGATGTCTTCCACGTCGCCGAAGTCGCCCACTCCCCTGGTTCCGGTCCGGCATGCCGTCCAGACCTACGCGGCCCAGCATCCCGAGCTGGTCGTCGCGACCGAGAGCTACGTCGCCTGGGTGACGTCGCTGCTCGACGAGGCCGGCATCAACTACCTCAGCGTCACCGGACGCACCAAGAGCGTCGCGTCGTTCGCTGCCAAGGCGGTCCGCCAGGTCGACGGGCGCCTCCTCTACGCCGACCCCCTGGTCGAGATCACCGACCAGGTCGGGGTCCGGGTGATCACCTACGTCCGCGACGACGTCGACGCCGTCGCCGACCTCCTCTCCGACCAGCTCACGCTCCTCGACGACCGTGACATGGGCCAGGAGACCGCTGCCGACGGCCGTTGGGGCTACGCGAGCCGGCACCTCCTCGTCACCGCCGAGCCCGGGTCCGGGCCGGCCGAGGAAGACCCCCCTCTCGGCGGACGCCGCGCCTCGGTCCAGGTCCGCACGGTCCTCCAGCACGCGTGGGCGGAGTTCGAGCACGACATCCGCTACAAGGGCACGGTCCCCGACGACCACGCCCCAGACCTCAATCGCCGGTTCGCGCTCGCGGCGGGGCTGCTCGAGCTCGCCGACCGCGAGTTCAGCGCGATCCGCGACCGCGTGCAGGCCACGATGACCTTCCAGGAGCGCGAGGCCGACGCCCCGGCGGCAGGCATCAGCCCCCAGGAGCTGACCACGTTCCTGGCCGGCCGCTACACCGACGCCGGCTGGTCGCGCACCGACCACTACGCCTGGATCTCCGGGCTGCTGCTCGAGCTCGACATCTCCTCGGTGGACGAGCTCGACGCGCTGCTCGACTCCGTCGACGACGATGCCGTGCAGCAGCTGATGGGCTACCGCCACCCGACCGGCGCCGTCCGCCGGCTCGACGACGCCCTGCTCTCAGTCTTCGGCGACAGCTACGTCGACCTCGAGGGCAACGCCCACCGCACGGCGCGGCTCCGGGCCCGCCTCGAGAAGCTCTGGGCGTCCCCACCCCAGGCCTGACCGCGTTCGCCGCACCGTCGTGGCCCTGGCCACCAGGAGTAGGCTGAACTCACTGCGAGCGTCAGGTCACTACCAGGGCCCCGGACCCCGGCCCGGCCGGTCTGCTGAGTTTGACCGCCGCAGCCATCGAAGGCGGTGGCTCATGGCCACGCACGCTCCTGCCCCACGGACCACCAGCAGGTTCGCCCTGCGGCCGGTCTTCAACCAACAGCTCCCCGACGGCGCGTGGTGGCCCGAGAGCCGCCGGCTCAGCGACCAGCTCGAAGAGCTCTTCGCGCTCTGGCCGGCGGGGCGCGGCAGCATCATCCGAGTCCTGTACTCACCCCCTGACTGGGAGGACCGGCCGCGCTCGGTCGCGGTCTCGAGGAGGAGGATCAAGACCGGATCATTCCCTCGCGACGACACGCACCAGCTGACCTTGTCCATGTTCGACGGTGCGCGTCGGTCGATCACCGTCATCCCGCCGGACACTCCGGCGGACGAAGCGACAGCAGCCCTGGACGGCGTCCTCGAGGACGATGACGGTGGACATGTCTGATCCGGCCGCGTCGGCGCGCCCGTCCCCGGACCGGTCCGGGACCGACGCTGCCGTCGCCGAGCGGCCACCTCGCCAGACAGGTGGGTACGGTGAGCTCACGGCCCAGGTGCGCGCTCTCGGTCTGCTGCGTCCCCGGCCAGGGGCCTACGTCGGCGCCTTCGCCGTCGTGTTCGCGGCGCTGGCCGCCGTGATCACGCTGATGGTGCTGTTCCGCGACTCCTGGTGGCTTCTCTTCCTGGCCCCCGTCCTCGGCGTGATCGCCACCCAGATCGGGTTCCTCGGCCACGACGTCGGTCACCTGCAAGTGACCCGCAACCTGGGCCGGAGCCGGATCCTCGGCCTGGTCGACGGGAACCTGATGGGCGGGCTCAGCTTCGGCTGGTGGGTGGACAAGCACAACGCCCACCACGCCCACCCCAACGACCTCGAGACCGATCCCGACGTGCGGGCCGGGACGCTGATCTTCGACGCCGGCCAGGCCGCCGACCGACGCGGCCTCGCCGCCTGGACCACGCGTCATCAGGCGGCGCTCTTCTTCCCGTTCCTACTCGGGGAGGCGGTCAACCTCCACGTCGCGAGCATCCGCCGCGTGCTCCACCCCGGCCTGCGTCTGCGCGCCGCCGAGGCCGGGCTGATGGCGCTCCACTTCGCGGCCTACGTCGCGCTCCTGCTGCTGACCCTGACCTGGCCCCAGGCGCTGCTGTTCGTCGCGATCCACAAAGGTGTCCAGGGCCTGTACCTCGGATGCTCCTTCGCGCCCAACCACAAGGGCATGCCGGTGCTCGACGCCGACCAAGCAGCCGACCCGCTGCTGCGGCAGGTGCTCACCTCGCGCAACATCCGAGGTGGCCCGGTCATCGACACCGTGCTCGGCGGGCTCAACTACCAGATCGAGCACCACCTTTTCCCGAGCATGCCGCGGGCCAACCTGCGCCACGCTCAGCCCGTGGTCGAGCAGTTCTGCTCCGACCGCGGCATCAGCTACGCCCAGAGCTCGGTCATCGCGTCGTACAGCGCTGCCCTCAGCCATCTCCACGAGGTCGGGGCGGGCCTGCGACAGACGTGACATACCGCGTTCTTCACCAGCCCGGGTCATCGGGCGCACCCCACCACGTGACCGATACGACGTGAGCCCGAGAAGCCACAGAGGCGGTCCATTCGCAGGCTCCACGACCGTTGCTCGCCCACGAAAGGCCGGATCACGTCGCGAAGCAACGCTCACGCCAGGGTCGTCCGTCCCGGGTCCAGCACCCGCTCCGGGACGCCGCGAGCGCAGACTGCGTCCACGTCGCCGGACCGGCGGTAGCCTGGGGACGTGTGCGGGCACACCACCACCGTGCCCCGGCGCCCTCGCGGTCCCCGACCGCGGAGGTCACCCTCGCCGGCAGGAGCCGCGACCATTCCCCAGTCCACGTCCTCCGACGGCACCGCCGGTGGTGAGCACGAGCGGGCCCGCGTACGCGCGCTGGTCGGGATCGAGCAGCCGTCGGCCGGCACGTCGAACCTCACCCGCCTCTGCATGGTGGCCTCCTCCGAGCTGCGGATGTCCGGGGCGGTCGTGAGCCTGATGACGCCCGTTGGCACCCGACGGGACCAGCCCGGGAGCATCGCGGCCGCCTCGAGCGACCTGGCCCGCTCGGTCGAAGAGCTCGAGTTCAGCGTGGGGGAAGGACCTGGGACAGAGGCGTTCCAGACCTCTCGTCCCGTGCTCACACCGGATCTCGAGCGGGCGTTCGTGCGGTGGCCGGGATACGTCCCACCGGCGCTGGCCAACGGCGTCCGGGCGACGTTCGCCTTTCCCCTGCTCGTGGGAGCGGCGCGGTTCGGCGTGCTCCACCTGCACTCCGCGGAGCGCCGGACCTTGACGGCCGGAGAGACCATGACGAGCCTGGTGCTGTCTGAGCTGGCGACAGAGGTCGTGCTGGAGACCTACTCCCCTCTCGGTCAGCAGCCCCGCTCGGACCGGCCTCTCCTCGGTCCGGACGACCGCCGCGACGAGATCTACCAGGCGCAGGGGATGGTGATGATCGAGCTGCGGATCAGTCTCGAGGAGGCGCTGGCCCGGATGCGCGCGCACGCGTTCGCGTCCGAGCAGGCGCTGGCGGAGGTGGCGGCGGACATCCTCTCCGGTCGCACGCGGCTTCAGCCCGACCCGGAGGGAGCACCATGACCAGGAGAGCCGCGACGGCGGCAACCAGCAGCAGACCGACCAACTCGAGGCGAGGAACGACACCATGATCTCCACCGAGCACATGTCCGACCTGTTCGTGGAGGTCGCCGACACCTTGGTCGACGAGTTCGACGTCGTGGACTTCCTGCACAACCTGACGGTCCACGCGGCGACCATCAGCGGAGCCCAAGCCGCGGGGCTGATGCTCACCGATCAGATGGGGCGGCTCCAGTTCATGGCGGCCTCGCACCCGGGCGGCGAGGCGCTCGAGCTCTTCCAGCTGCAGAACTCCGAAGGTCCGTGTCTGGACTGCTTCACCACCGGTGAGCCGATCGTCAACGCCGATCTGACCCGTGCCACGGACCGGTGGCCGACCTTCGCGCCCCGCGCCCGCCAGCTCGGATTCCAGTCCGTCCACGCCTTCCCGATGCGGCTGCGCGATAACGTCATCGGCGCGCTCAACCTGTTCGGAGCCGCCACCGCGTCCTTCGACGAGACCGAGGTACGCCTCGTGCAGGCCCTCGCCGACGTGGCCACGATCGCGTTGATGCAGGAACGCGCCATCCGGCGCGCCGAGGAGCTGACCGAACAGCTGCAGGGCGCCCTGACGAGCCGTGTCGTGATCGAGCAGGCCAAGGGCGCCCTCGCGGCCCTCCTCGGAATCTCCCCCGAGGAGGCGTTCGAGGTCCTCCGCACACGGGCACGGTCGCACCAGCAGCGCCTGGCGGAGGTAGCTCAGGCGGTGCTGGACGGACGCTACGACCCGGGCGAACTCCCACGAGCTGAGTGACGGCTCACCGGCGAGCGGAGCGACCAGCACGCCCGGTGGTCGAGAACCGTGGCGGCCGACGCAGAGGTTTCAGGCACTCCCCCGCGGGTACAGTGAGACGGAGCTCGTCGGCGCCCAGACCCCGCCTCGACACTCGGTCGACGACGAGTGCCAGAAGGCGGGGTTCCGATGGGGCACACCACCTTGTGGTCCGAGCAGATGGTGCTTCCCGCCGAGGTGGGGAGCGCTGCCAAGGCCCGCGCCTTCGTCGCACACCAGCTCGTCGACCACCGGTTGCTCTACCTGGTCGACGAGGTCCGGTTGGTGGCGAGCGAGCTGGCGACCAATGCGATCGTGCATGCGATGACCGCTTTCACGGTGATCCTGGAAGGCCGTGAGCTCTCGGTTCTGCTGACGGTGCGCGACGGGTCGCCGCGCACTCCGACGCGGCTCGACATCGCTCAGGCGACGCGGATGTCGGGACGAGGCCTGGCCATCGTCGACCTCATGAGCCAGTCCTGGGGCGTCGCCGACCTGGACGACGCCAGCAAGTCCGTGTGGGCACAGTTCGAGAAGCGCTCGAGGGCGGTCTCCTGACGGCGCACCGACCGCCGTGCTCGAGGCCGACGGCCGCGTGTCTTCTTCACCCGGTCCGACGCGGAGGGCGGCGCCACTGAGACCGGCGTCTCATCCTGAGCGCACGCCCGGACGGCATACCGGGACCGGAGCCGGGTACGGCACGAGCACACGTACCCGAAGGAGACCCATGTCCACCGATGCCATCGTCCTGCTCAAGGACGAGCACCGCGAGATCCGCAAGAACTTCCGCGCGTTCGAGAAGGCCGGCGACAACGCTCACGCCACCAAGGGCCGCCTCGTCGACCGGATCATCGAGCTGCTGACCGTCCACACCTACCTCGAGAACGAGATCATGTACCCCCGGGTGCGTGACCTCCTGCCCGCGCTCGAGGACGACATCCTCGAGTCCTACGAGGAGCACCACGTCGCCGACGTCCTCGTGCTCGAGCTCTCCACGATGAAGCCCGACGACGAGCGCTTCACCGCCAAGACCACCGTGCTGATCGAGAACGTCGAGCACCACATGGAGGAAGAGGAGGACGAGTGGTTCCCGAAGGTGCGCGACCAGCTCGGCCGCAAGCAGCTCCAGCAGCTGGGCGCCGAGATGATCCGCGCCCGGGCGAAGGCTCCGCGCCGACCCTCCCAGCCGGGTGCGGTGAAGAAGGTCGTCAAGGCCGTCACCGGTTGAGGGGGCACGAGACAGACGTGACCCGCCACCGCCGCACCCCGATCGACACCGTCGTGCTGGACATCGACGGCACCCTGATCGACTCCGTCTACGCCCACGTGTGGTCCTGGCGCGAGGCCTTCCGCGTGCTCGGGCTCCAGGTGCCCGGGTGGAAGATCCACCGAGCCATCGGCATGGGCGGAGACCGGCTGGTCACCGCGGTCACCAGTGAAGCAGTGGAGGCGGCCCTCGGCGACGAGGTCCGGCACCGTCAGTCGGAGCTCTACGCCGACCTCTCGGCCCACCTGGCCTCCACGCCCGGCGCCGCCGGGCTGCTGGAGGAGCTCAAGACCCGCGGGCTCCGGGTGGCCCTGGCCACCTCCGGCTCCCGCAACGACGCGGAGGGCGCCGTCACGACGCTGGGAGCGCGGTCCTGGGTCGACGCCATCGTCAGCGGCGACGACACGGCGGCCACCAAGCCGGACACCGAGCCCGTACGACGTGCGGTCGACTCGGTGGGCGGCGAACGCGCCGTCCTCGTCGGCGACGCCGCGTGGGACATGGAGTCCGCCCGGCGCGCCGGCCATCCCGCCGTAGGGCTGCTCACCGGCGGCATCTCCGAGGGCGAGCTGCTCGACGCCGGCGCGGCGGAGGTCTACCGCGACCCCGCCGCGCTCACCTCTGCCCTCGACGAGGTGCTCGCCCGCTGATCGCCTAGGACTGGTCCGGGCCACCGGCGAGGTCGAGCACTGCGATGCCCGTCGCCAGGGCGGCGCTGACCGAGGCCGACCGTCGGTGCCAGGGCCAGATCGCGGCGACCGGCAGCATGCTGGCCGCGTGCGTCAGCTCGACCACGACGTCGAGTCCGCGGGTGGACCGGCCCCGAGCGCCGTCAAGGGCTCCCTGCAGCAGCAGCCGCCCACCCAGGACCCGGGTGACCACCTGCACCCGGCGGTCGCCGCGGTCCGGCGCCCTCACGGCGCCCAGCACGGCCCCCGGGGCGGCCAGGCACGCTCCGCCCAGCACGAGGCGCGCCACCGTGGCGGCCCTCATCGGCGAACCACCCTCACCAGCAGGGCGACGCCGCCGGCGAGGACGCCCGCCGCGGCCGCGCCGAGGGTGGCGTGGTGCTGCGAGGCCCACACCTGCGCCGAACGTGCGTGCGCCCGGTCGTCGAACAGGCCGTGCGCGCCGAAGTCGTGCCCCTCGTCGCCGTCGGCGGGGTCCCAGAGGTTCGCCGGCTGGTCCGCCGGCTTGGGCTGGTCGGTCTGCTGGGCGTCGTATCCGGTGCGGGCGAGGTAGCGGTCGAGCAGGCCTGGCGCCACGGCGTTGGCGAGGAGCGTGGCTGCGGTGGTGCCACCGACCCAGTACTCCCGACGGCGTGGGTGGTCGGCGGCGTAGAGGACCGCGCGGGCGGCGACCTCGGGCTGGTAGATCGGCGGCACCGGCTGGGCCTGGCGCGGCAGCCGCGACAGGACCCAAGAGAACTGAGGCGTGTTCACCGCCGGCATCTGCACCATCGTCACCCGCACCCGGCTGCCCTCGTGGAGGAGCTCGGTGCGCAGGGACTCGTGGAAGCCCTGGGTGGCGTGCTTGGCGCCGCAGTAGGCGCTCTGCAGAGGGATGCCCCGGTAGGCGAGGGTCGAGCCGACCTGCACGATCGTGCCGCGGTCACGGGGCATCATGCGGCGCAACGCCGAGCGTGTGCCGTTGACGAAACCCAGGTAGGTCACCCGGGTGACGCGCTCGAACTCCTCGGCCTCGATGTCGACGAACCGGGCGAAGACCGACGTGAACGCCACGTTGATCCAGACGTCGATCTCGCCGAGCTCCTCCTCGATCTGGTCGGCGACCTTCTCGACGGCCGCCGCGTCGGAGGTGTCCACGACGTACGTCGCGGCGGTGGCGCCGAGGTCCTCGGCCTCGCGGCGTGCGCCGTCGAGGCCACGGGCGCCACGAGCCAGCAGCGCGACCGTGTCGCCTCGTGCGGCGAACAGCCGGGCGGTGGCCCGTCCGATGCCGCCGGAGGCGCCGGTCACGACGACGACGCGGGGGTGGTCAGAATGCTTGGTCATGTGCTCTCCCTGAGGGTGGATGGACGGTGTCGGTGGTGAGGGTGTGGGCGGTCTCGATCAGCGCCGCATGGACGAAGGCCTGCGGCACGTTGCCGCGCAGCTGGCGCTGGACGACGTCGAACTCCTCGGTGAAGAGGCCGGGTGGCCCGAGCGCCCCCCGGTTGCGCTCGAACCAACGGACCGCACGCTGGGCGTCGCCCTGCTGGTGCGTGGCGAGCGCGAGGTGGAAACCGCACAGCAGGAAGGCGCCCTCGGCGTCGTGGAGCGGTCCCGGCTGGTGGCGGAACCGGTAGACGTAGCCGTCGGAGGTGAGCTCGTCGATCACCGCCCGCCAGGTCGCGACCGTGCGCGGGTCGTCGGCCGGCACGGCGCCGCGCAGGCCGGGCAGGAGGAGCGCGGCGTCGACGTGGGCGTCGTCCGGGCTGCGCTGCCAGCGTCCGTCGGGGTGCAGGCCGTCCCGCGAGGTGTCGGCCACGATCCGGTCGGCCAGCGTCGACCAGTCGGCCGCCTGCTCCGGCCGTCGGGCGGCCACCGCCCGCAGGCCGGCGGCGCACATCAGCCGGGAGTGGGTCCAGCGCCGCGGCTCCAGCTCCCAGATGCCGGCGTCCGGCTCGCCGTACCGCTGCTCGATCGCGTCGACCGCGACCTCGGCCGCCTTCCAGCCGTCCGCATCGAGGGCGTCGAGCCGGTCGGCCGCCGCGAACAGCAGCAACGCCTCGCCGAAGGCGTCGAGCTGGAACTGCTCGCGGACCCGGTTGCCGGAGTGGACCTCCGGAGCGCCCGGGTAGCCCGGCAGGTCGAGGCGACGCTGGTCGGGCACGGGGTCGCTGCTGGTCGTGTACGCCGGCACCAGCCGCGGCCCGTCCGCGAGCAGACGGTCGCGCACGAAGGACACTGCGCTGTTGAGCAGGTCGCCACCGCCGGTGGCCGCGACGGCCTGCCCGGCGAAGCACTGGTCGCGGATCCAGGCGTAGCGGTAGTCGTAGTCGCGGCCTTGCTCGGCCCGCTCCGGCAGCGAGGTCGTGGCGGCGGCGACCATCGCACCGTCACGGCTCGTCAGCCCGCGGAGCAGGGCCCAGGAGTGCTCGACGTCGCGGGGCGCGAGCGAGTCGTGCAGCCGGGGCACGCTCCGCCGCCACGCCTCCTCGGTCAGGTGCCAGGCCTGGCCCGGCTCGGGCGGTGGGTCCTCGAACGCTTCCGCCGAGATCTCCAGCACCAGGTCGTGGTGCCGGCCCGGCGCCAGCTCCAACTCGGCATAGGCCGCGCCGTCACGGCCGACCGTGACCTCGAGTCGTGCGGGAGGCCGCTCCAGCGCAGCCGGAGGCCTCCGGTCGTGCCGTCCCAGACGCCGCTGTCGCTGCGTCGCAGCCGCATCCTCTCGGCACCGAACTCGGCCCGGGCATCGAGCAGGACCGAGACTCGGGCTGGTCCCCGGACGGCCCGGATCTGCCGGAGCAGCACGAGGCGCTGCCGGTCACCGGGGAAGGCCAGCGCCTCCCGCGACTCGATCACGTCGGCCCCGACCACCCAGCGGCTCCGCCAGATCAAGGTGCCCGGCTCGTAGCTGCCGCCCCAGACGAAGCGGTCGTCGGAGGGCTGGATGACATAGGTCCCGCGGCCGCCGAGCAGGTCGCTGAACACGGCGTCGTCGTGCCAGCGCGGGGCGCAGAGGAAGGCCACGTCGCCCCGGGGCCCGACCAGAGCGCCGCGCTCGCCGTCGGCGAGCAGGGCGTACTGGCGCAGCGGCTCGGGGTGGGTCGTCGGTCGTGGGTCACTCACGGTGTCCGAGCCACCGCCTTCTGACGTCGCGCTTCACCTCGGCCTCGGAGCGCATCGACCCCGCCACCGGGAACTCGTGCGCCTCGTCCTCCACCACGTCCTGGACCTGCGCCTTCACCGAGGCGCCGCCCTGCACGTCGTAGAAGAAGCCGCCGTAACGGGCCAGCACGCCGCCGACCGCCAGGGCCACCACACCGGGGACGACCCACACCCACGACCCGACGATCACGCCCCAGCCGATGAGCAGCACGCCGAGCATGAGGACCGCCCAGGCGATCCAGGTCCATCGGGGCCGGACCGTGCGCGTCTCTCCGTCCTTCCACACTCCGCTGTCGGTCATGGGTCTGCTCCTCTCCTGTCGGGGCTGATGCTCGGGCCGTGTCGTGCATCGGTCAGGCGGCCCGGAACGTCGTCAGGTCCTGGTCGCGGACCGCCAGGCCGTGTCCGGGCTCCTCAGGTGGTGCGATCGCCCCGGCTCGCGGTGCGCAGAAGCCGTCGACGAACCGGCTCTCGATCCGGACGTGGTCGTGGAACCACTCCAGGTGGCGCAGGTTGGGGGTGGCCATCGCGGCGGGAGAGTGCAGCGACGGTGCGCAGTGGCCCGAGACCTCGAGCCCGTGGGCCGCGGCGAGCGCGGCGATGCGCCGCCACTCGGTGTAGCCGCCGCAGCGGGTCACGTCGACCTGCACGCAGTCGACGGTGTCGGCGGCCAGCAGGTGGGCGAAGTAGGCGAGCCCGTCGCCGTACTCCCCCGCCGTCACATCCGCCGTTGAGGACTCGCGCACCCGCCGCAGGCCCACGTGGTCGTCGGAGCTCACCGGCTCCTCGAACCACACCACGCCGAGGTCGTCCAGCCGGCGGCCGACCCGGACGGCCTGCTGGGCGTCGTAGCCGCCGTTGGCGTCGACGAAGACCTCGACGTCGTCCCCCACCGCTCGTCGGACCAGGGCGACGCGCTCGAGGTCACGGGCCACGGCGGTGCCCCACGACTCGCCGATCTTGAGCTTGACCCGCGGGATGCCCTGCTCGACCCAGCCCTCCACCTGCTCGCGGAGGCGGATCTCGGGGTCGGTCGTGAAGCCACCGCTGCCGTAGACCGGGACGTCGTCGCGCACGGTGCCGAGCAGCCGGTGCAGCGGCAGCCCGGCCAGTCGGGCGGCCAGGTCCCAGACGGCCGTGTCCACCGCCGAGATCGCCATCATCACCAGCCCCGCGCGACCGGCGTTGCGGACCGCGCGCACCATCGCCTCCCAGGCCGCCGCGGGGTCCAGGGCGCTGCGCCCGACCACCTGCTCGGCCAGGAGGTCACGGACCACGGCCCCGGCGGCCGCCGGCGCGTAGGTCCAGCCGACCCCGGTGGGCAGGTGCGGGTCACCGGTGCCGACCCGGACCACGACCCACGTCGTGGCGTCCCAGGTCAACGTGCCGTCGCCTTCCGGGTGCTCGGTCGGGATCGTGTAGGCCCGCACCTCGACGTCGCAGACGGCGACGTCCAGGCCCGTCGCGCGGTCAGTGGTCGTCATGGTCGTGGGGCAGGAACTCCTGGGCCTTGGTCTTGATGCCCTCCTTGATCACTCCCCACCGCGACGAGTCGCCCTTGATCAGGGCCGCGGCCATGTCGGTCATCTGCTCGAGCGTCGCGTGCGGCGGGATGGGCGGGACGTCCGGGTCGCAGTGCACGTCGAGGACGAACGGCCGGTCGGCGGACAGTGCCTCGCGCCAGGCGTCCTCCAGGCGCTCGGGATCGGTGACCGTGATCGCACCCAGCCCGATCGAGGCCGCGAAGTCGGCGTACGACGTGTCCGGGAGCGCCTGCGACTCGACGAAGGCCGGCGTGCCGCCCATCGCCCTCAGCTCCCAGGTGACCTGGTTGAGGTCGTTGTTGTGCAGCACGGCCACGACGAGCCGCGGGTCGGTCCACTCGCGGTAGTAGCGCCCGATCGTCAGGAGCTCGGCCAGGCCGTTCATCTGCATCGCGCCGTCGCCCTCGAATGCGACCGCGGGCCGGTCGGGGTGGGCGAACTTGGCGCCGATGGCGTAGGGCACGGCCGGCCCCATCGTGGCCAGGGTCCCGGACAGGGTGCCGCGCATGGTGCCGCGCATCCGCACCTGGCGGGCGTACCAGTTGGCGGCCGACCCGCTGTCGGCGGCGATCAGACAGTTCTGGGGCGCCTGCTTGCTGAACTCGCTGAAGATCCGCATCGGGTTGACGGGCTTGGCGGCGACGAGGGCCTCGGTCTCCATCACCTCCCACCAGCGGACGACGTTCTCCTCGATCTGCTCCTGCCAGCCGCGGTCGTCCTTGCGCTGCAGCAGGGGGATGAGCGCCTGCAAGGTGGCCCGGGCGTCGCCCACGAGGTTGACCTCGTAGGGGTAGCGCATGCCGATCAGGCTGCCGTCGAGGTCGATCTGAACGGCGCGCGCCTGGTCGAGGTCGGGCATGAACTGGGTGTAAGGGAAGTTCGAGCCGACCGTGAGCAAGGTGTCGCAGCCGCGCATCATCTCGTAGCTGGGCCGGGTGCCGAGCAGCCCGATGGAGCCGGTCACGAACGGCAGCTCGTCGGAGAGCACCTCCTTGCCGAGCAGGGCCTTGGCCACGCCGGCGCCGAGGAGGTCGGCCACCTGCTCGACCTCGGCAGCGGCGCCGCGGGCTCCCTGTCCGACCAGCATGGCGACCTTGGAGCCGGCATTGAGCAGGTCGGCGGCCGCGCGCACCCCGTCGTGGTCCGCCGAGACGCTGGGCCAGCTGGTGCCGACGCTCGAGGGCACCATCTTGAAGGCGTGCGTGGGCGGCTCGTAGTCCATCTCCTGCACGTCGTTGGGGATGATGACCGCGGTCGGCGCCCTACGGCTCATGGCGATGCGGAGGGCACGGTCGAGCACGTTGGGAATCTGCTCGGGCACCGTCACCATCTGCACGTAGTCGCTGGCGACGTCCTTGAACAGGCTGATCAGGTCGACCTCCTGCTGGTAGCTGCCACCCATCGCGGTGCGGTTGGTCTGGCCGACGATGGCGACCACCGGCACGTGGTCCAGCTTCGCGTCGTAGAGCCCGTTGAGCAGGTGGATGGCACCGGGCCCGGAGGTGGCCAGGCAGACGCCGGGCCGGCCGGAGAACTTCGCGAAGCCCACGGCCTGGAACGCGGCCATCTCCTCGTGCCGCGCCTGGATGAACCGGGGCTGGTCGTCGGCCCGGGAGAAGGCACCGAGGATCCCGTTGATGCCGTCGCCCGGGTAGCCGAAGACCTGCTCGACCCCCCACTCGCGCAGACGCTCCAGGACACGGTCGGCAACGGTGGTGCTCATGGTGTTCCTCCTCCGGACTCGGACAGGGCGGGGTTGCTCAGCAGGTGGGCCAGGAGCTCGGCGAGGTGGACCCCCTCCCGGCCCCGGCTGTGGAGGTCGTGGATCTGGGTGCGGCAGGAGAACCCGTCCGCCAGGACGACGGTGT
Organism: uncultured Actinomycetota bacterium; assembly: GCA_963761085.1. Lineage (GTDB taxonomy): Bacteria > Actinomycetota > Actinomycetes > Propionibacteriales > Nocardioidaceae > Nocardioides. Next base: position 518,411 of record CAVXFQ010000002.1, read on the forward strand.
CGTCGGCGGCCTCCCGGATGCGGGGCAGCAGGGTCTGCTCCGCCAGGGCCCGGCTGACGTCACCGTGCCCGGCGGTGAAGCCGAAGTTGCCGGCCAGGCCGCAGCAGCCGGAGTCGAGGCGCTCGACCTCGACGCCGCTGCGCCCGAGCAGGTCATGGTCGGCGTCCCAACCGAGGACGGCGTGCTGGTGGCAGTGCACCTGGGCCAGCGCCTTGACGTCGTACGACGCCCGCGGGGGCTCCCAGTGGTCGGTGTGCTCAGTGAGCAGCTCGGCCAGCGTGACGGTGTGATCCTTCAGCCGGTGGGCGTCCTGGTCGTCGGGGAAGAGCTCGTGCAGGTCGGAGCGGAAGACCGACGTACAGCTGGGCTCCAGGCCGAGCACGAGCCCGCCGGCGCGGACGTGCGGCGCGAGCTGCCGGAGCGTCCGGCGGAGCACCTTGCGGGCGACCCCGAGCTGCCCGGTCGAGATCCAGGTCAGGCCGCAGCACGCGGTCCGGGACGGGACGGTCACGTCCCAGCCGGCGCTCTCGAGCACCTCCACCGCGGCCTTGCCGATCTGCGGGTGGAAGTGGTTGGTGAACGTGTCGGGCCAGATCAGCACGGTTCCGCGGGTCGCGGGCCGCTTCTCGTCGGCCGGCCGGCGAGCCCACCACTGCTGGAAGGTCTCGGGAGCGAACGAAGGGATCGGCCGGTCCTCGAGGCCGGCGAGCCGGGTCAGCGCTCGCGCGACGGCACGGTGGCGGGTCAGGGCGTCGAGGGCCCGCGCCGTACCGGTGCGTGCCACCACCGCGGCCGCGGCCGGCAGCCACCCGGTGGCGTAGTCGGCACGGGGCCGGAGGCGGTGCCGGTAGAAGTGGGCGAGGAACTCCGCCTTGTACGTCGCCATGTCGACGCCGGCCGGACAGTCGGTCTTGCAGCCTTTGCAGGCCAGGCAGAGGTCGAGGGCGTCCTTGACCTCGGTCGACCGCCAGCCGTCGGTCACCGGGCCGTCGCCGTGCCCGTCGAGCATCTCGAACAGGAGCCGGGCCCGGCCGCGGGTGGAGTGCTCCTCCTCGTGGGTCACCTGGTAGGACGGGCACATCACGGTGCCGCCCTCGTTCTCGTGCTTGCGGCACTTCCCGACGCCGACACAGCGGTTTGCCGCCTGCCGGAACGAGCCGCCGTCGTCGGGGTAGCCGAAGAAGAGCGGCTCGGGGTCCTTCGGCGCCCAGGCCCCGCCCAGGCGGAGGTGCCGGTCGAGGGGCGCGGGGTGGACGACCTTGCCCGGGTTCATCCGGTCCTGCGGGTCGAACAGGGCCTTCACCTCACCGAACAGGCCGACGACCTCGTCGCCGAACATCCGGGACAGCAGCTCGCCCCGGCTCTGGCCGTCGCCGTGCTCACCGGACAGCGAGCCGCCGTACGACGTGACCAGGTCGGCGGCGCGCTCCATGAAGCGCCGGTAGGTCGCGACCCCCTCGGTGCTGTAGAGGTCGAACGGGATGCGGGTGTGCACGCAGCCCTGGCCGAAGTGGCCGTAGAGGCTGGGCCCGGTGTCGGAGGCGTAGCCGAACTCCTCGTAGAGCCGGCGCAGGTCGCGCAGGTAGTCACCGAGCCGGTCGACGGGGACCGCGGAGTCCTCCCAGCCCTCGAAGGTGTCGGGCCGGCCGGGCAAATGGGCCGTCGCCCCGAGCCCGGCCTCCCGCACCTGCCAGAGCTCGTCCTCACGGTGGGGGTCGTCCATGAACGCGACGTCGGGCTCGTGCTCGGTGTCACCGAGGGCCTTCAGCATCGCGTGCGCCTGCCGGTCGGCCTCCTCGGAGGTGTCGGCGCCGAACTGCGCCATCAGGAAGCCGGTCCCCTGGGGCAGCTCCTCCAGCGCCTGCTGGTTCATCCCCTTGATCTGCTCGTCGCGGATCAGGTAGTGGTCGACGCCCTCGAGTGCGATCGGGCCGTGCTCGACGACCGCCGGAACGGCGTCGGCCGCGCTGCGGATGTCGGCGAACCCCAGCACGACCAGGGTGCGCTCCTTGACGACCGGGACCAGCTCGAGCTCGGCGCGCAGGACGGTCACCAGCGTGGACTCGCTGCCGACCAGGAAACGGGCGAGGTCGAAACCCAGCTCGGGCAGCAGCGAGTCGAGGTTGTAGCCCGAGACGCGGCGCGGGATGTCGGGATAGCGCTCGCGGATCAGGTCGGCGTGCTCGTCGCGGAGCCGGCGTAGCGAACGGTAGATCTGGGCGCGCCGGTCGCCGCGCCGCTCGATCTCGGCGTACTCCTCGTCGGTGGTCCGCCCCACGGTGAGCCGGGTGCCGTCGTAGAGCAGGACGTCGAGAGAGGCGATGTTGTCGACGACTTTGCCCGTGCGCTGGGCGGTGGCGCCGCACGAGTTGTTGCCGATCATGCCGCCGAGGGTGCAGTTCTGGTGGGTGGCGGGCTCCGGGCCGAAGCGCAGCCCCGTGGGGGCGAGCCCACGGTTGAGGACATCGAGCACGATGCCCGCCTCGACCGTGCACCGGCGGTGCTCGGCGTCCACGGAGACGACGCGGTGGCAGTACTTGGAGAAGTCGAGGACAACCGCGCCGTTGGTGCACTGTCCGGCCAAGCTGGTGCCGCCGCCGCGGTTCACCAGCGGCAGGTCGTGCTCCCGACAGACGGCCACGGCCTCGACGGCGGCCTCGACGGTCCGCGGGAGGACGACGCCCAGCGGGACCTGTCGGAAGTTGGAGGCATCCGTGGAGTACGCCGCCCGGGAGCCGTCGTCGAACCGGACCTCGCCGTCGACCCGCTCTCGCAGCGCCGCGATCGCGTCGGGTCCTGCACTGCACCTGCCCTCGGACACGTGGCTGACACCGGCGAGCGCCATCGGACTCCTCCCGTGAGGTCGTACCCCGTTCGGGGCTGTCGTACCCCCGAGCTGCCAGATGTATGCGTTGCGCATGTATCTTCACGTCATGTCAGCGACCGAGCGCGACCGCCTGGTCGAGGCCCTGACCGCGTCCAGCGCAGCTCTCGTCGCGATCGCCGTCCGGTCCGTGGCCTCCGGAGCCGCAGAGGTCACCGTTGCCCAGCACCGCGTCCTGGTGCTGCTTGACGAGCACGGCCCCCAGACCGTCACGGATCTCGCGCACCACCTCGGGCTCGACCAGTCGAACGCCAGCCGGCACTGCTCGCGGCTGGCGCGCCTCGGGCTGGTCACCCGCACCCCGGCCGCGCACGACGGGCGCGTGGTCGAGATCCATCTCACGCCCGCCGGGCGGCGGCAGGTCCGGACCGTCCGCGACGCGCGCCGCCGGGAGATCGGGCGCGTCCTCGACGACCTGACGGATCCCGAGGTACGGCGGGTGGCGCGCGCCTTCGAGGTCTTCCACGCGGCCGCCACCCGATCCCTCCCCTGACCCCGATGGGAGCAGGCAGGTCACAGGTCGCTGGTTTCGAGACGGGCGTCAGGACGCCCTCCTCAACCGGCGGCGTAGGCGTAGAACGCCTCCCTCGACCGGCGACACGGAAAGCCCGAAAAGGGGCCCCGGAAATATTCTTCTGTGGATGATCTCGGATGGTGGGATAAGGGCTGTGGATATCGCCTCGACTGTCGGTGGGCCCTGATTGGCTTGTCCTATGTCGATCTCGGGACACCACACGCCGTCGGGGCCGCCGCGGTCCTGGCGCAGGTGCGGGCCCGGGTCGCCGAGCTGGCCCAGACGCTGTGGGCGGCCCAGCCCGACGGCGAGGTGGTCGGGGTGGTCGAGGAGCGAGCCGGCTCAAGGCCACCCTCGCCGCGGTCGAGGCCGCACGCCATCGCCGAAGCCGACGCCAGAGACCTCGCGAAGAAGAACCTGCATTACGGGTCGACCGGGGACTGGCTGACCCACCTCGGCGGGCTCCGCCGCGGCGAGGGCACACGGCTGGTCCGGCGGGCGGTCGCGGTGACCGGGCCGTTGGGGCGGACCCGGGCCCGGATGGTCGCCGGGACCGTGTCGGCGGAGCAGGCCGACGTGATCGTCTGGGCGGTGGCCGACCTGCCGGGTGCGGCGCACCTACGGCGGCGGGCGGAGAAGACCCTGGTCCGCTACGCGGCCAGGTTCGACGCCACCGACCTGGCCCGCACCGGCCGCCACCTGCTGGCGGTGGTCGACCCCGACGGCATCGACTCCAAGCTCGAGGCCCAGCTGGACCGGGAGGACCGGGAGGACCGGGCTGCGCACGCCGACCGCTACCTCGCGGTCACCGACGACGGCGCCGGCGGGGTCCGCCTCAAAGGCCGCGGTTCGGTCGAGGACGGCGCCATCTTGAAGGCGGCGCTGCTGCCGCTGACCTGTCCCCACCCTGCAGTGGACGAAGAGGATGGGGAAGGCCGCGTGTGCGACCCCCGCGACGGGGGGGCCCGGACGTGGGACGCGCCTGATCCAGGTGGCCCAGCACGCCCTGGACACCGACGCGATCCCCGACTCCCACGGCACCCGCACCCGGGTGGTGGTCACCATCGACCACGACACCCTGATCGCCGGCGTCCTGCAGGCGGCGCAGACTCTTCCGGTGACCGGGGACGGGCTGGACCTCCCACCCGGCGTGGTCCGCCGCCTGGCCTGTGACGCCGAGGTCCTCCCCGTCCTCCTCGGCGCCCACGGCGAGGTCCTCGACGTCGGCCGCGCCACCCGCACCGTGACCGTCCCGATCTGGAACGCCCTGGTGGTCCGCGACCGGCACTGCGCCTTCCCCCGCTGCCACCAGCCCCCGGTGATGTGCCACGCCCACCACATCCGACACTGGGCCGACCACGGCGAGACCGAGCTCGACAACCTCCTCCTCCGATGCGGCCACCGCGTCATCCACCACACCCCGTGGGAGATCCGGATCAACCCCAAAGACCGAAAACCCGAGTTCTCCCCACCACCCCGACACGGACAAACACGGAAGTGGATCCGATACCGACCACGGATCGACTGAATGTCGTCAGAGCCTCGGTTTCGAGACGGCGCTGGCGCGCCTCCTCAACCAGCGGCCACCGCGCCCAGCGCCGTCTTCAACCCGCGACCTCCGCGCCTCCTCCACCTGCGGCCACGCTCTCTCGCCGCTCGGCCGTCTCGACCCACTGCTGGGCTTGACCCGACGTGCGTCTCGCGCTATATAAAACCTGTATCCACCACTACATATGTGAAGGGAGACCACCACCATGCTGCTGCGCACCACGGACCCGTTCCGCGACTTCGACCGTCTGGCCAACCAGGTCCTGGGCACCACCAACCGCCCGGCCGTGATGCCCATGGACGCCTGGCGCCAGGGTGACGTCTTCCAGATCGAGTTCGACCTGCCCGGGGTCTCCCCCGAGTCGATCGACCTCGACGTCGAGCGCAACGTCCTGACCGTGCGCGCCGAGCGGGTCGGCCGCAACGGTGACTGGGAGATGCTCGCCTCCGAGCGCCCGCGCGGCGTCTTCAGCCGCCAGCTGGTGCTCGGCGACAACCTCGACCTCGACGGGATCGAGGCGCACTACGACGCCGGGGTCCTGCGGCTGAGCATCCCCGTGGCCGAGCGCGCGAAGCCGCGCAAGATCGAGGTCAGCGCCGGCACCACCGAGCGCACCGCGATCCGGGCCTGAGCCGCCGGCCGACATCCGAAGGGCCGACAGGCCACGCCCGCCGCTCCCGGCTTCACGCATGCCCGGGAGTGGAGGCGGTGCCAGTCGGTTACCTCTTCCGCAGGTTGCGGGCGATGCCGACGAGCGGGTTGCCCTGGCGGCCGCGGAGTCCGTAGGAGTCGGGGGTCGGCCACAGGACGTTGCCCGGCCCGGGCGCCACGGGCTCGGTGAGGTCCTGGCCGGCCTCCGCGAACAGCGGCCCGACCAGCAGGTCGAAGACCCGAGGGAAGGCGGTGAAGCCCAGGCGCATCACGTCGTTGGCGAGCCCGACCTGCACCCGCTGCCGCGGGCGGTCGACGGTCCGCAGGATCCGCGCGGCCACCCTCTCCGGGGTGGTCACCGGGGGCGGTGGCCGGCCGACGTAGCCCGCGTAGTTGCCCGCCAGCCGGTGGATCGGCGTGTCAACCCCGCCGGGCGCCAGGTAGACGACGTAGAGCCCACGCAGATCGCGGTTCTCCAGCTGCAGCTGGCGGGCCAGCGCGCGAGCCCACTTGCTCACGACGTACGGCGACATCCCGGGCACGCCGATGTGCCCGATCACCGAGCCCACCAGGACGAACGTGCCGTGCTGCTGCCCGCGCAGGACCGGTACGACGTGCCGGGCCAGGTTGACCGCCCCGAGGAGGTTGGTGCGGACCACGGCGTCGAACACCTCGAGCGGGATGACCTCGGTCCGCCCGTAGCTGACCACCCCGGCCGCGTTGACCACGACGTCGAGGTGGCCGGTGACCTCGAGGGCCTCGGCGACGCAGCGGCGTACGTCCGCGTCCTCGCCGACGTCGGTCGGCACCACGCGGGTCGAGGCCGCGCCGGCAGCCCGGCACAGGTCCTCGGCCCGCTGCAGCGCCGCCTCGTCCCGGGCGGCGAGGACCACGTGGTGGCCTGCCCTCGAGGCGGCTACGGCGGTCGCCAGCCCGATGCCGCTCGAGGCACCGGTCACCAGCACGACCCGAGCACGTGCCGGAGACCCGCTCACGGCTTGAGGACCACCTTCACGCACCCGTCAGCCTTCTTCTGGAACATCTCGTACGCCGCCGGCGCCTCCTCGAGCGGCGGCCGGTGCGTCGCAAGGCCCTCCACGCCCAGCACGTCGTCCTCCTGCTCCAGCACCTTCGCGATCTGGACGGTCCACCGGCGGACGTGGCACTGCCCGAACCGCATCGTGATCCCGCGATCGAAGATCTCCATCATCGGCATCGGGTCGATCTCGCCCCCGTAGACACCGGAGACCGACACGGTGCCACCGCGGCGCACCGACTTGATCGAGCTCTGCAGGGCCGCGAGCCGGTCGATGGCGAACCTGTCGGTCAGCGGCCGGGCCACCGCGTCGGGCAGGAGCCCGACCGCGCCGATCGCGGCCTTGGCCACCGGCGAGCCGTGCGCCTCCATCCCGACCGCGTCCACGGTGCCGTCGGCCCCACGGCCCGCGGTGAGGTCGAAGATCGCCTCGGTGACGTCGTCGACCGCGTCGAGGTCGACGGTGTCCGCGCCGTACGACGTCGCGAGGGCGAGCCGCTCGGGCACCCCGTCGACGCCGATCACCCGACGGCCCGCATGCAGCGCGATCCGCGTCGTGAGCTGGCCGACGGGGCCGAGGCCGAACACCGCGACCGTCCCCTCGTCGGGCACGTCGGCGTACTCGAACGCCTGCCACGCCGTGGGGAGGATGTCGGAGAGGTAGAGCCACCGCTCGTCGGGGCCCTCGTCCGGGATCTTCACCGGCCCGAAGTCCGCGTGCGGGACCCGGAGGTACTCCGCCTGCCCACCCGGCACCGCGCCGTAGAGCGAGGTGTAGCCGAACAGGCTGGCGCCCTTACCGTACTCGCGCACCTGGGTCGTCTCGCACTGGGCGTAGAGCCCCGCGAGCACATCCAGCACGAGCCGCAGGAGATGTTGAAAGGGATCACGACCCGGTCGCCGACCTGGAGGTCACCGGCCTCCGGGCCGACCTCCTCGACCACGCCCATGGTCTCGTGTCCCAGGATGTCGCCCGGAGTCAGGAACGGCCCGAGCACCTCGTAGAGATGGAGGTCCGAGCCGCAGATCGCGCTCGAGGTGACCCTGATGACGGCATCGGTCGGTGCCTCGATCCTCGGGTCCGGAACGGTCTCCACCGAGACCTTGCGCTTGCCTTGCCATGTCAGTGCCCGCATCGTGCGTCCCCTCGTCGACGTACGTCCGACGCCAGGAGCTGGGCCGCCGGTTTGCCGATCGGCAAGCCTGTTCCGTACCCCGGGACCCGGAACGGCTAACCCGTCGAAACGGTGGGTTACCCCGCGCCCCGGACGTCGGCGGCCCCGGGCAGAAGATCCCATCACCGGCAAGCCGATCGCCCCTACCTGCGCGGGCCGCCCGCTCGGGACGCTGATCCTGGGCAACCGTCTCGACGGACGTGTCCAGGTCGCGTCCGCCGTCGCAGCGCGAGCGCGGAGGGACAGCGTCATGGTCGACAGGCACAGCTCATCGGATCACCGGACCCCGGCGCGGAGCCGTCGGGTGGCAGCGGGTGGCCTGGCCCTGGCCGGCGCGGCCCTGCTCTCGATGACCGCGGCGTTCGCCGGCGCTTCGGGCGCCACCGGCACACCCCTGCCGACGGCCACCGGTCACGACTCGCTGCGGCCGCGTGCGGTGGTCCGGACCGTCGTCCGGGTTGACGCCCGAGCCGTGCGCGGCCAGGCCTCCCGGCTGCTGCTGGGCATCAACCACCACTACAACTGGAACGGCTTCGGGCTCTGGGATCCCACCACGGGGAGGGCGCGGTCCGTCGTCGTCGCCGAGGCTCGTCAGGCCGGGGTCCAGACGATGCGGTTCCCCGGTGGCAGCGTGGCGATCCCCTACGACTGGCGGCGGGCGATCGGCCCGCACCGGTCCTGCCAGATCGACGGCAACCACCCGGGCCGGACCGCCATCCACCACGCGCAGACCCAGCGCCTCCACTTCGGGCCCGATGAGTACATGGTCGCCCTCCGGCAGCTGCACGCCCGGCCGATGATCATGGTGCCGTCGATGATCTCGACCCCCTCGGTCGCGGCCGACTGGGTGGAGTACATGAACGCTCCGGCCGGGACCGCCGCCAACCCCCACGGTGGCGTGGACTGGGCCGAGGTGCGGGCCGCCAACGGGCACGCCGCGCCCTACGGCGTGAAGACGTGGGAGGTCGGCAACGAGCCGATGCACGTCAACTCGCGCTACTGGATGTCGTCGCGCGACGCGGTGGCCGTGCGCCAGTACGCGTTCGGTGGCAGTGCCCGCATCAAGGGCCAGTGGCTCGGCCGCGACTGCGCCTTCCCGCTCAAGGGCGTGCCCTCCGACGGGTCGACCGGCCAGGTCTTCGAGGTGCTCTACCCGCCGGTGAAGCCGGGCTCGATGGCGCTGAGCATCGGCGCCGGGTCGTGGACCGAGGTCGCGAGCCTGGCCGACAGCGGGGCGCGCGCCCACGTCTACACGCTGGACCCGGTGAGCGGACGCGTCACCTTCGGGGACGGCGTGCACGGGGCCGTCCCGCGCGCCGGCGTCCACGTCCGCGCGTCGTACACGAGCGTGCACCAGGGGTTCTTCGACTTCGCCCGGGCCATGAAGGAGGTCGACCCGCAGATCCAGGTGTGCGCGAGCTGGGGACGGCCGCGCTTCGTGGAGGTCGCCCGCCGTCACCACTACGACTGCCTCACCGACCACCCGGTCACGTCGTACCGGCGCCGGAGCTGGACCGGGAAGCGCGAGGGCCACGACCTGATGATGCTCGCCGCCGACCGGCGGGTCGGAGGCGTCGCCAGGCTGCGGGACTCCCTTCCGCCGAAGGTCCCGCTGATGCTCACCGAGTTCGCGGTGCTCAAGGGCGATTGGGCGGCCTACCCGAACTGGGCCTCGTCGGCCAGCCAGGCGGTCTACATGTCCACCGAGTGGACGGGCTGGTTGAAGAACCACGTGGCTGTGGGGACCGGCGGCAACCTGCTGTGGACCACCAACCACGCGGCGTTCGGCCATCCGTGGAGCTTCACCTACAGCGCGGAGGCCTACACCCGGCAGGCGATCAAGCCGATGTTCGCCAGCGGGGGCCGGGTTCTGGCCGCGACCGTCTCCCACAACCCGATGCGGACCGCGCTGCGGCCGGCGCGGGGCCGCTACGCCGGCCTGGTCGTCGCGGCCACCCGGACGCCGACCGGCGACGTGCTGGTGCTGGTCGTCAACCGGCTGCCGACCAGCGCCGTGCGGGCCCGGATCGCGGTGAGCGGACGCGCGGTCCGGAGGTGGGCGACGTTCCGCACCGTCGCGGGGCGCTCGTTCACCAGTGCCAACCTGGACGGCCGGCGGCCCTCGGTGACCTTGCGGATCTCCACGGTGCGGGCCGGCTCGAGCGGACTGGTCCACCGCTTCCCGGCGGCGTCGACGACCCTGATCCGGCTGCGCCCGGCCCGGTAGCGCCTCGTCAGCGCCTCGGTGGCACAGGGTCAGCGGGGCCGGTTGAGGCGGTGGAACATCCGACGCTGCGACCGGTACAGCCGCGGGAACTCGGCGTACAGCCGGTCGTAGACCGCCCGGTTCGCCGGCTCCGGGCGATGGGTCTCGGCCAGGGGCACCAACCCGCGCAGCTCGCCGCGGTCGACGTCGCCGAGCGCGATGCCGGCCGCGAGGGCGGCGCCGCGCAGCCCGGTCAGCAACGGGTCGGCCACCCGTTCCACGGTGCGGTCGCAGACGTCGGCCACGATCGCGCACCACAGCTCCGACTGGGCTCCCCCGCCGACCAGCCGCAGCGGGTCGAGACGACGCCCGGTGAAGTGCTCGGCGGCCGCCAGCAGCCAGCGGGCGTTGAAGGCGACCCCCTCGAGGACCGACCGCGCCAGGTCGGCACTCGAGGTGGTGACGGAGACGTTGTGGAAGCCACCGCGCGCCGAGCGGTCGTCCACGGGTGACCGCTCCCCTGCGATCCACGGCGCGAAGAGCACCCCGCCGGAGCCGGGCGGTGCGGTCGCCGCCAGCGCGGTGATCTCGTCGTACGACGGGGGCGCGCCGGGCGAGCCGGCCACGCTCTGGAACCACTGCAGGCACCGGCCGGCGCTCTCCTGGTTGTTGCCCAGGAGGTACGGCGCGCTGCCGAGCCGGCCGAGTCCGGGGACCGCGGCCAGCTGCCGGATGACGTCGGTCTTCTTCGCCGGCAGGGGGCACCCGATCCAACCGGTCGTGCCGATCGAGAGGTGCGTCTCGTAGGGCGCCACCAGCCCGGAGCCCACGGTGATCCCGTGCAGGTCCGGCAGGCCGGTGACCACCTGCGCGCTCGCGGTGATGCCCAGCTCGACCGCGACGGAGGGCTGCACCCGTGCGATGAAGGAGCCGGAGGCGACCAGGGGTGGCAGCTTCGCCGCGGCGACCCCGGAGCGTCGCAGGAGGCTGGGGTCGTAGGCCAGGAGGTCGAGCCGGCGGTTGTCGGTCAGCCAGGCCCCGGTCATCGACATGTGCGACGCGGCCGGCACTCCGGTGAACCGCATCGTCAGGTAGTCGACCGGCTCGAGGTACCAGCGGGCCCGCCGGGCCACCTCTGGCTGCTCGTGCTCGAGGTGGAGCAGGTGGCCGAGGGGGTCGTCGCCGTTGGTCGACGGCACGCCGCCGGTACGGCGTACCCAGGTCGCCAGCGCGACCGGGTCGTAGCCCGACACCGGCCCCCCCACGACGGCGCGGGACAGGTCTCGCCCCCGGGAGTCCATCCACATCAGGCACTCCCCGACCGGGAGGCCGCTCCCGTCCACCGGCACGGTGCTGGCCCACTGCCCGGTCACCGCCACCGCCGCCACGAGGCCGCCGGCCACCCGCGACTCGGCCAACCCCCTGCGGGTGCTGTCGACGATCAGCCGCCACCACTCCTCGGCGTCCTGGGTCGCGGCGCCGCCGGGTCCCCGTCGGGTCTCGACAGCCTGGTGCTCCCACCAGACGATCTCGCCGCGGGGGGAGACCAGTCCCACCTTGGGTCCGCCGGTGCCGAGGTCGACCGCGAGCACGTACCGGCCGTTCACGAGGCGCTCACCAGCTGCTCATGAGGCGTCGGGGGGCAGCGAGTGCTGGGTGTCGAGCATGTCGGTCATCACCGCCGAGATGAACTCCTCGACCTCGGTCGTGAGCCCACCGGCCACCCCGCCGTAGAGGGCGCCGCTGAATGCCTGCTCCCCGGCCGCCTCCTGCGCGACGGCGTAGGGCACGGCCTCAGCGAGGTCGGAGTCGAACTGCTCGACGACTCCCGGCTGCGTCTGCGGTCCGGTCACCGCCATGTGGATCGCGTTGGGGTACTGCTGGCCGTTGAAGCGCCAGCCGCGCTCCCGCATGAAGTCGGCGACGTGGTAGATGTCGAAGGCGTCGGAGGTGAAGCTGAAGCAGAACGTCGGCCGCCCGATGATCTGCAGCTCCGGGTGCGCGCCGACCACCGCCTTCATCCGCTCGGCCGTCGCGAAGATCGCCCGGGCGTGCTCGAGGTAGCCCTCGCGTCCGTACTGCACCATCGCCGCCCACGACGCCGCCAGCAGGCCGCCCGACCGCGAGCCCGGGATGCTCGGCGACATGTACTTGCCGCCGCTCCAGCCGGCCAGCTCGAAGTACTGGGCGTTGCGGAAGGCCCGGTCGCGGAACAGCAGCGTCGAGGTGCCCTTGAACGAGTAGCCGTACTTGTGGGTGTCCGCCGAGATCGACGCGACCCCCGGCACCCGGAAGTCGAACGGCGGGATGTCGTAGCCGAGCTCCTCGCCGAACGGCAGGATGAAGCCGCCGAGGCAGCCGTCCACGTGCAGGGGTACGCCCCGGTCGAGCGCGAGCCGGCCGAGCTCGGCGATGGGGTCGATCGTGCCGTAGCCGTAGTTGCAGGCCGACCCGATGATCCCGATCGTCAGGTCGTCGATCTGAGCGGCCATCACGGCCGGGTCGACGGTCGTGTCGTCGGTCACCGGCACGACCCGCAGCTCCAGCCCGAGCAGCCGGGCCGCCTTGTCGAACGCCGGGTGGGCGGTCTCCGGCTTCACGATGTTGGGTCGCCCGGCCGAGCCGTCGATGCCGCGCTCCTGGGCGGCGTGCTCGCGGTAGGCCAGCATGGCGTGCACGAGGCTGTCCGTGCCGCCGCTGGTGACCAGTCCGGCCGGGGTGGTGTCCTCCACGGCGTCGGCGTGCATCAGGTCGAGCGCCATCGCGATGACCTCGCCCTCGAACTTGGTCGCGCTCGGGCACATGTCGCGCTGCAGCACGTTGACGTGGGCGAAAAGACCGAACGCCTCGTTGAGGAAGCGGTAGTGCTCCTTGTCGCCGGAGTACATCGTCCCGGAGCACTTCCCGGTCTCCCAGAACGCGTCCTCCTCGGCGGCCATCGCCTGGAGCTCGGCGAGGACCTCGGACCGCGGCCGCCCGTGCTCGGGGAGGCGGCGGTTGACGGGGAACCGCTCGGCGTACGGGAAGTCGTTCATGACGTGCCGTCCTGTTCTCGGTCTCCGGCGTGCGCGAGGGCGTCGCGCAACGCGAGGTGATGGGTGGGTTCGGGAAGCCGGTGCACGGCCACGGCTCCGACCAGCAGCAGGCCGGCGAGCACGCCGAGGGACGGCGTGAAGGAGCCCGAGGGCGACCGGATCAGCTCCATCAGGAGCACGAAGACGACCGACGCCTGGCCGGCGAGCTGGATCAGCCCGTTGGTGGTGCCCTCGGGGGTCGGCACCGTGATCTCCGCGGAGTACTGCATGCCGATCGGCATCGCGCTGGTGAGGAAGAAGCCGAGCACGAACGCCGAGCAGAACAGCCCGACGTGCGACTGGGCCAGGGCGAGCCAGACGAGCGCCGGGGCCGACAGGGCCATCGAGAGGGTGAGGAACGGGACGCGCCGCTGCGCGCGGTCCGACAGCGCGGACAACACGACGGCTCCCACGATCCCACCGAGCAGCAGGAGAGCGCCGAGGGTCCCGGCGTCGCTCGAGGAGAAGCCGCGTGGTCGCACGATCTGCTCCACCCAGGTGGAGATGCCGTTGAAGACACCCATGCCCACGAACGCGACAGCCAGGAAGACCACGAACGGCCGCACGTGCAGGGCATGCCGGACGCCGACGAGCTCGGCGGTGTCGTCGCGGGTGGCCTCGTCGTCGAGGGGGCCGTCGAGGGGGCCGTCGGGCGGTACCGGGGGCCGGTCGCGGGCGACGAGGACGAAGAGGACGCCCGCCACGAGGGCGGCGACGCCGTACAGGAGCTGGAGGCTGCTGATGCTCATCGACTTCTCGAGCTGCGGTGTGAGGGCCAGGCCGATGCCCGCTCCGACCAGGTTTGCCAGCGTCACCAGGCTCACCGCCGTCGCGCGCTGCGACCGGGGGAACCAGTGCGTCGACAGCGTGGTCCACGCGTTGAGCAGGAACGGCTGGGCGACCGCGGCGCCGAGCGTGGCCAGCAGCACCGGCACGTAGTGCGGGCCGGCCAGCCCGCGCGCGACGCCCGCGACCCCGGCCAGCAGCGCGCCGAAGCCCGCGGCGGCCCGGAACCCGCGATGGGCGATCGCGGCGGAGGCCGGGAGCGACAGCGGCAGGTAGGCGACCATGAACGACATCGCCAACGCCCCGATCGCCACCTCGGAGACCCCGTAGTAGTCGCCGGCCGCGCTGGTGACCGGGGCATAGCTGATCCAGAGCACCTGGATGGTCAGGTTCACCGCCATGAAGGCGGCCAGCACCGCCCACCGGTAGGGCGTCACGGTGACGGTCGGCACTGCGGGTGTCTGCTCCACGCTCGGCCTCCGTCTCGATGCACCACGCCGAGATGTCTCAGGACGACCCTAGGGCTCGGGGAGCCGTCCGCCGGAGGGCCGAAAGCCCCGTCCGGGTCCGCATCCGGCGAGGGACCTCGGTCCCCCGAGTCGCGGCTGAGCGGCCCTGTTCCGCCGGTGCCGCGGCGAGCACGCTCGACACGTGGCCTCGACACCAGACACGACGGTCCTCGGTCAGGCGGTGCTGTCCCTCGACGGGCTCCAGGGCCTGATCGACGCACTCGCCGCGGACGGCTTCCAGGTGATCGCGCCCGTCGTGGGCGACGGCGCCATCGGCTACGGCGCGGTCGCCCGGGTGGCCGACCTTCCCGTCGGGTGGGGCGACGAGCAGGACGCCGCCTCCTACCGGCTCCGCAGGCGTGACGACGAGATGGTCTTCGGCTACGCCAACGGCCCCCAGTCGGCAAAGCCGGTCTTCTTCCCGGCCCGCGACCTGCTCTGGCGCGCACACCGCGAAGCCGACGGGTTCACCGTCGAGCAGCCCGCACCCGACGAAGGTCCCTTCGCGCTCCTCGGCGTGCGCTCCTGCGACCTCAGCGCGCTGGGCATCCATGACACGGTGCTGCTGGGGCGCGCCTACGTCGACGCCTCCTACGCCGTCCGGCGTGCCGACGCGTTCCTGGTCGCCGTCACCTGCAGCGACCCCGCCGGCACCTGCTTCTGCGTCTCGATGGGCACGGGCCCGCGGCCGGCGCCCGGCGCGTCGTACGACCTGGCGCTGACCGAGGTCCTCGACGAGGACGGCCACCGCTTCCTCGTGGACGTCGGCTCCGAGCGCGGCGCCGACGTGCTCTCCCGGATCGACACCCGGGACGCCACCGGCGCGGACCTCGAGGCGGCGGACTCGGTGGTCGAGCAGGCGGTCGGACGCATGGGCCGCACCCTCGACACGACCGGCCTCAAGGACCTGCTCTACGACGGTGCCGACAGCCCGATGTGGGACGAGGTCGCCACCCGCTGCCTGGCGTGCAGCAACTGTACGATGGTCTGCCCGACCTGCTTCTGCACCGACGTGGACGACGTCACCGACCTCACCGGCGACCAGGTGGCGCGCGAGCGGATCTGGGACTCGTGCTTCGACCTCCGGCACTCCTACCTGCACGGCGGGTCGGTACGCCGGTCGACGCCGGCCCGGTACCGGCAGTGGATGACCCACAAGCTCGCGTCGTGGATCGACCAGTTCGGCACCTCGGGCTGCGTCGGGTGCGGCCGCTGCATCACCTGGTGCCCGGCCGGGATCGACCTCACCGCCCAGGTCGCCGCCCTGCGCGCCGCGCCCCGAGAAGTTCCGCACGAAGAGGAGTGAGCGATGCGCACGATCCCCCACCTGCTCCACGAGCACCCGTTCTTCGCCGGGCTCCCCGCCGAGTCGATCGACATGGTGGCCGGCTGCGCGACCAACATTCGCGTCCGGGCCGGGCAGTACCTCTTCCGCGAGGGTGAGGCGGCCGACACCTTCTACGTCGTGCGCCACGGACGCGTGGCGGTGGAGGCGCGGACCCCGACCCGCTCGATCGTCATCGACACCACTGACGAGGGCGAGGTCCTGGGCTGGTCGTGGCTGGTGCCGCCCTACCGGTGGACCTTCGACGCCCGCGCGGTCGGCGACGTCCGCGCCGTCCGCTTCGACGGAGCGTGCCTGCGCGGCAAGTGCGCGGACGACCCGGTGCTCGGCTACGCCTTCCTGCAGCGGGTCGTGCCCGTGCTGTCGGCAGACCTGAACTCGGCCAGGGTCCGCCTCCTCGACCTCTACGGACGACCGTGAGCCCGGCTGTGGGGACCCTTCCCCGCCACCCGAGCCGGGACGCCGACCCGATGCTGCCCCGCGGCTTCACCGTGAGCCGGCGGCGCCAGGACACGGCCGACACGGCCACGGTCTGGCTCGAGCCCGCCGACGGCTCGCCGTTCTCCTTCGTGCCCGGGCAGTTCACCATGCTCCAGGCGTTCGGGGTCGGCGAGATCCCCATCTCGATCAGCGGGGACCCGGCGGAGTCCGGCGTCCTCCAGCACACGGTGCGGGACGTCGGGGCCGTCTCCCGGGCTCTCGCCGGGGCGCGGGTCGGCACCCGGCTCGGCGTCCGCGGTCCGTTCGGCACCGGGTGGGACGTCGACACTGCCCGCGGCCGCGACCTCGTGGTCGTCGCCGGCGGCATCGGGCTCGCCCCCCTGCGTCCGGCGCTGCTGGAGATCTCCGCGGACCGCGACGCCTTCGGCTCCGTCAGCCTGCTCTACGGCGCGCGCACGCCGGGCGACATGCTGTTCACCGGCGAGCTGCTCAGCTGGGCGACCGAGCGGCGGATCAACGTCCAGGTCACCGTCGACAGCGCCGACGACACCTGGCACGGGCGGGTGGGGCTGGTCACGGCGCTGCTCGAGCGCGCCGAGTTCGACCCGGCTCGGACGACCGCCCTGGTCTGCGGCCCCGAGGTGATGATGCGCCACACCGCCACCGCCCTGCTCGACAGCGGCATCCCGGCAGTCGACGTACGCCTGTCGATGGAACGCAGCATGAAGTGCGGGATCGGGCTGTGCGGCCACTGCCAGCTGCGCGAGCTGTTCATCTGCCGCGACGGGCCCGGTGCTCGGCTACGACGTCCTCGCGCCTCTGCTCGTCCGAGCGGGAGCTGTGATGACCGTCGCCAAGCCACCGCCCCGACCCACGCTCGCGGTCTGGAAGTTCGCCTCCTGCGACGGCTGCCAGCTGACGCTGCTCAACTGCGAGGACGAGCTCATCCCGCTGGCCGGCGCGGTCGAGATCGCCTACTTCCCCGAGGCGACGCGGGCCGTCGTCGAGGGTCCCTACGACGTGTCGCTCGTCGAGGGCTCGATCACCACGCCCCACGACGCCGAGCGGATCCAGCGAGATCCGGGCGGAGTCCACGCGGCTGATCACGATCGGCGCGTGCGCCACCAGCGGCGGCATCCAGGCGCTGCGCAACTTCGCCGACGTCGCCGAGTTCCGCTCGGTCGTCTACGCCCACCCGGAGTACCTCTCGACGCTCGACCGCTCGACCCCGATCTCCGCCCACGTCGACGTCGACTTCGAGCTGCGCGGGTGCCCGATCGACCGGCGCCAGCTGCTCGAGGTGCTCGCCGCCGAGCTCCAGGGCCGCAGCGCCGCGGATCCCGTCGCACAGCGTGTGCGTCGAGTGCAAGCGGCGCGGCAACGTGTGCGTCACGGTCGCCCACGGCACGCCCTGCCTCGGCCCGGTGACCCAGGCCGGCTGCGGCGCGCTGTGCCCCGTCGTACGCCCGCGGCTGCTACGGCTGCTTCGGCCCGCAGGACAGCCCCAACACCGCGTCGATGGCCGAGCGGCTCTCGCGCCAGGGCATGAGCGAGCCCGAGGTGCTGCGCGTCTTCCGCACCTTCAACGCGGCGGCCGAGGCGTTCCGCCTCGAGAGCGAGCGGCACGAGCGGCAGAGCGGCGTGACGGAGGCGGGGACGCGGATGACCCACAAGCTGAGCGACGGCGGACAGGTCCTCCAGGTCGGCACCCTGGCCCGGGTCGAGGGCGAGGGCGGCATGCACATCGTCATGCGGGACGGGAAGGTCGAGGACGTCCAGCTGCAGATCTACGAGCCGCCCCGGTTCTACGAGGCGTTCCTGCGCGGCCGCGCCTACACCGAGCCGCCGGACATCACCGCCCGGATCTGCGGGATCTGCCCGGTCGCCTACCAGACCAGCGCCTGCTGGGCGATCGAGGACGCGTGCGGGGTGGCGCGTGTCCGAGGCCATCTCGGCGATGCGCCGCCTGCTCTACTGCGGGGAGTGGATCGAGAGCCACGCCCTGCACATCTTCCTGCTGCATGCCCCGGACTTCCTCGGCTACGACGGCGCGATCGAGATGGCGGCCGACCACCGCGACGTCGTGGAGACCGGGCTGCGCCTGAAGAAGGCCGGCAACGAGCTGATGACGGTGGTCGGCGGGCGCTCGGTGCACCCGGTGAACGTGCGGATCGGCGGCTTCTACCGGTTGCCGTCGCGGGCCGAGCTCCGCGCCTTGCGCCCGGTGCTCGAGCAGGGCCTGGCGGATGCGCTGGCCACCGTACGGCTCGTCTCCGGGTTCGACTTCCCGGACTTCGAGCAGCCCTACGAGTACCTCGCCCTGCGTCCCGAGCACGGCTACCCCATCGAGCAGGGCACGGTCATCACCTCGTCGGGCACGACGTTCCCGGTCAGCGAGTTCAACGACCGGATCGTGGAGCAGCACGTGCGGCACAGCAACGCGCTGCACGCCGGTCTCGACGGCGGCACCGAGCCCTACGTCGTGGGGCCGCTCGCCCGCTACACCCTGAACGCCGACCGGCTCTCGCCCGTGGCGCAGCGCAGCGGCGCGGAGGCCGGCCTCGGCGACACCTGCCGCAACCCGTTCCGCTCGATCGTGGTCCGGGCCGTCGAGCTGGTCGAGGCCCTCGACCGAGGCTCTGCGGATCGTCGACGCCTGGGTGGACGGTGCCGACCCCTTCGTGGACGGTCCCGCCGCGCGAGGGGATCGGGTTCGGCGCCACCGAGGCGCCGCGGGGCGTGCTGTTCCACCGCTACGCCCTCGACGCCGACGGCCTGATCACCGACGCCCCGATCGTGCCGCCTACGTCGCAGAACCAGGCGGCCATCGAGGCCGACCTCGGCCTGATGGTGGAGGCCTGGACCGACCTCGACGACCACGCGCTCCTGCACCGGTGCGAGCAGGCGATCCGCAACTACGACCCCTGCATCTCCTGCGCCACCCACTTCCTGGACCTGACCGTGGAGCGCACGTGAGTGCACCGACCCGCCTCGCAGATCTGGTGGTGGGGCTGGGCCAGCCCGACCGGGGTGACGACGCGGTCGGCCCCCTGGTGGCCCGTGAGGTGGCCCGGCTGCTCGCCAGTGATGGGCTGCCGCGAGTGGCGGTCGTCGAGCGCGACGAGCCCGCCGACCTGATGGACACCTGGTCCGGTCATGACCGGGTGGCGGTGGTGGATGCCGTGCGGTCAGGTGCCGCACCCGGCACGGTCCACGTGCTCGACGCAGGCGCGAGCGCGGGCCCCCTCTCCCCGGAGGCGTGGGCGGCCACCGGGCGGGGCGGCACCCACGCCCTGGGCCTGGCCGCGGTGGTGGAGCTCGCTCGGGCCCTCGGCACGCTCCCCGACCGGGTCGTCGTCGTGGGCGTCGAGGCGGCGAGCTTCGAGCACGGTGCCCCGCTCTCGCCGGCCGCCGCTGCAGCGGTCTCGTCGGCCGCGGCGCACGTGGTGTCCGTCCTGAGCGAGCCGTAGCTCAGCAGATGCGCGGCAGCTGCTCGCCGACCGGAAGGCCGACCACGCGGGTGCCGCCGAAGCCGGTGCGGGCGGCCACCAGGGCGGGATGCTCCGCGACGCACTCACCGATGATCGCGGCGTCGGCGCCC
Source organism: uncultured Actinomycetota bacterium (assembly GCA_963761085.1). Classification (GTDB taxonomy): domain Bacteria; phylum Actinomycetota; class Actinomycetes; order Propionibacteriales; family Nocardioidaceae; genus Nocardioides. Next base: position 538,182 of record CAVXFQ010000002.1, read on the forward strand.
GCCGGGTGGGCCCGCATCGCGGCCAGCACCTCCTCGGCCCGCTCGCGGGGGACGAACGCCAGCAGCTTGCCCTCGTTGGCGACCTGGAGCGGGTCGAGGCCGAGGAAGGCACACGCGTTGACGACGACCTCGGGGACCGGGATCGCGCTCTCGTCGAGCTCGATCCCGACCCGGGCGGCCCGGGCGATCTCGTTCAGCGACGCAGCGACTCCGCCGCGGGTGGGGTCGCGGAGCACATGGAGGTCGTGGGTCACGTCCAGCATCGCGGCGACCAGTCCGTGCAGGGGCTGGCAGTCGCTGGCGACCTCGGTGCCGAACTCCAGGCCCTCGCGGACGCTCATGATCGCGATCCCGTGCACGCCCACGTGCCCGCTCACGATCACCACGTCCCCCGGCCGGGCCCGGTCGGGGCGCACGTCGACGCCCTCGGGGACGCGGCCGATCCCGGCGGTGTTGACGTAGACCCCGTCGCCGTGACCGGACTCCACGACCTTGGTGTCGCCGGTGACGACCCGCACGCCGGCACGCCGGGCGGCCGTGCCCAACCGGTCGGCGATCGCGCCGACCTTCACGAGGTCGGTGCCCTCCTCGAGGATGAATGCCGCCGACAGGAACAGCGGCTGCGCACCGCTCATCGCCAGGTCGTTGACCGTGCCGTTGACCGCCAGGTCGCCAATGCTGCCACCGGGGAAGAACAGCGGCCGCACCACGAACGAGTCGGTGGAGAACGCCAGCCGGCCGCCCGCGACGTCGAGCACGGCAGAGTCGCCGAGCAGGTCCAGGCTGGCGTCGGCGAAGCTCGGCAGGAAGACGTGCTCGATCAGCTCGCCCAGACATCGCACCGCCACCGCCGTGTCCCATCACCACGGTCGGGCTGTCGCGCAGGGGCAGCGGGCAGGTCCACCCCTCGAAGCTCGGTGGGTCCGCGGGCGGTTGCTCAGCCACCGGTCCTCGCCTCCGACCGGCCCGGCGCCTCGGACGAATCCCCGCTATCCGCCTGCATCCGCCGGTAGAGGAAGTACGCCGCGCAGGCACCCTCGTTGGACACCATGGTGGCCCCGAGCGGGTGACGGGGCGTGCAGAGCGTCCCGAACGCCGAGCACTCGTGCGGCTTGATCAGCCCCTGGAGCACCTCACCGCTGCGGCACACGCTCGGCTCCTCGGTGTGGATGCCGGTGACCTCGAACCGGTGCTCGGCGTCGTAGGCCCGGTAGCGCTCGGAGAGCCGCCAGCCGCTGCGGGGGATCACCCCGATCCCCCGCCACGCCCGGTCCACCACCTCGAAGACCTCCTCCAGCATCTGCTGGGCGACCGGGTTGCCCTCCTCGGAGACCGCGCGGGGATAGGCGTTCTCGACCTCGTGGCGCCCGTCCTCGAGCTGGTGCGCGGCGCGCCGGATGCCCTCCAGGATGTCGAGCGGCTCGAAGCCGGTGACGACGATCGGTACGGCGTACCGGTCGGCGAGCGGTGGGTACTCCTTGGTGCCCATCACCGTGCACACGTGTCCCGCCGCCAGGAACGCCTGCACCCGGCACTCCGGCGAGGTCATGATCGCCTCGATGGCCGGCGGCACCCGGACGTGGCTGACCAGGAGGCTGAAGTTCTCGATGCCGAGCTTCTCGGCCTGGTGGACGGTCATCGCGTTGGGCGGCGCCGTCGTCTCGAACCCGACCCCGAAGAAGACCACCTGCCGGTCGGGGTGCTGCCGGGCCAGGACGAGCGCATCGAGCGGCGAGTAGACGACCCGTACGTCGCCACCGGCGCTCTTGACCCGGAACAGGTCACCGTCACTGCCGGGCACCCGGAGCATGTCGCCGAACGAGCAGAAGATCACGTCGGGCCGGGAGGCGATCTCCAGGGCCTTGTCGACGACCTCGAGCGGGGTGACGCAGACGGGGCAGCCGGGCCCGTGGATCATCTCGATGCCGTCGGGCAGCAGCTGGTCGAGGCCGTGCCGGATGATCGAGTGGGTCTGGCCGCCGCAGACCTCCATGATCGCCCACGGCCGCGTCACGGTGGCGTGGAGGTCGTCGAGCAGCCGGCGCGCGAGCTCGGGGTCCTGGAACTCGTCGAGGTACTTCACCGCTCACCTCCCGCCCCGTCGCCCGGTCGGGGGCCATCCGCGCGGGGCTGCGTGGCGTCCGGCGCGGGCAGGCCGGCCTGCTCCGCAGCCCTACCCCACTGGTCGCCGAACTCTGCGTCGAGCTCACCCATCTGCCGGAACAGCTCGAGCGTCTCCTGGGCCGCCTGCTCGTCGAGCCGCTGCAGCGCGAAGCCGACGTGCACGATCGTGTACTCCCCGACCTGGAGGTCGGGCACGTACTCCAGGCACACCTCCTTGGTGATCCCGCCGAAGTCCACGGTCGCCATCCGGGTGCCGTCGCGATCGGTGATCTCGAGGACCCGTCCCGGCACTGCTAGGCACATGCTGTCCCCCCTCCGGGCGTCTCCTCGGACGACGGGGGCCGCCGGTCGGACGCGGCGATGCGATGGGCGAGCACGGCCACTTGGCCCAGCGCGAGCCCCGCGTCGCTGGCCGGCACCCGCCGATGGCGCAGCACCCGGAAACCCGCCTCGTCGAGGTTCGCGGCGCAGGCCTCGAGCAGGAACGCGTTGAGGAAGACCCCGCCGCTGAGCGTCACCGTGGTGGTCCCGGTCTCCTCGCGGAGCCGGACCACCTCGGTGACCACGGAGTCGACGACCGCCGCCTGGAAGCGGGCCGCGACCAGCGCCGCGTCGCTGCCGGCCAGTACGTCGTCGGCCACCGCCGCCACGACGGGTGCCGGGTCGAGACCGGGCCCGAACCGGTAGCCGTCGACCCGCCCGACCGGGCGTGCTCGCGTCTCGAGCTCCATCGCCGCCTGCGCGTCGTACCCGGCTCGGTGACAGATACCGGCCATCGACGCGACCGCGTCGAAGAGCCTGCCCATGCTGGACGTGGGGACGCAGCGCAGGCCCGTCTCGAGCTGGCGGCGCAACAGACCCACCTCCTCGTCCGAACAGGCCTGCACGCACGGCAGACCCTCGTCCCAGTCCAGCCCGGCCGAGGCCAGGTGCGACAGGGCCATCCGGCACGGGTTGCGGACCCCTGCGTCACCACCGGGCAGCGGCACGTAGGCCAGGTGCGCGAGACGGGTGAAGTCGCGGTAGTCGGCGTGCAGGATCTCGCCGCCCCACGCCGCGCCGTCGTCGCCGTACCCGGTGCCGTCGAAGGCGACGCCCAGCACCGTGGTGCCGTCGGGCACGCCCTGGTCGGCCATCGTCGAGGCGACGTGGGCGTGGTGGTGCTGCACCTCGGTCACCGGTCGTCTGCCGGCGTGCTCGCGTGCCCACGACCGCGAGCGGTAGGCGGGGTGCCGGTCGGCGGCCAGGTGCTGCGGCTGTACGCCGGTGAGCCGGCCGAGGTGGTCGACGGCGCGGCCGAAGGCGGTGAGGGTGGCGAGGTCGTCCATGTCGCCGATGTGTCCCGACATCCAGGCCAGCCGTCCCTCGGCCAGGCAGAACGTGTTCTTGAGGTCGCCGCCGACGGCGAGCGCGGCCGGGGCGTCGAAGGGCAGGTCGAGCGGCAGGGGGGCCTCGCCGCGCGACCGGCGTACGGGCGCCTCGAGACCGGCGACGCCGCGGGTCACCGAGTCGTCGCAGGGCACGTGGATCGGCCGGTCGTGGGTGAGCCACGCGTCGGCCAGGCCGGCGAGCCGCTCGAGCGCATCGTGGTCGTCGGTGACGATCGGCTCCCCGGCGAGGTTGCCGCTGGTCATCACCAGCACCCGGGGGCCCGGTCGGTCGCCGGGGAGCCCGAGCAGCAGGTGGTGGAGCGGGGCGTAGGCGAGCATCACGCCGAGGTCGGCGCTGCCCGGCGCGATCTGGGCGCTGACCGCCGCATCGGCACGGCGCTGTGCCAGCACGATGGGGCGCCCCCGGCCGGTGAGCAGTCGCTCGTCCTCTGCAGTGAGCAGCACCAGCCGCGCGGCCTCGTCGGCGTCGGCGACCATGACCGCGAACGCCTTGTCGCCGCGCTGCTTGCGCTTGCGCAGCAGGCCGACGGCAGCGTCGCTCCCGGCGTCGCAGGCGAGGTGGTAGCCCCCGATCCCCTTGACCGCCACGACGCCGCCCTCCGCGAGCAGGGCGCGCGCCTCGGTGAGCGCGGCCTCCCCCACCGGCCCGGAGCCGTCAGGGCGGACCAGGGAGAGCACCGGACCGCAGTCGTGACAGCAGACGGTCTGGGCATGGAAGCGGCGGTCGGCCGGGTCGACGTACTCCCCGGCGCAGGCGTCGCACATCGCGAACGTCGCCATCGTGGTCGTCGCGCGGTCGTAGGGCAGGTCGGTGGTGATGGTGTAGCGCGGTCCGCAGTTGGTGCAGGTGATGAAGGGGTGCCGGAAGCGGCGGTCGGCGGGGTCACCCAGCTCGGCCAGGCAGTCGTCGCAGATCGTGACGTCGGGGCTGACGAAGGTGCGCCCCTCGGCCTGCTCGGACGGCCGGATCGTGAACCCCGTCCCCCGACCGGCGCGACGTCCTCGACCGCGACGTCGGCCAGGTGGGCCAGCGGCGGCGGGTCGGCCTGCAGCCGGCCGATGAACGTGTCGACCGCGTGGCCGGGCCCCTCCACCTCGATCACGACGCCGGCGGCGTTGTTCCAGACCGCGCCCCCCAGGTGAAGGGAGGAGGCGAGGGCATAGACGTGAGGCCGGAACCCCACCCCCTGCACGACGCCGCGGACGACGAGGCGTCGCCGTACGCGCGTCTGCGTCCTCACCGCCGCTGTGCCTCGATTCGGGTCGGGTCCGGAGTGGGCCGTCCGCTGCAATCTACGACCCGGTTGTCCTCCGCGGTAACCACCTCGACCCGAGCCCGCGTGCGGCGTGGCGCCGCGCCGGTCAGACTGTCCGCATGGGTCCGGGCCGCGTCGTCACCACACAGCCCGTCGGCGACGTGCCCGAGGAGCTCTCCGGGCGCAACGTCGGCGACGTGATGCTCCACGCCCCCCAGGTGATCGCGCCGACCGCGACGGTCGCCGACCTGCACGCGTTCTTCGGCGACGACCACCTCCACGCGGCGCTCGTCGTCGACGCCTCGGGCCGGCTGCTCACCGTCGTCGAGCGCGCCGACCTCCGGGGCCACGGACCGGCCGAGGCCGCGACCGACCTCGGCCGCCTGGCCGACCGGACCCTGGCTGTGGAGACCGACCTGCCCGAGGCCTGGCTGCTGATGCGGCGCAGCGGACGCCGCCGCCTGGCCGTCGTCGACCCGCACACCCATCTCCTGCTGGGCCTGCTCTGCCTCAGGCGCTCCGGCCTCGGCTTCTGCACCGACGCCGGCGTCGCCGAGCGCCGGGCCGCCCGCGACCTCGGGCGTGCCGACCGGTCCGCGGACCCGTCCTGAATCAGGCGGGGCCGGGACGCCCTGCCGCCTCCTGGGCGGCGTCCTGGGCGGCGTACCAGTGCCGCAGCCCGGTGGCGTCCTGGCCCTGCCGCAGCAGGCCGGCCATCACCCGCATCGGCTCGTCGACGTGGCGGAAGAACCGCTGGTAGCCCTCGCACAGGTAGTGCAGCCCGGGCTCGCCGTCGGGGGTGGTCAGGAAGCGGTCCTTCGGGCAGCCGCCGTTGCAGGCGAAGCGGACGTCGCACGACCGGCAGTACGCCGGCAGGGAGTCGCGCTTGTCGGTGCCGAACGCCCGCTGCTGCGGTGAGTCCACGATCTGGAGCAGGGTGCGGCCGTCGGTGATGTTGCCGAGGAGGTAGCCGGGCTCGACGTAGTGGTCGCAGGAGTAGACGTCGCCGTTGTGCTCGAGGGCGAGCGCCTCGCCGCAGGTGCGTGCGTGCACGCACAGCCCGGCCTGGTCCATGCCCATCCAGTGCGCGAGGGCCGTGTCGAACATCGACACGAACACGTCGCCCACGTCGTGCCGCCCCCACTCCTCGAACACCTCGACCAGGAACTGGCCGTACTGCTGGGCGCTCACCGTGCGGTGGGTGACCAGGTTGCCCTCCTGCCGGTAAAGAGGCCGGTGGCCGGCCCGCTCACCCCACCCCGACTCCGCGAGCGGGAGCAGCTCGGCCGTCACCCGCTCCACGACCGGGATCAGCTGGATGAACTCCGCGCCGAGGTCGTCGCGGAGGAACCGGTAGACCTCGAGGCCGTGGTCACCGTTGGCGGCGTTCACAGTGGTCAGCGCGTTCCACTCGACGCCGTGCCGCTTGAGGGTTTCCAGGCCCCGGATCACCCGGTCGAACGTCGGCTTGCCGCCCTTGTCGACCCGGTAGGCGTTGTGCATCGGGGCCGGCCCGTCGATGGACACCCCGACCAGGAAGTGGTGCTCGGCGAGGAACTCCGCCCACGTGTCGTCGATCAAGGTGGCGTTGGTCTGGAGGGTGTTGAGGACGCCCTGCCCGGGCTCGGCGTACTGCTTCTGCAGCTCGAGGGTGGTGCGGAAGAAGTCGAGGCCCATCATCGTGGGCTCCCCGCCCTGGAAGGCGAACACGACCTCGGGGTTGCCCTGCTGGGCCGCCAGCAGCTGGCTGACGTAGGCCTCATGGACCTCGGGGCTCATCCGGAACCCGCTGCCCGGGTAGAGCTCGTCCTTGGAGAGGAAGAAGCAGTACTCGCAGTCGAGGTTGCAGATGGCGCCCGTGGGCTTGGACATCACGTGGAAGGCACGCGGCGTACGCCGCCGGGCCCCCACGGTTCCTACGGCGAGCTCAGCCATGTCTCGACGGTACCCTCGTCGCGCCGGCGCCGAGGCGCTGCTCGTGACCATGGGACCTTCGGCCCTGACAGGAGACACACCGGTGAGCGACCACGTGGAGGGCGGGCTGGTCCTGCCGCAGGGATTCCTCTTCGGCACCAGCACGGCGTCGTACCAGATCGAGGGCGCAGCCACCGAGGACGGCAAGGGCCCCAGCATCTGGGACACCTTCACCGCCCAGCCCGGCCGGATCATCGACGGCAGCAGCGGCACCGTCGCCTGCGACCACTACCACCGGTGGGCCGAGGACGTGGAGCTGCTGCGGCGGCTCGGCGCCGACGGCTACCGGTTCTCGATCGCCTGGCCACGGATCCAGCCCACCGGTCGCGGTCCCGTCAACGAGGCGGGGCTCGCCTTCTACGACCGCCTCGTCGACGCTCTGCTCGAGGCCGGCATCCAGCCGATGGCGACGCTCTACCACTGGGACCTGCCCCAAGCGCTGGAGGACGACGGAGGCTGGCTCAGCCGCGACGTCGGGCTCCGCTTCGGGGAGTACGCCGCGCTGGTGGCGGCCCGGCTCGGCGACCGGGTCACGCACTGGTGCCCGGTCAACGAGCCGAACGTGGTGACCATGAGCGGCTACGCACAGGAGGAGATGGCGCCCGGGAAGGGGCTGATGCTCGATGCCCTGCCCGTCGCCCACCACCTCCTGCTCGGCCACGGCCTCGCGGTGCAGGCGCTCCGGGCGGCCGGGGCGGCTCAGGTCGGGACGGCCACGAACCACATCCCGGTCCACCCGGCGAGCGACAGCGAGGGCGACCGGGCTGCCGCCGCCCTCTTCGACGTCCTCTGGAACCGGCTGTTCGCCGACCCCGTCCTGCTCGGCCGCTACCCCGAGGGATGGGGCGACGCGATGCCCGGGCCGGTGGCCGACGACCTCGCCCTGATCTCGCAGCCCCTCGACTTCTACGGCGTGAACTACTACGTCCCGATGAGGATCGGCGCTCCGGTGGAGGGCTCCGACCTGCCGTTCGAGCTCGTCGAGATCACCGGCTACGCGACCACCGACTTCGGCTGGCCCGTCGTGCCCGAGGGCCTGACCGAGCTCCTGGTCGAGATGACGACCCGCTACCCCGACCTCCCGCCGGTGCTGATCACCGAGAGCGGGTGCTCCTACGCCATGGGGCCCGACGAGTCCGGCGTGGTCGACGACCAGCCCCGGATCGACTACCTCGACAGCCACCTCCGCGCCGTCGCCGACGCGGTGGCCCGCGGCGTCGACGTGCGCGGCTACTACTGCTGGTCGTTGATGGACAACTTCGAGTGGGCACACGGCTACACCCAGCGGTTCGGGCTGGTCCACATCGACTACGACACCCTCGTCCGCACCCCGAAGCGCTCCTTCGACTGGTACGCCGAGGTGGTCCGGGCCCAGCGCGGAACCACCGAGTGATCACACCCGCCGAGCCGGTCGACCGCGCCCTGGCCGAACCGACCCAGCGGGTGCCCCGACGCTGGGTCCTCTGGCTGGTGCTGGCCAGCATCGGCCTGTGGTCGGGGTTCTTCGGACCGATCCAGGTGCTCCTGGCCCAGCAGTCCGAGGCGGTCTCCCCCGACCACAAGGAAGCGGTGCTGTCCCTGGTCACCGGGGTCGGGGCCCTGGTCTCCACCGTGCTGAACCCGATGTGGGGGGCCTTCTCAGACCGCACCACGCTGCGCATGGGACGCCGCCTGCCCTGGGTCCTCGGCGGCGCGGTCGGCGGAGCGGTCGCCATGCTGCTGCTCGCCGGAGCCCACTCCGTCTGGTCGCTGGTGGCCGCGTGGGCGCTGGCCCAGGCCTCGCTCAACGCGATGCTGGCCGCGGTCACCGCCACCGTCCCCGACCAGGTGCCCACCCAGGAGCGGGGCGTCATCGGAGGCCTGCTCGCGATCGCCCAGACCGCCGGCGTCATCGCCGGCTCGGGGATCGCGGCCGCCACCGGCAGCATCGCCGCCGGCTACCTCACCCTGGCCGTCGTCCTGGTCGTGACCACCCTCCCCTACGCCGTGGACTCGCGGGACATCCCGCTCCCCCGCGAGCTGCGCCCGCCGTTCCGGTGGCGCCAGTTCCTGCGCGGCTTCTGGGTCTCCCCGCGCCAGCACCCGGACTTCGGGTGGGCCTGGATGACGCGCTTCCTGATGAACCTCGGCAACGCGATCCTGATCCTCTACCTCCTCTACTACCTCAAGGACGCCGTCCACCTCAGCGACAAGGGCGCCGAGGACGCGGTCTTCACGCTCACCGCCGTCTACGGCGTGGTCACCGTGGTGACGGCGTTCGTCGGTGGCTGGTGGTCGGACAAGCGGGCCAAGCGCAAGGTGTTCGTGATCTGGTCGGGGCTGATCGCCGCCGCCGCGCTGCTGATGTTCGCGTTCGTGCACACCATGACGGCCGCCTACGTCGGTGCCGTGGTCCTCGGCGTCGGGTTCGGCGCCTACACCGCGGTCGACTTCGCGATGATCACCGAGGTGCTGCCCGAGGCGGCCGACCGGGCCAAGGACCTCGGCGTCATCAACATCGCCAACGCCCTGCCCCAGGTGCTGGCGCCGGTCCTCGCCGCCGGTGTGCTCGCCCTCGACCTCGGCTACGTCGGCCTCTACGTGCTCGCCGCCGCCGTCAGCGTGCTCGGCTCGGTGCTCGTCGTCCAGATCAAGTCCATCGACTGAATGCCGCTCCCCCGGACGAACAGCGCACTGACCCGCCGCCGTCCTTGCTCCAGCCCGACTGACACCGACTGTGAGCGGACCTTCGGCCCGTGTCGAGGCGGTCGGGCCTGGGCGACCATGGGAGGCATGGACGAGCCCCGGTTCCACACCATCTTCGAGCCCTTCCGGATCCACTCGGTCGAGCCCCTGCGGATGACGACGCGCGCCGAGCGTCGTGGGTACCTCCGCGACGCGGCGTACAACCTCTTCCAGGTGCGGGCCGAGCACGTCCTCGTCGACCTCCTGACGGACTCGGGCACGGGCGCCATGAGCCGGGACCAGTGGGCGGCGATCCAGCACGGTGACGAGTCCTACGCCGGCTCCCCGTCGTACTACGTCTTCGTCGACGCGGTGCGCGAGCTCTTCCCGTTCGAGCACGTGATCCCTGTCCACCAGGGGCGGGCCGCGGAGAAGATCCTCTTCTCGGTGATCGGCGGGCCGGGCAAGGTGGTCCCGAACAACACCCACTTCGACACGACGCGGGCGAACGTCGAGGCGACCGGCGCGACTGCTGTCGACCTCCTGGTCGCCGAGGGTCGCGACCCCTCCTCCGACCATCCGTTCAAGGGCAACATGGATCTGGTGGCGCTCGAGGACCTGCTCGCCACCCGGGGGGACGACGTACCGTGCGTCTTCGTCACGATCACGAACAACAGCGGTGGCGGGCAGCCGGTGTCACTGGCCAACCTCCGCGGTGTCCGCGAGGTGTGCGACCGCTACGGCAAGCCGCTGTTCCTCGATGCGTGCCGGTTCGCCGAGAACGCCTGGTTCATCCGCGAGCGGGAAGAGGGCCAGGGCGAACGGAACGTGCCCGACATCGTGCGCGACCTTGCCGCCCTGGCGGACGGGATGACGATGAGCGCGAAGAAGGACCCGATGGGCAACATCGGCGGCTGGCTCGCGATGAACGACGACGACCTCGCCGTCGCCTGCCGTAACACCTTGATCCTCACCGAGGGCTTCCCGACGTACGGCGGTCTGGCCGGACGCGACCTGGAGGCCGTGGCCCAGGGGCTCAAGGAGGTCGTGCACCACGACTACCTCGAGTACCGGATCCGCTCGACGGCCTACCTCGGGGAGGCGCTCCAGAAACGGGGCATCCCGGTGCTCAGCCCGTTCGGCGGTCACGCCGTCTACCTCGACGCCCGGGCGCTGGCCTCCCACCTGGACCCGCTGGAGTACCCCGGGCAGTCGGTGGCGGTCGCGCTCTACGAGACCGGCGGCATCCGCTCGTGCGAGATCGGCACCGTGATGTTCGGCCGGCAGCCGGACGGCACCGAGGTGCCGGCGTCCATGGACCTGGTCCGGCTGGCGATCCCGCGCCGTACCTACACCCAGAGCCACCTGGACTACGTGATCGAGGTCTGCGAGGAGGTGGCCGCACACGCCGACGCTCTCCCGGGCTACCGGATCGTCGTGGAGCCGAAGGCGCTGCGGCACTTCACGTCCGCCTTCGCGCCGGTGCCCCAGCGAGGGCGGGTCCCCCCGCTCTGAGCGAGAGGGCACGAGCATGTGTCCCCGCGACCTCAGCCTGCGCCCGCCGCGTCTCAGAGCACCTTGCGCAGATGGACGTCGTCCCGACCGACCGTCGGCACCGACTCCCAGCGGAAGATCTCCTCGTAGCCGAGGCGCCGGTAGAAGTCCGGCGCCTGGAAGGTGAATGACGTCACGAAGACGTGGGTGCAGCCCCGCTCCTTCGCCTCCCGCTCGAACGCCTCCATGGTGCTCGAGCCGACGCCCGTTCCACGATGGTCGTCACGGACCCACGTCATGCCGATGCCCGCGGCCTGCCCCCACGTCCAGCCGGAGACGCCGGCGATGACATCTCCGGCTTGCTCCACCCGAACGGTGAGCTCCCGCGCGGGCGCCACTCCCGCAGTGGCGGTCGCGTTGAACGCGTCCAGCTCGTCGTTGAGCAGCTGGTCGAGGGCCGCATCGGCCTCACCGATGGACATGACGATCTCCGTCATGGGCGCGCTGGGGTCACGGCGGTCATCGGCGCAGTCTTCCATCCGCGCCTGATGCGCCGAGCATCGTCTAGTGTCGCGGGGCGTTAGTTCCTGAACGGTTGTGTTTCTGAAATCATGGGGCCATGGCGAATCGTCCTGCCCCGGCATTGGTGTTGCGTGATGGCGACCGGGAGAAGCTCGAAGGCTGGCTGCGGTCGCGGTCGGTCAGGGCCGGGCTGGCCAAGCGGGCGCGGATGATCCTGCTGGCCGGCGAAGGTGTCGGGAACAGGGAGATCGCCGAGCGCGTGGGCGCCTCGCCGACCACGGTGATCCAGTGGCGCGCCCGGTACGCAGAGCGCGGGATCGCGGGCCTGGAGGATCAGGAACGGTCTGGGCGGCCCCGGGAGTTGGATCACGCCGCGATCGTGACCGCGACGCTGAAGCCGCCACCGAAGAAGCTGGGCGTGACGCACTGGTCCACTCGACTGCTCGCCGGCGAGCTGAAGATCAGCAACACGACCGTGGCTCGCGCGTGGCGCTCCTACGGGATCAAGCCCTGGAAGGCAGAGTCGTTCCGGTTCTCCACCGACCCCGAGCTGGTCGGCAAGGTCACCGACATCTGCGGGCTCTACCTCGGCACCAACGCAGGACATCCCGGCGAACGCGATCGTGCTCAGCATCGACGAGAAGTCCCAGATCCAGGCCCTGGACCGCACCGTGCCGATCCTGCCGATGCAGCCCGGGCTGATCGAGCGCCGCTCACACGACTACTACCGACACGGCACCACGACCCTGTTCGCCGCCCTGGAGATCGCCACCGGCCAAGTGACCGCCGCGCTCAAGCCCAAGCACCGCCACCAGGAGTTCCTGGCCTTCCTGCGCCAGATCGAGCGGACCTACCGCGACGCCGTCGACGAGCACGGCGAGCCGGTCGAGCTGCACCTGGTGATGGACAACTACGCCGCTCACAAGCACCACAACGTCCGCGACTGGCTGGAGAAGCACCCGCGGTTCAAGGTCCACTTCACCCCGACCCACGCCTCGTGGATGAACCTGGTCGAGGTCTGGTTCGGCCTGGTCGAGCGCCAAGCCGTCCGCCGCGGCGTCTTCACGTCCGTAACCGACCTCAACGCCAAGCTCCGCACCTACATCGAGGGCTGGAACAAGCGCGCCCACCCCTTCGTGTGGACCAAGACCGCCGACGAGATCCTCAAGAAGGCCAACCGTCCAACAACTTCAAATCCGCGCCACTAGTCGTCGGATCTGGGTCGGTGTCGGATCCATTGCCGGTCATGGCCGGGGCGGGGTGGTGGGGAGAACTCGGGTTGTCGGTCGTGGGGGTTGAGTCTGATCTGCCACGGCGTGTGATGGAGGACGCGGTGGTGGTGGCCGCAGACGAGCACGAGGTTGTGAAGGGCCGTGCTGCCGCCGTCTGCCCAGTGGTGGAGGTGGTGGGCGTGGCACATGACGGGTGGTCTGGTGCAGCTGGGGAAGGCGCAGTGTCGGTCACGTGTCGCCAAGGCGTGCCAGATGGGTGTGGTGACGGTGCGGGAGGTGCGGCCGATGTCGAGGACCTCACCCCGCGACCCGAGGACGACGGGGATGATCTCGGCGTCGCAGGCGAGCCGGCGGACCAGGTGGGGCGGGACCTCGAGCCCGTCGCCGGTGGTCCCGGTACCCACGCCGTCGACCAGCGCTTCGTGGGAGATGGTGACGAGAAGCCGGGCCGGGGTGCGGTGGGAGTCGGGGGTGGCTTGGGTGTCGAGGGCGTGCTGACACACCTGCGCGAGGGCGTCCCACATCCGGGTGCCCCCGTCCCGCGGGTCGCGAACAGGCGCCTCGCTGTCGTGCTCATCAACCGCAGGGGAAGGACAGGTCAAGGGCAGCAGCGCGGCCTTGAGGAGTGCGCCGTCTTCGACCGACCCGCGGCCCTTGAGACGGACGCCGCCGGCTCCGTCGTCGGTGATGGTGAGGTAGCGGTCGGTGTGGGCGGCTCGTTCTTCGCGGTCGAGCTGGGCTTCGAGTTTCCGGTCTACGCCGTCGGGGTCGATCACCGCGAGCAGGTGCCGGCCGGTTCGCGCTAGGTCGGTGGCGTCGAACCGAGCCGCGTAGCGCACCAGGGTCTTCTCCGCCCGCCGGCGCAGATGCGGAGCACCCGGCAGGTCGGAGACGGCGCGGACGATCACGTCGGCCTGCTCCGGCGACACCACCCCGGCCACCATCTGCTCGCGGGTCCGCTCCAACGACCCGGTCAGGGCGACGGCGCGGCGGACCAGCCGCTTGCCCTCACCCCGGCGTAGCCCACCGGTGTGGGTGAGCCAGTCACCGGTCGAGCCGAAGTGCAGCCGCTTCTTCGCCAGGTCCCGCGCCTCGGCCTCCGCGATCGCGTGGGCCTCGACCGCTGCCAACGCGGCCTTGGCCCGCTGGACCTGGTCGACCACGTCGACGACCTCCTCGTCGGTGCGGGCTGACCACAACACCTCGTCGAGCTCGCGCGACCGCTGCAACCACCTGAGCCAGCACCTGTGCTGGCCCAGAGGGGGTGTGGTGTCCCGAGATCGACATACGTTTATCGAAGCAGTGACCTCCGACATTCCAGGGGGTTATCAACAGGGATATCCCAGCATCCGAGATAATCCACAGAAGGAATTTGTGATGACGTTTCGGGCAGGAGTTTTCAACCGCAACCACAAGGAGCAGCCCAGACAACCGCAAGCCGGAAGCGCACCTGCGGGAGGTACCTGAACCGAAGGGAACCGCCACCACCTCTCTCGTCTGAAACAGCAACTCACAGCAAACCGCGAGCTGTAGAGCGCCCTGGGTTTCGAGACTGTGAGGATCGCGGTGCAGCCCTGGTTGGTGGTGGGCTGTGGCTGGTGGTCGCGGGTGTGACCCGTTTCGAGACTGGCGTGATGCCTTCGTGCCGGACTTGTCCGCTCGTGGTCACCGGCCCCGGCCCGGTCGGAGGAGCTGGCCTGATCAGGAGCTTGACCGGCGGGCGCTCACGGCGCCTGGTGTGTCTCATCACAGTCCTGCCGATCTCCGCCCCGGACCGGAACCCACATCCGCTCCCGGCAAGGAGAGAACGCATGACCAGTCTGACCGATCTGGGCGAGGTGGTCGATGTCGTGATCGGCGTCGACACCCACGTCCACACCCACTCCGCAGCTGTCGTGGACACCCGCACCGGTGGTGTGCTCGACGAGATCACCATCCAGGCCGACCGGGCAGGGGTATGCACCAGCTGGTGGAGTTCGCTGACCAGCATGCGGTGCTGCGGGTGTGGGCGGTGGAGGGCACCGGCAGTCACGGCGCCGGGCTGGCCCGCCATCTGGCCGACGCGCGACGAGGTTGTCATCGAGCTGGACCGCCCCGAGCGCGCCCGCCGCCGGCACGGCGCGAAGTCTGACCCGCTCGACGCCATTCGCGCTGCCCGGGAAGCGCTGTCCCGCCCGAACCTGGGCACCCCGCTGCGCGGCGGTCGCAGGCAAGCGTTGTCGGTGCTACTGGCCGCACGCCGCTCGGCGGTACAGGCCGCGACGATCGCCCAACGTCAGTTGTTCAGCCTGGTCATCGCCGCCCCCGAACCACTCCGGGCCCGGTTCCGGGAGCGGAGCCTGACCCGCGATGGTCGCCACCGCGGCACGGATGCGAGCCCACCGGTCCTGGGACGCCGAGACCACCACCACGCTGACGGTCCTGCGCATCCCTGGCCCGCCGCGCCCAGACCCTGGCCACCGAAGCAGACCGAACATCAACGCGCCATCACCGTGATCGTGAACGACTGGCGCCCCGACCTGCTCAGCCCAGCACGGAGTCGGCCCGATCGTGGCCGCCACCATCTTGTGCGCCTGGTCCCACCCCGGCCGGATCCGCTCCGAGGCCGCCTTCGCCATGCTCGCCGGAGTCGCCCCCATCCCCGCATCCAGCGGACAGACCACCCGCCACCGGCTGAACTCGCTACGGCGACCGCCAGCTCAATCGAGCACTCCACACCATCGCCCTGTCCCGCATCCGCTAGGACCAACGCCACCCGCGACTACATCGCCCGCCGCACGACCGAAGGCAAGACCACCCGCGAAATCAAACGCTGCCTCAAGCGCTACATCGCCCGCAACATCTACCGACTCCTCGAACACAACCCGAAACATGCCTTGACCCAACATAGGAGCGTCGGCGCTAACGCGCCTCCTCAACCAGCGGGGCTCCGTCAGCCAGCGGGCTCGTCTTCAGCGGAGGATGCGGGAGCGCTCGGGGTCGAAGAAGGGCTTCAGGGAGACCCGGGCCGGGACCCGGGTGCCGGCGACGTCGATCTCGAACGATCCGGCGGCCAGGGCGGCGGCCGTGATCGCTTCGTCGCGCTCGATGCCGGCGATACCGCAGGCAGCGCCGAGGGAGTGGCCGAAGCCGCCGCTGCGGACGTGGCCGACGGAGTCGCCGTCCCAGTAGACCGGCTCGTCGCCGTAGAGGTCATGGTCGGGCGAGGCTGAGGAGCACGTTGACGAGGCGACGGCGGCGCGGGCCCGACTCGCGCTGCTTCAGCAAGGCGTCCCGGCCGACGAAGCCGCCCGGCTTGTCCCACGCGACGGCGAAGCCGAGTCCCGCCTCCAGCGGGGTGTCGGTGGAGTCGATGTCGTGGCCCATGTCGCGGAAGGCCTTCTCCAGCCGCATCGTCTCCAGGGCTCCCACCCCGGTCGGACGGAAGCCGACCCCGGCGCCGACCTCCCGCAGCTGGTCGTAGAGGGTGGCGCCGAACTCGGTCGGCACCAGCAGGTCCCAGCCCAGCTCGCCGACGTAGGTGACCCGCAAGGCCCACAGCGGGGTGTAACCGAGCTCCACCTTCTGCGCGGTGAGGTAGGGGAAGGCGGCGTCGGACCAGTCGTCGGGGCTCAGCCGCTGCAGCACCTCGCGCGACCTCGGGCCCTGCACCGACAGCAGAGCATGCCCGCTGGTCACGTCGGTGACGACGACATGCTCTCCCTCGTGGGTCTGCCGACGGATCCAGGCCGGCACGCGACGGTGGATGGTGTCACCGCTGATCACGACGTAGACGTCCTCGCCCAGCCGGGTCACGGTCACGTCGGCGATGATCCCGCCGTGGTCGTCGAGCCACTGGGTGTAGACGACCCGGCCGACGGGGGTGTCCACGTCGTTGGCGCAGACGCGGTTGAGGACGGCCCGCGCGTCGGGCCCCTGCACGAGATGGTGAGACATCAGCGACAGGTCGAAGATCGCGAGCGAGTCGCGGGCCTGGAGGTGCTCCGCGCGGGTGCGCTCGAACGCCTCGCCGCGGGCGAAGCCCCACTCGACGGTGGGGGTGACGCCGGGGCCGGCGAAGTAGTCGGGGTACTCCCAGCCGCTCGTCGGCGACGAAGTGGGCGCCGTCCGCCACGTGCTGCGGGTGGTACGGCGATCGGCGTACGTCGCGACCTCTGCGGTTCTGGGCGTTCGGCCAGGACAGGTCGTTGAGCAGGAAGCCGAGCCGCTCGACGGTGCGCTCCTTGCGGAACAGCCGCGTCGCCTGGAACTCGTGCGCCCGGTCGACGCCGACCGCGGTGAAGTCGAGCGGCGGCTGTCCCTCGATCAGCCACTGCGCCATCATGTGGCCCAGGCCGCCGCCGGACAGGATGCCGACGGAGTTCAGGCCGCAGGCGAGGTAGAGGTTGTCGACCTCCGGCGACTCCCCCAGCATCGGCGAGAGGTCGTCGGTGAAGCTCTCCGGCCCGCAGAACAGGGTGCGGATCCCAGCGTCCTCGAGAGCCGGGAAACGCCGCATCGCGACCTCGAGGAACGGCGCCATCCGGTCCCAGTCCGGCGGGAGGACCGCGAAGGCGCTGTCGCGCGGCGTACCGTCCAGCGACCACGCCGCGGCCACCGGCTCGAACATGCCGACCAGCAGGCCGCCACCCTCCTCGCGGTAGTAGCCGTAGGCCTCGCCGTCCTCGATCACCGGCACCGACTCCGGCGTGACGCCGGCGATGGGCTCGGTCAGCAGGTAGTAGTGCTCGGCGGCCTGGAGCGGCACGGTGACGCCCGCCTTGGCCGCCAGCTCGCGACCCCACAGCCCGGCCGCGAGCACGACCTTCTCGCACTCGACGTCGCCGCGCTCCGTGCGCACGCCGACCACCCGGCCGCGGTCGAGGACGAAGCCGGTGACCTCGGTGTCCTCGAAGATCCGCACCCCGCGCTGGCGCGCGCCCTTGGCCAGGGACATCGTCACGTCGACCGGGTTGGCGCGCCCCTCGTCCGGGGTCCAGAAGCCGTGCACCACGTCGTCGGCCCGCATCAGCGGGACCAGGTCGGCCACCTCGCGCGGCGACAGCACCTCCTTGGTCATCCCGACCGAGCGCATGTACGCCGTCTCGCGGCGCAGGCTCTCGTCCGCCCGCGCGGTGGTCGCCAGCTGGAGGTAGCCGCACTGCCGGAAGCCCGGTCGAGAGCCCCGTCTCCTCCTCCAGCCGCGCGTAGAGCTCCGCGGAGTAGCGCGCCATCCAGAGCGCGTCCTCGGTCGTCCCTCCCGAGACCACCTCCCCCGCCGCGTGCCAGGTCGTCCCGGAGGTCAGCTGCTTGCGCTCCAGGAGCACCACGTCGGTCGCCCCGAGCAGGGCGAGGTGGTAGGCGATCGACGTGCCGACCACGCCGCCTCCGACGACGACGTACTGCGCGCGGCTGGGCAGGTCGGCGGAGGGGGCAGGTGACGAGCCGGCCTGCGCGGCAGCGGGGTTGATGGCCGTGAAGTCGAGCGACATGGGGGCACCCTCCCACTGTTTGAACCGCTGTTCAATGAGTGCAAGGCGACGCGCTTGCCTCGCGGCGCCGGTAGTGGTCCCGCGGCACCGGCTCGACTGGGGAACTGCTTCGGGTTGCGCCCGTCGTCAGCGGTTGCGCTCTCCGCAACAATGCTTCCAGGCGGCGTGACGGCCGTCACGCGTCCTACGATGGCCACGACCGCCACCTTCGGAGCTGCCCTGATGACGACCGAGCCCACCACCGAACGGGCCGCGCTCGTCCGCGCCATCGCCCTCGAGCACCTCGCCGAACGCGGTCCGCTGCTGCCGGTGCTCCACGAGGTGACCGACGAGCTCGGCCACGTCGCGCGCGAGGACGTCGAGACGATCGCGGAGGTGCTGAACCTCTCGGTCGCCGAGGTGCACGGGGTGGTCAGCTTCTACCACGACTTCCGCACCGAGCCGCCGGCTGCGCACACCGTCGCCCTGTGCCGTGGCGAGGCCTGCCAGTCGGTCGGAGCCGAGGCGCTGTACGGCGACACGCGAGGCGCGGGCGGACAGCCTGGGCGCCGACGTCGCGGTGGCCGAGGTGTTCTGCCTCGGCAACTGCGCCCTCGGGCCGTCCGGCACCGTGGACGGCCGCCTCCACGGCCGGCTGTCGGCAGCGCGACTCGACGCACTGACGGAGGGATGGCGGTGACGATTCCCACCGGCCGGGTGTTCGTGCCCGGTGACGCTGCGGCGGTCTCGGTCGGCGCCGACGAGGTGGCCGCAGCCTTCGAGGCGGCCGGCGTTCCCGTCGTTCGCAACGGGTCGCGCGGCCTGCTCTGGCTCGAGCCGCTGGTCGAGGTCGAGACCGACGCGGGGCGCGTGGGGTTCGGCAACGTCGCGCTCGCCGACGTCCCGGGCCTGGTCGAGGTGGTTTCGAGACGGTCGCAGAGCGACCTCCTCGACCAGCGGGGATGCCTCGGCGTGGTGGACGAGCACCCCTGGCTGACGTCGCAGCGGCGGGTCAGCTTCGCCCGAGTCGGGGTGGTCGACCCGACGTCGATCGCCGACTACGAGGCCCACGGCGGCTGGGTCGGGCTCCGCCGGGCGCTGTCGCTGTCCCCTGCCGAGGTCGTCCAGGAGGTGACCGACTCCGGGCTGCGCGGCCGCGGCGGTGCAGGCTTCCCGGCCGGCATCAAGTGGAAGACCGTCCAGCAGACGCCGTCCGACCTGCGGTTCGTGGCCTGCAACGTCGACGAGGGCGACTCCGGGACGTTCGCCGACCGGATGATCCTCGAGGGCGATCCGTTCACCCTGATCGAGGGCATGACCATCGCCGGCCACGCCGTCGGGGCGAGTGAGGGCTACGTCTACATCCGCTCGGAGTACCCCCACGCGATCGCCGCAGTCCAGCGCGCGATCGACACGGCGTACACCCACGGCTACCTCGGCGCGGACGTCCTCGGCTCCGGGCTCGCCTTCGACCTGCACGTCCGGGTCGGGGCGGGTGCCTACATCTGCGGCGAGGAGTCCTCGATGCTCGAGAGCCTCGAGGGTCGTCGCGGCGAAGTGCGCGCCAAGCCACCCGTCCCTGCCATCAAGGGGCTGTGGGACCGGCCGACCGCGGTCAACAACGCGCTGACCCTGTGCGCGGTGCCGATGATCCTGGCCGACGGCGGCGCCGCCTACGCCGAGCTCGGCACCGGCCGCTCCCGCGGCACCCAGGTCTTCCAGCTCGCCGGCAACGTCAAGCAGGGGGGCATCGTCGAGGTGCCCTTCGGGGTCAGCCTGCGGGCGCTCGTGGAGGACTACGGCGGCGGCACGCTCTCCGGTCGTCCGGTGCGGGCGGCGCAGGTCGGCGGCCCGCTCGGCGCCTACGTGCCGGCGTCCGGCTTCGACGTACCCATGGACTACGAGGCCTTGGCCGAGACCGGCGCGATGCTCGGGCACGGCGGCGTCGTGGTCTTCGACGAGACCGTCGACATGGCCCGGATGGCGCGCTTCGCGATGGAGTTCTGCTCGATCGAGTCGTGCGGCAAGTGCACGCCGTGCCGGGTGGGGTCGACCCGCGGCGTCGAGGCCATCGACCGGATCATCGCCGCCAGAGATGCGCAGAGCGACGTCGCAGCCGACCTGGTGCTGCTCGACGATCTCTGCGAGACCATGACCAAGGGGTCGCTGTGTGCGATGGGCGGGCTGACGCCGATGCCCGTGCAGAGCGCGATCAGGCACTTCCCCGAGGACTTCGAGCCCCGGGAGACCGAGCAGAGCGGAGCACCCGTATGAGCCTCCTCGACGAGCCGAGCATCTGGGACCCCGAGGTCGACTTCGGCACCCCGGCGGTCCGCGACGCCGAAGCGTCCTCCGTCACGGTGACCATCGACGGCCGTCAGGTCGACGTGCCGGCCGGCACGTCGGTGCTGCGCGCCGCGACCGAGGCCGGGGTGAGCATCCCCAAGCTGTGCGCGACCGACTCCCTCAAGGCCTTCGGCTCGTGCCGGATGTGCCTGGTCGAGGTCGACGGGGCCAAGGGCGTGCCCGCCTCCTGCACCACGCCCTGCGCCGACGGCATGGTCGTCAGCACGCAGACCGAGACCGTCCGCGAGCTACGCCGCAACGTCATGGAGCTCTACCTCTCCGACCATCCCGAGGACTGCGCCGGCTGCGCCCGCGGCAACTGCGAGCTCCAGGCGATGGCCGCCACGGTCGGCTCGGCCGAGGTCCGCTACGGCCGGCCGGCGACCCGAGAGCAGGTCGCCCACCCGCAGCCGGTCGACGAGTCCAACCCCTACTTCGCCTTCGACGACTCCGCCTGCATCGTCTGCTCCCGCTGCGTGCGGGCCTGCGCCGACATCCAGGGCACCTTCGCGCTGACCGTCGAGGGCCGCGGCTTCGACTCGCGGATCAGCGCCGGCGGCACCGACTTCCTCAGCTCCGAGTGCGTCTCGTGCGGCGCCTGCGTGCAGGCCTGCCCGACCTCCGCCCTCCAGGAGTACTCCGTCGTCGAGCTCGGCATGCCGACCCGCTCGGTCGAGACCACCTGCGCCTACTGCGGGGTCGGCTGCTCGTTCCGCGCCGAGGTCAAGGGTGAGGGGGCCGACACCCAGGTCGTGCGGATGGTCCCGTCGAAGAAGGGCGGCGCCAACGAGGGCCACAGCTGCGTCAAGGGCCGGTTCGCCTACGGCTACGCCTCCCACCGCGACCGCCAGCTGTCCCCGATGGTGCGCGACTCGATCGACGACGAGTGGCGCCAGGTCTCGTGGGAGGAGGCGATCTCGACGGTCGCCACCGGCTTCAAGGCGCTCCAGGCCGAGTACGGCGTGGGAGCGATCGGCGGCATCTCCTCCAGCCGGTGCACCAACGAGGAGGTGTACGTCGTGCAGAAGATGGTCCGCGCGGCGTTCGGCAACAACAACATCGACACCTGCGCCCGGGTCTGCCACTCCCCCACCGGCTACGGCCTCAAGCAGACCTTCGGCACCTCGGCCGGCACCCAGGACTTCCGGTCGGTGGAGCAGGCCGACGTGATCCTGCTGATCGGCGCCAACCCGACCGACGCCCACCCCGTCTTCGCCTCACGGATGAAGAAGCGGCTGCGCGAGGGCGCCCAGCTGATCGTGGCCGACCCGCGCCGGATCGCCCTGGTCCGCAGCCCCCACGTCGAGGCGGCCTACCACCTGCCGGTGCTGCCGGGCTCCAACGTCGCCTTCGTCAACGCGATGGCCCACGTGATCGTCACCGAGGGCCTCCACGACGAGGAGTTCGTGCGCGAGCGCTGCGAGGACGCCGACGACTACCTCGCCTTCATCGCCGACCCCGCCAACTCCCCCGAGGCGATGGCCGAGGCGACCGGAGTCGACCCCGAGCAGCTCCGCGCAGCCGCACTGCTGTTCGCCCGTGCCGGCAACGCCGCGATCTACTACGGCCTCGGCGTCACCGAGCACTCTCAGGGCTCGACGATGGTGATGGGCATGGCCAACCTGGCGATGGTCACCGGCAACATCGGCCGCGAGGGCGTCGGGGTGAACCCCCTGCGTGGACAGAACAACGTCCAGGGCTCGTGCGACATGGGCTCGTTCCCCCACGAGTTCCCGGGCTACCGCCACGTCTCCGAGGACGACGTCCGCGGCATCTACGAGCGGCTGTGGGGCAAGACCCTCGACCCCGAGCCGGGCCTGCGCATCCCCAACATGTTCGACTCCGCGCTCGGCGGGCTCGTTCCGCGGGCTCTACGTCCAGGGCGAGGACATCGCCCAGTCCGACCCCAACACCCAGCACGTCGAGGCGGCGCTGCGCGCGATGGACCTCGTCGTCGTGCAGGACCTCTTCCTCAACGAGACCGCCCGGTTCGCCCACGTCTTCCTGCCCGGTACGTCGTTCCTGGAGAAGGACGGCACCTTCACCAACGCCGAGCGGCGGATCAACCGCGTGCGCCCGGTGTTCGCCTCCAAGGTCGGCATGGACGAGTGGGAGATCACCTGCGCGATCGGCCGGGCGATGGGCTACGACATGTCCTACGCCGCCGCCTCGGAGATCATGGACGAGATCGCGGCCACCACGCCGACGTTCGCGGGCGTCTCGTTCGACCGCCTCGACGAGCTCGGCTCGATGCAGTGGCCGGTCTTCGACTCGTCCTCGACCGGCACCCCGATCATGCACGTCGAAGGGTTCGTGCGCGGCAAGGGCCGGCTGGTCGAGACGGTCTTCGTGCCGACCACCGAGCGGTCGACCCGGAAGTTCCCGCTCATCCTCACCACGGGCCGGATCCTCAGCCAGTACAACGTCGGCGCCCAGACCCGCCGTACCGCCAACAACACCTGGCACCCCGAGGACGTCCTCGAGATCCATCCCGCCGACGCCGAGCTGCGAGGCATATCCAGCGGTGACCTGGTCGACCTGTCCAGCCGGGTCGGCTCGACGACGTTGCGCGCCCTGGTCTCGGAGCGGATGCCGGCCGGTGTCGTCTACACGACGTTCCATCACCCGGTGACCGGCGCCAACGTGGTCACCACCGACAACTCCGACTGGGCCACCAACTGCCCTGAGTACAAGGTCACCGCCGTCCAGGTCGGCGTCGCCAACGCCCGCGGCGACGAGTCGGTCACCGAGACCCGGGAGCCCGCGGAGACCCATGCCTGAGCACCACGTGAGGACCTCGTGAACGCCGTTCCCGCCGAGGCGCGGATGGGCAACGACATCGCCCGCCAGTTCGCGCACCTGCCCCCGGCCGAGGCGGCCGAGGCGGTCGCGCGGCACATCGAGACCTTCTGGGACCCGCGCATGCGCCGTGCCCTCGAGGCCCTCGCGGCCGCGCACGACGAGAGCCTCGACCCACTCCTGATCGACGCCGCCGGCCGGCTGGCCACCCACGCCTCCCGCAGCGAGCCCGAGGCCCACCCTTAGGGCACGTCTCTCAATTCGGGAACGCCTGCTGCGCGGGGTCGAATTGAGAGACGCACCCCAGCCCGTGCCCGGCGGAGTCTTGACCCACGGGGGGCGCCGCGTCAGACTCCTACTGTTCCATAAGGCGCACTTGAATGCGCAATACGCAACAAGGAGCCTCCGTTGGCAGACCTCCCCGGATCCGCGCGCTGCGTCGTCATCGGCGCCGGCATCGTCGGCAACAGCCTGGTCCACCACCTGGCCCGCCTCGGCTGGCGCGACATCGTGCAGCTGGACCAGGGACCGCTGCCCAACCCGGGCGGGTCGACGGGTCACGCCTCGAACTTCATCTTCCTCACCGACCACTCGCGGGAGATCACCGACCTCACCCTCGACTCCGTGGAGCAGTACAAGGAGCTCGGTGTCTTCACCGAGTGCGGCGGCTTCGAGGTCGCCCGCACCGAGGAGCGGATGGAGGAGCTGCGCCGCCGGATGTCCGCGGCGAAGGCCTGGGGCATCGAGGCCGAGCTGGTCAGCCCCGAGTTCGTCGAGGAGAAGGTGCCGTTCCTCGACAAGGACCAGATCATCGGGGCCTTCTGGCAGCCGGGCGTCGGCGTCGTCGACTCGCTGCGTGCCGGCACGATCATGCGCGAACGGGCCCTCGAGGCCGGCGCGCTCACCGTCGTACCGAACGTCGAGGTCACCGACCTCGACGTGGAGGCCGGCCGGATCCGCCGCGTCCACACCGACAAGGGCGTGATCGAGACCGAGTACGTCGTGATCGCGTGCGGCGTGTGGAGCCCCAAGATCGGCGACATGGCCGGCGTGAGCATCCCGCTGACCCCCGCCGTGCACCAGATGATCAGCGTCGGCCCCTGCCCCCAGCTGGCCGGCAAGGAGGGCGAGATCTCCTTCCCGATCGTGCGCGACATGGACACCTACTGCTACGAGCGCCAGCACGGCGCCGACATGGAGGTCGGCTCCTACGCCCACCGCGCGATCCTCATGGAGCCCGAGGACATCCCGACCATCGAGCAGTCGAAGCTGTCCCCGACCGAGCTGCCCTTCACCGAGGAGGACTTCGACCTCCAGCTCGAGCAGGCCTACGAGCTGATGCCCGAGCTGCTCGGCGCCGACGGCGCCGAGATCCGCTACGCCATCAACGGCCTCCTCTCCTTGACCTGCGACGGTGCGCCGATCCTGGGCGAGAGCCATGTGGGCGGCCTGTGGACCGCGAGCGCGGTCTGGATCAAGGAAGGTCCCGGCGTCGGGCGTGCGGTGGCCGAGTGGATGACCCACGGCTGGTCGGAGATCGACCTCGCACACAGCGACATCGCCCGCTTCCACCCCCACCAGCTGCGGCGCGAGCACACCCGGCTGCGGACCACCGAGTCGTTCATCAAGACCTACGGCATCATCCACCCGGCCGAGCAGTACGAGTCCGACCGCGACCAGCGCCGCTCGCCGATGTACGAGTCGGAGCAGAAGCTCGGCGCCGTCTTCTACGAGACCGCCGGCTGGGAGCGGCCGTTCTGGTACGAGTCCAACGCCGGCCTCGTCGACCACTACGGCGACGCGGTGATGCCGCGCGAGCACGAGTGGGACTCCCGCTGGTGGAGCCCGATCATCAACGCCGAGCACCTGCGGCTGCGCGAGGCCGCGGCGGTCATCGACCTGACCGCCTTCCAGATCCTCGACATCGAGGGTCCCGGCGCCCTCGACACAGTGCAGCGCACCTGCGTCGCGCAGTGCGACGTAGCGGTCGGCAAGGTCATCTACACCCCGGTGCTCGACGCCCACGGCGGCTTCCGGTCCGACCTGACCGTCATGCGCCTGGGCGACGACCACTTCCGCGTGGTCACCGGCGGCGCCCACGGCATGGCCGACCGGAAGTGGTTCACCGACCACCTGCCCGGCGACGGCGCCACCGCGCTGACCGACAACACCGACGAGGTCAGCACCATCGGCCTGTGGGGCCCGCGCGCCCGCGACATTCTCGCGTCGCTGACCGGCGACGATGTCTCCCACGAGGGTTTCCCGTTCCTCACCTGCCGGGAGATCACCGTCGGCGGCAACGGCCGCGACCTCACGGTGCTCGCCTCCCGCATCTCCTACGTCGGCGAGCTGGGCTGGGAGCTCTACATCGCCATGGACGACGCTGCCGAGCTCTGGGACCGGCTGCTGGCGGCCGGCGAGCCCCACGGGGCCGTGCCGGCCGGGATCGGGGTCTACGGCACGACCGGACGGATCGAGAAGGGCTACCGGGCCTACGGCTACGAGCTCGACGCCGAGCGGACGATCGTCGAGGCGGGCATGCAGCGCCCCAAGGTGAAGGCCGCCGACTTCGTGGGCAAGGAGGCCTACCTCGCACAGCGCGAGGCTGCCCCGCAGACCGTGCTGTGCACGCTGACCGTCGACGACCACACCTCGGCCTCGGGCGTGAAGCGCTACATGCTCGGGGGCGAGCCGATCCTGACCCGCGACGGCGGCATCCTCACCGACGGCCACGGCCATCACCCCTACGTCACCACCGCGGGCTCTGCGCCGTCCCTGGGCAAGCACGTGCTCCTGGCCTACCTGCCGCCCGAGCAGGCGGTCGTCGGCACCGAGCTCGCCGTCTCCTACATGGAGGAGCTCTACCCCGTCACCGTGGGCTCGGTCGACGCGACCCCGCTCCTCGACCCGGCGAACGAGCGGCTCCGCTGATGGCCGGACTGGCGACGGGAGTGCTGGTCTGCGTCAAACGTGTCCCCGACCGCACGGAGGAGGTCGTGCTCACCGACGACGACCAGTCGGTGGACGGCCGCAGGTCTGGCTACACCCTGAGCGCGCACGAGGAGTGTGCGATCGAGCTCGCCGTCCGCGTCGCCGCCGACGGCGGCGAGGCCACCGTGGTCACGCTCGGTGACGCCGAGGCGGTGGAGCAGCTGCGGCTGGCGCTGGCGGTCGGCTGCACGGCCGCCACCCACGTGCTCGCCGAGGCCCACACCTTCGGCCCCGCCGACGTCGCCCGTGAGCTCGCGGCCGTCGTCCGCGACCACGAGGCCGCCGGCCGCCCTCACGACCTGGTGCTGCTGGGCAACGACGCCGCCGACAGCGGTGACTTCCAGGTGGGCATCCGCCTCGCCTACGAGCTCGGCCGCCCGGTCGTGAACGGCGCCTCGACGGTGTCCGTCGAGGAGTCGGACGACGGCCCAGTGGTGCTGGCCCGGGTCAACGGCCCGGTGGGACAGGAGACCTACCGCGTGCCGCTGCCGGCCGTGGTGACGGTGCGGGAGGGCGGCGTCGAGCCGGGCTATCCCACGGTCCCCGGTCGGATCAAGGCCAAGAAGGTGCCGATCGAGGAGCGGCAGCCGGTGGCCGAGCCGAGCGGTCCGGGCCGGGTGCGGCTGACGCTGCCGCCACCGTTGCCGAGCGCCGTCCAGATCCTCGGCGAGGGACCCGCGGCCGCCCCGGCGGTGGTCGACGTCCTCGAGGAGCTGGGGGTGCTGAGCCGATGATCCTCGTCTTCGTCGAGACCGACCTCGAAGGAGCGGCCGTCGAGGTCTCGCTCGAGGCCGTCACCTTCGCTCGTGATCTCTCGGCCGCCGGCAACGGTGTACCGGTCGACGCCGTCGTCGTCGGCACCGTGTCCGACGCCCTTCGCAAGGAGCTGGCGACGTACGGCGTGCGCACCGTGCACCACGTCGGTGGCACCGCTGCCAAGGCGTTCTCCGGAGCCGGCTGGGCCTCGGCCGTCCTCTCCGTCTTCGAAGCGGCCGGGTCGATCGTGGTGATGGCGGCCGGGACCGACCGTGGCAACGAGGTCGCCGCCCACATCGCTGCCCGCGCGGCGGTGCCGATGGCCGCCAACGTGCTGTCCTTCTCCGGGCTGTCGCCCTTCGTCGTGACCCGCCAGGTCGTCGGCGGCTCCGTGCTGGAGGAGATGAAGCTCCACCAGCGACCGGCCGTCTTCACCGTGGCCGGCCACGCCGTCGAGGCCCAGCCCGCGGCCGCACCCGGAGCCGGTGACCTGGTCGAGCACGAGCCCGAGGTGGCCGCCGTCGACCTGCTGGCCCGCGTGGTCTCGACCGACGAGCCCGAGGCCGACCTGTCCGGCGCGCTGTCCTCGGCCAAGGTCGTGGTCGGTGCGGGGCGCGGCGTCGGCGGGGCCGACCGCTTCGACGCCGTGCTCGAGCTGACCGAGCTCCTCGGCGGCACGCTCGGCGTCTCACGCGTGGTGACCAGCGCCGGCTGGCGTCCCCACCACGAGCAGGTCGGCCAGACCGGCAGTCGGATCTCCCCCGACCTCTACGTCCCCTGCGGCATCAGCGGGGCGATCCAGCACTGGGCTGGCTGCTCGTCGGCCAAGACCATCCTCGCCATCAACTCCGACGAGGAGGCCCCGATGGTGACCCGCGCGACGTACGCCGTGATCGGCGACCTCCACGAGATCGTCCCGGCCATCAGCGCCGAGCTCCGCCGGCGCGGCCACGCGGGCTGACCGAACCCCCCTCGGTCACGACAGAGCCCGCCACCTCTCGGTGGCGGGCTCGGTCGCGCACGTCCGGTCAGGTGCGGCTCAGGAGGTGGCTCCGGTCCCCTGCAGCCACGCGTTGACCTTGTCTGGGTTGGCGGCGATCCACTTGTCAGCGGCGTCCGGCCCCTTCATCCCGTCCTTGGCGATGTACTCCGCCACCTTGTTCTGGTCGTCGTTCGTCCAGTTGAAGTTCTTCACCAGCGTGACCGCGGGCGACTTCGAGTCGGCGAACTTGGTCGAGATCAGCTTGTTCAGGTGGTACGGCGGGTAGTCGCAGGCGACCTTCGCCGGGTCGGCGTCGCACCCGGTGGTGTACTTCGGGAGGTTCACCTTGACCAGCTTCATCTCCGAGAAGAACCACTGCGGCTCGTAGAAGTAGGCCAGCAACGGCTTGTGGTTCTTCTCAGCGGTGCGGAAGCTCTGGATCAGTGCCGCCTCGCTGCCACCGACCACGACCTGGTAGTTCAGGTTGAGGTTCTTCACCAGCGCCTGGTCGTTGGTGACGTAGGACGGGTCACCGTCGAGCAGCTGCCCCTTGCCACCGGACTCACTGGTCTTGAACATCGAGGCGTACTTGTTGAGGTTCTTCCAGTTGGTGATATCCGGGTACTTCTTGGCCATCCACGGCGGGACGTACCAGCCGATGACGCCTTGGTTGCCGGTCAGCCCGGCGTCCTGGACGGTCTTCTGCTGGGTGATGTACTTCTTGGCCAGGTCGTCGTGGCCCCAGTTCTCCACGATGGTGTCCACGGTCCCGTTGGACATGGCGTTCCAGCTGGGCTGCTCGGCCAGGTTCACGTACTTCACGTTGCAGCCGAGCTTGTTCTTGGCCAGCTCGCCGATCACGTAGGCGTCGGCGTAGTAGCCCGTCCACGCGTTCATGGCGATGTTCAGGTTGCCGCAGTTCGCGGCGGCAGCCGCCTTGTTGGTGGAGATGTTTCCGCCCCCGCAAGCACTCAGCCCGAGTGCCAGCGCGGCTGAGAAGCAGATCCAGCCAGGCAGCCGGAGTCGTCGTCGTGCCATGCGTCCTTCTTTCTCTGGTCCACCCGCCTGGTGGCGGGAGGGTGTGGGTGTGGGCGACCTTGTCAGGTCCGTCCTCGATCGGCCGCAGCACGCGCCGTACGGTCGAGCATGATGCCGAGAGCAGCCAGGGCGACGCCTGCCGCGAGCCCCTTGCCGAACAGGTTGTCCTGCGAGAAGCCGGAGACCACGATGTAGCCGAGGGCGCCGGCGCCGACCAGGCCGCCGATGACCACCATCGACAGCACGTAGAGCAGTCCCTGGTTGGCGGCGAGGGCGATCGCCGACCGCGACATCGGCAGTTGGACCTTGAGGATCATCTGCCAACGCGTGATGCCACTGGCTCGTGCCGCCTCCACGGTGGTGGCCGAGACGCCTCGGATCCCGTCGGCGACCAGCTTCACCGAGATCGGGAACGCGTAGGCGACGGCCGCTGCGATGGCCGTGAACCGGGTGGGTCCGAACAGGGCCAGGGCCGGGATCAGGTAGACGAACGGGGGGAACGTCTGGAAGGCGTCGAGGACGGGCCGGATCACCGTGTCCGCTCTGCGGCTGCGGCCGATCCAGACCCCGAGCACGATCGCGAGGATCATCACCAGCACGGTCGCCACGAGGGTGGACGTCAGCGTGATCATCGCGTCGTTCCACAGGCCGACCAGCAGGATGATCGCCTCACAGACGACGGTGGTCGCGAACGCCTTCAGACCACCGAGGACGTAGGAGATCGCCATCAGCACGGGCGCCATCAGCCACCAGGGCGTCTCGGACATCAGCGACTGCAGGGGGTTGAGGAAGGCGTAGGTGATGAAGTTACGGAAGGCCTCGGTGTAGGTGCCGACGTGGTCGACCACCCAGTTGGCGAACGAGTTGATCGCATCCACCAAGTGGGGCCCGGCGTTGAGGGACGAGGGGAACTGAGCGAACTGCAGATAGGTCTGCGACAGCCAGATGCAGACCAGGACCACGACGAAGGTCAGCCCGAGGATGAGGCGTCGCAGCATCGGCGAGGGCAGCCTCCTGGTGCGGGTCTCCTCGCTGGCCCAGCGGGGCAGGCGCTCGAGGACGACGCTGGTCAGCATCAGGCCGGGCCCCGAGACCGACGCCAGCCGGCCCTGGGTGCGCTCCCGGCGTTCGCTGGCGGCCGTCGTCGTGCGGTCGAGCACGATCGCGATCACCACGATCAACAGGCCGGGGACGGCCGCCTCACCGACGTTGAGGTTGGTCAGCCCGGTCAGCACGTCCTTGCCGAGGCCGGGGCCGTCCACGAAGGCGGCCAGGACCACCATCGACAGGGCCGCCAGCGTGCACTGGTTGACGCCGACGATGATGGTGCGGCGGGCCATCGGGAGCTGGACCTTGCGTAGCAGCTGCTGTCGGGTGAGACCCATCGAGCCGGCTGCCTCCAGAGTGGTCTCGGAGATGTTGCGCAGGCCGTGCTCGGTGATCCGGACCAGCGGCGGGATGGCGTAGACGATCGTCAGCATGACCGCGCAGGTCAGACCGATCCCGAAGATGACCACGAAGAAGGGGATGTAGGCGAACGACGGCATCGTCTGCATGACGTCGAGGACGGGGGTGACCACCCGTGAGACCCAGGGCCGCCGCGCCATCGCGATGCCGATCGGGACGCCGATGACGATGCTGACGATGACGGCCAGGATCGTCATCATGACCGTGTCGACGCTGTCCTGCCAGTAGCCGAAGATCCCGAACAGCAGGGTGCCGGCGATCACCATCAGCGCGGACCGCAGGCCCGCGATGGCCAGCGCGAGCCACCCGAAGAGGGCCACCACACCGAGCCAGCCGATCCTCGGGACCGGACGGCCGCAGCACGGCTGGGAGAACGTGTTCTGGAGCTGGCCGAACCACGAGTTCAGCTTCGTCGACCCGTTGCCGACGATGCCGTGGAAGAACCAGTTCGTCTGGGTCGATGCCTGGATGTTGTCGCGGATGTGGTTGAGCCAGGTGTCGAACGAGTTCAGCTGGACGAACGGACGGGCCAGCGTGTCCACGTTCTTGAAGAGCAGGTATCCCAGCACCCAGACCACCGCGATGATCAGGAGCTTCAGCCCGGTGCGTCGCGGAGGGGGCCCGCTCGGCGGTGCCATCTCCTGCTCGGGGGCCGCCGGCGCCTCGGCCGGCGGCGACATCACGCTCATCAGGAGTGTTCCTCGGCGACGACGACCCGCAAGATGTCCTCGTCGTCCACGATGCCGACGACCCGGTCGCCCTCGACCACGCGGACGGGACCGTCGGCGGCCAGCACGGCGCGGGCGGCTTCCCGCACGATCGTGTCGGAGGGCAGCGCCGGAGCTCCCTCACCCTCCCCCGGCTTCGCGTCTCGCATCACCCAGCGCAGCGTCAGCACGTGGGACTTCGGCACGTCGGAGACGAAGTCCTTGACGTAGTCGTCGGCAGGCGCACCGACGACCTGGTCGGGGGTGCCGACCTGGACGACCTCACCGTCACGCATGATCAGGATCCGGTCGCCCAGCTTGAGCGCCTCGGCGAGGTCGTGGGTGATGAAGACCATGGTCTTGCCCATCTCCTCGTGGAGCCGGATCACCTCGCTCTGCATGTCACGGCGGATCAGCGGGTCGAGGGCCGAGAACGGCTCGTCGAACAAGAGCACGTCGGGGTCGGAGGCCAGCGCCCGGGCGAGCCCCACGCGCTGCTGCATGCCGCCGGAGAGCTGGTCGGGATAGGACCGCTCGTAGCCGGACAGCCCGACCAGGTCGACCATCTGCTGGGCGCGCTCACGCCGTCCGTCACGGTCGTCGCCACGGACCTCGAGGCCGAACGAGATGTTGTCGAGGACCTGGCGGTGCGGGAGCAGACCAAAGTGTTGGAACACCATGCCGACCCGCTTGCGCCGCAGCTCACGCAGCGCCTTCTCGTCCGCGGACGTGATCTCCTCGCCGCCCAGCCGGACGGAGCCGGCCGTGGGCTCGATCAGCCGGGTCAGCATCCGGACCAGCGTCGACTTCCCCGACCCGGACAGGCCCATCACGACGAACACCTCGCCGGGCGCGACGTCGAAGGAGACGTCCTTGACCGCCATCACGCAGCCGGTCTTCTCCTGCAGGTCCTTGCGGGACAGGTCGGCGTCGGCGGTGCCGATGACCTTGTCGGCGCGAGCTCCGAAGATCTTCCACAGGCCGTCGACCGTCAGCGCGGCATCGCCGTCGGCTGTGGTGTCGACGCGGTTCGGTTCCGTGGTGGGCGCTGTCATCGGATCTCCTTGTCGAGCTGGTCAGGACTCAGCGTGCGCAGGATCGGTGGTGTTGCGAGGGTCGCCCGGCGGGTGGAGGGGCGTGTGGTCGCGGTGCCGGTAGTAGGGGACGTCGGTGGGCGGCAGGGGTGTGCGGCCCAGGACGAGGTCGGCTGCCTTCTCGGCGACCATCATCACGGGTGCGTAGATGTTCCCGTTGGTGACGAAGGGGAAGACCGAGGCGTCCACCACTCGGATGCCGTCGAGGCCGTGCACCCGCATGCTCGTCGGGTCGACGACGGCGTCGTCCTCGGTCCCCATCTTCGCGGTGCACGAGGGGTGGAGCGCGGTCTCGGCGTCGCGCTTGACCCAGTCGAGGATCTCGTCGTCGGACTCGACGCCGGGTCCGGGAGAGATCTCACCGTCGTTGAACTCGGCCAGGCCCGGCTGGCTCAGGATGTCGCGGGCGACCCGGATGGCCTCGACCCACTCCTTGCGGTCGTTGGGGGTCGAGAGGTAGTTGAAGAGCATCGAGGGGTGCTGGCGGGGGTCGGTCGAGCGGATCTTCACGTGGCCACGGGTGTCGGCGTACATCGGGCCGATGTGCACCTGGTAGCCGTGTCCCTCGGAGGGCACGCTCCCGTCGTAGCGGACGGCGACCGGGAGGAAGTGGAACATCAGGTTGGGGTAGTCGACCTCGTCGTTGCTGCGGACGAAGCCGCCGCCCTCGAAGTGGTTGGTCGCGCCGAGGCCGCGGCGGTGGACCAGCCACTCGTAGCCGATCTTGGGGCGGGCGCGCATCCGCAGTCCCGGTGCGATCGAGACCGGCTGCTTCGAGGCGTGCTGGACGTAGACCTCGAGGTGGTCCTGCAGGTTGGCTCCGACACCCGGCAGGTCGGCCACCAGGTCGATGCCGAGTGCCCGCAGGTCGTCGGCCGCACCGACGCCCGAGAGCTGCAGCAGCTGGGGGCTGTTGATCGCCCCGCCGCACAAGATGATCTCGCCGGCCTCGACCTGGCGGGCGAGCCGCCCGCCGCGTCGGTAGTCGACGCCCACCGCGCGGGTGCCCCGGAAGCGGACGCCGGTGACCAGGGACAGGGTGTGGACCGTGAGGTTCTTCCGGTGCCGCACCGGGTGGAGGTAGGCCCGGGCTGCGGAGAGACGGCGACCCCGGTGGAGGTTGCGGTCGAACCTCGCGAACCCCTCCTGGCGGTAGCCGTTGACGTCGTCGGTCAGGGGGTAGCCGGCGTCCTGGGCCGCCTGGAAGAAGGCACCGAAGAGAGGGTTGTCGGCGGGGCCCCGCTCGAGGACCAGCGGCCCGTTGCCACCGCGCCACTCGTCGGCGCCGGCGAGGCAGGTCTCCATCCGCTTGAAGTAGGGCAGGCAGTGCTGGTAGTCCCAGGACTCCATGCCCGGCTCGGCGGCCCAGCGCTCGTAGTCGAGGGGGTTGCCACGCTGGAAGATCATCCCGTTGATGCTGCTGGAGCCGCCGAGCACCTTGCCCCGGGCGTGGTAGATGCGGCGGTTGTTCATGTGCGGCTCGGGGTCGGACTCGTACTTCCAGTCGTAGAACCGGTTGCCGATCGGGATCGTGAGCGCGGCGGGCATGTGGATGAAGGGGTCGATCCGGAAGTCGGACCGGCCGGCCTCCAGCACCAGCACCGAGGTGCGCGGATCT
This sequence comes from uncultured Actinomycetota bacterium, assembly GCA_963761085.1. Classification (GTDB taxonomy): domain Bacteria; phylum Actinomycetota; class Actinomycetes; order Propionibacteriales; family Nocardioidaceae; genus Nocardioides. Next base: position 572,087 of record CAVXFQ010000002.1, read on the forward strand.
GCCGACAGCCGGTTGGCCAGTGCGCAGCCGGCCGACCCGCCGCCCACGATCACCACGTCGTAGCGCTCCCTCATCGGCTCACCCGTCGCCGCCGCGTGGTGAGCCGTCGAACCAGCGTTGCTCAGCGGGCCGGATGTTGTGCCACACGTGCTTGGTCTCGCGGTACTCCGCCAGGCCCGCCTCGCCGAGCTCGCGGCCGAAGCCCGACTGCTTGTAGCCGCCCCACTCGGCCTGCGGCACATAGGGGTGGTAGTCGTTGATCCAGACCGTCCCCATCCGCATCCGGGCGGCCACCCGCTGTGCCTTGCCGGCGTCCTGGGTCCACACCGCCCCGGCGAGCCCGTAGGTGCTGTCGTTGGCGATCGCGACCGCCTCGTCCTCGGAGCCGAAGGTCTCGACGGTCAGCACCGGACCGAACGACTCGTTCTGGGTGACGCTCATGGTGGTGGTACAGCGGTCGAGCACGGTGGGCAGGTAGTAGTAGCCGTCGGCCAGGGCCGGGTCGTCGGGCGCGGCGCCGCCGCAGCGGAGCACGGCGCCCTCGGCGAGCCCGGCCGCGACGTACGTCGCGACCTTCTCGCGGTGGGCGGCGCTGATCAGCGGACCGGTCTCGGCCTTGTCGTCGAACGGGCCGCCGAGCCGGATGTTCTGGGCACGCTCGACCAGGGCGTCGACGAACGTGTCGTGCAGCGACTCCTCGACCAGCAGCCGTGCCCCGGCTGAGCACACCTGGCCGGAGTGCAGGAAGACCGCGGTGAGCGCGTAGTCGAGGGCGACGTCGAAGTCGGCGTCGGCGAAGACGATGTTGGGGTTCTTGCCACCGAGCTCGAGCGCGACCCGCTTGACGGTGGCGGCGGCCGAGGCCATCACCGCGCGGCCGGTCTGCACCCCGCCGGTGAACGAGACCAGGTCGACCCGCGGGTCGGTGGCCAGCGGTGCGCCCGCCTCCGCCCCGGCGCCGAGCACGAGGTTGCCGACCCCGGGCGGCAGCCCGGCCTCCTCGAGCAGGCCCATCAGGAGGATGGACGTGTGGGGCGTGAGCTCGCTGGGCTTGAGGACGAACGTGTTCCCGGCCGCCAGGCACGGTGCGACCTTCCAGGCGGCCTGGAGCAGCGGGTAGTTCCAGGGGGCGATCAGCCCGCAGACCCCGACCGGCTCGTGCACGATCCTGCTGACGACGTCGGGGTTGCCGGTGTCGACGACGCGTCCGGCGTCCTCGGCCGCCACCCGGCCGTAGTAGCGGAACACCGAGGCCACGTCGGCGACGTCGTAGCGGCCCTCGACCAGCCGCTTGCCGGTGTCTCGCGACTCCGCGAGGGCGACGGCCTCGCTGTCGCGCTCGAGGAGGTCGGCGACCCGCAGGAGGAGGTCGCCGCGCTCGCGGGCGGACCTGCTCGACCAGGGTCCGTCGTGGAAGGCCCGGTGGGCGGCGGCGATGGCGAGGTCGACGTCGGCCGGGCTCGCCTCGTCCACCTCGGCCACGAGCGTCCCGTCGGCGGGACAGTGGATCGACCGGCGTCCGCCGGCCAGGGCCCCGGTCCAGGACCCGTCCACGTAAAGCTCAGGCATGCCTGCTGCCCATCCCCTCCTCGCGGTCGGCCCGAGGTTGCGCGATTTGCAACTCATTGCTCATGCCGCAACGATTCGTATGGACGGAGAATAGGTGACCTGCGCCACACGTCAAGGGCAGGACCAGTGTGGCACTGCCCGCCGGCGTTGTCAGGGACGCGAGGGTGAGGAGCCGCCGGAGCGAGTTCCGGCTCAGGTACGACGGCCCCACCCGAGCCGATGAGAGACCTCCAGAGCCGCGGCGACGAGCATCGGCACCGCCTCCTCGAGGCGCTCCCGGGTCAGCCGGAAGGTCGGTCCGGAGATGCTCATCGACGCGATGATGTCGCCGTGGGCGCTCCGGATCGGGGCCGCGGCCGCCGTCAGCCCCTTCTCGAGCTCGTCGACCGCGAGGGCGTACCCAGCCCGTCGTACGCCGTCGAGCTCGGTGCGCAGCTGCTCGCGCGCGGTGATCGTGTGCTCGGTGTAGCGGGGCAGGTGGGGCACCGCCTCGTCGAAGTCGTGCTCGGAGAGCTCGCTGAGCAGCACCTTGCCGTTGCTGGTCGCATGCAGCGGGATGCGCTGGCCGACCCAGTTGTGCGACTGGAGAGCCGAGGACCCGGCGATCTGATCGAGGTAGAGCGCGGACTCCTCGGACCGGACCGTGATGTTCACCGTCTCGCCGGTGTCGGCGGCGAGCTGGCGGGTCACCGGACGCGCCTCGCTGACCACGTCGAGACGGGCCGTCGTCGCGCCGGCGAGGCGCAGGTTGCCGACCCCGAGGCGGTAGCGGCCGCGGTCGTTGATCTGCTCGACGAGGCGGTGGCTCTCCAGGGTGGCCAGCAGCCGGAAGGCCGTGGACTTGTGGACGCCGAGGCGGGCCGCGATCTCGGTGACGCTCGACTCGCCCTCGCGGGCGAGCAGCTCGAGGATGGTGATCGCCCGGTCGACCGACTGGACCGGCGCAGCGCCGGCGACGATCGGCGGCTGGGTCTGCTCCACCGCGGACATGAGCGGCAGGCTATATCAGGAGCCGGTCGGCCCGGGTCCGGCTACCGGAAGACCACGGTGCGGGTGCCGTTGGTCAGGATCCGGCTCTGCGAGTGCCAGCGGACCGCGCGCGAGAGCACCTGCGCCTCGACGTCGCGGCCGGCTGCCACCAGCTGGTCAGCACTGAGCGTGTGGTCGACCCGGGTCACGTCCTGCTCGATGATCGGTCCTTCGTCGAGGTCGGCGGTGACGTAGTGGGCCGTCGCCCCGACCAGCTTCACCCCTCGCTCGTGCGCCTGGTGGTAGGGCTTGGCGCCCTTGAAGCTCGGCAGGAACGAGTGGTGGATGTTGATGGCGCGACCGCTCAGCTGACGGCACAGGTCGTCGGAGAGGATCTGCATGTAGCGCGCCAGCACCACCAGGTCGACCCGAAGGTCGTCGACCAGCCGCATCAGCTCGGCCTCCGCCGCGGCCTTGGTGTCGGGCGTCAGCGGGATGTGCAGGAAGTCGACGCCATAGGACCGCACCAGCTGCTCGGCGTCGCGGTGGTTGGAGACCACCAGCGGCACCTCGATCTGCAGGTCGCCCGTCGTGGTCCGGAAGAGCAGGTCGTTGAGGCAGTGCAGCTGCTTGGAGACCATGATCAGCGTGCGGTACGGCGCGTGGGCGGCCCAGAGCTCGTAGCTCATGCCGAAGCGCTCGGCGGTGTCCGCGAACGCCTTGTGGAGGGTCGCGGCGTCGGTGACCTGGGCGGTCTCGAAGTCGATCCGCATGAAGAAGCGACCACTGTCGCGGTCGCCGAACTGCTGGCTCTCGCGGATGTTGCCGCAGTTGTCGACCAGGAACGTCGTGACGGCGTGCACGATCCCGGGCTTGTCGGTGCAAGCGAGGGTGAGGACGAAGTCGCCCATGGCCTCGACGGTGGTGACGGTCATCTCAGTCCCCGAGCTCGGTGCGACGACGGGTCACGTAGGCCTCCAGCTCCTCGCGCACGGCGTCGTCGATCGGCGGCGGCTCGTAGTCGTCCAGCTTCTGCTGGTAGATCTCGCCGGCCCGGGTCGCGGTGTCCTTGGCGCCGTTGCGCATCCAGCGCTCGTAGTTCTCTGACGAGGAGAGCATCGGCCGGTAGAAGCACGTGCGGAAGCGCTCCATGGTGTGTGCCGCACCGAGGAAGTGCCCGCCGTGGCCGACCTCCTGGTGGGCGTCGAACGCCATCGACGCCTCGTCGATCTCCAGCGGGGTGAACTCGTGCTGCAGCATCTGGACCAGCTCGACGTCGATGATGAACTTCTCGAAGCCGGCGACCAGGCCGCCCTCGAGCCAGCCCGCCGAGTGCATGACCCAGTTGGCTCCGGCCAGGAAGGTCGGCAACAGGGTCATCAGCGCCTCGTAGCCGGCCTGTGCGTCGGGCACCTGCGAGGAGGTCAGGCCGCCACCGGTGCGGAACGGCAGGTTGAAGTGCCGGGCGATCTGCCCGGTGCACAGCAGCCCCATCCCCGACTCCGGCGTACCGAAGGTCGGCGAGCCCGACTGCATGTCGATGTTGGACAGGAACGAGCCGAACACCACCGGTGCGCCGGGGCGGATCAGCTGCGACAGCGCGATGCCGGACAGCGCCTCGGTGATCTGCTGCACCAGGGCCGCCGGGATGGTCACCGGCGACATCGCCCCCATCAGGATGAACGGCGTGAGGACGACGGGCTGGTTGGCGGCGGAGTACTCGAACTGTGCCTCGAGCATCCGGTCGTCCCAGCGCAGCGGGCTGTTGCAGTTGATCAGCGAGATGATCGCCGGGGTCTCCTCGATCGTCTCGCGGGACCCGAAGAGGATCTCGGTCATCGCGATGGTGTCCGCGGCGTTGGCGCCGCTGACGACGTTGCCCATGTAGATCTTGTCGGTCAGGGTCTGCAGCGCGTAGGTCATGTCGAGGTGGCGGCTGTCGAGCGGGGTGTCGTTGGGCTCGTTGACGACGCCGCCCGCGCTGTCGAGCGCGGAGAAGCTCTGGGCGAGGCGGGTGAAGTTGCGGAAGTCCTCCATCGTGCCGTCGCGGCGTACGTCGCCGGCGCGGACGAACGGCGGCCCGTAGACCGCCCCGAACGCCATCGCGTCACCGCCGATGTGCACGCTGTTGGCCGGGTTGCGCGCCTGGAGGTCGAACTCCCGCGGCGCCAGGGCGACCTGCTCGAGCACGAAGTCGGGGTCGAGGAAGACCGTGCGGTCCTCGACGCGCTGGCCGGCCTTGCGGAACAGGTCGAGCGCCCGGTCGTCCATGAACTCGACACCGATCTCGGTCATCAGCCGACGCCAGCCCTGGTCGAGGGTCGCCATCGCGTCCTCGGAGAGCACCTCGTAGCGGGGCATCCGGTTGCGGAACATCGCGCCTCCTGTCTAACCTCATGATGTGGGACTACAGTTCCACATGATGGAACCCTCCCGAAAGACCCCCGCAACGATCGACCCAGCGAGGTGAGTTCCCTGTGGCCGAGCCTGCCAGCAGCGGCACCCAGGCGCTGGACCGCGCCGTCCAGCTGACGTCCATGGTGGTCCAGGCCGACGCTCCCCTGTCGTTCGCCGACCTGCAGGAGGCGACCGGGCTGGCCAAGTCCACCACGTCGCGCCTGCTCGCCGCCCTCGAGCGCGGCGACCTGCTCGAGCGCGAGCCCAACGGCGGCTACGTCGCCGGCAGCCTCTTCTGGCTGTACGCCGCCCGGCACGACCCGTGGGAACAGCTGGTCCGGCTCGCCCGCCCCGCGATGGAGCGGATCGGGCACGACACGCAGGAGAGCGTCCACCTCTCGGTGCTCCGAGGTGACCACGTCGTCCAGGTCGCCCAGGTCGACTCCCACTACCTCCTCGGCACCCGCGACTGGACCCAGGTCGACGTCCCGGCGCACACCTCCTCGCTGGGCAAGGTCTTCCTGGCCTGGGGCGTGCTCACGCTCACCACGGAGCCGCTGGAGCGGCTCACGCCCCGCACCCTGACCACCCTGGCCGCCCTCGAGCGCGACGGGGCGACGACCCGCAAGCGCGGCTTCGCGGTCACCGTCGACGAGCTCGAGGACGGCCTCACCGGAGTCGCCGTACCGGTGCGCGGGGCCCGCGGCGACGTGGTCGCCGCCCTGGGCATCTCCGGCCCCACCAGCCGGCTCGACGGCCGGATCGACGAGCTCGGTCGCAACCTGGTGACCCGGGCGGCAGAGATCACCGCCGTGCTGCACGGACCCACCCCTCGTCTGACAAAGGAAGGCGTCGCATGACTGCACCCCACGAAACCGCGGACCTCCTCCGCTCCGCTCCCCCCGCCCACGCATCCGCGGGGACCCCGAAATGACGACACCCGAGGACATCCTCCGGGGCCTCTACGACGAGACGATGGTGGGCAACGCCCCCGCCGTCCTCGAGCTCACCGAGTCCGGGCTGGCGCTCGGCATGGAGCCGCAGACCCTCCTGTTCGAGGCCCTCATCCCCTCGCTGGAGGAGGTCGGCGCCCGCTTCGAGCGAGGCGACTTCTTCGTCCCCGAGATGCTGATCGCCGGACGGGCCATGGCCGGCGCGATGGAGCGGCTGCGCCCCCTGCTGGCCGAGACCGGCGTCGAGACCGTCGGGAAGTTCCTGATGGGAACCGTCAAGGGCGACGTGCACGACATCGGCAAGAACCTCGTCAACATCATGCTCGAGGGCGCCGGCTTCGAGGTGATCGACCTCGGGGTGCAGGTGGCGCCGGAGAAGTTCGTGGAGAAGATCCAGGAGCACCAGCCCGACATCGTCGGCTTCTCGGCGTTCCTGACCACGACCATGCCGATGTTCAAGGCCAACATCAACGCGCTGGAGAAGGCCGGCCTGCGCGACTCGGTGGTCGTCATGGTCGGCGGTGCCCCGGTCACCCAGGAGTACGCCGACGCGGTCGGTGCCGACGGCTATGCCGCCGACGCCTCGGCCACCGTCAAGCGAGCCAAGGACCTCCTCAGCCAGCGGCGCGCGAAGGTGGACGCATGACCGCCGAGCCCCAGGAGACCGTCCTCCGCAGCGCGACCAAGGAGGTCGTGATCGGGCACGGCCACCGGTTCTGCCTGATCGGCGAGCGGATCAACCCGACCGGCCGCCGGATCTTCCAGGAGCAGCTGCGCGCCGGCAACCTCTCCGCGATCGAGCGCGACGTCCAGGCGCAGGTCGACGGCGGCGCCGACGTCCTCGACATCAACATGGGCGTGCCGCTCACCGACGAGCCCGAGCTGCTGGCCAAGGCGATCCAGATGGTGCAGTCGCTGACCGACCTGCCGATCTGCATCGACTCCTCGGTCGTCGAGGCGCTCGAGGCCGGGCTCTCGGTCTACCAGGGCCGCGCGCTCGTCAACTCGATCACCGCCGAGGACGACCGGATGGCCGCGATCCTCCCGCTCGTCAAGCAGTACGACGCGGCGATCATCGCGCTGCCCAACGACCACGACGAGATCCCGATGGAGGCCGACAAGCGCCTCGACCTGACCGCGAAGATCGTCCGGGTCGCCACGCAGGAGTACGGCATCGCCCTGGCCGACATCGTGATCGATCCGCTGGCCATGCCGATCGGGGCCGACACCTCGACGTCGCTGGTCACCATGGAGTGCATGCGGCGGATCCGCGACGAGTTCGGCCTCAACATGACCTGCGGTGCCTCCAACGTCTCGTTCGGGATGCCCGACCGCCACACCCTGGGCGCGGCGTGGCTCCCGATGGCGATGACCGCGGGCCTGACCAGCGCGATCATGGACACCCGCACCCCGCAGATCGTCGAGGCGGTCAAGGCCGCCGACGTCTTCCTCGGCCACGACGACTGGGGCATGGCCTGGATCTCCGCACACCGCGCCAAGCAGGCCGCAACGGCATGACCTGGTCATGAGCTGGTCATGAGCACAGACCTCGGCGGCGCGGCCGGGCCGGAGCAGCCGGAGTTCTCCCTCGACGCGGTCCGTCGCGAGGGGCTCCTCGCCCCGGCCGGCACCGAGCCCGTAATCCACGACGGCACCGGGCGGGTCGAGCTGTCCTTCACCGTCGAGGACAAGGAGGCACCGCCGACGCGCAAGCAGGTCCGGGTGCCCCCCGGGGTCAGCGTCTTCGACTCCGCGTCGTGGAACGGCATCGCCATCGACTCCACCTGCGGCGGCCACGGCACCTGCCACAAGTGCAAGGTGCGCGTCGCACCCGTCACCGCCGTCACCCGCCACGACACCCGGACCTTCAGCCCCGCCGAGCTCCGGCAGGGCTGGCGGCTGGCGTGCCTGGTCCAGGCGACCCGCGACCACGACGTCGTCGTCCCACCGCTGACCACCCGACCGAAGGCGGCGACCGTGGGCGTCGGCCGGCAGGTGATCCTGCGGCCGGCCGTCCAGAAGCGCTACGTCGAGCTCACCGAGCCGACGCTCGAGGACCAGCGCCCCGATCTCGACCGTCTGCTCCAGGCGATCGACGATCTCGAGCCCCAGCCCGACCTGTATGTCCTCCGGCGCCTGCCGACGGTGCTGCGACAGGCCGACTTCAAGGTCACGGCCGTCGTCGTCGACGAGACCCTGATCGACGTCGAGGCCGGTGACACCACGGGTGTCCGCTACGCCATCGCCTTCGACCTCGGTACCACGACGGTGGTCGCGACCCTGCTCGACCTGGTCACCGGTACGCCGGTCGCCGTGGCGTCCATGCTCAACAAGCAGCAGCCCTTCGGTGGCGACGTGATCACCCGGATCAGCGCGACCATGCTCGACCCCGCAGCGCTCGGCCGGCTGCAGGACGCCGCCGGCCAGACCCTGGCGACGCTCGCCGAGCAGGTCTGCCGGGAAGGCGGGGTCGAGCCGCAGCACGTCTACGAGGCGGCCGTCGCCGGCAACGCCACCATGATCGCGCTGGCACTCGGCATCGACCCCGAGCCGCTGGGTGTCGCGCCGTTCGTGCAGACCACGGCCACCCCGCCGGCCGTCCTAGCCGCCGAGCTCGGTCTCACCCTCCACCCGGGGGCGCGCGTCGCCCTCTTCCCCGCCCTCGGGGCCTACGTCGGCGGCGACATCGTGGCCGGGATGCTGGCCACGGGGATGGACCGCGACAAGCGGATCCGGCTCTTCATCGACGTCGGCACCAACTGCGAGATCGTGCTCAGCGACGGCGAGCGCATCCTGGCGACGGCGGCCCCTGCCGGGCCGGCGTTCGAGGGCGGTGCGATCCGGTGCGGCATGCGCGCCGCCGACGGCGCGATCGAGGTGGTCAAGCTCTCGCCCGACGAGGCCGAGGTGCAGCTGTCGGTCATCGGTGACGTGGCCCCGCGAGGCCTGTGCGGCTCGGGCCTGGTCGACGCGGTCGCCGAGCTGGTCAGGATCGGCCTCCTCGACGCGAGCGGGCGGTTCGTGGCCGAGGAGGTAGCCCAGGAGATCGCCCCGGCGCTGGCCGACCGGCTCACCTACCTCGGCCAGGAGCGGGTCTTCGTGCTCCATCGAGACCGCCCCGACTCCGACCCGGCCGACTGCGTCGTCCTCTCGCAGCGCGACGTCCGGGAGCTGCAGTTCGCCAAGGCCGCGATCTCCACGGGCTGGACCCTGCTGATGGAGGAGCTCGGCCTCCAGCACGGCGACCTCCAGCAGGTGCTGCTCGCGGGCTCCTTCGGCAGCTACCTGTCCGCGGCGTCCGCCGTCCGCATCGGCCTGGTGCCCACGCTCCCCGTGCTCCGCATCGTCGCCGCCGGCAACGTCGCCGGCGAGGGCGCGAAGATGGTGCTGCTCTCGATCCGGGAACGGACCGGGGCCCTGGCCCTGCTGGAGGAGGTGACCTATGTCGAGCTCTCCGACCGAGCAGACTTCAACGACCGGTTCGTCGACCTCCTTGCGTTCCCGGGCTGACGACGGCCCACGGGTCGCCCTGGTCGCCTGCGGAGCCCTGGCTCAGCCGGCGGCATCGGTCGTCGCGCGGCACGACTGGCCCGTCGACATCCATCCCCTGCCTCCGCTGCTGCACAACCGGCCCCACCTGATCGCCGACGAGGTACGCCGCCTCGCCGCCGAGCTGTCGACGACGTACGGCGCGGTCGCGGTCGGCTACGCCGACTGCGGCACCTACGGCGCCCTCGACACGGTGTGCGAGGAGCTCGGGCTCGAGCGACTGCCCGGGCTGCACTGCTACGACCTCTACGACGGCGAGGCGGCGCTGGCGGCCCGGCTCAACGCCGAGCCCGGCACCTACCTGCTCACCGACTTCCTGGTCCGTTCCTTCGAGCGCACGGTCGTGCGCGAGCTCGGCCTCGACCGCTGGCCAGAGCTGTGCGACGACTACTTCCGGCACTACACGCGCGTCGTCTGGCTCGCGCAGGAGCCGGACGCCGAGCTGCGCTTACTCGCCCAGCAGGCGGCCGACCGGCTCGGACTGCCGCTGACCGTGGTAACCACCGGCACGGGCCGGCTCGAGGCGGCGCTGGCCGACCTGCTCGCGACCACGCTCGCGCGCGACGACCACGCCTGACCGCGACACGGGTCAGCGGCGTGTGGTCAGCCGCTCCAGCAGCTCGCGACGCCAGGTCTCGGTCTCGGCCACCTGGTTGAAGGTGAAGACGTGCAGGCCCTCGAGACCCGACTCGGGGGCGGCGAGCTCAGCGGCGCACTTCAGCAGGAACTTCTCGCCGGTGAAGCCACCGGGCGCGGCCAGCCGGGCGAAGGTCCCCTTGTTCTTGGCCAGGAACCGCGTTGACTCTCCCACGCCGATCTTGCCGGCCATCGACAGGAGCTTCGCCCGGTCCACCGGACCCGGGATGCCGAGCAGCAGCGGCATCGTGATGCCGCGCGCCCGCATCCGGCGTACCCAGGCGGCGAGCACCGCCGGGTCGAAGGTGAGGTTGCTGACCACGTGGGTGGCGTAGCGGCGCTTGTCCCACATCGACTGGATCGTCACGTCGTCGGTGATCGTGGGGTGCGACTCGGGGTAGCCGGTGATGCCGACCTGGGTGAAGGGGTTGCCCAGGGCCGCGAGGTCCTCCAGCAAGCTCAGGGCATCGGCGTAGGCGCCCGGCGGGTCGGCGTCGCCGCCGGGCACGAAGACCCGGGTGATGCCCTTGCCGACCAGGCGGTCGCAGATCTCGCTCAGCTCGGCCTTGTCTCGCACCATCCGCGCGGCCAGGTGCGGCACCACGGTGTAGCCGTGCCCGGTCAGCCGCTCGGCGAGGTCGAGGGTCGGCTGCAGGCCCTTGCTCGGCGAGGCGGTGACGGTCAGGACGCGGTCGACGGGGACGTGCTCCAGCACCTTGTCCTCGATCGTGGCGGTGGGCAGCACCTCGTAGCGGGTGTGCCCCAGCAGCCGGACCGTCGCATCCGCGACCTTGCCTTTGTTGCGCATGATGCGTCCCATTCCGTAATACGCACGCTCTCGGCCGCGAGTCTAGGTCCGCGCGCCTCGCCCGTCGACCACTCTGTCACCCCCCGCAGGGGTGGTACCGCCTCCGGCCGGTCCGGATCAGGATGGTGCTGCCTACGCGGGTGTGGGCGGGGGGATGCGTCCGCGAACGCTCGCACCGGCACGCGCCGGCTCGCGGTTGACGGGATTCACCACTCTCGGAGGTACCCGCATGAAGCGCATCGTCAGCGCGGCGCTCGCCGCATCCACCGTCCTGGCCGTCTCCTCGGTGGCCCGCAGCTCACCGGGCTCCCACCCGGCTCGCGACGAGCAGGCCCTGGCCCCGACGCGCATGGCTCCCAGCCGCGGCATCGAGACCGAGGTCAACGCCCTGCTCGCCAAGATGACCGTGAAGGAGAAGCTGCAGCAGGTGCAGCTGCTCTCCGACGGCCAGGTCACCGACGCCGACGCCAAGGCCGGGGTCGGAGGCGTGTTCAGCCTCACCGACCCGGCGAAGATCAACCATCTCCAGCACGTCGCGGTCCAGCAGTCGCGGCTGCACATCCCGATCCTGTTCGCCTACGACACCATCCACGGTTATCGCACGATCTTCCCGGTGCCGCTGGGTGCGGCCAGCTCGTTCGACCCGGCGGTCGCCCGGAGGGACGCCGCGATCGGCGCCCGGGAGTCCGCGACCGTCGGCATCAAGCAGGTCTACAGCCCGATGGTCGACGTCTCCCACGAGCCGCGCTGGGGCCGCATCGTCGAGGGCAACGGCGAGGACCCCTACCTCGGCTCGGTGATGGCGGCGGCCCGGGTCAAGGGTGACCAGGGCACCAGGTACGCCGAGCGCGACAAGGTCGTCGCCAGCGTCAAGCACTTCGTCGGCTACGGCCAGCCCGAGGGCGGTCGCGACTACAACACCACCGACATGTCCGAGTCGTCGCTGCGCAACCTCTACCTCCCGCCGTTCAAGGCGGCCATCGATGCCGGCGCCGACACGGTGATGTGCTCGTTCAACGCGATCAACGGCGTCCCGGGCTGTGCCAACCCCTACACCGAGACCCAGATCCTGAAGAAGCAGTGGGGCTTCGACGGCTTCATCGAGAGCGACTACACCGCCGTCGCCGAGACCCGCGCCTGCCCGCCCCGCACGCCCTACGAGGGCCCCTGCGGCCACGGCACCGCCGCCGACGGGCCTTCGGCCGGCGCCAACGCGCTGATGGCCGGCACCGACTCGGAGATGGTGAGCACCAACATCCGCGACTACGGCTCGCAGCTCCTCACGCAGCACCGGATCACCATGGCCCGCCTCGACGACGCCGTTCGCCGCATCCTGCGGGTCAAGTTCCGGGCCGGTCTCTTCGACCACCCCTACGTCAACCAGGCGAAGGCGACCGACCCGGCCAGCTTCCTCACCGCCTCCGACCGGCAGGCCGCCCGGACCGCGGCCGGCAAGTCGATGGTGCTGCTGAAGAACGACAACAACACCCTTCCCTTCGACCCGACCAAGAAGACCGTGGTGATCGGCCCGCTCGGCAACGACCAGCACGACATGCTCGGTCCGTGGTGGGGCAAGGGCGAGGACGGCGACGCGGTCAGCGTGCTCGACGGCCTGCAGGCACAGTCCCCCGACACGACGTTCGTGCAGGGCTGCACCCTGAGCAACGACGAGCCCCCTGCCTACGACCCGGCGAACGACTGCCCGGACACGGACTTCTCGGCTGCGGTCGCGGCGGCCCAGTCCGCCGACCAGGTCGTGGTCGCGCTGGGCGAGACCCGCGAGATGATCGGTGAGGCCACCAGCCGGTCCACCCTGGACCTTCCGGGGAACCAGCAGGGCCTGATCGACGCGATCGCCAAGACCGGGAAGCCGTTCGTGGTCGTGCTCTTCAACGGCCGGCCGCTCACCCTCGGCAACGTCGCCGCGAGCTCGCCGGCGATCCTCGAGGCGTGGTTCCCGGGAGTCGAGGCGGGCAACGCGGTCGCCGACGTGCTGTTCGGCAAGCGCAACCCCGGCGGCAAGCTGCCGGTTTCGTTCCCGCAACGGCTCGGTCAGGTGCCGATCTACTACAACCACCTGCCGACCGGCCGCCCGTGCGACGTCACCCAGAAGTACGACTCGCGCTACCGCGACCTGCGCACCTGCGACCCGCTCTACGCGTTCGGCTACGGCCTGAGCTACACGACGTTCTCGGTGCACGACCTCACGCTCGACCGCCACTCGGTGTCGCGGAGGGGGAAGGTGCACGCGACGGTGACGGTGACCAACACCGGTGACCGCTCCGGCGACGACGTCGTACAGCTCTACCTCCACGACCCGGTGGCGAGCATCTCGCAGCCCGTACGGCGCCTGCGCGGCTTCGAGCGGGTCACCTTGCAGCCGGGTGACTCGAAGGAGATCACGTTCACCATCGACCGCAGCGACTTCGGGTTCTACGACAACCGTGGCCGCTTCGTGGTCGAGCCCGGACAGATCGAGCTGTACGCCGGCGACTCCTCCCAAGCCAGTGACAAGGCCACCTTCACCGTGACCCGGCACTGACCGACGCCGGCCTGACCGGGGCCGCCGCCCCGGTCCGGCCGGTTCACAGCACCCGTGGGTCGAGGTCGAGGGTGAGGTCGTCTGCTGCCTCGAGCAGGTCGAGCAGGGGTCCGACCTTGGGCAGCTCGCGCGTGAAGTAGTAGCGGGTCGCGGCGCGCTTCCCGTCGTAGAAGGACCCTTCCTCGCCCTCGGCCACCAGCCACATCTCCAGCCACAGCCAGCCGACCACGAGGTGCCCGACCGCCTCCAGGTAGGCGGTCGCGTCGGCCAGCATCCGGGCCGGGTCGCCGAGCCCCGCGAGCGTGGCGGTCACCTCGAGGAGCCGGCGGGTCAGGGCGGTCAGCCGGTCGGCGTACGACGGGCCGGCACCGCCGGCCTCGGAGGCCCGGGCCGCGGTCGCCCGGATGCGCGCGCCGAGCAGGCCGAGCGCCGCTCCGCCGTCGAGCAGCACCTTGCGGCCGAGGAGGTCCAGGGCCTGGATGCCGTGGGTGCCCTCGTGGATGGGGTTGAGCCGGTTGTCGCGGTAGTGCTGCTCCACGTCGTGGTCGCGGGTGTAACCGGCGCCACCGAGCACCTGGATGGCCAGGTCGTTGGCGGCCAGGCACCACTGCGACGGCCAGCTCTTGACCACCGGCGTGAGCAGTCCGAGCAGCTGGTCGGCCTCGGCTCGTGCGGCCGGGTCGTCCAGGGACGCCGCGTCGTCGACGAGGCGGGAGGCGAACAGCTCGAGCGCCAGGGCGCCCTCGACGTAGGACTTCTGGGCCAGCAGCATCCGCCGCACGTCCGGGTGCTCTACGAGCGCGACCTGCGGCTCGGTCGGTGGCCCCCCGACCGGACGCCCCTGCAACCGCTCACGGGCGTAGGCCAGCGACTTCAGGTACGCCGTGTAGCCCAGGGCGGTGGCGCACAGGCCCACCCCGATGCGGGCCTCGTTCATCATCGAGAACATCAGCCGCATGCCCTGGTGCTCCTGCCCGACCAGGTGGGCCACGGCTCCGGGCCGGCCACCCGGGGTGAACGCGCCGTCGCCGAACACCGGTGCGGTGTTGACCGTGCCCCGGAACCCCATCTTGTGGTTGATCCCCGCGAGCGCGACGTCGTTGCGCTCTCCGAGCGAGCCGTCGTCGCCGACGAGCCGCTTCGGCACGATGAACAAGGAGATGCCGCGGGTCCCCGGCGGGGCATCGGGCGTGCGGGCCAAGACCAGGTGGACGATGTTGTCGCCCATCTCGTGGTCGCCGCCCGAGATCCACATCTTGCGACCGAAGACCCGGTAGGTGCCGTCGGGCTGGGGCTCGGCGCGGGTCGTGAGGTCGGCGAGATTCGAGCCTGCATGGGGCTCGGACAGGGCCATCGTGCCGAAGAACCTGCCCTCGGCCATCGGCACGACGTACCGCTCGACCTGGTCGGGCGTGCCGTGCGCCGCGATCAGGTTGGCCGCCCCGACGGTCAGCAGGGCATAGCCCGTGGTCGCGGTGTTGGCGGCGTAGAACCACGACGAGCACGCGCTGTAGACCGACAGCGGCAGCCCGAGCCCGCCGATCGACTCGTCCATCCGGGCCGACAGGAACCCGGCCTCGGCGTAGGTCTTCAGAGCCGTCTCGACCTCGGGGACGAGGTGGACGGTGGTGCCGTCGAAGGTCGGCTCGGAGAGGTCGGACGTGCGGTTGTGCGGGGCGAACTGCTCGGTCGCCACGGTCTCGGCGAGGTCGAGCACCGCCTCGACGGTGTCCCTGGAGTGCTCGGCGAACCTCCCGCGACGCAGCAGCGACTCGGTGTCGAGCCACTCGAAGAGCAGGAAGTCGAGGTCGCGCCGCGACATGACCACGTTCCCTGTGACTCCGCGCATGACTTCACGTCCGCCTGCCGGGATGCTCACCCCGGCAACCCTACAAAGGGCCCGCGGCGGCGCGAGTGTCCCGCCTCCAGGGACCTGGCAGGGTTCTTCCGCTAGGTTCACCTGAGAGTCGATGCACGTCAGGAGCAGCAGTGGTTGAGTTCCGTGAGAGCGACCGCAGCGACGGCGGTTGCGTCATGTGGGTGGAAGGCGAGTTCGACCTCGCCGTGGTCGACGAGTTCCTCGAACGCGCCCTGGCCTGCCTCGACCGGGCCACGGCGCTCGAGCTCGATCTCCAGGGGGTCTCGTTCATCGACTCCAGCGGTCTGGGGGCCCTGGTGCGCGTGCGCCAGGAGGCGGCGATCCGGGGCAAGACGCTGGCGCTGGTCAACGTGAGCTCGGCGACTCACCGGTTGCTGCAGATCACCGGGTTGCACGAGGCCTTCGACATCAGACCCGAACAAGCCTGAGGTCGGCCCGATGGCGGACGACCGGTCGACCACGTCGCCACCGGTGACCGGCTCACCACCACCCGACGCGGGCTTCTCGGCCTCCGAGAGCCGGGGCGAGGCCGCAGCCCTGGCGCATCCGCCGGGGTCGCTGCAACCGGCCCATCTGGTGGCCGGCATCTGCATCCTCGGTCTGCTCCTGACCGCCTTCGCCACCTGGGCCGTCGCGCGCGCGGACAAGAACACCGAGCAGCGCCTGTTGCAGACCCAGACCAGACAGGCGGCCGCCGTGCTGTCGACGGCGACCATGACCGTCCAGCAGCCCATGGCCGCCGCTCTGAGCGCGGAGGGCGTGGTCGGCCCCACCGACGACGCCCGGGCCTTCACCAGGATCATCGCTCGTGACGTGGGCCCACAGAACGCCTTCGTGTCGGCGTCGCTGTGGCATCGCGACGGCGCGACCTACCGCCGCATCGCCACCGTCGGCGACCCGTCCGGCCTGGACCCGCAGGGAGCCGAGATCCAAGGCTTCCTGGGGAAGGCGACGTCCAGCAGCACGTCCGTCGTACGCCGCCTGGCCCTGGGCGGGCAGTCCCGGATCGCCTACGCGCTGGCCGATCCCCGCACCGGCTACGTCGTCTACGCGGAGCGTGCGATCCCCGCCGACCGGCGCTCGCCGGTCGACCGCAACTCGGCCTTCGCCGACCTCCACTACGCCATCTACCTCGGCCCGCGCACCGACAACACCGACATGACGACCACGGACGTCGACCCGGCGAGCCTGCCGCTGACGGGCCCGACCGCCCGAGCCACCGTGCCCTTCGGCGACACGGTGCTGACCCTGGTCACCACGTCGCGGCACCACTTGGGCAGCAACCTGAGCCGTCGGCTGCCCTGGATCCTCCTGCTCACCGGGCTGCTGCTCACGCTCGTCATGGCCCTCGTCGCGCGACAGCTCGCCCGCTCCAGACAACAGTCCGAGAGCGCCCGGGAGACGATCACCACGCTCTACCAGCGCGTCGACACGCTGTACGGCGAGCAGCGGGCGCTCTCGGTGAGGCTGCAGCGCGCCCTGCTGCCCCAGGTCAACCCCGGCATCCCAGGCATCGAGATCTCCACGGAGTACGTCGCGGGCGCGCAGGGGGTCGACATCGGAGGCGACTGGTACAGCGCGATCGCCGTCGGTGACGAGTCGTTCGCCTTCGTCGTGGGTGACGTGTCCGGGAACGGTATCGACGCCGTCGCCGAGATGGCGCGGGCACGCTTCACCCTCCGTGCCTATCTCATGGACGGGGACGGCCCGGCGACGGCCCTGGAGAAGTGCTCGCGCCAGTTCGACGTCACCAAGGACGGACACATCATCACCGTGCTCGTCGGCGTGGGGAGCTGGCGGACCGGCGAGGTCACCGTCGCCAACGCCGGGCACCCTCTCCCTCTGCTCCTCTCGGACGCGGGGGCGTCGTACGTGACGATGCCCGTGGGTGTGCCTCTGGGCGCGGGGCCGTTCACGTTCGACTCCTCGACGTTCACCATGCCGGTGGGAGCGACGCTGGTCGCGTTCACCGACGGGCTCGTCGAGCGCCGGGGCGAGGAGATCGACGCGGGCTTGCGCCGCCTGGCCGAGACCGTCCAGCCCCTCGTGGCGCGGCCGTTGGCTGCGCTCGTCGGCGACGTCCTCGCGGCGATGCGCGACGACGACACGGTCGACGACATCGCCGTCCTGGCGCTGCGCCGGGTGGGCACATGAGGACGCGTCTCGCCGGAGACCGGCACGCGCCGAGCGCCGCCCGCTCCTACGTCGCACGCGAGCTGGCGGCGGTCGTCGTCCCGGACGGCGTCACCGTCGATGACGTCGTCCTGATCGCCAGCGAGCTCGTGACCAACGCCGTGAGGGCGGGCGCCCACTGGGTCGACCTCACCCTGAAGGTCACCCGACGGCGGCTGGACCTCCTCGTCGAGGACGACGCCGGAGGCACGCCCGTCCTGGTCGCGGCCGACGACGACGCCGTCAGCGGACGCGGCCTGGGCATCGTCGACCAGCTGGCCGACTCCTGGGTCGTGACTCCTCGAGCCCGCGGCAAGCTGGTCACCGCCAGCTGGCTGTTCGCCGGCTCCTGACCGGCTCCGGTCACGCGCGGAGGCCGCCACGGTCGTCGGTCGGCGGCTCGAAGCCGTGCTGGAGGCACCAGGCGACGGCCTGGGAGCGGGTGCGCACGTCGATCTTGCGGTAGGCGGTCCGGATGTAGGTCTTCATCGTGTTGTGGCCCAGGTTGAGCAGCGCGCAGATCTCGGCGTTGCTCAGGCCCCCGGTGATCCCGCTCAGGACCTGGATCTCCCGCGGCGACAGCTCCGCGAGCGCCCCCGGCTGCGTGCGAGCTCTCGGGCCAGGTGCCGTCGTTGGCGGTGCGCTCCGCGACGGATGCATGGACGGTCGACAGGATGGCGTCGGCATCGGACTCCATGGAGAAGCATCCGTAGGCCCCGTGAGCGAGCGCCCGGGCCGCCAGGTCGGGCCGCAGGTCGCGACCGACGACGATCACCGCCCACTCGCGGTCCTTGACCAGGGTCTTGAGCTCGGCGCCCTCGTCGTCCTCCATCCCGATGGCGTCGTAGAGCACGACGTCTGGCACGAGACCGAACTCGGGGAAGCGCTCCACCACCTCGATGTCGTCGTCCTCAGCGAGGATGCTCCGCAGCCCTCCCGACACGATGTCCCGGGCTGCAGCAATCGCAACCAAGATCGTCACGCGGCCCATGATGCCCCACCGCCGAGAACGCCAAACCAGGCCATTTTCGGGGTCTTCCGACTCCGTCAGCCGGCGCGCGGGGGCCGGCGCGCGGCCGGTGGCAGGTCGTCGTACGACGCGGGGGCGAAGCCTCCGTCGGGCAGCTCACACTGCGCCAGCTCGGCGACCTGCTGCCTGCACCAGACCGACACCTCGCGGGTGCCGGTGAGGACCCCGTCGCGGAAGGCCCGCCACGGGACCCACTCGGCGGCGGCCACCTCCGACGCGTCGGGCGTCGGGGCGCCGTCGGCGAAGGCGACGAAGACCGGGCAGAGCTCGTTCTCCCTGACCCCGTTGGGCATCGTGGCCTGGTAGCGGAACGCCGGCAGCACCAGCCGCAGGTCATCGAGGCCCAGCCCGAGCTCCTGCTCACCGCGACGCGCCACGGCACCGACGAGGTCCTCGCCGGGGGCTGGGTGGCCGCAGAAGCTGTTGGTCCAGACGCCCGGGAACGTCGCCTTGGCGAGCGCCCGGCGGGTCACGAGCAGGCGTCCCGCGGGATCGAAGACGTAGCACGAGAACGCCAGGTGCAGCGGGGTGTCGGCATGGTGCGTGCCGGCTTTCGGGGCCGAGCCGATGGCGTGGCCGGACTCATCGAGGAGCACGACCTCCTCCTGCTCGGTCGGGCGGGTCGAGCCGGCCTGGCCGCTCACGCCGGCCTCGCCAGCTCGTTGACGGCGACCCCGAACAACGACGGCAGCCGCTCGGCGGCCGGCACCAGCATCCGGCGCAGCGGCGGCACCTGGGTCGCGGCCAGCAGCGAGCCGGTCATCAGCCGGTAGCGCCGCGTGACCGTGCGCCAGTCAGCCTCGTAGCGACCGGCATCTCCGTCGACGAGCGCCGCCACGGCTGCCCGGGCCTGGGCGACGGCCAGGGCGACGCCCTCGCCCGTCAGCGCGTCGACGTAGCCTCCCGCGTCGCCGACCAGCAGCACGCGACCGGCCACGCGGCAGCGCGCGCGCTGGCGGAGCGGCCCGGCGCCCAGCACCTCGCCGACCGGCGCGGCGCCCTCGAGCCGCTCCCGCAGGGCGGGGAAGCGGGCGAGGTGGGCGTCGAAGGGGCCGCGGGCCGAGGTCAGCAGGGCGACCCCGACCTCGTCGGCGGCCACCGGCGTCACGTAGGCCTCGACGGCACGGGCCCAGTGCACCTCGACGAACGACGTCCAGGTGGCGAGCCGGTAGTGGCGACGAAGCCCGTAGCGGCGCAGGGGGGCCACCCGCTGCTCGAGGCCCAGCCGTCGCCGGACCCCGGAGTGGAGACCGTCCGCGGCGACCACGTGGCCGAACCGCTCGCCGTCGACCACGACACTGTCGCGGCGTTGGCGGAGGTCGTGGGCCGCCCGCGGCTCGGTGGCCACGCCAGCCTCGTCGGCAGCGACGCGCATGGCCGCGTGCAGGGTCGTCCGGCGTACGCCCCGCCCGGGGCCGGCCCGGAACGCAGCCTCGGCGCTGCGCCGGCCCGCGACATAGCGGATGCCTTGCAGCGGCTCCCCTGCGGGCTCGACTCCGAGGTCGGCGAGTGCGGAGACGCGCTCCGGGCATCAGGCCCTCGCCGCAGGCCTTGTCGAGGACTCCCGCCCGCTTGTCCCACACCGCCACGTCGAGCCCGGCGCGGACGGCGTAGAGCGCCGTCGCCAGGCCCGCCGGGCCGCCGCCGATCACGAGGAGGTCCTTCACGGCGCGACCTGCGTGCGAGGCGGCCGCTGGAGCGGGGGCGTCGTGAAGAGCGGCCAGCGCGTGGTTCTCCACGCGGAGCCGGACGCTGAGCAGCACCGCGTTGCAGACGGTGAAGACCGCGGCCGTGACCCAGGCCGAGTAGACGAGCGGCAGCGCGAACCCCTCGACCACCACGGCCACGTAGTTGGGGTGGGACCAGAAGCGGTAGGGGCCGCCGGTCACCCGGGGCAGGCCCGGCACGACGATCACCCTGGTGTTCCACTGCGTGGCCGAGGGTCGCGATGCACCACCACCGCAGCGCCTGGGAGGCCACGACGAGCGCCAGCATGGTGAGGCCCAGGGCCGGGACGAACGTCGGGCGGCTCCACCACACCTCGACCAGGCAGCCGACCAGCAGGCCGGTGTGCAGCACGACCATCACTGCGTAGTGACGCCGCCCGGTCTCGACCCGCCGTGGGCCAGGCTCCAGGCGGCGTTGCGCTTCGAGACGACGAGCTCGGCAAGGCGCTCCAGGCCGACTGCGACCACGAGCAGCGTGTACCAGATCATGCGTCCACCTCCGGGGCGCGCAGGAGCACGAGCTCGGAGCAGAAGCCGGGGCCCATGGCGAGCATCAGCCCGAAGGACCCGGGTCGCGGAGGCCGGTCGGCGAGGGTGTCGGCGAGCACGTGGAGGACCGACGCCGAGGACAGGTTGCCGATCCGGGCCAGGGAGTCCCAGGTCACCTGGAGCGCCTCGCGGGGCACGTCGAGCGCCGCCTCCATCGCCTCCAGCACCTTCGGGCCGCCCGGGTGCGCGACGTACCACTCGATGTCGGCGCGGGTCAGGCCCTGGTCGTCCAGGAACCCCTGCACGTCCTCGCCGAGGTAGCGCTCCACCAGCACCGGCACGTTGGCGTCGAGCACGATCTTCAGCCCGGTCGAGCCGACGTCCCAGCCCATGGTCCGCTCGGAGTCGGGGTAGAGCCGGCTGCGGGTGGCCAGCACGTCGGGCTGCGGCGGGCCGAGTGGCTCGTCGAGGGCTGCGGCGCGGTCGCTGCCGACCGCGACGACGGCCGCGGCGCCGTCGCCGAAGAGGCCGCTGGCCACGAGGTTGGGCATCGAGATGTCGTCGCGCTGGAGGGTGCAGTGTGCACAGCTCGACGCTCATCAGCACGGCGACGCTGCCGGGATGACCGACGAGGTAGTCGTGCAGCCGGGCCACCCCCGCGGCGCCCGCGACACAGCCGAGCCCGACCAGCGGCACCCGGATGACGTCGGGGCGCATCCCCGTCAGTGCCGCGACCCGAGCGTCCAGCGACGGCACGGCGAGCCCGGTGACCGTGGCCGACACGATCAGGTCGACGTCCTGCGGGGTGAGGCCCGCGGCCTTGAGCGCGTCGGTGACGGCCCGCGCACCCAGCTCGACGCCGGCCTCGATGAAGGCGTCGTTGGACTCGGTGAAGCCCTCCAGCTCGCCGTAGCGATGCAGGGGCAGCGCCAGGTGGCGGTGGTCGACTCGGGCGTTGGCGTGGATCCGCTGGACCACCGTCTCGTCGACGGCGCCGCGGAGCAGGTCGTGGGTGAAGGTGTGGGTCAGCTCCGCCTGGCTGTAGCGGTGCTCGGGGAGTACGCCGGTGACGCTCAGGACTCGCATGATGGTGACTCCTCGGGGGTGGGGGTGGTCGAAGGGGTGACGGTGCGGCCGATCACGGATCGGGCGAGCTCCACGGGCCGAGCCCGCCAGCCGGCAACGGCCGGGCGTGATCCGGCCCCGGGCCAGCCCGAGCTCGACCAGGTCGTCGAAGACGCGCTGGTCGGCGGAGGCAGCCCGGAGTCCGGCGCCGAGCACGGCGCCGTGCCGGCAGAGTCGGCCGGCCAGCCGGACGTGCCGGAGGTGGGTGTCGAGCAGGGGGCCGGTCGCGGCGGCGTGGCGGGATCCCGCCGACCCGGGGTCGCCGGCGGCGAGTGCCTCGGCGGCGGCGCGCCCGGCTGCCAGGCCGGTGGCGACCGCGTAGTAGATGCCCTCCCCGGTCATCGGGTTGACCAGGCCGGCGGCGTCTCCGGCCAGCAGGATCGCGCCCGGTCGGTGCCGCCAGCGGCCGGAGGACAACGGCAGGCGGGCACCCTTCCAGCTCGTGCCGCCCTCGGCGGCGCCGGGGAGCAGTGCGTCCAGCCGGGCCAGCAGGTGGGCCTTGGTCAGGCCCGTCGACCCCGGCCTGCGCCTGGCCGGTCAGCACGCCGTACCCGACGTTGCAGAGGCCGTCGCCGCGGTCGAAGGACCAGGCATAGGCCGGGCGGCGGGCCGTGTCGAAGACGATCACCTGCTCCCCGGCGCGCGACGTCGGGGTCGGCGCGTAGCCGCGCAGCGCGACCGCGGCCGGCCCGGGCATGAGCCCGAGAGCCTGACGCACCACGGAGTGTGCGCCGTCGGCACCGACGACGACCCGGGCCTCGTGCCGGTCGTCGAGAACCGTGGGAGCCCCGGGCTTCACCCGCCGCACGCGGTCGTGGAGCAGGACGGCGCCCGCATCGCAGGCGGCGGTGACCAGGCGCAGGTCGAGCTCGGCACGCGGGACGACCCAGGCCGGCTGCGCCATCCGGCCGGCTGGCGTCGAGGGCGCCACGGCGCAGGCGCAGCGTCGACACGGCGACCCGGTCGGCGACGACCGAGCCGGCTCCCACGTCGCCCAGGAGGTCGACGACCTGGGGGGCGATGCCGTCACCGCATGCCTTGTCACGGGGGAACGTCGACCGGTCGAGCATCACGACCCGCAGCCCGGGGTAGGCGCGGAGCGCCCCCAGCGCGGCGGCGGCGCCCGCGGGTCCGGCACCCACGATCGCGAGGTCCCAGGCCCTCACCCGGACACCAGGGTGAGCAGCAGGACGTCGACCAGCGCGATGGCGACCGCGGCGGCGAACGGAGCCTTGCCGTGACCGGTCGCGGTCACGAAGGCCAGCGCCGCGACGACGGCGAGCGCCGTCCAGGCCCAGGTGGTCGGCGCCCCGGCCGGGCCCAGGGCGGCCACCACCGACGCGACCACCAGGAGCACCGTCGCGACCGCGCGGCTCGCGGTGGCACCGAGCAGGTGGGGCAATCCCCGCACTCCCGTGGCGGCATCGGTGTCGAAGTCGGGCAGGGCGTTGAGAAAGTGGGCAGCGACGCCGAGGGCCGCCGCCGACGCCATCATCCAGAGAGGTGGCCAGTGGTGGGGTGCGTCGGCCAGCGTGACCACGGCGGGCAGCGTGCCGAACGCGACGGCGTAGGGCAGCCACGACCAGGGCGTGCTCTTGAGCACCAGGTTGTAGAGGTGACCGCAGCCGACGCCGAGCCCGAGGTGCACGAGGGCACTGCGCCACCCGACGAGGAAGGACAGCACGACGCAGGCGACGGCGGCCACGGCCAGCGACGTACGGACCACCGACACCGACAGCTCGCCGTTCGCCAGCGGCTTGTCGAGGCGGCCGGCCCGCCGGTCGCGACCGGCGTCGACGAGGTCGTTGCCCCAGCCGATCGTGAGCTGCCCGGCGAGGACCGCGGCGGTGACGATGACCCCTCGGGTCAGCGGGAGGTCCTGGCCGACGGCGAGGAGCGCGACGACGGACGTGACCGCGATCGTCGGACCGATGTGGGCGGCGCGGAGCAGGGCGAGTCCGCTGCGCGGAACCGGGGGCACCTCCGCTGAAGTCGTCACAGTCGGCTCAGCGTCTCACGGCCGGTGGCGGACGTCGTCGTCGCCATGTCTCCTGCAAGCGTCGGGTGACCGTCTCGGTACCCGGCCGCGGAGCACCGCATGCGGACCCGCCGTGTGACGTGGGACGGCACCGCAAGGCCCGACGCCGCCTCAGTCCTCGCCCGGGAAGCGCACGCCGAGCTGCGCGCGGACCTCGTCGAGCACCTGCATCATGCGCAGCGTCTCGTCCAGGGGCAGCAGGTCGGACTCCGTCTTCCCCGCGGTCAGGAGGCGGGCGAACTCCGCGGACTCGTAGGCCAGCCCGTGCTCGCGGCTCGGCGACTCGAAGCGATCGAGCTCACGGTCGTCGGGGTCGAGCAGGTGCACGGTGTTCGGCTGGTAGAACCAGCCGTCGATCTCCACGCGCCCCTTCGTGCCGGAGATCGACGCCGCGCACGGCGTCTTGGCGAGCATCGTCGACGAGAGCGTGCCGATCGCGCCCTGGGGCCCGGTGACCGCGATCGTCTCGCCGGCGTCGACGCCCGTGTCGATCAGCGTCCCGGTCGCCTGGACGGCGGTGAACCCACCGAGGGCGAGGTGCGCGAACGCGATCGGATAGATCCCCAGGTCGAGAAGCGCGCCGCCGGCCAGCGCCGGCTCGGTCATCCGCTCCGGGCCGTCGGGGTGGAGCAGCTGGCCATGGTCGGCCTCGACCGCCACCACCTCACCGAGGATCCCCTCCTCAAGGCACCGGCGTACGACGTCGAGGTGCGGCAGGAAGCGCGTCCACATCGCCTCGACGACGAGCAGCCCTCGTGCCCGGGCGGTCTCGATGACGGTGGCGGCCTCGCCGGCGTTGCGGGTGAACGCCTTCTCCACCAGCACCGGTTTGCCGGCCTCCAGGGCGAGCAGGGCGTGGTCGTGGTGGGCGGAGTGCGGGCTGGCGACGTAGACGGCGTCGACCTCGGGGTCGCCGACCAGGGCCTCGTAGCTGCCGTGAGCCCGCTCGGCTCCGAACTCGGCGGCGAAGGCCTGGGCGCGCTCGAGCGAGCGCGAGCCGACCGCGCTCACGCGCGACGCGGTTCTGGCGTGCAGGGCGGCGGCCCAGTCTTGCGCGATGCCCCCAGGAGCGAGCACCCCCCAGCGGATGGCCGGAGCGTCGATCGGGTCGGGGATCCGCGAGGACGGCAGCGTCGTCATCGCGCCATCATTCCAAACCGGCGACCGTCACCGACGCGACGGCCGCCACCAGACCTACGACGGCTGCGGCGCAGCGCCCGCGATCAGCCCGGAGCAGGCGCGCGAGGGCGGGCTCGTCGCGTCGGGACAGCCGCCCGTGGATCGGTGCCGCCACCGTGGCCGTCAGCGCCATCGCCGTCGCTTCCGCTAGGAGCGCGACCCAGGCGGCCGGGCCGGGTCCGGAGCGCACCAGCGCGACGCCGGTGACGACCAGCGCGCCGTACACCGCTCCCACGAGGGGGGTGATGGCTCGGGTGTGCCGGGTGTGGGCCGCCGACCACTCCTCGTCGGTCCTGGAGGCCAGGGCCGGGTAGACCAGGACCGTGACGGTGAGCTGGAACCCGGCATGCAGGGCCGCCGCGAGGGCGAACGCCGTCGCGGCACTCACCTCAGGCCGACGAGCACGGCGTCCGCGGCTCGTTGCCCACTGACCAGGGCACCTTGGATCGAGCCGGTGTCGCGGTGGTCGCCGCACACCACGAGGTCGCCGACGGTGACCGGTCGGCTCAGCGAGAACGGCGCGGGCTGGGCCGGCAGTGCGTGCGCCACGTCGTGCCGGGCCACGACCTCCCAACCGGTCGGGTCGGTGTCGAGCAGGTCTCCCGCATGGCGCCGCAGGTCGCGCTCGTCGACGTCGCGGCCGGGTCTGACCAGCGCCGAGCCCTGGACGAGATGGCGTCCGGGCGGTGCATAGCTGGGCGCCACCCGCGAGACCACCGCGGTGTTGACCAGCGGACCGGTGGGGTGGCTGCGCGCATCGACGTGCAGCAGAGCACTGTCCGGGACTTCGGTGGCCCCCCACCAGACTGTGGTGACTCCCTTGGTGGCCGGCACGGGCACGCCGGTGAGCCGGTGGGCGTCGGGGGCCCCGGTGGCGACGACGATGCGGCGAGCCGTCCATCGCCGCTCGTCGGTGACGACCGCGGTCGGCTCCACCGTGGTGACCTGGTGTCCGAACCGGACCCGCTCCCCCAGCGGCCGGGCCAGCTGGGCGGGCAGTGCCTGCATGCCCGCTGCCGGCAGCGACGGGAGGCCGCGGGCGAACATCCAGGCCAGCAGCAGCACGAACTGGTCGGCGGTGGTGCCGTCGTCCTCCAGGAGGACTCCGGCCAGGAAGCAGTCCAGGACACGCCGCACCACGCCGTCGACTCCCCGACGGTCGAGCGCCGTGGCCCGGTCGACGTCGTCGCGTCTCGCCACCACCTGCGACAGCGGGATGCCTCGGCGAGGCCGCAGCAGGGGTGCCGCCCAGCGCAGGAGGGCGGCGGTGTCCCGGGGCCTGGTCAGCGTCGTCCGCAGCGTCGGGCCCAGGAGGCCCGGGGCCCGCAGCGGATGTCCCAGCATGGTCCGGCCGTCGTCCGTCACGGCTGCGACCCCGGCCCGGAACGGCTGCAGCCGGAGCGCCTCGGTGTCGACCCAGCGCCGTACGGCGGGATAGGCGGGGTTGAGCAGCTGGAAGCCCCGGTCGACCAGGAAGCCGTCGACGCGATCGGTGCGGATCCGGCCGCCCGGCGCGTCGCCCGCCTCCAGGACCAGCACCTCGCGGCCAGCCTCGGCCAGGACGCCGGCACACCGCAGCCCGGCCAGTCCCGCCCCCACCACGATGACCTCGGCGTCCACCCGCCAACCCTATCGACGCCCCCGCACCCCTCCCGGCCCGCGGCGGCCGGCGGGGCGGCCGGCGGGGCGAGTCACCGGCTCACCGGCGACTCGCGCACTTCCCGGCCGGTGCAACGCCTTGGAAGCGAACAGACCGCCCCCGCCGGGTGACGCGTGGGGCTGGTGGGGGTCGGCGGGGTCGCCGTCGGGAAGTGCCTGCGCGGAGTGACCGGTGGGACGGGTGGGGTGGGCGGAGCCGGCCGCGAGCCCTGACGGACGCCGTCGCCGCGCCCCCGCCCGCAAAGCGTGGGAGCCGCTCAGCCTCGCAGGGCCACGGTGAGCAGCACGGCCGTGGACATCGTCCGCTCCTTCGTGCCCGCGATGGTTGCGTGAGCACCACCCTTGCCGACTCGCACACGTTGCGGTCAGAGACCTAAGTCCCGGCAGGCTGGGCACAAGGAAGGGAGCCCTCGCCGCCCCGTCCCCTCTACTGTCGACCTGTGACCACCCGGACGCCCCCGTCGACCTCGAGAGCCAACGACATCACTCAGCTGATGCTCGCCAGCCGAGCGGTCCTGGCGGCTGCGGTCAGGGCGCTCGACAGCATCGACCCGTCGGTCACGGTTCCCCAGATGCGCGTGCTGGTGCTGCTGTGGACCGGGGAGCCGCTCAACCTCCTGGCGGTCACCGAGGGGCTCGGCGTCAACGCGTCCAACGCCAGCCGGACCTGCGACCGTCTGGTGCACGCGGGGCTCGTCCACCGAGGCGAGGGAATCACCGACCGGCGCCAGGTGTCGCTCACCCTCACCACACGTGGCCGGACGTTGGTCGAGAAGCTCATGGCGCGTCGCGAGCACGAGCTCGCCACGATCGTGGGCCGGATGAGCGATGCCGACCGCGATCGGCTGATGGACGCCCTGGAGCCGTTCAACCAGGCAGCCGACTCCGACCTGTGGCCGAGCGACCGGTCGCCTGCCTCCCGCGACCCACGCCTGCTGGAGTGGGGCATCTGACCGAGGTCCGTCGGCGAGCATGGGTCTCGCGGTCGCGTTGAGCTCGGCGGCGACGTCGCGCAGCTTGACGTTGCGGTGCTGCGACAGCCGGGTCAGTAAGGCAATCCCTCTCGGGCCGGTGCGACTCGCTGCTCAGACAGGGGCAGACCTCTTCGTCCACCGAAGGACCCGATGACCGTCTCGCAGCACGATCGTTCCCGACCGCTGTCCCGGCCCGACCGGCACATCGTCACCGACCGCCTCCTCTCCGGCCCGGCCCTCTCGGGGGACGAGTCGCGACGTGAGGAGGCCATCCACGACGCCGTCGTGCTCAACATGCCTGTAGCGCAAGGGTTCGCCTCGCGCTACGCAACCGCGGCGTCCCCCTCGAGGACCTCGAGCAGGTCGCCTACGCCGCGCTCCTGCGCGCCGCCCGCAACTTCGACCCGACGCAGGCCGACGACTTCTTGTCCTACGCCGTGCCGAGCCTGCGGGGCGAGCTGAGGAGGTACTTCCGCGACCTGGCGTGGGCCGTCCAGCCGCCGCGCCGGGTCCAGGAGATCCAGACCCGCGTGCTCGACACCGAGCGCGAGCTGGAGAGACGTCTGGCCCGGCAGCCGACCGCACAGGACATCGCGGACGTGCTGGGTGAGAAGGTGAGCGACGTCGAGGAGGCGCTGCTCTGCCAAGGGTGCTTCACACCGGCCAGCCTCGAGACGCCGGTCGGGCCGACGGGGTGACCCTCCTCCAGGACCGGCTGACCAGCGCGGCCGATGCCGGAGCCTTCCACCGCACGGAGCTGCGCATGGTGCTCGCACCGGTACTGAGCAGGCTGCAGGACCAGGACCGGCGCATCCTCCGGCTGCGCTTCGTCGAGGACCTGACTCAGCAGGAGATCGCCGACGAGCTCGGCATCACCCAGATGCAGGTGTCGCGCCTTCTGAGCCGGATCATGCGGGACCTGCGCTGGGCCCTGGAGGACGACTCCGCAGGAGGCCAGCTGACGCTGGGCGCCGAGACGGCGGTCGACCCGTGAGCCAGGCTCGCGGGGCGACCGACGTTCTCGTGGTCAGGACCGGACGCGCTCGGCCGAGGCCGCGCCCTCGTCGTTCACCGTGGCGGCCGAGTCCTTGGCGCGCTCGGTCACCTGCTGCGCGGCCTGGCCAGCCGACTCCTTGAGCTCGAAGGCCATCTCCTGGCCGGCCGACTTCGCGGCGTCGACCGCACCCTGCTCCCGAGCCACGTCGGCCAGCCGACCTGAGGCCTGGGCCTCTGCCTCGGTGGCGGGGAGGGCGGCGGCGACGACCAGTCCGATCCCGAAGGCGATCGCCCCGGCCGTCAGGGGGCTTCCCTCGACCTTCGACTGGGCGGTGCCGGCCGCGTCTCCGGCGGCACCCTTCACCTTGTCCGTGGCCCCTGACCCGTCGGAGGAGCCCGAGTCGCCCATCACTCGCGAGCGAAGGCCCTGCAGCCGGCCGCGCGCGGCCGCCTTGCGTCGATCCATGATCGCCTGAGGGCTCACCCGGTCCTGGAGGGCGTCCAGGTCGGAGGCCAGCTCCTGTCGGGTGTCGGCGATCTCGGTGTTCAGCTCTTCTGTTGTCTGGCCCATGCGGCGTCCTCCCTGAGTGAGCGCTGCGTCTGCGGCAGCGCGGGGTTGGTTCGGTCCAGTGCCTTCTTGCCGCGCTGCGCGAGCACCACCGCGACGATCGCCCAGAACGCGGTCACGACCAGGGCGGAGAGCTCCAGCGGCATGGCGTTGTTCAGCACGAACATCGCGAACAGCGACAGGAAGATCAGCGCGAGGTGTCCGGCAACGCCGGCCCCGCCGAGCATCCCGACCCCCTTGCCGACCCGACCGGCTTCCTGCTTGACCTCGGTCTTGGCGAGGTCGAGCTCCTGGCGGACCAGGGTGCTGAGGTCCTGTGCGACGTCACCGACGATCTGACCGAGACTGCGGTCGTCCCGCGGCTGGGCGCTGTCCGGCGTCGACGTAGGGGTGCTCCACAGAGCCCCCCGGTCCTGCGGGATGCCGTTGTCCAGGCCCCCGGCCTCGCTGGTCAGCGGCGCCTCGCTGCCGACGATCGGCTCACCCGGCGCGGCGGTCGCACCCTCGATCCCGCCACCGCTCGCGGAGCCGGGGGCTCGTGGTCGACCCGGACGGCGACCTGCCGGTCCTGGGGACGGTACGACGCGCACTGCTCGCCGCAGGCGCCCTACCGCTCGCGGTCGGCCCGACCGGAGGCACCCTCCCCGACGGGACCGCCGTGCAGCGCACGTTTCTCACCGGCCGCTCCGTGGAGCTGGACGCCGTCGTGCTGGTCGGACGTCCGGTGCCGGCCACCGACGCCGTTCCGGCTCGTGACGCGAAGACCGGTGAGTCCTCGGGTCCCGGTCTCGACCCCCGGGTCAGCCTGATGCTCGACGAGGCGTTCCGGCACTGCAAGGTGCTCGGCGGGCTCGGTGAAGGAAGAGAGGCCCTGCGCGACGCGGGCTTCACCGACGCCGTGCCCGGCGTGCTGGCCGGGGATGACGCCGACGAGCTCGTCGGCTCCCTGCTGGAGCTGATGTCCCACCATCGCGTGTGGGAGCGGTTCGCGACCAGAGTGCGCTGACGAGGATCAGGGAGGGGCAGCGGTTACCCGGGCCTGGTGTCGGGTACGGACCGGCGTGATCACGATGAGGCGTACCGTCCATGCCTCACCCAGCGAGGTCTGGGACGTGCTGGCGGACGGCTGGCTCTACCCGGTCTGGGTGGTGGGGGCCTCGCGCATGCGCGAGGTCGAGGACGGCTGGCCCGCCGAGGCCAGCCGCCTGCACCACTCGCTGGGCGCCTGGCCACTGCTGATCAACGACGACACCGAGGTGGTCGAGTCCCACCGCGACAGCCTGTTGTCCCTGCGCGGCCGCGGCTGGCCGCTGGGCGAGGTGGCCATCGTCATCCGGCTGCGCCCGGTGGGCTCCGAGACCGAGGTCGTCATCGAGGAGGACGTGGTTGCCGGCCCGGGCCACCTGGTGCCCAAGCCGCTGCGTGCCCTGGCCCTGCGCTGGCGCAACGTCGAGACGCTGCGCCGCCTCGCCTACATCGCCGAGCGCCGCACGGCCGCGGACGCGACGGTCCCGACGAACACCGGACCTCGCTCCTAAGGTGCTCGCTCGCTGGGCGACGTGCCGGTCCCGCGGTTGTGGAACCGGCACGTCTGGCTGGTGTCCCGTCACGCGCCAGCACACCAGCGTGCCCTCCCGGTATCCCAACGCGAGAGGTCCTCTTCGGGTCCGGCGGCCAGGTGTGCGCGGGAGAACTGTGAGCCCACATCCCGAGGTCCCGGCCCTGTGACCGGACGCCGAGCGTGGGCGTGTGCCCTGCCGTGTTGGGTCCCGGCAGGGCCCACGTCGTTCCGCCCCGATGGGTGTGTCCGGCCGCACGGACCCGTGATCTGCTAGAAGTCCGGGCGAAGCCCGGCGGCGGCACCCCACGGGTGCGGGCCCAACACTCCGCGGGGTGCCGTTGGCAGCCATGAGGACGACAGTGACGGGCTCCTACAGGGTGCGAGTGATCCGCTCGACCTTGGTCGTGAGCTCACGGCACAGGTCTTCGACCTCGTCGGCGGAGTCGACGAACATCGCCGGCTTGAAGCAGATGGTGCGGAAGCCCTGGCTCAGCTGACGGGGCAGGTCGGCCAGGGCCTCGTCGAGGTCTGCCACGTCGTCGGGACCGTGGAAGCGACCGCGGATCCCGCCGACCATCTCCAGCTCGGAGATGTCCCGGCCGTGCTCGCGCATCGTCTCGGCGAGCAGGTCGAGGTCGTCCTGGCTCAGCGGTCCGAAGGGGTTGAGGCCGCGGCCGTACCGCGCCAGGCGACGTGCGAGCGGAGGGTGCATGCCCTGGCCGCCGAACCACAGCGCCGGGCCGGACGGGGTGGCGGCGCCTGGCTCGAGCCAGACGTCGGTGAACGGGAACCGCGGACCCTGGTGGCTGATCGGGTAGGGCCCCCACGACTTCTGGAGCACCTCCAGCTGCTCATCGAGGATCCGTCCGCGCTCGGCGAACGGGACGCCGAGCGCGTCGTACTCGTCCCGCGACCACGAGACGGTCGGCAGCACCACGAGCCGCCCGCCCGACAGCAGGTCGAGGGTGCCGAGCTCCTTCGCCAGCAACAGCGGATGACGCAGCGGCGCGATGATCGCACCGGCGACGAGTCGCAGGGACGACGTCGCCTGGGCGATGGCCGAGAGCAGGACGATGCTGCTCGGCCAGGCCGTCGAGGGCGGCTGGTTGCCCGGTGCGGCGTAGTCGCGCGGGTTGGCCATCGGCCCGGCGCACCGGCGTCACGACCCAGGACGACGTGCTCGCTGAGCATCACGCCGTCCACGCCGACCCGCTCCCCCTGCACGGCGAGGTCGACCAGGCCGCGCAGGTCCCGCTCGTCGACGAGGGCCTGGTTCTCGGTGAGCACCATCAGCAGACGCACGGCACGTGACGGCATCCGGCCTCCCATTCGATATTTCGTTTGGATCCGAACGATATGGCCCTGTTCCGGAGGCCGTCAAGGACGACGAGGCCGGCCCGGAGCTAGCTGTCGGACCCTTCGCCGAGCTGGGCGAGCTCGGCCCGCAGGCTCCGATTCTCCTCGCGCAGCTCGAGCACCTGTCCGACTCCGGCGAGATTGAGGCCCTGGCCGAGGAGGGTGGTGATGGCGGCGACGCGCTCCAGGTCGTCCGAGCTGTACCGGCGGGTGCCCCCGTCGGTGCGGTAGGGGGTGAGGAGGCCGCGCTGCTCGTAGACGCGCAGCATCTGCGGGTCGACCCCGCTGAGCTCGGAGGCGACCGAGATCGAGTAGACGGCGTGATCTCCCGCGATCTCGGGTCCGGTGTCACTCATGGTCGGAAAAACTCTGCCAGAGACCAGACATCATCTCCAACAGCCGGTACCACCGGCTGCGTCGGCCCGACCGGACTCAGCGCACCGAGATCGTCTGGCGCTTCACCGCCTCGACGTTGCCCGCGACGTCCCACGACCGGAACCGCACGGTCCTGGTCGCGCTGACCGTGAACGCGCCCGTGTACGTCGGGCTGCTCAGCGTCGGCGTCCTCCCGTTGGTCGTGTAGTGCGTGCTGGAGACTCCCGAGCCGTCCGCGCCATCGGTCGAGGTCATCGTCACGGTCACCGCGCCGGGGTACGTGGTGCCGAGACACGGGAGGCCGTTGCACCAGATGGTCGTCGTGGGCGCACTGCCGTCGATCCTGATCAGCTGCGACTTGACCGCCTCGGCGTTGCCGGCCGCGTCGACGGAGAAGTACTTCACAGTGCGGGTCGCGGTGACGCTGAACGACGCCGTGTACGCGCGTGCTCGACGTCGTCGGCGTCGACCCGTCCGTCGTGTAGTACGTCGCGGAGACGCCCGACCCGCCGGTGGCGTCGGTCGCGGCGAGCCGCAGCGTGACCGAGGTCCGGTACCACCCGGTGGAGCACGGTGGCGTTGTTGCAGGTGATGCTCGTCGTGGGCGCCGTGGTGTCGAGCTGGATCGCCTGCGACTTGGACCGCCTCTCTGTTGCCGGCGGTGTCGACCGAGAAGAACCTCACCGTGCGGGTCTGCGGTGACGCTGAACGCTCCGGTGTACCGCGTGCTCGCCGTCGTCGGCGTCGAGCCGTCCGTCGTGTAGTACGTCGCGGCCACTCCGGACCCGGCGGCGGGGTCGGTCGCCGCCAGCGTGACCGTCACCGCCGCGCGGTAGGACCCGGTCGTGCACGGTGGCGCCGTTGCAGGCGATGGTCGTCGTCGGCGCCGCCGCGTCGATCTGGATCAGCTGCGACCTGACCGCTTCGGCGTTGCCGGCCACGTCGACGGAGAAGTACTTCACGGTGCGCGTCGAGGCGATGCTGACGGCGCCCGTGTACCGCGTGCTCGCCGTCGTCGGGGTCGACCCGTCCGTCGTGTAGTAGGTCGCGGCCACGCCCGACCCGCCAGGGTCGGTCGCCGAGAGCGTCATCGAGACGGTCCCGACGTACCAGTTGCTCGTGCACGCCCCGCCGTTGCAGGTGGACGAGGTCGACGGCGCCGTGCCGTCGACCTGGACCTGCTGCGACTTCGCGACCTCCGCGTTGCCTTGCTTGTCGACCGAGAAGAACCTCACCGTCGACGTGCTCGCTAGCGTGAACGGCCCGGTGTACTGGGTGCTCGCGGTCGTCGGCGCGCTGCCGTCGGTCGTGTAGTAGGTCTTGTCGACGCCGGAGCCACCGGTGTTGTCCACCGCTGCCAGGGACACCTGGGGGCCGGTGGGGTACCAGCCGGTGCACGGGGCACCGTTGCACGCGATGGCGGTCGTGGGCGCCGTGGTGTCCGGAAGCGTCGGCTTGCCGTGGCAGGACGTCGTGCCGGAGTCGGTGAACGTGCCCTCGTCCGGCACGAACGCCCAGTCGTAGGAGCCGCCGTGCAGCGTGAGGCGCATGCACACCGTGCGTCGTCGCGTCGATCTTCTCGCTGATCGCCAGCTGGTTGCCGGGCGTGTCGAGACCGGCACCGCCGGTGCCGACGATGAACTCCCGGACACCGGTTGCGGCATCGGCCTGGCCCGCGGCGTTGACCGGCGTGAACCGCTCGTACCAGTGGGAGTCACCGTTGAGCACGACGTCGACGCCACCGTCGTAGAGGTCCTGCCAGATCGGCTGCATGAAGTCGTTGCCGCCGCCGCCCGAGCGAGGTGAACCGCGGGTTCTGGTAGTAGGCGAGCGTGCAGGCCGAGTTGTTCGCCGCCAGGTCCTGCTTCAGCCACTGGTCCTGAGCCGACCCGGTGGCACAGAACGCGGTGTTGTCCGGGCACGGCGCGGAGTTCAGCGCGACGACGTGCCACTGCCCCAGGTCATAGCTGTAGTAGCCCTTCGCGGGGTCGCCCGCCGCTGCACCGAAGTACTGGTAGTAGCCCGATCCCGGGACGTTCGGGCAGTCGGTCCCACCGGTCGGCGCGATGTCCTTGTCGCCCGGAACCGGGTGCGTGATCGACTTCAGCACGCCCCACGTCGGGTCGTAGGCCTGGGCGTACGCCGCGGTGCCGCCGCAGTCGTACTGGTTGTCGCCGAGCGGGAGCACGGCGTCCACGCCCTCGAGGAGCGGAGCGGTGTGCGCGGCGCGGCAGTCGGTGTCGGTCCCCAGCCCGAAGTTGAAGGCCGGTGCCGTACGGGTCGCAGGCGATGTCGCCCGCGGTGCCGACCACCGGGTCCGTGCGTGGCGTCGCCAGCACCGTCAGCGTCTGGACCGGCTCGGAGTTGCCGCTGTTGTCGACGGAGAAGAACTTGAACGTCGTGTTGCCGTTGATCGTGAACGCCTGGCCGGCCTTCGGGCTCGCGGTCGTCGGGGTCGAGCCGTCGGTCGTGTAGTAGGTCGCGGCGATGCCGGTGCCACCGGGGTCGGTCGCCTTGAAGGCGACCGTCACCGAGCCGGCGTACGTGGTCGGGGCGCAGCCGGACCCGTTGCAGGTCAGCACCGTGTTCGGGCGCCTGGGTGTCCGGCCCGTTCATCACCCGCGACACCGTCTGCACGACCGTGCGCGGCGGGGCACCGCCGGGCTGGCCGCTGTTCTGCAGCCAGTCGAGGAAGGCGTTGAGCGTCGTCAGCTCGATCGGGCCCCAGTCGTTGATGCAGAAGCTGTAGTTCGCCGGATCCTGCTGCTGCGAGCAGACGTCGTGGAAGACCAGCGGCACCCACCCGCCACCGTGCTGGGCGGCCGCCGTCACCGCGGACTCCAGGTGCGTGAGCGTCAGCGGGGGCACGTTCGGCGGGATTCCCGGTGGGCGTGTCGTAGAGGGTGCGCAGCGCGAACGGGTCGTGCGCCGGGATCGTCTCGCTGTAGACCGGACCGGCGCCCTCACCGGCGACGTCGAGGCCGCCCGCGGCGCGGCCGCTGGTGTAGCCGCAGCTCTGCACGATGCCCTCCGCCTGGGCGTCGTAGGCGCCCGTCGGGTAGGCGAAGCTCGTGGGATCGAAGCCGTGGGCGATCAGGTTCTGCCGGTCCTGGCAGACCTGGTAGGTCTCCGCGGTCACGTCCGTCATGCCCTTGAGGCTGACGTGGTCGACCGTGTGGCCACCGATCTCGTTGCCGTCGTTGTTCAGGTCGGTCAGCTGGTCCCAGCTCATGTGCTGCTCGTCGACGTTGTTCAGTCCGCTGACGTTGTAGAACGTGCCGACCATGTGGTGCGGCTTCAGCGCCAGCTTGTCGGCCAGCGTGTACTGCGTCAGCAAGCCGTCGTCGAAGGTCAGGGAGACGGTGACCTGCGGCGTCAGCACCACGATCTGCTGCGACTGCACCTGCTCGGCGTTGCCGGCGAGGTCGGTCGAGAACCACTTGACCGTGAAGGTGCCCGGCGTGCTCAAGGTGAACGGCGTGTCGTAGGCCGTGCTCGCCTGGGTCGGGGTGGAGCCGTCGGTGGTGTAGTACGTCGAGTCGACGCCCCACCCATTGCCGTCGTCGGCGGTCAGCGACACCTTGGTCGAACCGTTGTAGCCGTTGGTGGTGCACGGCTGGCCGTCGCACGCGATCACGGTCGTCGGCGGCGTGACGTCCGGAGGCAGGCTGGCGTTGACGACGAGCGTGTTGGCGGCCTCGGCGTTGCCGGCGTGGTCCCACGACCGGTAGGTCAGCGTCGTGGTGCTCGTGATCGGGACCGGCTTCTCGTAGGTCGGGCTCGAGAGGGTCGGGGTCGAGCCGTCGGTCGTGTAGTGCGTGCTCGCGATCGCCGAGCCGACGTCCGTGCCCGACAGGGTCACGTAGACCGTCGAGGTGTAGGTGCTCGTGCCGCAGGCGGCGCCGTTGCAGGTCGCGGTGGTCGACGGCGCGATCGTGTCGGCACTGATCGCGGCGTCCCGGACGGTGCTCAGGGCCGAGCCGGCCGGGGCACCGCCGCTCTGGCCCGCCTGGGCCATCCAGTCGAGGAAGGCGTTGAGGTCGGACAGCTCGACGTAGCCAGCCGCTGCGGTGCAGGCGGTGTAGGCGCTCGGGTCGAGGGTCTGGGAGCAGACGCGGGTGATCACGACCTGCGACCAGCCGCCACCGTTGGCGGCGGCGCCGTTGACGAGGGCCTTCAGGTTGGCGAGCGTCACCTGTCCGGTGGGGGCGTAGGCGCGCGTCGAGTACCAGTTGTTCGGCGGCAGCTTCTCGGCGTACGTCGGGCCGGTCGGCGACAGCGAGCCGGCGCTGCGAGCCACGCCGTACCCGCAGCCCTTGACGATGCCCTGCACCGTGGCGTTGTTGGCGCCACCGGGGTAGGCGAAGCCGACCGGGTCCAGCCCGTGCTGGCGAAGGGCGGTCCGGTCGTCACAGACCTGGGCCGTCGGGTTCGGGTCGGTCGTCAGGTTCGTGGAGCTGACCGTCTTGCCGCCGATGTCGTTGCCGCCGGCGGCCAGGTCGCTGACCTGGGCCCAGCTCATGATGTTGCCGGACACGCCCACGTTGCCGGAGTTGAGGTAGAAGGTGGCCGCGGCGTTGTGCGGCTTCAGGGCCTGGAGCCAGCCCAGCGTGTACTGCCCCACGCTGCCGTTGTCGAACGTCAGTGACACCTTGGTGCTCACCGGCGCGACGGTCACGGGTTGCGACTGGACCTGCTCGGCGTTGCCCGCCTGGTCGGTCGAGAAGTACTTCACGGTGGTGGTCCCCAGCGTGTTCACGGTGAAGGGTCCGGCGTACTGCGTGCTGGCCGTCGTGGGCGTCGATCCGTCGGTCGTGTAGTACGTGGCGGCGACTCCCGAGCCGCCGGTGTCGGTGGCCGACAGGCCGATCGTGACCGAGGCGGCGTAGGCCGAGGAGCTGCAGGACGGCGTTGTTGCAGGTGATCGTCGTGCTCGGCGCCGCGCCGTCCGTCGGCGCCTGGATGACCTGGGTCTGGACCGCCTCGACGTTGCCCTGGTAGTCCCACGACCGGAACTTCACGGTCGTGGAGCTGCTCACACCGTTGACGTTGAAGGACCCGGTGTACGTCGGGCTGGCGAGCGTCGGGTCGCTGCCGTCGGTCGTGTAGTGGGTGCTCGCCACGCCCGAGCCGGTGTCGGTGGCGGCGAGGGTCACGCCGACCACGCCGGAGTAGGGCGTGCTCGTGCACGCCGCGCCGTTGCAGGCGATCGTCGTCGTGGGGGCGGTGCTGTCCGCGAGCGCGACCACCGCGCTGAGCCGGCTCAGCTGCGCGTTGGCCGGTGCCCCGCCGGCCTGTCCGGCGATCGCCATCCAGTCCAGGAAGCTGTTGAGGTCTGAGAGCTCGACGTGGCCGCTGGCGGCGCTGCACGACGTGTAGTTGGCGGCGTCGAGGGTCGACGAGCAGACCCGGCCGATCACGAGCTGCACGAGCCCGCCGTTGTTGGCCGCGGTGGTGACGGCCGACTGCATGCTGGCCAGCGTCACCGTGCTCGGCGCGTAGGCC
Source organism: uncultured Actinomycetota bacterium (assembly GCA_963761085.1). GTDB lineage: Bacteria > Actinomycetota > Actinomycetes > Propionibacteriales > Nocardioidaceae > Nocardioides. The sequence continues at coordinate 610,143 of CAVXFQ010000002.1, forward strand.
TTGGTGGCGAACCAGTTCGCCGGCGGCACCGACTCGGTGCCCGAGGTGATGCTGCGCGCGTTGCCGTAGCCACAGCCCTTCACGATGCCCTGCACGGTCGCGTTGTTCGCGCCGCCAGGGTAGGCGAAACCGATCGGAGTCAGGCCGTGCGACAGGATCGCCGCGCGGTCGCTGCAGACCTTGGTCGTCGGGTCGGGGTCGGTGGTCAGGTTGGTGGCGCTCGACTTGCCGCCGATGTCGTTCCCGGCGCTCGCCAGCGTGCCCAGCTGGGCCCACGTCATCTGCCCCGCACCGCCGCCGGTCACCGAGGTCGAGCTGATGTAGAACGTCGCCTTGGCGTTGTGCGGCTGGAGCGCCTGGCTGTAGGCGAGCGCATACTGGCTGGCCGCGTTGTTGTCGAAATCGAGCACGACATACGCCGGCCCGGCCGCACGTGCCGGGGCCGCCACCGCGGCGAGAGCGCCGACGGCGAGCACCAGGGTCACGAGCCGGCTGATGCCGGATCTCCAGGGTCGCGGGATCCGTGCTGGACTCGAGAACCGGCTCATGCTTCTCCCCATCTCAGGCGGCTACCCGCACGCAAGCGACGTGGCGTCGTGCGCGCTGGTGCCACCGTAGGAAGGGAGGGCCGACCTGCGACTCCACCAATCGGCGTACGGCAGTACCCCGATGGCACCAGACCGTCGCGGACATGCCGGGCGGTCTTGACCTGGGCTGGCCCGAAGGAGCATCCTCGCCACCTGCCGCGCCCGGGAGCCCCCCACCGAGGGTCGCACGGCCGTCAGCTCCTGGGCCCGTCACCGTCGGAGGTGCCCATGCGCCGAGCCAGGCCTCGTTGGCAGAGCGTTCTCGGCGTCGCCACGGCCGTCGCCATCGCCGTGACCCTGGCCGGTGCCCAGGGTGGCGCCTTCGCCGGGCTGCGTTCAGAAGCCGGTCAGCGCTCCGCCCTCGCGGGCGCACCGCCCAGCGCTGCCGGCTACTTCAGGACCAAGCCCGTCGGGGCATGGCGCACGCTGCCAACCGGTGGCCAGTGCTCCGGCCGGGTGCACCGGTCGACGTGGGAGCCCCGGCCGGACAACCGCGGCCCCAACAACCGGATGCCGAGCGTGAGCAGGGTGCACGCGGCGTTCGCGGCCCGGCCGCTGTCCGGCGACGGGAGCTTCAAGCGCAGGTGGGACACCTGGCTGCTGCCGCGGGTGACCGGACACCACACCGGGACGACCGACGAGATCTTCCAGTGGGCCGCCTGCAAGTGGGGCATCGCCGACAACGTGCTGCGCGCCATCGCCGTCCGCGAGTCCACGTGGTACCAGTACGAGGTCTACCCCTCGGGCCGGTGCGTCACCGACTGGGGCTGCGGCGACATGATCGGCCAGTCCACCGCGGCCACCCGCACCTACTGCAGCGGGATCAGTCGCCGGGGCCACGACTACCAGGGCGACTACGGCTCCGGGATCTGTCCCGAGACGTTCAGCATCGCCGGTGTCATGTCGTGGGAGGCCCCCAGCTGGGGCCGGATGAAGGGCAACCAGAACGGCACCTTCCCCTTCAACCGCGACTCCACGGCGTTCGCCGTCGACTACCTCGCAGCCAACCTTCGCGGGTGCTACGAGGGCTGGGAGCCCTGGCTCGACGGGGCCGGCCCGGTCGCCTACAAGGCAGGAGATCTCTGGGGGTGCGTGGGCAACTGGTACGCCGGGGAATGGCGCACCGATCGGGCGCTCGGATACATCCATCGGGTGCAGCGAGAACTGCGCAACCGGACCTGGTTGCAGTCGGACTGGAAGAGCATCGGGCCGTCCTGCTCGTCGAGGTACGGATGTCCCCGTGGGAGCTAGGACGGGCGGCCTATTCGACGACGGGAGGCAATTGTCCGCACCGTTTGCATGAGAAGTCCGCTGAGCCTTGCGAAGGCCGGGGCCGAGGGTATCGTGCCAGGTCACGTCGCGTGTCGACGTGCTCGTGAACGGTCGGTGAACGGCTCCCCAGCAATTGCGGTATACCCCGTACGCCGATCGGCGTATTTCTTCTACGACAATTGCCCGAGCTCAGGCGTGATGAGGCCAGCCTTGGTCTCCGGGATTGCCTGGCTCGGGTTTACACGACCCCGGTGGACGCGTAACTTGCCGAATCCTTGGTGGACGGGGGCGCTCAGGAATTCACAGAGCAGGGAAGGTTCGGGACTCCCGGGTTTTGGGGGGGAACCACATGCATCGCCATGCCGGGGGCAAGGGCGCGAGTCTCGAGGATCGCAGCAGGAGCACACGCGAAAGATCCAGGTCCTGGGAGTCGGAGCCTCCGGCTCTCCAGCGCCTCAGGCACGACCTGAGGCAACCTCTGGCCGCCATCAGCTGGTCGGTCGACGCGGTGAACGGCACCGACGACCTGCCGGTCCACCTGGTCAGCATCCTGGACCACATCGGGCGCCAGGCGCGCTGGATGGACCGGCTGCTCAACGAGGTGCTGGACGAGCCCTTCGAGGTGGTCGTGGTCGACCTCGCCGACGCACTGGCCGGCTGCTGCTCGGCGTCGCCGCCCGGCGCGTCGTACGACCTCACCTTCACCGACGCCGGTGCCGTGCCGGTGCTCGTGGACCCGGTCGGTCTGGAGCGGGCGGCGCGCAACCTCCTGGACAACGCGATCAGGGCGGTCGCCGGCGGTGGCCGGATCGAGGTGACGGTGAGCGCGCGCGGCTCTCGAGGTGTGCTCGAGGTCGCCGACTCGGGGCCCGGGTTCGGAGCCCTCGCCCCACGGCAGGGCCACGGGCTGGTCGTGGTACGCCACTTCGTCGAGCGGTTCGGCGGCGACCTGGAGTACGCAACCTCCGCACTCGGAGGCGCGCTCGTCCGGATGAGCCTGCCTCGCGCGTCGGGGTGGTAGGCCGTGCGCATCGTCGTGTGCGACGACCACCGGCTCCTGCTGGAGTCGCTGTCTCGTTCGCTGGAGCTGAAGGGATGCACGGTCGAGGCCGCCGTGTCCACGTCCGAGGAAGCCATCGCGGCCGTCCAGCGTCTGCGTCCTGAGGTCCTGCTCATCGACCTGGGGTTCCCGGAGGGCCATGGTCTCGTCGCTGCGCGTGAGGTGATGCGCCGGTTTCCCGAGACGCGGGTGGTGATCCTCACCGCCTCCGAGGACCCTGCGTGGCTGCTCGAGGCGGACAAGCTCGGGGTGGCGGGATACGTCGGCAAGGACGAGCGGCTCGACGGGATCGTGGACGCCTTGCGCCTGGCCGCCCAGGGCCGGGGTCGCGTCGACAAGTCGCTGCTGCGCCGGCTGGGCGGTAGCGAGCCCACCGCGGCCGGCCAGGGCTCCTCGCTCGACAAGCTGACCGCCCAGGAGCAGGTGGTCCTCGGCTGTCTCGGAGACGGGCTCTCCACCTCGGAGATCGTCGCGCGGCTGGGGATCAGCCACACCACGGTGCGCAGCCACATCCAGGCGATCCTGGCCAAGCTGGGAGTCCACTCCCGGCTCCAGGCCGTCGCGGTGCTCCGCGAGGGCGACGTCCGGCAGCGAGCGGTCGGTCAGTGACCACGACGACGGAGCCGGTCACCATCCCCGACCTGCGTCTCGCGCTGCTGCACCCACAGCGGATCTGGGCGGAGACGCTCGAGTCCATGCTCGAGAGCCAGCCGGGCATCGCCGTCGCGGTCGCGCACACGACGTACCACTGGATGCGCGGAGCCGTGGCCCGCGGTGACGTGGACGTGGCAGTGGTGGGACTCGACGGCAGCGACGTCACGCCCGAGCAGCTCGAGGAGCTGCGCCAGGCGTGGCCCGACGTGAGCCTGGTGGTGATCAGCGAGTCCACCGACCCCCACCTCATCGCCGCCTCCGTCCGGGCCGGCGTCCGGGGCTGGCTGCGGCCCTCGGCGAGCATGGAGGAGCTCGTGCGGACGCTGTACGGCGTTCGCGACGGCGAGACCTGGCTCCCACCCCGGGTGACCACCACCGTGCTCGAGTCGCTGCTCGGTGCCGAGCAGACGCGCACCGCCTCGCGGGGGGCGATCTCGAAGCTCTCCGAGCGCGAGCTGGAGATCCTCGACTGCCTCGCGCAGGGCATGACCCGCGACGAGATCGGCAAGCACTTCCGGCTCTCCCCCCACACCGTGCGGACCCACATCAACCACGTGCTTCACAAGCTCGGGGTCCACTCGACCCTGGCCGCGGTGTCCCTCGCGAACAAGTCCCGCGCGCTGCGCTAGACCCGGACGGTCAACGCCCCGGCCAGCTCGGCGACCACGTCGGGCGAGGCCAGCCAGAGGGGCACCTCCGAGCCGTTGCTCAGCAGCTCGCGCAGGCGGGTGCCCGATACGGTCATGGCCACCTCGCCCGACGGGACCTCGTCACGCGGCAGATAGCCCCGGCCGTCGACGTAGACGAGCTCGGGGAGGCAGAGCGCCTCGAGCCCCAGCTCGGCCTCGTGGGCGGACACCAGCTCCTGGGCGGCGTACTGACCGTAGAAGGGCCTCCCGCGCGAGTCGTTGCCCGGCGCCGCCTGGTCGCGTCCCACCACGAAGTGGGTCGCCCCGAAGGTCCGCCTCACCACGGCATGCCAGAGCGCCTCGCGCGGCCCGGCCATCCGCATGGCCAGCGACAGCAGCGCCAGCATCGACCGCTCGGGCGGCAGCGACCGCATCACGGCCTGGTAGGACCGGGCGCGGACCGCGGCCGGGATGTCGCCCGGGCGGGTCGGGCCGACCACGGGATGGAGGAGCACGGCCGCCTCGGCGTCCTCGAGCGCTCGCATCACCAGGGCGCAGTGCGCCCCGTGCATCGGGTTGCGGGTGTTGAAGGCGACGACCTTGCTCCACCCCCGGCGTTCGATCTCGCTCCGGACCTCGTCGGGGGTCCGGACGAGGGGCGGCAGGTCGGGATGCTCGACGTCGCGCAGCAGGTCGAGCCTGCCGGTGACGTACCAGGGGTTCGTGGCCGACTGCAGGTAGGCGACCGAGGGGTGTGCCGGGTCGGTCGTGCCGAGGACGGCCCGCGCCTCCGCGAGGTGGTCGGGTCGCCAGGACTCGGCGATCGACAGGACGGCGAGCTCGTGCTCCTCGCCGTCGAGCAGCAGCAGGGTGCCGGTCCGGGTCGCCGCCCGGAACGTCTCCTCGGAGATGTCGAGGGTGACCGGGATCGGCCAGAGCGAGCCGCTCTGCAGCCGCATGCGGTCACACACCGACTCGTAGTCGGCCTGCCCCAGAAAGGTGTCCAGCGGCGCGAAGGCTCCCGACGCGATCAGCTCGAGGTCGCACAGCTGCCGGGGGGTGAGCACCCACGAGGCCGGCCGGCTAGGCGACTGCATGCGCGTCCGCCCGGGTGAACCAGCGGTAGATCTCCTCCGCACGCGACCTGGCGGCGGCCAGTCTCGGCTCGGACCAGGAGGCCTCGAGCGCAGCCTTGGCGCGGTCGCGTTCGGCGGACGGCATCCAGGTGCGGTCCCCGGACGCCGCCGGCGGCAGCGAGAGCACGTGGGCCTTGACGTCGTCCAGGGTGACCTCGCCGGACTCGAAGCCGAGCAGGACCGGGGAGAGCGAGTCGCGCTGTCCGACGAGCCGCCGGCACCAGGCGAGCTGCTCCTCGCTGCCGTCGAGCACGCCGTACGACGTGCCGTACTTCGCGTTGGCCCGGACCACGACGGTGCCGAAGTCGTGGGTCACCTCGTCGAAGTCGGCCACCACGAAGGCGTCGCGACACCCGACCAGCGACTCGTGGAACCGGCTGTAGGCCCAGACCGCGTCCAGGAGGTCGACGCCCGGCTCCCTGACCACCTGCGACAGCACGGCTCCGCGCGGCTCGCGGATCACCATGATGGTCGGCAGCCCACGCCGCGCCGCCGCCATCAGCTGGGCGGGGGCGTGCACGTGGTGGGCCATCCGCACCGGCTCCGGCTGGGCGACCTGGAACGCGTAGACCGCGTAGGTGCTGGCCGACCGCGTGTAGCCGTCGATCACGACCTCGGTGTCGTCGTCGAGGACCCGAGGACTCGGCCCCGGGTACTTGTGGCGCGCGAACGGCAGGTAGAGCCCGCGGGTGCTCCGTCGCCATCGTGCGCAACCGGAGGCGGGCCCGCCGGACGCGGCTCCGCTCCCCGGCGACGCCGCCACCCTGCCAGAGCAGCAGCGCCTGCTCGACCGTGCTCATCGGGCTCCCGTCAGTCGACGTCGGTGCCCTCGGGCAGGGCATTGACCGAGATCTGCCCGTCCCGCACCGTGATGCTCGTCAGCGAGCCACGACCGACCGGGATCCGCCATCTCTCGCCGCTCCCACCGGTCAGCCCGAGGACGAGCAGCCGGATCATCACTGCGTGCGTGACGCCGACGACGATCTCGCCGGCGTGGCGTTCCCCGATCAGATCGACGGCCTGGGTGATCCGGGCCTGGGCGTCCATGAGCCGCTCACCGGCAGGACACACCGCGACCTCCGGGGACGACCGGTACGACGCGAACGCGCGTGGGTCGTGCTGCTCGGCCTCCTGGGCGGTCAGCCCCTCCCACACCCCGTAGTCCACGTTGTTGAGCCCGTGCAGGATGCGCAGGTCGGGCACTCGTGCCTCGTCGGCGATGATCTGCGCGGTGGCGACGGTGCGCCGGAGCGGCCCGGTGTAGACGGCCGTCAGGCCACACGGCGACAGCACCCGGGCGGCGTCGACGGCGTCCTGGTAGCCCTGCGCGTCAAGCGGTACGTCGCGACGTCCGCGGTAGCGGTTCTGCACGTTGAGCGTGGTGGTGCCGTGCCTGACCAGGAACAGCTGACAGGTGCCCTGGATGGGGCGCACCACAGCTCGCAGTCGTTCGACGTCGAGCTCGGTCTTCTCCGCGAGGGTCATCGATCCGGGTCCTTCCATGCCATCGGTGAAGCCATGCCGTCGGTGAAGCAGAGGCCGTCCAGCCGGAGCGTCTTGGGGGAAACCGGGAGGCCCCGGCTGGGCGGGCTGGCGACCAGTACAAGGCTCGGCGCCCCTGGTGCGCGTGGTCCAAAGTGCGTATGCGCAGTCATCATTTCTTCACTCGTGAGCGCGCCGGGCGCCTGCCCATACTCGAGCCAGCGCCACGGTGATCCGCGGCGTCAGGACCCGTGCACCGGATGCTCGGGCCGGTCAGGGGGCTGCATGACGCTGGCGGCTGACGACGTCGTCCGTCTGCTGATGGCGCTGGGGCTGCTCGTCATCGTGGCCCACGCGGTCGGCCACGTCTTCGTGCTCCTGAAGCAGCCCCGCGTGATCGGGGAGATCGTGGGCGGCCTGCTCCTGGGCCCCACCGTCCTCGGCCTGGTGCTGCCCTCCTGGCACGCGGCACTGTTCCCGGAGGCGGGCGCCGGCGCGGCCGTGCTGGGCTGGTCCTACCAGCTCGGCCTCATGCTCCTGATGTTCTGCTCCGGCGCCGAGATGCGCACGATGCTCCGGCCCGGCGAGGGACGCGTCGTCGGTCTTGGTGACCGTCCTGGGCGTGACCGTGCCGTTCATCGCCGGCCTCGTCCTCTTCGTCACCATCGACCCCGGCGGGCTCGCCGGACCGGCCCACAACCAGACCGCCCTGACCCTGGTCTTCGGCCTCGCGGTCGCCGTCACGAGCATCCCGGTGATCTCTCGAATCATGGTCGACCTCGGCATCATCGGCTCGTCGTTCGCGCGCGTGGTGCTCGGGGTCGCCGTGCTGGAGGACCTGGTGGTCTACGTCGTGCTGGCGGTCGCCCTGGGCATGGTCGCCGCACCCGGCGCCGCGGCGTTCGGGCTGCCCGCCCTGCTCGGCCTGGCGCCCGACAGCGGCATGGGGATGGCCGCCCACACCGTGACCACCCTGGCCTTCCTGGCGGCGATGGCCTTCGGCGGACCTGCGCTCTTCCGCCGGCTGCGCGGGTCGCGGTGGAACCTGGTCGCCACCAGCAGCCCGATCGCCTTCCACCTCGTCTTCCTCTTCGGCGGCACGATCGCCAGCCTCTGGCTGGGCATCACGCCGGTCTTCGGTGCCTTCCTGGCCGGCATGGCCACCAGCGCCGCGACCGATGCCGCCTCCGTCCAGGCCCGCGAGTCGATCAAGACGTTCTCGTTCGCCTACTTCGTGCCTGTCTACTTCGCCATCGTCGGCGCCCAGCTCGACCTGCTGCACAGCTTCCAGCCCCTGTTCTTCTGCTGGTTCCTGGTCTTCGCCTGCGTCGTGAAGAGCGCGAGTGCCTACGCCGGGGCGCGGCTGGCCGGAGAGCCCCGGCGCAGCTCGCGCTACATCGCGCTCGCGACGAACGCGCGCGGTGGCCCGGGGATCGTGCTGGCCTCGGTCGCCTTCGAGCGCGGGCATCGTCAGCGACGACTTCTACACCTCGCTGGTGCTGCTGGCCATCGTGACCTCGATGCTCACCGGGAGCTGGCTGGGGCGGATCGTCCGGTCCGGCGGAACGCTGCGCGAGGAGAGCGTGGTCGCGATGCGACGCGGACGAGCGCCCACCGGGTCGGCTCCCCGCTGACTCCGCGCTGAATCGGCGCTGACGCCGCGCCCCGTGCATTCGGCGTACGACATCCGCGCATCTTTGGTGGAGGCGCCGGGCCGCGGATCACCGTGGAGTGGGACAGGGGGCTGGTCTGCCCTGCGAAAGGGGTTCCAGGTGCACAGAGCACAGCACAAGGCAACGAGCGGGACGAGCACGACCGAGGGGCTGCGGATCGGGATCGCGGGCATCGGCTACTGGGGATCCAAGCACGTGCGGACGATGCGGTCACTCGACTCGGTCAGCCAGGTGTCGGTCATCGACCCGAGCGAGGAGCGCGTCGCCAAGCTGCGCCACTCCTTCCCGGAGGTCGACAGCTATCCCGACCTCGAGTCGGCGCTGCCCGAGATCGACGCGGTCGTGATCGCGACGCCTCCCAGCACGCACGCACCCCTGGCGTGTGCCGCCATGGAGGCCGGCGTCCACGTCCTGGTCGAGAAGCCCTTCGCCTCCAACCTCGAGGACGCCCACCGCATGGTGGAGATGTCGCGCGAGCGAGGTGTGGTGCTGATGGTGGGGCACACGTTCGAGTACCACTCGGCCGTGTGGGCCCTGCGCGAGATGATCACCCGGGGCGACCTCGGTGACCTGTACTACCTGGACACCTCGCGCCTCAACCTCGGTCTCTACCAGCACGACGTGAACGTGCTGTTCGACCTGGCGCCCCACGACATCTCGATCCTCAACTACGTGCTGGGCAGCACGCCGACCAGCGTGGAGTGCTGGGGCTCGAGGCATGCCCACCGTCGCCTCGAGGACATCGCCTACCTGCGCGTCTGCTATGACGAGCCCCACGTGGAGGCCAACGTCCACGTGAGCTGGCTGGACCCCTGCAAGGTCCGGCGGGTGACCATCGTCGGGAGCTCCAAGATGGTGGTCTTCGACGACCTCGAGGCCGAGGAACGCATCCGCGTCCACAACAAGGGCGTCAGCCAGCCCGACGACTCCGGCGACCTGACCATGCCCCCGATGTCCTACCGGTACGGCGAGCTGGTCGCCCCCTACCTCGTGGTCAACGAGCCGCTCCTCGTGGAGGACGAGCACTTCGTCGACTGTGTGCTCACGGGCATGCGCCCGCTCACCGACGGGGCGAACGGCCTCGCGGTGGTCGAGGTCCTCGAGGCCGCCCAGCTGTCGATGAAGGAGCACCGCGAGGTCTTCATCGAGGAGGTCAGGCGCAACCTGCAGCACGGGCTCGGAGCCGGGCGTGGGAGTGACACGCTCGTGCGGCGGGGGTCGGCGTGACCGCCGTCGTCCGCACGCGGGTGCCGTTCCTGGACCTGCGCGGCATGACCGACACGGTCGCCGACGACGTGCTGACCGGCTGGGGCGCCCTGCTCGACTCGGGTGCCTTCATCGGCGGCGAGGTCGTGGACACGTTCGAGCACGAGCTGGCCGCCTTCTGCGGGACGTCGCACGCCGTCGGGATGGCCAACGGCACCGATGCCCTGCACCTGACACTGCGTGCCCTGGGGATCGGCCCCGGGGACTCCGTCGTCGTGCCCGCGAACACGTTCGTCGCCACCGTCGAGGCCGTCGTACTTGCCGGCGCGACTCCTCGCTTCGCGGACGTCGACCCGGACACCCTCCTCCTCACGGTCGACTCGATCGGCGCGGTCACGCTGCCGTCGACGAAGGCGGTGATCGCGGTGCACCTCTACGGGCAGATGCCCGACATGGACGCGATCACGGAGTACGCCGCTGCGAACGGACTGCTCGTCATCGAGGACGCCGCGCAGGCCCAGGGTGCGACGTTCGGCACCCGGCGGGCCGGCGCCCACGGGGTGGCGGGCTGCTTCAGCTTTTACCCCGGCAAGAACCTCGGTGCCTTCGGCGACGCGGGCGCCGTGGTCACCTCCGACCCGATGCTGGCCGACCGCCTCCGCTCGCTGAGGGACCACGGCCGGGCGGCGGGCACCCACCACAGCCACGTCGTCGTCGGCACCAACAGCAGGCTGGACGCCGTCCAGGCCGTCGTGCTGAGCGCCAAGCTGCGCCACCTCGAGGGCTGGAACCGGACCCGCCAGGACCTCGCGCTGCTCTACCAGGAGCTGCTCGACCGCGATCGGGCGACGTGGGTGGAGGGGCTGGCCGGCGGACGGGGAGTGCACCACCTGGCGGTCGTCCGGGTCGCCGAGCGCGAGCGCGTGCGTGGCCAGCTCGACGAGCACGGTGTCTCGACCGGGATCCACTATCCGGTGCCGTGCCACCTCATGCAGCCCTACCGCCGCTACGCCGACGGCTCGCTGCCGGTCGCCGAGCGCGCCGCCGACGAGGTGCTGTCGTTGCCGATGTATCCCCACCTGCCCGCGGACGACGTCCGGCAGGTGGCGGAGACGGTCAACCGGGTGGCCGGGAGGCGACTCCGGTGACCGCCGAGGGCCTGCTATCGGGAGGGCTCGCGGAGGCGGGGTCCATCGGCCCGGGTCTCGAGGCGGACCCCGACGTCACGATCGGCTACGCCGGCTCCCGGGACGCGGTGGCCGACTTCCTCCTGGGCAGCGATGCCCGGCTGCGCAGCGGCACCGTGCTCTACGCGGGGAGCCGCATCGGGGCTAGGTTCCAGACCGGCCATCACGTGGTGGTGCGGGAGGAGTGCGAGATCGGGGACGACGTCTCGATCTGGAGCAACAGCGTGGTCGACTACGGCTGCCGGATCGGCGACCGCGTCAAGATCCACACCAACTGCTACGTCGCGCAGTACACCGAGATCCAGGACGACGCCTTCCTCGCCCCCGGCATCACCGTGGCCAACGACCTCTACCCGGGCCAGGAGGAGTCGGCGCGGCTGATGTCGGGGCCGCTGGTCGGCGCAGGGGCACAGATCGGCGTGAACGTGACCCTGCTGCCGTTCGTGCGCATCGGGGACGGGTGCCTGGTCGGCGCCGGCTCGGTGGTGACCCACGACCTGCCACCCGGGACGGTCGCGTTCGGCAACCCGGCCCGTGTACGGGGACGGGTCGCCGACCTGCTCGACATCGGCGAGCGGGTCGTGCCCGACCCGGGCTCCGCCGCGCGCTACGGCGCCCGCGTGAGGCAGGTGGCCGACGCGTGAGCTCCTGGCAGCACGGGCATGCGCTGGGTGCACGGCGCTCGCCCCCGACAGCCCCGGCAGAGGACCGGCGGCTGGTGCCGGACGCGACACCAGCCGCTGCCCCGGCTCGACGCACCCCGACGCGGGCCTACGAGCTCGGCAAGCGCACTCCTCGACGTCGCGCTGGCCGTCGTCCTCCTGGTGCTGACCTCCCCGATCCTGCTGGTGGCTGCCGTCCTGGTCAGGTCAACGAGCCCCGGACCGGTGCTGTTCCGCCAGACCCGGGTGGGTCGAGCGGGCGAGCCCTTCTGCATGCTGAAGTTCCGGACCATGCGCACCGGCACCAGCGACCAGGCGCATCGCGACTACGTCCGCAGCCTGCTGGCGGGCGAGGCGGAGGCGCACGACGGCCTCTACAAGCTCGAGGACGACCCGCGGGTCACCCGCGTCGGGGCGGTCCTGCGCCGCCTCAGCATCGACGAGCTGCCCCAGCTCCTCAACGTGCTCAAGGGCGAGATGACGCTGGTCGGCCCGCGCCCTGGCTCTGCCGTTCGAGGCCGAGCTGTTCCCGGCGTGGGCCGCGCCGCGCTACCTGGTGGCCCCCGGGCTCACCGGCCTGTGGCAGGTGAGCGGCCGCAACCGCCTGACGATGCTGGAGGGGCTCGAGCTGGACGTGGCCTACGTCGAGCAGCGCGGCTTCCTGGTCGACCTGCGGATCCTGCTGCGGACCGTGCCCGCAGTCCTCGGCCGCGGTGCCCGCTGATGTGGCGGGTGCGCTCCCCCGCCGGCGACCCGTCGTCGCAGGGTGGCCCCCGGAGCCCCGCGCGAGACCGGGTGGATCCCGACGACACGACCAGCCGCGACTCGATGCTGGTGTCCGGCGGGACGGCGCTCGCCCGACTGACCGGCGTCGCCCGGGTGGTCGTCATCAGCGCGGTCCTCGGCCCCACCACCTTCGGCAACGCCTTCCAGATCACCAACTCTCTCCCGAACCTCATCTACTACGGCTTCCTCGCCGGCTCGATGGTGGCCACCTTGCTCGTGCCGACGCTCGTCCGGCACCTGGTGGCCGGCGACCCGGCCGAGGTGCCCGGCATCGCACGGGGCTTCCTCGGCGTGGCCCTGATCGGCAGTGCCATGACCCTGCCCCTGATGGTGCTCGGCCTCCCCTGGCTCCTGCAGATCACCTCCGCCGGCACCCCCGCGGCGACCGCGGACGAGCAGGTCGGGCTGGTCACGGTCCTGGCGGCACTGACCGCGCCCCAGGTGATGCTCTACGCCGTCGCCGGCACGGGCGCCGCGGTGATGTACGCGCACCGGCGGTTCGCGCTCCCCGCCTTCGCGCCGGCGCTGGAGAACATCGGCCTGATCGTCGTCTTCCTCGTCTGCGCCGCGACGTACGGCGTCGGCCACGAGAGCGCCACCGTCCCGCGCGGCGAGCTCCTGCTGCTCGGCGTCGGCGCGACCGCCGCGGTCGGCCTGCATGCAGGGCTGCAGTGGTGGGGCGCGCATCGTTGCGGAGTCAACCTGGTGCCGGAGCGCGGCTGGGCCGTCCCCGAGGTGCGCGCCATCGTCTCGCGGGCCATGCGCTCGATGGCCCAGGCCGGCCTGCTCGCCACCCAGACGGTGGCCATGCTCGTCGTCATGGCGCGCGTGCCGGGTGGTGTCGTCGCGCTGCAGATCGCCCTGAACTTCTACTTCCTGCCGCTCGCCCTGATCGCGACCCCGGTCGGGCTGGCCGCGCTGCCCCGCCTCGCACGGCTGCACCACCGCGGTGACCTCGCCACGTTCTGGGACGCCTACGCCCGCGCCGTGATGCTGGCCCTCTTCCTGATCGTGCCGGCGTCGGTCGGCTACGTCGTCCTGGCGCAGCCCATCGCCCGGCTCGTCGGCGTCGGCGCGATGGCGACCGGCGACGGGTACGACCTGATCGCCGGAGCCCTGGCCCTGCTCTCGATCGGGCTGGCCGGCGCAGCGGTCTTCTTCATCTCGACCCAGGCCTCCTACTCCCGCAACGACGCCCGCCGGCCACTCCGGTCGATGACCGTGCAGACCGTGGTCTGCCTCGCCCTGATCGGGCTCGCCGTACCCCTGGCCTCCGGTGACACGCTGGTCCGGGCGGTGGGCGCGGCCTACGCCGTGGGCTGCCTGGTGGGCGCTGGTCATCTGTTCGTGACCATGACCGCGGGCGCCCAGGCGGTCGCACGGACCTGCCTGCGGGCGCTGGGTCGCGTCCTCGTCGGGACCGTCGCGATGCTGCCCGCGGTGCTGGCCGTCGTGGCCACGGTGCCCCAGCTCGTGCCCGGCCGCCTCGGCTACCTGCTCACCGTCGTGGTCGGGAGCCTCAGCGGAGCGCTGGTCTTCGGTGGCGCCCAGGCCCTCCTGCATGCTCCCGAGCTCTCGTGGCTCGGCTCGGTCTTCCGGAGCCGCAGCGCCCCGGTGGAGGTCGGGATCCCATGACCACAGCGATGGCCGTTGCCCGAAGCAGGCCCCGCCCCGGCTCCGAGCTGGCGGTGGCGGCCGCGACCGGGTGTGTCGCCGCCGTGCTCGGGGTCCTGGCCGTCGTGGCCCCGCCGGCCACCGTCCCCGCCCTGGTGGTCCTGCTCGTCATCGGCGTCGTCGTGTGGCGTACGCCGGCCCTCGCCGCCGTCGCGGTCATCGCGATCACCCCCCTCGTGGCCGGGATCGACCGCGGCCGGCTGGTGCCGGCGCTGCGACCCAACGAGGCACTCGTGATCCTGCTGGGAGGGATCCTGCTGCTCCGTGCCGTCGTCCGGCTGCCGAACGGGTGGCGGCCACGGATCCACCTCAGTCGGCTCGAGGCCACCTTGGTGCTGATGGCCGTCGCCAACTCGGCGGTCCCGATCTTCTTCATGCTCCTGCGGGGCCGGACCGTGGGGGCCGACGACATCAGCTACGCCATCGTCCTCTGGAAGTACCTCGCCCTCTACCTTCTCGTGCGGCTCACCGTCCGGACCGAGCGCGAGATCGGCTGGTGCCTGTGGGCGTCCATGATCACCGCCTCGGTGGTGGGGATCATCGGGTTCCTGCAGGCGCTGGACCTCCTGGGCGTGCGCAGCCTCCTGCTGACCTACTGGGTCCCCTTCGGCCATGCCGGCGCGTTGGCACAACCACGGGGCGGCTCGACGTTGGCGCTGCCCGCGGCGACGGCCGACCTGATGATCTTGAACCTCGCGCTCGCAGCCGGGCTGTGGTGGAAGGACCGCCGACGTGGCCCCGTGCTCGGTGCCATCGCGGTCGTCTGCCTCCTCGGCGTGCTGGCGGCGGCGGAGTTCTCCAGCGCCCTCGGGTTCCTGGTGGCGGCCTTCTGCGTCGCCCTGGCGATGGGCCGGCTCGACCTGCTGCGCTACGTCCCGGTCGCGCTCGGCTCGGCCGCCTTCGTGGTCTGGCCGGTCATCGCGCACCGGCTGGCCGGCTTCCAGGGCCCGTCGGGCCTGCCGATCAGCTGGACCACCCGGTGGGCCAACCTGGAGACCTACTTCTGGCCACAGCTGTTCTCCGGCTGGAACCCGGTGCTCGGCGTGCGGCCGGCCGCGCGGGTCGTGGTGGCCTACCAGGGCACCGGCTTCGTCTGGATCGAGAGCGGCTACACGTGGCTCCTCTGGGGCGGCGGCGTGGCGCTCTTCGCGGCGTACCTCTGGTTCGTGCAGGTCGGCGCCACGACCACCTGGAACGCCTGCCGGCCACTGACGACGAACTGGTCCGTGGCTGCGCTCGCCACCTTCGCCGGCGTCATCACGACGTCGGTCCTGATGATCTTCGACCCCCACATCACCTACCGCGGCAGTGCTGACCTGCTGTTCGCGCTGCTGGCGATCGTGGCCGCCGGGCGCGCCGTGCCCCGGGTCGACGACCCCCACCTTGAGCTCCGACGGACGGGAGACCGACGATGAAGCGCACCGCCTCGACGGACAAGGGGCGAAGCCTCTTGCGTACCCATCTGTGGCTGGTGGTCCTGGCGACCTGTGTAGCCGTCGGGGCCGCCCTGGCCGCGGCGGCTGCCAAGCCCGTGACCTACACCGCGACCGCCGTGGTGCTGGTGTCGCCGGCCAAGGTCGACGGGACCCCCCTCCTGCCCGACATGGGGACAGAGGGCGCGATCGCCCAGTCGGGTGTGGTCGTGACCCGCGCGGCGGCGAAGCTGGGCATCGACGAGGCAACGGTCAAGCAGAGCCTGACCGTCACGCCCGTCCTGAACACCCGGGTCCTCAAGATCGCCTACACGGCGGACACACCGGTGGCCGCCTACCGGGGCGCCGGTGTGCTGGCGGCGTCGTACATCGACTACCGCAACCGCCGGGGGTCGTCCAACGCCGCCACGCTGGTGACCGCTCCCTCCGTCCCGACCGCCGGCTCCCGTGGCAGCCTCCCCCTCTACCTGATGCTGGGGCTGGTGGGCGGACTGACCGTCGGGGTGGCCGCCGCATGGCTGTGGGACCGCTTCTCCGACCGGCTCCGCTCTGCCTCGGAGCTCCGGAACCTCACCGGCCTCATGGTCCTCGCGACGCTGCGACCCTGGGACAGCGCTCGCCGTCTGCTGCCGCGCGAGGGCCCGGCCCGTGAGTCCTTCGCGTTCGTCGCGGCGCGGCTCGCCTCGGTGATCGGGCACGGCACCGGCACCACGATCGTGGTCACCAGCCCCCGCGCGGGTGCCGGCACGACGAGCGTCGCCTGCGGGACGGCCATGGCTCTGGCCGCGCAGGGCAAGCGGGTGGTCCTGCTCGCCGCCGGAGGCGCGGGGCTGCGTCCGGAGCAGCTGCTCGGCGTCGCCACGTCGCCCGGGCTCAGCCAGCTGCTGACCGGCGACTGCGCACTCGACCACGCGATGCACCCGACCGACGTACCGAACCTCAGCGTGATCCCGACGGGTGGTCCCGCGGAGGCGAGCCTTGCGCTCGAGGACCTGCGGCTGGTGCTCGCGCAGCTGGAGAAGGTGGCCTACGTCGTGATCGACGCACCGCCGCTGCTGGCCTCCGCGGACTCGCTGCTGCTGGCGGACGCCGCCGACCATGTCGTGCTCGTCGGCGACCTCCGGTCGGGCACCCGGGCGGATGTCCGTGAGGCGCAGGCGCTTCTCGGCGAGGTCGGACCGACCATGGCGGGATGGGTGGCGAACCTGCCGCCTCGCGAGCGGAGCCGGTCGCTGCGGCAGCGGCGCTCTGTCGCTGCCGAGCCCGAACCCCCTGCGTCCGAACGCCCCGAGCCGGACGTCTCGGCGGGGCACCTCTCCGAGCCTGCGGCTGCGCTGGTGGCGGAGGAGGAGCGAGTGGTCACTCCTCCGGCCGCTCCAGAAGCGGACCTGATGAGCCCGGACGGTGGTCGTCCCCCGGCGGGGGCGATGAAGGCCCCACCGCTGCCAGATAGGCCGCTTCCTGACGCTCCCAGGACAGGGACTCCTGCACGCGACGTCGTCCGGCTGCTCCGAGCGCCGTACTCCGGGGCTCGTCGTCGATGAGGTCGACCAGCGCGCGGGCCAGGGCAGCCACGTCGCCGGCAGGGGCGAACACGGCGGCCTCGCCGGCGAGCTTCCTGGACTCCGACAGGTCGAACGCGGCGAACGCCAGCCCGAAGGACATGTACTCCAGCGCCTTGACCGGCGTGACCTCCTCCTGCAACGAGGTGTCGATGCCGACGTCGGCGGTGGCCAGGTAGCCGAACACCGTCTCCTCGGCCACCCAGCCGGTGAACGTGACCGAGTGCTCGAGGCCGCGGCGTCGTACCTGCTCGCGCAGGTCGTCGAGGCACTCACCGTCTCCGATGAGGACGAACCGCACGTCGTGCCGGCCCCAGGCGTTGACCAGCGTGTCGGCCACCTCGACCACGAGCTCCACCCGGTCCTGGACGCCCATCTTGCCGAGCCAGACGACGAGGCTCCCGCCGGGGACACTCAGCTCGGGCGAGGGCCGGACACCGTCGACGCGGGCCAGCACCGGCCCGTTCCACACGACCGAGACCCGGCCCTGGCCGCCGGCCGCCTCGAGCCTGCGCCTGAGGTGGTCGTTGACGGTGATGGTGTGGTCGACGGCCCGTTGCGTCCGCCGCTCGAGGAGGTGGAAGACGCCGACGGCTCGGCCCGGGACCTTCGGGTAACGCGCCACGAGCAGCTCGGGCATCAGGTCGCGCTGGTCGACGACCACCCGGCTCCCGGCCCGGCGCAGGAGCCTCGCGATCGGGAAGTAGATGTCGGGGGGCTGGCACAGCTGGACGACGTCGACTCGGCCCCGCAGCCGCAACCGGAGGAGCAACAAGGTGGCGACCAGCCCCGACCAGGCGTACTCGACGACATGGCCGAGGGGCCCGCGGAGCTCGGGCGCCGCGGCGTACTCGAGGAGGGTGACGTCCGGGCGGTTCCGGTAGGCGGCGTTGACGTCGTCCCGGGTGCTGACCACGCTCACCCGGCAGCCCTGGGCCAGCAGCGTGTCCACCTGCTTGCGCAGTCGATGGTCGGCCCCGAGGGGGATGTTCTCGACGACCAGGACGACGTGCCAGTCCGCGCGCGGACCGCCTCGGGCACGCAGTGGCATGCGCTGTCCCCCCATGGACCTGTACCGACCTCTCCGCGCGCCTCACGACCGTGGGGGCCAAGGTAGACGCAGAAGCAGAAGCGACGCCATCACCGCGCGCCGCGCGCTCCGGGCCTTCCGCTCACTCCCTCGAAGGTGAATAGTGATAGTTGCGCCCTCAACCACACGCGCCTGAACGAGCGGGGAGCACTTTGCTGGACGAGACCACACTGAGCGAGCTCGAGGCCCGCCGGGCTGAGCTGCGCGAGCACTACCTGCGTCCGGTCGCCGAGCGGGCCTCGCCCGGCCGCGGCATCCACCACGCGGCCCTGATCTGCTCCGACGTCGAGAAGACGATCCAGTTCTACCAGGACGTTCTCGGGTTCCCGCTGGTCGAGCTCGTGGAGAACCGCGACTACCTGGGGTCCTCGCACTTCTTCTTCGACCTCGGAAACCAGACCCTGCTGGGCTTCTTCGACTTCCCGGGACTCGGGCTCGAGCCGGGCATCGAGGCGATCGGCGGGGTCCAGCACATCGCTATCTCGATGCCTCGCGACGAGTGGGAAGCAGCGCAGAAGCGGCTGGACGCGGCAGGCGTCACCTACGTCGGACCTGACCGCGGCATCGAGGAGTCGATGTACCTCAAGGATCCCGACGGCATCCAGATCGAGCTCCTGAGTGATCCGTTGATGTTCTTCGGTGGCCACCAGCTCGACGAGTAGCGGAGTACCCGCGGCCCCCCAAGGGCAGCAACAACCAGCAGAGGTGTTGTGCATGAGCCAGTGGAACGCCATGACCTACGAGGGCAAGCCGACGATCCTGCGGGTGGTCCGCGAGGAGGCCGAGCGGATGTTCGCCCTGGCCGAGCGGCCAGAGGTCTGGGAGTCGCCGACCGCGTGTGCCGACTGGTCGACGCGAGACATCGTCGGTCACCTGATCGACACCACCGAGGGCTACTTCCGCGCCTTCGACGCGGCGCAGGGCAGCGGCGAGGTCGCCGATCCGCACGGTCTGAGAGTGATGGCCCAGCTCGCGAACGAAGGTGCGACCGCGTTCCGCGGGGTGCCCCAGGACGAGCTGATGGAGCGCCTGCGCGCCGACTTCGAGAAGATGCAGGGGATCCTGGAGGGTCTCTCTGCCGACGACTGGACCGGCCTGATGGTCACCCACGCCTACATGGGCCCGGTGCCGGCGTTCTTCTACGCGGCGGGCCAGCTGATGGACTACGGCGTCCACTCATGGGACATCCGCGAGACCAGCGGCCGCGGCCACGCGCTGTCGGGTGAGGCAGCCGACCTGCTCGTGCCCTTCATGTTCGCGATCTGGCAGGGCACGGCCCGGACCGAGACCGTGACCGAACCGTTCACCATCGGGGTCCGGGTCACGGGCCAGAACGCCGGTGACCACCGCGTCTCGGTCAGCGGCGAAGGTCTGACCTACGAGGAAGGCGAGATCGAGAGCCTGCCCGCCTACCTGGAGTTCGACGCGGCCAGTCTCGTGCTGAGGGCCTTCGGACGGACCAACGGCGGGACCATCCGGGGCGACACCGACCTCGCCGACCGGTTCCTCAACCTGTTCTTCAGCATCTAGCGCCCAGCCCGACGGTGGCGCCACACCGTTCGCCCATGACCGATCGAGACGCTTGCGTAAGACGATTTTCGTAATCTACCTTACGTAGATGGACGAGGACAGTCTGGCGCGCGCGGTCCGCGACGGCGTGGGAGCGCTGAGCAGCTCACTGCGGCAGCGCTTCTCGGAGCCGAACAGCTCGGGGCAGGGGTTCGTCGCACTGGCGACGCTGCGACATCTCCGACGCCACGGACCGCGCACGATCACCTCCCTGGCTGCCTCGGACCGGGTGACCACGCAGGCGGTCTCCCTGCGGATCAGGTCGCTGGAGGAGGCCGGGCTCGTGGTGCGCGACCGCGACCCTGACGACGCTCGGCGCACCGTCGTGACTCCCACCGCGGCCGGGATCGGTGTGCTCGACGAGGCCGAACGACGCACCGGCGATGCCCTGCGGACTGCGGTGTCCCGGCTCTCCCGCGCGGACCGCTCGGCACTGCAGCGGGCGATGCCCGTGCTGGTGGCCCTCGCCGCCGACCTGGCCGGGAGCGCATCGTGACTGCCGTGGAAGCCGAGATCGAGGCCTTCTTCGCCGCGTTCGAGGCTGCTTCGCGGAGCGAGCAGTGGCATCGCTACGAGGAACTGTTCCTCCCGACGTTCTTCAGCCTCGACCCCGGCGTGGCGGCCCCGGTCGACCGGGCGGCTCTGATCGCCTTCCTGCCGCAGCGGCGGGGGCTGTTCGCCCGCGCCGGGGCCACCGGCACGCGGCTGACCGGCCTCGAGACCGTCCGACTCGACGCCCTCCATGTCCTGGCTCGGACCACCTGGGATGTCGTGTACGTCGCCCCGCACCCGCCCGTCACCCTGCGCTCGTCGTTCGTGCTCAGAGACGGCCCGGACGGCTGGCGGATCGCGGTGTACCTCAACCACGAGTCGCTCCTCGAGCTGCTCGAGCTCGACCCTCGACCAGCGGCGACGTAGGCCCTCGGCGTCGGTCAGGGCAGGATGCGCGGCAGCCCGAAGCTCGCCATCACGCCGACCTCGAAGCGGGTGACCTCGGTGATGCGGTCGCCCGAGATGACCACCACCACCAGCCCGGTCGCCCGCCAGGTGTCGGTCGCGGGGTCGTGGGCGTAGAGCCCGCTGGCGGGGCAGCCGTTGGCTCGGGTGTGGACGAACCGGAACCGGCGCCCGTGGGGGTGCACCACGGCCTGGAAGAAGCCGACCGCGGCGTCACGGCCGTGGTACTCGAGCGGGAGCTGCGGCATCTTCAGCCAGACGTCGTCGCTCAGGATGGCGACCAGCTGTCGACGTCGTGGGTGGTGAAGGCCTCGACGTAGGCCTCGATCAGCCGCCGCTCCTCGGGTGAGCCGGCGGCGGGCGCCGGCGGCCGTGCCCGTCGTCCGGCCAGGGTCTCGTCTGAACCGAGGGTGGCCCGGGCGCGCTTGAGGGCGCTGGTCACCGACTCCACGGTCGTGCCCAGCACCTCGGCAGCCTCGGCGGCCCGGTAGCCGAGCACGTCGCGCAGGATCAGGACGGCCCGCTGCTGGGGAGGGAGCAGCTGGAGCGCGGTCACGAACGCCAGTGATGTCGCCTCGTGGGACTCCACGACGGCCTCTGGACCGGGCGCGGGGTCGGGCAGGTCGAGCAGCTCGTCGGGGTAGGGCGTGAGCCAGGGGACCTCGCCGTAGTGGGTGGGCGCCGGCGGCACGAGCCCGTTGATGCGGGTGGTCATCGGATCGTCTCGACGCGCGCCGGCCCGAACGGCGTCGAGACTGCGGTTGGTCGCGATCCGGTAGAGCCAGGTGCGAACCGACGAGCGCCCCTCGAAGGCGCCGAGGCCGCGCCAGGCCGACAGCAGCGTCTCCTGAAGGACGTCTTCCGCGTCGGGCAAGGACCCGAGGATCCGGTAGCAGTGCACGAGCAACTCACGTCGGTGGGGAGCCACCAGCTCCGCGAACGCGGCCTCGTCGCCTGCGCGTGCCTGCACCAACAGGTCGGTGTCCATGTCATCACCTTCGTCTCTCCTCGACCCTCTCGCACGCCACCGACAGCGGTGGCTGAAGAGGTAGACGACGACGAGCGCGAGAACTGGGCGGTCCCGCGGCGCCCAGTTGGCGGCGTACGCCCCGTCTGTCCCTTCGTACGCCGGCAGCACCTGGTTGCCGGGAAAGGAGAGGAACCCTGATGCCCACCCCGGACCTCGAACCGACGTCCACGGAGTCAGCCCGCACCTCGGCGATCACCCCGGCGATCGTGGTCCCGACCCACAGTCGGCTGACCGTCCCGCTCACCGCGGGCGCCTACCTGCTGATCACCCTCGACGCGCTCGTCGTCGTCACCGCGCTCCCCTCGATCCACGCCGACCTCGGCGGCGGCGCCGGCAACCTGCCATGGATCATCAACGCCTACGCCCTCACCTTCGCCGCGGGGATCATCACCGCCGCGGCGCTCGGCGACCGGCTCGGACGACGACGCACCTACGTCGCCGGCCTGCTGTTGTTCACCGCCGCGTCGGCCGCCTGCGCGCTCGCGCCCGACCTGGGCGTCCTGATCGGTTTCCGGGCGATCCAGGGCCTCGGCGGGGCGGTCGTGATGCCGCTGGGGCTGACCCTCCTCACCTCGTCGTTCCCCGCCGAGCGCCGGGGAGCCGTCGTCGGGATCTGGGGCGGGGTCGCCGGTCTCGGGGTCGCGTCCGGTCCGTTGGTGGGCGGCGCGGTCACCGAGGGTCTCGACTGGCACTGGATCTTCTGGGTGAACGTGCCGCTCGGCATCGCTGCCGTCGTGGGGGTCCTGCGGGTCCTGCCCGAGAGCTACGGCCCGAGGACCCGGCTCGACCCGATCGGCATGGTCGCGGCCTCGTCCGCCATGGGCTCGCTGGTGTGGGGCGTGCTGCGCGCACCGGCCGCCGGGTGGGGATCCACCGAGGTGGTCGCCGCGCTTGCAGCCGGGGTCCTCCTCCTGGCCGCCTTCGTCGCCTGGGAGGCCGTCACGCCCGCACCGATGGTGCCGCTGTCGCTGTTCCGCTCGCGGCTGTTCGCGGCGGCTTCACTCACCCAGTTCCTGATGGCTGCGTCGATCTTCGCCACGGCCTACGTGACGAGCCAGTACTTCCAGCTCGCCCGCGGCGACTCTCCACTCGGCACCGGGCTGCGCTTCCTGCCGTGGACGATGACCCCGCTCCTGATCGCCCCGATCGCCGGCAAGCTGGTCGACCGGGTCGGTGCCCGCGCCCTCGCCGCACCGGGCCTGGCCCTCCAGGCGCTCGGGTTCGTGTGGATCCTCCACGAGGCGCACAGCCACGCCGGGTACGCCGCGTTCGTGGTCCCGTTCGTGCTCGCCGGGGTCGGCATCTCCATGGCCCTCCCGGCACCGTCGGCCGCCGGACTGAACGCCGCTCCCCCGACTCTGCTCGGCCGCTCGGCCGGCGTGCTCAACACCCTCCAGCAGATCGGCCAGGCCACCGGGGTCGCGGTCGTCACCGTGGTCTTCGACGCGCACGGCTCGCTCGACAGCCCGGCCCAGATGCTGGCCGGCTACGAGCCCGCCCTCGTTACCGCGGCCACCATCTCGCTGCTCGGCGCCCTTGCTGCACTGGGCATCTCGCGCCCGCGGCGTACCCCCACCGTGCAGGGGCCGGCGGAGGTCGGCGAGGTCCCGGAGGGCGCGGCCGCCTGAGCGATGGCGCCCGTGACCCGGGGCCGGGCCGGCAGCGCGCTGGTCGGCGTCAGCCGGCGTCTGCCGGGAGCACTGACATGGTCAGCCCCCCACCCGGGTGGAGAGTCTGGGTGCTGGCCTGAACCGCCGTGCCGGTCCACCGGCTCTCCGCCGTCCGGGGGTGCGGGACGAACTCGGGGAAGTCGCTGCTGAAGGGGACCAGCGCCAGCCGGTGCCCGGTGGGTGACGACCCGCGGCACGGGCGCCGGGTCAGGTGCTGAGCTGAGTGATGTACTCGGCCACCCGCTCGGCCGGCCAGAGCGCCTCCAGGTCGGCGACGACCCGATCACAGACCTCGGCCGGGCTCCCCTCCGCGGGCTCCCACTCCGTGCGGGCCCAGCCGGCCAGGTAGTCGTCGCTGCTGGTGTCGCCCAGACGCATCGCAGCCTCGTCGATCGCCTCCTGGAACCGCGGGGCCAGGAGCCCCTTGACCTGCTCGTCGCCCTCGCGCGCGACCACGAGTGAGGGGAGGTCACGCCAGCGGGTCACCTGGTACTCGGTCACACCGGCACGCTAGAGCAGCAGCCGGCTTCCGGGCCAGGGCCTGAGTGGACCGGCGCCGGGTCCGCCATGAGGCGGGCCCGGCGCCCTGTCGTGCAACCGTCAGCAGCCCGTCGCCGGCATCTGAAGCCCGGGTAGGGATTCAGGTCACCCATGAACGTGTACCTGCCGCCGCCGCCCGACTGGGTGGTTTGCGAGGTCGTGTTCGGGTCCTGCCGTGCGAACCAGGGCAGGAACACCTCCTCCTCGGGGTGGAAGTAGCCGTCCGAGAAGGGGCTGGCGGTGTCGTAGGTGTTGCCGGGCATCGTGAAGCCGATCCCGACGACCGGGTCATCGGTCTCGAGGACGCTGGTGCAGCCGTACTGCGGCGCCGTCGGCGTCAGCCACGGGTTGACCAGCTTGTTGACGAAGGGATCGTCGCCCCACTCGGCGATCTCGTGGCTGAGCGCGTGGATGTCGCGCAGGAAGGGGTCGGGCCCGCCGTTGCCGTCCCCGAAGGTCCCGGGGGTGGTGTACGCGGCATACGAGAAGGTCTGAACGCCCTGGTTACCGTTGCCACCGGTCGGGCCGTGACCGCGGCCGTTCACCACCGAGGCGCCGTGGTACCCGATGATGCAGCAGTTGTCGAGCGAGCCGAGCGGGCGACCTCCGACGTCGCCGGCACCACCACCCGCACCACCCGGAGAACCCACCTGAGGAGCGCCCTTTACGCAGATGCCCCACCGTGTTGCCCCTGAGCTGATCGCCAGCCGACTCGCCGACGCCGAGCAGCGGCGCATCGGGCGCCGTGCCGTCCGTGACCGCCGACGTGCGGCCGCTGACCGTCGCAAGAGCTAGACACCACAACGGCGCGGCCCTCACCTCGGTGCGGGCCGCGCCGTCCCGGCGCCCGGACGGTTCTGGTGCGAGGAGCGTCGCGGTGGCGCCGGTCGAGCGGCGTCACAACCGCGGATCGACCGGCTCGGACTCCAACGCGAGAACGGCGAACACGGACTGGTGGACCTTCCACAACGGCTCGTGGTCGACGAACGCGGTCAGCGCCTCGAGGCCGAGGCCGTGCTCGCGTTGGGCGAGCTGGCGCTTCTTGCCGAGAAACCGGTCACGAAGTACGTCGAGGGAATCGGTGTAGTCGGGGCCGTAGATGATCCGGAGGTACTCGCGACCACGGACCTTGATGCCGGGCTGGACGCGGACCTCGGTCAGGTGGGCCGGCTTGACGACCATCCCCTCTCCCCCGGACCCGGTCAGCGTCGAGCCACCACTCGATCGCAGCGTCCCGCTCCTCGCGACGAGGCCAGGTCGACGAAGCGGTGCCGCGTGGGGGTGATCAGGTCGCCCTCCAGCGCGGCGAGCTCGGAGAGGTGCCACGCGTGCGACTCGGTGAGCGCCGGCGTCCGGCCTTCGAAGGCGAGGATCTGGAACGGAGCGAGCGTCACCCCGTCGAGTCCGTCGGTGGGGTCGGACGTACGCCGCGTAGGCGTCGCGGAACGCCTCGGCGTGTGCGAGCCGCCGCCGCGACCTGGCGGTCAGGTCGTCGACGTCGAGGCCACGTGCCGCGGCCCGCTCCAGCACCGTCGAGTGCCTCGGGCAGCACGCTGCGGGCGGCCGCACCGACCGAGGCGTACTGCGCCTTGATCAGGTCCATGGCCTTGGCCGACCAGGGCAGCAGCTCGCAGTCGAGGGCGAGCCAGTCGGTGTCGAGCGACTCGAACAGCGGCGCGGCCGCGACCCGAAGCCGGTCGACGAGCTCGGTGGTGTCGGCGAAGAACGGGCGGCCCGTGCGGGTGTAGACGACCCCGGTGGTGCCGTCGCCGATGCCGAAGCGTCGCTCGGCGACGTCGGCGTCCTGGGCGATCACCGCGATGGCCCGCGAGCCCATGTGCTTCTCCTCGCACACCACGCGGGTGACGCCCCACCCGGCGTACTCGTCGAAGGCCTGCTCGGGATGCTCCAGGAACCCCTCGACGCTTCGACGTCGCGACCGGGCGACATCGTGGGCGGCAGGTAGATCAGCCAGCGTGGGTCGACCGCGAAGCGGCTCATGACCTCCAGTGCGGCCGCGGCGTTCTCCTCGGGGATCTTGACCTTGCCGGCGTGGGTGGTCTCCAGCCAGCGGGTGCCCGCGACGTCGCCGATCTTGAGCACCGACGGCTCGCGGTCGCACGGCGGCGTTCACGCAGCGGCCGGACCGGCTCGTACCACTGCTGCTCGGCGGCGACCGAGACGATCTCCCGCTCCGGGTAGCGCAGGGCGGTGAGCTCGCCGCCGAAGACGACGCCGGTGTCGAGGCAGATCGTGTTGTTGACCCACTCGGCCTGGGGGACCGGGGTGTGGCCGTAGACGACCATCGCCCGGCCGCGGTACTCCTGGGCCCAGGGGTAGCGGACCGGCAGTCCGTACTCGTCGGTCTCGCCGGTGGTGTCGCCGTACAGGGCGAAGGACCGCACCCGACCGGACGAGCGGCCGTGGTAGGACTCCTTGAGCCCGGCGTGGGCGACGACCAGCTTGCCGTCGTCGAGGACGTAGTGGCTGATGAGCCCGTCCATGAAGTCGAGGGCCTGCTTGCCGAAGTCCTCGGGCTCGGCCGCCAGCTGCGCCAGCGACTCGGCCAGCCCGTGGGAGACGGTGACCTTGGAGCCGCTTGCAGCGCACGCACGAGCTTGGCCTCGTGGTTGCCGGACACGCACAAGCGCGTGCCGGCTGCGACCATGCCCATGACCAGGCGCAGCACGCCCGGGGTGTCCGGGCCGCGGTCGACGAGGTCGCCGACGAAGACCGCCTGCCGTCCCGCGGGGTGCGTGGCGCCGATCGCGGCCGTCGCCGTCGTACCGGATCTCCCAGCCGAGCTCGGTGAGCAGGGTGCGCAGCTCGGAGGCGCAGCCGTGGACGTCGCCGATGATGTCGAACGGGCCCGTGGTCGTCCTTGCGGTCGTTCCAGGGCCGCTCGCGGACGATCTCGACGGTCTCGATCTCGTCGGTGCCGCGCAGGACGTGGACGCGTCGGAAGCCTTCCTTGCTCAGTCGCCGCAGCGACCGCTCGAGGTCGCGGTGCTGGCGTGAGACCACGTGGCTGCCGAAGTCGCGATCGGGCCGCTGCTTGTTCCGCTCGATCGCGACCGACTCGGGCACGTCGATGACGATGGCGTCGACGAGCACGTCGTGGCTCTTGGCCAGCTCGACCAGCGAGGCCCGGGCCTGCTGCTGGACGTTGGTGGCGTCGACGACGGTGAGCAGCCCGCGGCGCAGCCGGGTGCCGACGATGTAGTGGAGGACGTCGAACGCGTCGGGGGTGGCGGACTGGTCGTTCTCGTCGTCGGCGACCAGGCCGCGGCAGAAGTCGCTGGAGACGACCTCGGTCGGCTTGAAGCGGGTGCGGGCGAAGGTGGACTTGCCGCTGCCGGAGACGCCGACCAGGACGACCAGGCCCATGGCGGGAACGGTGACCTGCTGCTGTCCCGGTGGGTGCCTCAGTCATCGGCCGCCCTCCTGCCGGGTGAAGATCGCCATCTGGGTGGGGGTGCCGCAGCGTGTCGTCGAGGTCGCCGATGCCGCGTCGCTCGACCTGGTAGCCGTACGTCGTGGCGACGCGGTCGGACCAGTCGGCGAACTCGGCCGGCGGTCCCACTCGAAGCGGTGGTCGGGGTGACGCAGGCCGACGAGTCCGTCGTAGAGCACGTTGTACTCGCAGTTGGGGGTCGTCACGATCACGGCCCCGGGCTTGGCGGCGCCGAACACGACCCGCTCGAGGGCTTCGAGCCGCGGCGGGTCGACGTGCTCGACGACCTCCATCAGCACGGCGGCGTCGAACCCGGCGAACCGCTCGTCCTCGTAGGTGAGGGCGCCCTGGAACAGCTCCACCCGCTCGGACTGCCGCTCGCTCATCCGGTCGACGCGCAGGCGCCGCGCGGCGTACTGCAGCGAGCGGGTGGAGACGTCGCATGCCGGCGATGCGGGAGAAGGCGGGCGTCTTGACCAGCCGGTCGAGGAACTGGCCGGGCCCGCAGCCGAGGTCGATGACCGAACGCGCCCCGAGATCGAGCAGGGCCTGGTGCACGGCGTCGTGGCGCTGGGTGTTGAGCGGGACCCGCTTCTCCTCGGGCTGAAGGACTTCCTCCTCCTCGGCGGGCTCGATGGCCTCCTCGACCTCGTCGCCGAGCTCGGCGAGCCGGGCCAGGGCCGACGCGGGTGAGGCCGCCGCGGCGGCCGAGGTAGCGGCGGGTGATGAGGTCGGCGTCGGGGTGGGTCGGCCAGCCAGCCCTCGCCGGAGCGGAGGAGCTTGTCGACCTCGTCGGGTCCCTGCCAGTAGTGCTTGGACTCGTCGAGCACGGGAAGCAGGACGTGGAGCTGGTTGAGCGCGTCGGCCAGCCGCACCACGCCGGTCAGGCGCGAGTCGGAGCGTAACGGGAGTCGCCCCACTCAGGGAAACCGTCGTCGAGCGGGATCGGCTCCGCCTCGACCGCTCCAGCCCAGCGGCTCGAAGAGCCGGTGGGCGATGTCTGCGCCGCCTCGGCAGGGCAGCACGGGGATGACGATCTCGAGCGGGATCGCCGTGTCGGCGAGCTCCTGGCTGGCGTTGCACCGGCCGCTTCGCGCGGTGCTGAACACGTCGGCCATCGCCACGCCGAGCAGCGACGACGCGGCGTACGAACGGTCGTTGACGTACTGCGCCAGGCTGAAGTCGGGGGCGTTCTTGGCCCGGGACCGCGCCAGCCGGACCGGGTCGACGTCGAGCATCAGCGCGACCGTGCACCGCTCGTCGTTCGCTTCGGGGTAGAAGACGGTAGACCGTGCCGAAGGACTGCTTGAACTCCTGCACACGGTCGGGGTGCTTGTGCAGGAGGTAGCCGAGATCGGTCGCCGGCCGGTGGGTGGTCGAGACGGTCAGGAGCACGCGCTCAGTCTGCCCGAGGGCGCCGGCCGCGCCTGGCTGAGTGAGCAACGGCCTGCTGCGATATACCTGGACCGACGTCACTCGACCTATCGCGGAGGAGACCGGCCAGTGAGCAGCCCACCCGACGGCCTGCCGACGTATCGCGTGCTGACCGGTCCGGACGACGCCGCGTTCTGCCACCGGGTGAGCGAGGCCCTCGAGCTCGGGTACCGCCTCTACCAAGGGCCGGCCGTCGCCTTCGACGGAGAGCGCGTCATCGTGGCTCAGGCGTTGCTCTGGCCCGAGCCCTCCCCCCTCGACGGGCTGTCGGGTCCGATCACCTGACGTTCGGACCCACCGGGCGCACGTCAGGCGCGTCGAGCGGCGGAGTGTCCTTGGTTTCGAGACGGTCGCGGAGCGACCTCCTCAACCAGCGGAGAGCGGCACCGTCCGGAGGGTGTCCTCGGTTTCGAGACGGTCGCAGAGCGACCTCCTCAACCAGGGCAGAGCCACACTTGAGACGGCATGGGGCCTGGAGGAGGGGGTGATCGCTGTGGGTCACACAGCGGGCGTCCGCGGACCGATTCAGCGGCATCGCCGACTGTTCGACGTGCTCGAGGGGCTGGTTGCGCTGGCCTTCTTGTGCTGCGCCGTCGTCGGTGTGACCGCGTTCGTCATCGTGGTGTTCGTGCGGGGAGTGGCGCAGGTGCTGCACGGGGGCTGAGCCGCATCAGGGAGCGCGCACCCGTCGTCCGAGGACCACGTCGACGCAGTGGCGGGTAGGCCGGGATGCCGAGCAGGTCGTCGACCGTCGAGAACGAGAAGCCGTCGCCGAGGAGGGTGTCGACCACGATCTTGACTGCTTCGACCGTGCTGGAGCGATCGGCGCCCCTGGCGTCGTACCCGTCGTGGAAGATGACGATGCTCCCGGGCCGGACCTTCGCCAGCGTACGACGGGCGATCCGGCGCGACGAGGGCTGGAGTGGTTCCAGCGCGTGGCAGAACTCCCCCGAGATCGGGTGGAGCCCGGCCTGGTGCAGCACCCGGAGCGTGGCAGGGGTCCGCGCCAGCCAGGGAGGTCGGTACAGCGCCGGTGCGAGGCCGAGAGTGTCGTGGAAGACGCTCTGGGACAACCGGAGCTCGTCGGCCATCGCGCCCTCGCTCCAGCATCGACTGAACTGGTGGGCATAGCTGTGGTTCCCGATCACATGGCCTGACGCAAAGAGGCGACGAGTGGTGTCGGGGTGGCGCTCGACGCACCGACCGACCTGGAAGAACGTTGCCTTGATGCCACGCTCGTCCAAGAAGCCGGCTATCTGGGAGGTGAACGGCTCGTGGGGGCCGTCGTCGAAGGTGAGGGCAACCGTCCTGGCTGGTCGACCTTCGGACGCGCCGGACCGGAAGGGAAACGCGCCGCACAGCTGGGAGTAGGGCGACATCGTGGCCCAGTAGCCGGCCGCCGCGGCAAGTGGCGCACCCAGGGCTAGACGAGCCGCGACGTGGTGGCTCATGCCAGGTCCAGACCCGTCCGGCTCGCCGTCAGCACGACGAGGACGACGACCATGGTGGCGACGCTGGCCCTCAGTCGGCGCCTGCCCGGCGGAGACGGCCGGTCGCGGATCTCCGGCGCGGTCCCCAGGACTGTTCGCCCGAACGCCCGGTTGAGGGCATAGCCGAGCAGGTAGTAGAAGACGCAGGTGACGAAGACGTTGTAGATCAGCCCACGCTTCAGGCGCCGCGCCGAGGTGAAGGTCGGGTTGCCGAGCTCGAAGTGGACCGGACCCACCGAGCGCAGCCGACGAAGCAGGTCGAGCTCGTCTCCGCCTTGGGTCAGGTGGGTGTCGTACCCACTCCAGTCGCCCCTCCGGAACGCGATGTTGGTGGCCGAGGCATAGAGGACGCGACCCGTGAGCCGGTACAGCAGGTCAACGATGCCGAACAGTGCGGCGGCGTACACAGCGCCCCATCGGGGGCCGCCCGCCCAGCGGCATGGTCCGGCGACCGCGATGCGGGATGGCTCCCGGTCGAACGCGTCGGCGATGCGTGAGAGCCAGGAGACGTCGAACGTCGTGTCCGCGTCGGTCGAG
Source organism: uncultured Actinomycetota bacterium (assembly GCA_963761085.1). Lineage (GTDB taxonomy): Bacteria > Actinomycetota > Actinomycetes > Propionibacteriales > Nocardioidaceae > Nocardioides. The sequence goes on from CAVXFQ010000002.1 coordinate 640,917, forward strand.
ACGACGATCTCCCCACGCGCCACCTCCGTGCCCCGCTGGCGTGCCCAACAGACGCCGGGGTGGGGTTCGAAGACGACCGTGGCCCCGTGGGCACGTGCGATCGCGGCAGTCTCGTCGGTGGAGTTGTTGTCCACCACGATGACCTCGAAGGCATGCGGGTAGTCCTGGGCCCGCAGAGAGGCCAGGCAACGCCCGATGTCGGCTGCCTCGTTCACCGCTGGAACGACCACGCTGAAGCGGGGCCGACGACCAACGCCTCGATACCGCCGTGGTTCGACTTGGGGCCGGCCGGGCCGGTTCGGATTCACAAGAGACCCTTCGGCACTCACGGCCCTGGCTCTCGACCAGACAGCTCGCGGTGCCGCTCGAGCTGAGGCAGGTGGGACGTGGCCCCGGGAGGAGCCCGCAACCACCACGATGCCGCCCCCCACCTGCCTCTTCCCTGACCACGCCGCAGGAAGCGCATGAGCATGGTCCAGCGGGCGCGTCAGTCAGGGCGACTGCTTCTTGCGGCTGTGGTGCGGGAGTATCGGCAGCTGCTGAGTCTCGTCATCGGGCGAGACCTCGCGAGGTCCCGCGGGTGGGCCGCTGGACTGGATCGGCGGTCGGCGTGCACTGGGGTGAGGAACGCCGAGGAGCTGGGCTCGGCCGAGATGAGGCGTCCGGGGGCGCGCGGCACTTCCCAGCTCCAGCTGACGCCGGACCCGCTGCTCCAGATCCATCTCGCGCAGGAGGCGTCGTACGGTCGAGAGCACCACGGCGTTGAGCTCGCGCAGCTCAGGCGCTGGCTCGCTCGTGAGCAGGTCCTCGAGCCGGGTCCGCGCCTCCTGAAGTCCGTCGAGAGCGGCCTGGAGCACGAGGACGTCGTCGGGGCTCAACGTTGCCGTCGGGCTGGCGTCGTTGCGGACGAGGTGGCCGAAGGCGTCGATCCCAGCAGCCACCTCGCGCAGCGCCTGGGCGAGGCCGAGGAAGACGTCCCTGGCGACGTCGTCCCGGTCCGGGCCATGGTCCGAGGTGGCGTCCAGCAGCGCTCGGAACATCGACCGGACGGAGACCGCGCAGTGCTCCAACGCCTCCAGCCCCTGACGTAGCCCCGGCCCGACGTCAGGAGTGCGGAGGGCGCGCACATTGAGCCGGCGGCCCTGCTCGGCATGGGTCAGGGCAGAGCCGGCTCGCGGGACCTCGACGTGGGTGATCCGACGCGCCTCGTCCAGCCATTCCCGGGCGGCCGGCGTGATGTCGGCGTGATTCTCGACCAGCTCCGACAGCTCCACGGCCGCCTGGCCGACCAGCGCACTCATGGCATCGGCCAGCTCGTCAATGGCGCTGGCCGCGGAGTCACTGGCGACCTTGGGCGGGAAGCTCAGGTTCGTCAACGCGGCGACCGCGGCCCCGACCAGCGTCTCCACGATCCGTTGCCAGGCGGCCGACCCCGTGCCGAGCGTCCCGACGCCGAGGACGAGCATCGCGCTGATCGGCACCTCGAGCAGGTTCCCGCGCAGGCGCAACGCCTGCCCGACCGCCATCGAGACGAAGATCAGCAGGCCCAGGCTCCACCACTCCAGCGGCACGACCGAGGCGAACAACACCGCCAGGACGACGCCGGTCACGACCGCCACCACCCGGTCCAGACCGCTGGCCAGCAGGGTGACCGGAGTGACCTGCACGACGAGCATCGCGGTCAACGAGGCGAGCAGAGGCTGGGTGCCGGGGAAGAGCAGCTCTCCCACGACGTAGGCCGCCACGGCGGCCACCGTGATCCGCAGGGACCACGAGACGCCGACCCGCCAGCCGCTTCGGAGCTGGCTCAGCGCTCGGCCGAGCCTGCGTGGGAGGAATGCGGGCACGTTCCATCATGTGCGATCGGGCGCGTACACCCCAAGGCTGCCGAGCAGCTAGCGGTGTCTGGAAGCGGAGCAGACGGGGCCGAGGGGATGAGGCCGGGGAGGGACACCACTCGACAGGCGCGCTGTGCCACGCGTGAGCACCAGTTCGAGCACGCGCACCACGGGGGTGCCCGTGTGGGACAACCCCCGTACCGCGCAGCACTGGTGTCAGCCAGCGGGCTGGAAGTAGTTGCCAGTGACGTAGCGGCCGACTGCCCGGCCGAGGCTGGAGCCTTGGAGGGTGGAGTTGCGGAAGTGGAAGCCGACGAGCACGCGTGCCCAGTCGACGTCCTTGGCCACGTCGTGGGGGCGGACGTAGGTACGGGTGCCGGCGCCTGGGGTGAGGCCGGGTGCTCGGCTGTCGAGGGAGATGGTGACCTGGTCGGTGCCGAAGAACGCATCGAGGGCGGCCACGACGGCGGTGCTGCTGCAGGCGTGGGCCGAGGGGTACTCGGGGAAGTTGGGTGTGGTGGCGAGGGGCTTCCAGCTCGGGTCGGCCACGGTGTCGGGGTTGCCGTCGGAGGCAGCGCTCGGCATGGCGTGGTCGGGGCGCCAGAACCAGTAGCGGTACTTGGCGTCGAAGCAGGCGATCTGCGCGTCGCCCGCGGCGACGTGCGCCATGGCCAGCATCCGGGCGGTCTGCACGAGGCTGAGACCTCGGGCGGTGGCCAGGCGCAGCATGGCGTCATTCCACTGCCGGGTGCTGTTGTCGGTCCAGAAGAGGGCCGTGTTCGTCTGCGCGGTGGTCCGGGTGGTGCTGTCGGCGCGGCCCAGGCTCTTGACCTGGTTGAAGTCTGCGGCGTACTCGCGGCTGGTCAGCGTGTTGGGGCCGTCGGGCCGGACCTGTGACTGGCACTGCAACGCCATCGGTCGCACCCCGGTAGGCACAGTCCGAGCGCAGGCCCGGGTCCGGGCTGCCAGATGCCGGGTGCCGGGGCGGGCAGGCCGAGGTCGGTGAGGCTGGTGGTGCACCCTCGGCCTCGTTCACCCGCGCGTTTGCGCCAACCATCCCCTGCAAGGTGGGTCTTCGCGTCCGCGACCGGGTTCGGCACGCCCGAAGCGTACGAGGAAGTCACAGTGTCGTCAGGCGAAGCCGCCCGGCAACTGCCACCCCTCACTCATGCGCGGATCGAAGCCGGCCTCGATGAGCTTGTCGACGACCTGGTCGGCCGGCCTGCGCGCGTGCTCTGACAGGATCGGGCCGAGCGCAACCGGCGCAGCAGGTCGAGTGACGAGGGGGACCGTGATCGACATCCCTGCACTGCCGAAGGTCGAGCTCCACCTCCACATCGAGGGAACCCTGGAACCCGAGTTCATCTTCGGCCTGGCAGCCCGGGACGGGAAGCGACTGCCTTACGCATCGCTCGCGGACTTTCGCGCCCAATACTCGTTCACAGACCTGCAGAGCTTCCTCGACCTCTACTACGCCAACCTGACCGTGCTTCGGACAGCGGTGGACTTCGCGCAGCTGACGTTGGCCTACCTACGGCGCGCAGCGGCCGGCGGCGTACGGCATGCCGAGGTCTTCTTCGACCCCCAGGCGCACCTGAGCCGTGGGGTCCCTCTCGCGGAGGTCGTCGATGGTTTGGTCGAGGGCCGCCGCCTCGGTGAGGCCGAGACCGGTACGACGAGCGCCTTGATTGCCTGCTTCTTGCGCGAACGCGGCGGTGCTGAAGCGCTGGACGTGCTGGAGCAGCTGGTCGAGGCGAACGCGCCCATCATCGGGATCGGCCTCGACTCGACCGAGGTCGGCAACCCCGCCTCGGAGTTCACCGACGTCTACGCCCGGGCCAAGGAGCTCCGTCTGCACCGCGTCGCGCACGCTGGGGAGGAGGGCGGCCCCGACAACGTCCGCGAGGTCCTGGACGTGCTGGATGTCGAGCGAGTCGATCACGGCGTCCGGGCCCTCGAGGACCCTGAGCTCGTACGACGTCTGGCGATCGAGCGGATCCCGCTGACCGTCTGCCCCCTCTCCAACGTGCGGCTCAAGGTGGTCGCCTCGCTCGCCGATCACATGCTGCCGGAGCTCATCGCGGCCGGGGTCGTCACCACGATCAACTCCGACGACCCGGCCTACTTCGGTGGGTACGCGGAGGACAACTACGCCGCAGTCGCCGACCAGTTCAGCCTCAGCACGGCCGACCTGGCCGGGCTGGCCCACAACTCGGTCGAGGCCAGCTTCTTGCCGCCGGACCGGAAGGCCCTGCTCGCCGGGGAGATCGACGCTTGGCTGCGGGCGCAGACCCCCTCACCTCACCTCTGAGGATCCGGCACCCACGCCCGTGAGGCGGGGCAGCAGGTCGGCGGCGACCCCGAGCGCGATCGTGGCGGGATCCTTGCCGATGAGCTCGGGGCGCCCGATGGGGCACTGGATGCGCGCGATCGCGGTGGCCGAGTGACCCTCGACGACCAGCCCGTGCTGGAAGCGACGCCACTTCGCCGAGGAGCCGATCAAGCCGATCGAGGCCAGGTGCTCGCAGCGCAGCGCAGCGTCACAGAGCGCGAAGTCCTCTGCGTGGTCGTGGGTCATCACGAGCACATGCGTCCCTCGTGGCACCGCACCCAGGGCGAGCTCCGGCAGCGGAACGTGGTGCGCATGGAGCATGGCCGGTCCGTCGTCGAGGAACGCCAGCCGGTCGGCGTCCACCCGGTCCGCCCGCGAGTCGACCAGGTGCAGCTCGACCTGCTGGCGGGAGAGGATCCGGGCCAGCTCGAGACCCACGTGGCCCACCCCGAAGACCGCGATCGCCGGCAGCACCGGGAGGTGCTCGAACAACAGTGTGACCTGTCCGCCACAGCACTGGCGCCCGTGGTCGGTGCGTGCCTTGTCGCTGAGCTTCAAAGTGAGCACCTCGGGTACCCCAGGCGGTCCGGCGAGGAGCTCACCGGCCCGCACCAGCGCGGTCTCCTCGAGATTGCCACCCCCGAGGGTCCCCCAGGCCCGCGGGGTGGTCGGCGAGGAGGCTTCGGGCCCCGGGTCCGGCAGAGCGACGACCATCTTGGTGCCGGCCTCACGCGGGGCATGGCCTCGGACCTCGGAGATGGTGATCAGCACCCCCGCCCGACGCTCGCGCCGGAGCCGGTCCACCGCAACAAGCCAGTCCATCTCAGCCTCCTCCCGAGCTGGCCCGCGCGACCGGCTCCGGGCGGGGCGACGTGCCGACGGCCGAACGTCGGGCGCGCTGGATCGCCCAGAAGACCGCCTCGGGCGTGGCCGGCGACGGCAGCTCGACGCTGATGCCCTCCGGCCCGAAGGCGGCGACCGCGGCGCGGATCGCCTCGCGCACCGAGAACGCGAGCATCAGGGGAGGCTCCCCGACGGCCTTGGACCCGTAGACAGCACCCTCCTCGTGGGCGTGTGGTAGCAGCGACACCGTGAAGACCTCGGGCATCTCGCTGAGGCTGGGCAGCTTGTACGTGCTCGCGGCCTGGGTCGCCAGCCGGCCGCGGGTCGGCCCGTCCGACTCGTCCCACCGCAGGTCCTCCAGGGTCAGCCACCCGGCACCCTGGACGAACCCGCCCTCGATCTGTCCCAGATCGACCAGCGGGGAGAGGCTGTCACCGACGTCCTGGACGATGTCGACCCGACGGATCCGGCAGGCCCCGGTGAAGCCGTCGACCTCCACCTCGGCCGCGGCCGCGCCGTACGTGAAGTACTTGAACGGATGCCCCTGCATGACCTTCGGGTCCCACTCCAGGCCCTCGGTCCGGTAGAAGCCCGCCGCCCACAGCGGGACTCGGCCGGCGTAGCCCTCGCGCACCAGGTCGTCCCACCCCAGCTCGCGGCCGGCTGCGACCGCGTCGAGGCGGGCCCTGATCTGCTCGCACGCGTGCTTGACGGCCGCACCGTTCAGGTCGGATCCCGAGCTCGCGGCCGTGGCCGAGGTGTTGGGCACCTTGTCCGTGCGGGTGGGCGCCAGGCGCACCCGCTCGAGCGGCAGCCCCAGGGTGGTGGCGGCGACCTGCACCATCTTCGTGTGGAGCCCCTGCCCCATCTCGGTGCCGCCGTGGTTGACCAGCACCGAGCCGTCCTTGTAGACGTGCACCAGCGCGCCCGCCTGGTTGAACGCCACGAAGTTGAACGCGATGCCGAACTTCACCGGCGTCACGGCCACCCCCCGCTTGGTGTGCGGATGTGTCTCGTTGAAGGCGGCGATCTCCGCGGCTCGCTCCTCGACCCGAGCCGTGGTGACGACCTGGTCCCATACCAGGCCGGCACGCTCGGGGTTCCGCACGGCCTGGCCGTACGGCGTGCACTGGCCCTCGGCATAGAAGTTGCGGCGGCGCAGGTCCAGCGGATCGAGGCCCAGCAGGGGGGCACAGCGTCCGAGGATGTCCTCGATGACCAGCATGCCCTGCGGTCCGCCGAACCCCCGGAAGGCCGTCGAGGACGCCTTGTGCGTGCGGGCGATCCGTCCGGTCAGCCGCACGTGCGGGATCCAGTAGGCGTTGTCGACATGGCACAGCGCCCGTGCCAGCACCGCCTGGGAGAGGTCGAGGCTCCACCCGCCGTCCGAGGTGAGGGTGGCGTCCAGCGCGACCAGCCCCCCGTGCGCGTCGAAGCCGACCCGCCACTCGGCGAGGAAGCCGTGCCGCTTGCCGGTCATGGTGAGGTCCTGCGTGCGGGTGAGCCGGACCCGCACCGGCCGGCCGGTCACCACGCTGCCGAGGGCGGCGACCGCGGCGTACCCGTGGGGCTGCATCTCCTTGCCCCCGAAGGCCCCACCCATGCGCAACGACTGCACCGTGACGTGGTGGTCCCGGAGACCGAGCACGTGCGCGACGACCTCCTGGGTCTCCGTCGGGTGCTGGGTGCTGCTCTGGACGAAGACCTGCCCGGACTCGTCGACCTGCGCCAGCGCGCACTGGGTCTCGAGGTAGAAGTGCTCCTGGCCCGCGGTCTCGGTGACCCCGCTGAACACGTGCGCGGCCTCCGCCATACCGTGCTCGACGTCGCCACGCTCGATCGTCGGCTGGATCCCCTGGAAGCTCTGCGCAGCGATCGCCTCGGTCACGCGGAGAAGGGACGGGAGGGGCTCGTAGTCCACCTCGACGGCGGCGGCGCCGAGCCGCGCCGCCTCCAGCGTCTCCCCCAGCACCCAGCAGACGGCATGGCCGACGTACATGACCTCGCTGGGGAAGAGCGGCTCGTCGTGCTGGATCCCGGCGTCGTTGACGCCGGGGACGTCCTGCGCGGTGAGCACCCGGACCACGCCGAGCACCTCCAGCGCCGGATGCGGTCCGCAGCGCCGTCACACGCGCGTGGGCGTGGGGTGCTTGCACGGGCTGGGCGTGCAGGCAGTCCCGCGTCCGGACCACCAGATCATCGGTGTAGAGCGCCGCGCCGGTGACGTGGAGGGCCGCGCTCTCGTGCGGCACGCCGAGGCCGACGAGGGCGTGGGCGGGACGTTTGGACAGGTCGCTCATACCGCCACCCCGCTCTCCTCGCTCGAGGAGGTCGCGCTCGTCCAGAACTTGAGAAGCGACTGCTCGAGCATCGCGGCCCGGTAGCCGGCACTGGCCCGGTGGTCGTCGATCGGCGTCCCCTCCCGGTGCAGGACACCGGCGGCCGCCCGGACGGTGTCGGCGGACCACGGCCTGCCCTCGAGGCCGGACTCGGTGGCCAGTCCCCGGATCGGGGTCGCCGCCACGCCGCCGAGCCCGACCCGGGCCCGGGTCACTGTGCCGTCCACCACGTCGAGGGCGAAGGCCACTGCGACGCTGGAGATGTCGTCGTACCGACGTTTTGCGATCTTGTGGAAGGCGGCGAGGGCCGCCAGCGGTTGGGGGACCCGCACCGAACGGATCAGCTCGCCCGGCTGCAGCACCGTCTGGTGGTAGCCGGTGAAGAACTCGTCGAGGGGCACCTCTCGGTCACCCTCCGCGGACACGAGGACCACCGTCGTCTCCAGCGCGAGCAGAGCGGGTGCGAGGTCTCCGATCGCGGACGCGGTCGCCAGGTTGCCACCGATCGTTGCGCCGTTGCGGATCAGCCGGGAACCGAAGACCGTGAACACCTCGCTCAGCAACGGCACGCGACCGGCCAGGGCGGTCTCGACCTCGGAGAGGGGGAGCGCGGCGCCGATCTCGAACGCACCGTCGGACGTCGGGGGGATCGAGACCGCGCGCAGCTCGGGGAGGTGGTCCACGGCGACGACGTACGGCGCACGGGCGCCGCGGAGGTTCACCTCGACACCCCAGTCGGTGCAGCCCGCGACCGGTCGCGCGTCCGGGTGGTCCCGGAGCAGTGCCAACGCGTCGGCGAGGTCGACCGGCCGGCAGAAGACGCCGCTCGCGTCCTCGACCCGGGTGGCGACCGGTGCGGGAGCCGGCCGCCGCCGGCGCGCGGCCAAGGGGTCGTCGGGGCCGGGCCGCCCCAAGGCGTACGCGGCGTCCCGGATCGGGCGGTACCCGGTGCAGCGGCACAGGTTGCCGCCGAGCGTGTCGAGGTCGAAGCCGTTGGCTCCGTGCTCGGCGTCGACAGGGCCGCCGTCGTCCACACGATCGCGCCGGTAGAACTCAGCGGCCATGCTGCACACGAAGCCAGGTGTGCAGTAGCCGCACTGCGAGCCGCCCCGGACCGCGAGCTCGCGCTGGACGGGGTGCAGGTCGGCCGGCGTCCCGAGTCCCTCGGCCGTCACCACCTCCTGGCCGTCCAGCGCGGCCGCCGGGACCAGGCAGGCGTTGAGCGCCGTCCACCTCGTTCCCTCGCCGTCGGGGCGGGCGACCAGCACCGAGCAGGCGCCGCACTCCCCCTCGGCGCACCCGTCCTTGGCACCGGTGAGCCCGAGGCTGCGCAGCCAGTCGAGGGCCGTGGTGTGCGGCGCCACGCCTGCGAGGGGCCGCCTCGTGCCGTTGACGGTGACGCCGTGTGCGGCCTGGGGGCCGGCCATCACGCACCCACCCTGAGCGCCGGGGACCGTCGTACGAAGCGACCTCGACCGGGAGCCGGGGAGGCGGGCTCGCCGGCGGTCGCGACCACCTCGCCGCGACTGATGGTCACCGCGGGCCATCCCGTGACGACGCGGCCGGCATAGGGGCTGTGGTCGCACCGCGAGTGCAGGCTCGCCGCGTCGAGACAGCGAGTCGCAGCCGGGTCGAAGACCACCAGGTCGGCGTCAAGCCCGGGCCGGACCGCTCCCTTGGTGCCGTCCAGCCCGAACAGGCGCGCAGGGGCGCCGGACGTCGCGTCGACCCATCGCTCGAGAGACAGCCCGCCGGAGAGCACACCCTGGTAGACCAAGGACAGCCGGGTCTCGACACCGCTCAGGCCGCCCGGAATCTGGCCGAAGTCCGCCCATCCGGCCCCGCCGGTGCCGCGCCGTCGGTCTGCCGTCGTGAAGGGGCAGTGATCGGTGGCGACGACCTCGACGTCACCGTCACCCAGAGCGCCCCAGAGGGCGGCACGGTCGGCGGCACCGCGCAGAGGTGGGGCACACACGAAGTCCTGGTCACCGGCCTCGAGGTGCGACTGGTCCAGGTACAGGTAGTGCGGGCAGGTCTCGGCGTGGAGGTCGACGCCGGCCGCGCGTGCCGCCCGGACGGCCTGCAGGCCCGCCTCGCTCGACAGGTGCACGACGTACAACGAGGCCCCCGCGGTGCCCGCAAGGGCCGCCGCGCGGCCGATGGCCACCGCCTCGACCGAGGACGGCCGAACCGACGGCAACGACTCCGGTCCGGTGCGGCCTGCCGCAATCGCCTCGCCGGCCAGGGTCTCGATGGTGGCGCCGTCCTCGGCGTGCACACAGACTCCCACGCCCGTACGCCGCGACGCGGCCAGGGCCCGGCCCAGGGTGTCCTCGTCGACCATCAGACCTGTCGGGGTAGGCCAGGTACAGCTTCACGCTGGTCACGCCGTGGCCGACGTACGCCGTGAAGCGCTCCGCCACCGCCTCGGGGTCCTCGGGGAGCTCGGTCACGGTCAGGTGGAAGCCGTAGTCGATCACGGCCCTCCCCCGCGCCCGCTCGTGCCAGGTGGCCAGCGCCTCCTGCCACGGCTCGCGGCCGGCGCCGGCGAAGTCGATGACGCACGTGGTGCCACCGCAGGCCGCGGCCAGCGTGCCCGACTCGAAGTCGTCGGCGGAGGTGACCGCGCCGACGGGAAGCGCGAAGTGGGTGTGGACGTCGATGCCACCCGGGATCACGTACGCGCCACCCGCGTCGACGACATCAGCTCCATCCACGGCGTCAGGCGCCAGCCCCCGCTCGACGGCGACGATCCGCCCGTCACGGACCAGCACGTCGACACGCCGTGGGCCGCTGGGGTCCACCACGGTGCCGCCTCGCACCACCAGGGCGCTCGCCATCTCGGGCGCCTACGGATGGAGGGCGCGCCACACCCGTTCCGGCGTCATCGGGAGCTCGTCGACGGTGACCCCCGTCGCGTCGAGGATCGCGTTGCGCACCGCGGGCGCGACTCCGTCGATGGCGATCTCGCCGACCGACTTGGCGCCGAAGGGACCGCTCGGCTCCATCGTCTGCACGAGGAACACCTCCATCGGAGGCGTGTCGTCGGGCCGGAAGATCCAGTAGGGCCCGAAGCGTGCGTTCAGGGCCCGACCGGCATCGTCGAGGACCAGGTCCTCGGTGAGCGCGTACCCGAGCGCCTGCACCATGGCGCCCTCGACCTGCCCACTGGCGGTGGTGGGGTTGATCGCCACGCCGCAGTCGACCGCCATGACCAGCTTGACCACCGTGACCTGACCGGTCTCCACGTCGACCTCGATCTCAGCGACCTGGGCGGCGAACGGCGGCGGCGACTCACCGGAGACGTGCGAGGCGGTCGCCATGATCTGCTCCTGGTCCTCGACGTGCAGCGTGTTCAGCGCCACGTCCGCCAGGGACACCGACCGCCCGTCGGGTGCCCACGCGTGACCGTTCCTCAGCTCGATCCCAGCGGGGTCGGCGACGTCGAGCAGCCGGGCCGCCCGCAGCACGATGCGATCGCGTACCTGCTCGGCCGCCTTCTTCACCGCCGTCCCCGAGATGTACGTCGTGCTGTCGGCGTAGGCGCCGACGTCGAACGGCGTCAGGTCGGTGTCGGCGGCGTACACGACGATGTCGTCCACGGCGACGCCGACCACCTCGGCAGCGATCTGGGCCAGGACGGTGTCGGCGCCGGTCCCGAGGTCGGTCGCACCGACGAGCAGGTTGAACGACCCGTCGTCGTTCATCTTGATCGAGGCGCCACCCATGTCGAGGTTGGGGATCGCGGTCGCCTGCATGCACAGGGCGAAGCCGATCCCCCGCCTGATGTTCGGCCGGTCCGTCGGTTGCTTCCACTGCGGGTCTTTGCGGCGCTCCCAGCCGATCGCGCGCATGACCTGCGCGACACACTCGTCCGTGGCACAGCTCGTCACCCGCGGCACGTCCCCTGCGACCTCCGCGGCACCCCGCTCGCCGAGCGCCGGCAGGATGTCGAGCGGGTCGCCGGTGCGCAACCAGCTCTTCCGGCGCAGCTCGATCGGGTCGAGCCCCAGGCTCCGGGCGATGTCGTCCATCTGGGACTCCAACGCGAAGATCGCCTGCGGTGCGCCGTACCCCCGGAAGGCGCCGGCCACCGGCCGGTTGGTGTAGGCCACGTCGGCGGTGTAGCGCTTGGCCGGGCAGTTGTACTGGGACAGTCCGCGTTGTCCGGAGACCGACTGCACGGTGAACCCGTGGGTCGCGTAGGGACCGGTGTTGCCGACCACTCGGTGGTCCTGCGCGAGCAGACGGCCCTCGCCGTCCACCGCGGAGCGGAACGTGATGGTCTGGGCGTGGCGGATGCGCGACGAGACGAACTCCTCCTCGCGGGTCAGCTCGAGCCGGACCGGGCGCCTGGTGGCCAGCACCAGGTGGCCGACCACGTCCTCGAGGAGCATCTCCTGCTTCCCGCCGAACCCACCCCCGATGCGCGGCTTCACCACGCGGATGCGCTTGACCGGCAGTCCGAGTAGAGGCGCGACCATCCGCCGGACGTGGAACGGCACCTGGGTCGAGCTGCGCAGGACCAGCCGCTCGTCCTCGTCGAGCCAACCGATCGTGATGTGGGGCTCGATCGGACACTGCTGCTGCTGCTGCACGTGGAAGGTCCGCTCGAAGACGTGCTCGGCCTGCGCGAACGCCGCCTCGAGGGCGTCGTCGGTGACGGTCTGACCGTTGACGTGACGGGGAATGTTGCGGGCGGCGTCGTGGATCCCCTCGGTGTCACCCTCGTCGTGGATGACGGGAGCACCGCCACTGATCGCCTCGACCTCGTCGAACACCGCCGGCAGCACCTCGTAGGTCACCTCGATCCGTCGGCACGCCTCCTCGGCAATGGCCGGCGTCTCCGCGGCGACCGCGGCCACGCGGTCCCCGACATGGCGGACCTTGTCGTCGAAGCTGACCTGGTCCCAGGGCCTGGGGTTGGGCCAGCTCTGGCCACCGGAGGCGTACTTCACCCGCGTGGTGTTGAAGGTGTGCAGCACGGCGTGGACCCCGGGAAGTGCCAGGGCTTCCGTGTCGTCGATGGCCACGATGCGGGCATGGGCGTGCGGACTGCGCAGCACCTTGGCGTAGAGCATCCCGCGCAGCTCCACGTCGTCCACGAACGCCCGGCGCCCCTTGGCCAGCTTGACCGCGTCCACCTTGGCTTCGCCGGTGCCGACCACCGTCGTGGGCGGGACCTCCGGGGAGGGCACCAGACGTGGCCTGGCCAGGGAAGCGTCCGGGACCGGACCGGTCCCCCCGTCCGTGAGGCGCCCGACCACCACCGGAGCCATCGGATCCGGCTTCTCGCCGCGGAGCAGCGCGGCCGCGCGCTGCACGGCGTCGACCACCTTCACGTAGCCGGTCTCGCGGTCGAGGATCCCCGAGAAGGCGTCGCGGATCTCCCACTCCGACGGGTCCGGCACCCGCTCGAGGAGAGCCTTGGTCGCCAGCACCATGGCACCGGCCGAGTAGCCGGACTGCAGGGCGCCGGACTCGACGAACGCGGCCTGGATCGGGTGCAGCTCGCCGGTGGCCACGTCGAGGGACTCCACTGTCGTCACCTCGTGGCCGCCGGCCTGGGCCGCGAGCAGGACGTCGGCCGCCACCAGCCGGCCGTCGACGAGCACCGCGGCCGCTCCCGTCTCCCCCGTCTCGGAGCCGTAGCGGACGCTGAAGCACCCCAGCCGGCGTAGCACGGTCAGCAGGGAGTCGCCGGCCGCACAGGTGACGCGCTGGGGCCCGCCGTTGAGCGTGAGCTCGATGTCCATCACGCGATCCCCTCCACGACTCGGTTCATCAACACGTCAGCCAGCGCCCGGCGGTACTCGCTGGACCCGCGGAAGTCCCCGACCGGATGGAGCTCGTCGCCGGGTTCGACGAGGATCGGGGTCGGCGCCACACCGGTCAGGGCGAACAACGGCCCGTACGGCGTCATCCGGCCGAAGGCGGCGACGATCGACCGGTCGGCGGGGGTGCGGGCGGTGCGAGCAACCGCGGTAGCCCCATCGGTACGGATCGACAGCGACGTCAGGACGCAGCCTCTGAGCAACGGCTCCTCGTCGAGGACCCGCTCGAGGGGGAACGCGTCGGTGACATCCCCGGTGGCCACCTGCACGATGGCCTCGTGCACCAGGAGGGCGGCGACGAGCTCGCTCTCCGCCTGCCCGGTCGCGACGCACCCGCCGACCGTCCCCTGCGCGCGCAGGGTGCTCGGCTGCTCGCGACGCGCCGCCTCTCGGACGACGTCAGGCACCTCGTCGCTGTCCACGAGTCGCTGCAGGGTCACCATCGCCCCGATCCGGAGCACGTCGCCGGGCTCAGCCCGGAGCTCGTCGAGGTGGAGCGCCTGCAGGTCCACCATCTCGACCCGCTCGGCCGACGAGCCGCCATTGAGGCGGGTGCCCCCGGCGAGCACCACGGCGCCGGGACGCTCCAGCAGCTCGAGGGCCTCTGCCATCGTCCCTGGTCGCCAGTACGTCGTTGCCGTCACCATGCGTCAAGGCTCCATTCGAGCGGTCGGCACGGCCAGGGGCGAAGGTCCGCTCTGGCTCGCCGCTCAGCCCCCGTCAGCGCATCGTCAGCGCCATCACGGCCTTCTGGCCGTGCAGGCGGTTCTCCGCCTGGTCGTAGACGACGCTCCGCGGCCCGTCGATCACCTCGTCGGTCACCTCCACGCCCCGCTCGGCCGGCAGGGGATGCATGTAGATCGCATCCTCGCCGGCGGTGGCGATGCGACGTTCGTCGGTGATCCACGTCTGATACCCGTCGACGAGGCGTGCCTCCTCGTCCTCGTCGGCGGTGGTGAGCACGGCACCCCAGCTCTTGGCGTACACGACGTCCGTGCCCCGAATGCCCTCGTCGAAGTCGTCGAGGACCTCGAACGACGCGTGCGCGAGGCGGGCATTCTGCCTGGCCTGCTCGACCATGTCGGGCATGAGGGCGAACTCGGGCGGGTGCACGAGCCGGACGTTCATGCCGAATCGAGGCAGGAGCATGATCAGGCTCTGGGGCACGCTGAGCGGCTTGGAGTAGGTCTTCGCGCACGCCCAGCTGACCGTCGCCGTCCGTCCGCGCGGGTCGCCGAACCGCTCGATGATCGTCATCAGGTCCGCCAGGGCCTGGTGCGGGTGGAAGTGGTCGCACTGCATGTTGAGGACCGGCACCCGGCTCGCCGCGGCGACCTCACGGAGGTAGGTGTTGCCCACGCCCCAGTCGACGTTGCGGATGGCGATGCCGTCGTTGTAGCGCCCGAGGATCTCGCCGATCTCCTTCGCGGTGTCACCGTGGGCGATCTGGGTGGAGTGGCTCTCGATGAACTGCGCGTGGCCCCCGAGCTGGGCCATCCCCGCCTCGAACGAGGCCCGGGTCCTCGTGCTGGCGAAGAAGAACAGCATCGCCAGCACCTTGTCCCGCAGATGGGGATGCGGCTGCCCGAGCGCCCGCTCCCGCTTGAGCGCGAAGGCCACGTCGAGCACGGTGTCGATCTCGTCCTTGGTCCACTCCTGAAAGTCGATGACGTCGCGGCCACGCAGCTGCGTCTGCATGCGAGCCCTCCCCTCTACTCGATCGCCCCGAGGACCAGAGACAGCAGCGCCATCCTCAGCACCACGCCGTTGTAGGCCTCGAACCAGTAACGGGCGTGACGCGTGCTGTCGACGTCCGTCGTCAGCTCGTCCATCCGCGGCAGCGAGTGCAGCACGATCGCGTCACCCTTCGCCTTCGCGTGCAGCAGCTCCCGGGTGACCTGGTAGGCCGCCGGCGTGACGCCGTGCTCGCTCGTCGGGTCCACCCGGGCCTGCGTGTAGTCGGCCTGGACCACCGGCTCCATGTAGATGACGTCGGCCTCGCCGATGCAGGCGTCGACCGTCTCGACCTCGCGGTAGCGGACGCTGCGCTCGTCGAGCTCGGCCTTGAACTCGTCGAGCAGCGACAGCTCGGGCGGCGAGACGACCATCGCCTCCATGTCGAACTGCGACATGGCGTAGAGGATCGAGTGCATGGTGCGCATCCGCATGTCGCCGACGCACAGCACCCGCAGGCCGTCGAGGGTGCCCTTGTCCTTCCAGATCGTGTACAGGTCCGTCAGCACCTGCGTGGGGTGCTCCCCCAGCCGTCACCGCAGTTGATCACCGGCACCGACGCCCAGCGGGCCGCCTCGTGCGGAGCGCCCTGGACGTGGTGGCGCATGGCGATCACGTCGCCGTAGAACTCCAGCATGTGCGCCGTGTCCTTCATCGACTCCTGGTAGAAGTCACCGGCCCGGGTCATCTTGGCGTCGGAGAAGCCGAGGACGTGACCCCCGAGGCGGTGCATGGCAGCCTCGGTGGACAGCCGGGTGCGGGTGCTGGGCTGGTAGAAGGCGGTGAGGAGCGTCTTGTGCCTCAGCAGGTCGCCGTTGCGCCGCTTCTCGGCATAGGGCCGCAGCTCCTCCGCGACCGCGAAGATCTGGAAGTACTCGTCGCGTTCGACGTCCTTCAGCGAGAGGATGTCCCGACCCAGGAAGCTTCTCATCGTGCGTTCTCCTCCTCTTCAGACACCGAAGGTGTCGATCATCAGTCCGACGTCGTCGCCGAGCGGGTAGAGCACGGGGCAGGTTGCGCCCGCGTCCACGTACTCGGCGACCTTCGCCCTGCACTCCTCCGGGCTCCCGGAGGCGGTGATCTGCTGCACCACCTCGTCGGGGACCAGCCGCATGGCCCTGCGGATCTCCTCGCGCCCGGCGGGCCAGGTGAGGACCTTGCCGATCTCCTCGATGAGGGCGGGGTCGACGCCGCTGGCCTTCATGATGTGGGGCTGCTGCCCGAGGTACTGGGTGAGCAGCTCGCGCGATCGGTCGAGAGCGAGGTCCCGGTCGCGGTCGACCGAGCACACCACCAGCTGGGGCCGGTCAAGGTCGTCGAGCGAGCGCCCGGCCGTCTCCGCACCGGCGGCCAGGGCGGCGAGCGCCTGCGCGTTGTACGCCGGGGAGACCATGTAGTTGAGCAGGACGCCGTCGGCGATGGCGCCCGCCAGCTCCATCATCTGCATCCCCGTGGCCCCGATGTAGATCGGCACGTGCTTGGGCGAACGGTCGCCGTGCACGATGTCGATCTCGACGTCGTCGAGGTGGACGAACTCGCCGTGGTAGGTGACCCGTTCCATGGCCAGGAGCCGGCGGGTCGCCTCGACGGTCTCCCGCATCGCGCGCAGCGGCTTGCGGCGGTCGACACCCACCTTGCCGGCCAGCGGCTCCCACCAGGCGCCGAGACCGAGGACGACGCGCCCGGGCGCCAGCTCGTCGAGAGTGGAGAAGGTGGCGGCGAGCAGCCCGACGTTGCGGGTCCAGATGGGGACGATGCCCGAGCACACCTTGATCCGGCTCGTCACGGCCGCGTAGGCAGCCATCGGAACCGTGGCCTCGCGGACGAGTCGGCTCTCGGCCTGCCAGACCGCCTCGAAACCGCGCTCCTCGGCGTACCGGACGAACTCCATCCCGTCGCGCAACGGGTGCAGATCCTGCAGGTAGAGCGCCACTCTCATTGTGTGCCTCCGGGCTCGAAGTCGTGAGGCGGGATCGCGTCCATCCGGGTCCACAGCCGCCGGGCCTCCGCGGCGCCGGCGGCGGCCACCTCGAGCTCGTCCACACGCGTCGAGCAGTGGTGCTCGACGACGAGCTCGCCGGCGACGACCACGTCGCGCACCTGGCCCGGTGAGAGGCCGAACGCCCAGTGGCCGGCCAGGTTGTCGGCGGTGACCGGCGTCGGGTATTCGAGCACCACCAGGTCGGCAGGGGCGCCGGGTCGGAGGGTGCCGAGCAGGGGCTCGTCGTGAAGCCCACCGGCGAGCTTGGCACCGTCGGCGAGCCGCGCCAGCGGCCAGCTCGCCGCCGTACCGACCTCGGCCTCGCGGGCCCGGAACCAGCCGACCTGGGACTCGGTGAACAGGTCCCCGCCGATGCCGTCCGTGCCCAGGGCGACCCGCTCGGCGACGTGGTTGAACGGCGAGTGGCCGACCGAGTTGTTCATGTTGCTGCGGGCGTTGCAGACCACCGTCGCGCCGGACTCCGTGACCCTCCGCACCTCCGCGATGGAGACGTGCACGCAGTGGGCGAGCAGTGCCTGCTCGGTGACGACGCCGGCCCGGGCGAGGCGTTCCACCACGTCGAGGCCGGATCGCGCCCGGGCGTCGGCCTGGTCGGCCGCGTCCTCGGCGACGTGGATGTGCACGCCCGCGCCGCTGAGCCGAGACACGTCGACCAGCGCGGCCAGGGTGTCGTCGGACAGCGTGAACGACGCGTGGGCGCCCACCATCCCCCGCGCCAGCCCCGCCTGCCGAGCCAGGAAGCGACGGTTCTCCGCGATGCCGGCCGCGGCGCACGCGGGACCGTCTCGGTCACTCACCTCGTAGCAGAGGACGCTGCGCACCCCCAGCTCGGCCAGCGTGTCGGCGATGATGTCGAGCGAGCCGTCGACGGCGCGGGGCGAGGCGTGGTGGTCGACGATCGTGGTGGTGCCCGCACGCAGCGCGTCGAGACCGCCGCGCAACGCGGAGGCGCGGATGGCCGGCTCGTCGAGGGCGCGGTCGAGGCGCCACCAGACCCGCTGGAGGATCTCGGTGAAAGTCACCGGTGGGGCCAGGTGGTAGGGCATCCCCCGGCTCAGCGCCGAGTAGAGGTGGTGGTGGGCGCACACGTTGCCGGGCACGATCAGGGTCCCCGTGCAGTCCCGCCGTACGACGTCCGGCGGCGCGGTGGCCACCGCAGCGATCCGGTCTCCTCCCAGCACGACGTCGGCGGACACCACCTCCGGCGGGTCGAGAGCGACCACCACCGTCGCGCCGCACAGTGCCAGCGAGGGGACATCCACCCGGCCGGCCTCCACTGTCGTGCGCTCCTTCGCTCGCAGTCCGTGTTCACCGTCCCCCGGGAGGCGAACGGCGCGGTAGGGTCGATGGACCCCGGCACCGCTACCGCTCGACCCCGGTGAACAGGACCCCGACGCGGTCGTCCTGGCCGACGTCCCCGGCGGCCACGAGGTCGAGCAGGCCGGCCAACCCCGAAGATCCGGTGGCGTCGACCGCATACCCCGCTGCGTGGCCGAGCTGATGTGCGCGAGCCAGGCACTCCTCGCTCACGACCAGCGGCCGACCACCCGTGACGAGCATGCCGTCGACGATCGCCCGCCAGTCGTAGGTCTCGTCGTCGAGGATGCCCGTAGCGATGCTGTGCGGCTCGTGCTCCCAGGGCCACATGTACGACGACCGGTGTCGGGCGGCTCGGTGCAGCGCCTCGTGGACCGCGGACGGACCGGGCGAGGGCGCCAGCCCGGCGCGGACCCGTTCGTAGGCCCGCTCGAGCGGGTGGCCCCCGCTCGTCTGGACGGTGTGGGTCCGGGGCCGGTGGTCGAGGACGCCGAGGTCCACCGCCTCCTGGAATCCCTGGAGACACGCGCTGGCCAGGGCGCCACCCCCGACCTGGACGACGAGATGGTCGAGGCTGACGCCCTCAGCCCGGAGTACGGACACCATCTCGTAGGCGAGGGTCTCACCGCCCTCGATGACCAGCCCGTTCTCGCTGCCCTGGCAGGTGAACGGGATCGCCCCTGCGGCTGCCTCGGCCCGAAGCCGCGCGAACGCCGGGTCGCCCGGTAGGCCGGGGGTGCGCTCACAGGTCACGACCTCGGCGCCGAGGCCGCGAAGGCCGCTCAGCACCACCGGATCGGCGTCGACCGGCACGAAGACTCGGAGCCGTCGGCCAGCCGCCCGCGCGACCACCGCTGCAGCGAGGGCGGCGTTGCCGCAGCTGCCGATCGCGAGGTCCGGACGAACGTCGGGATCGGCCAGCCCGAGGCGCTCGGCGACCTCGAGATGGAGCAGCAAGCCCATGAGATGACGGCCCTTGTGGGACCCCGCGACGTTCCTTGTCTCGTCCTTGACCCACACTCCCCCGAGCTCACTGAACCCGAGGTGGTCCGACAACGTGGAGTTCCGGCCGAAGGGGGTCGCCTGGAAGCCACGACCGGCGACGTGTGCCACCGCGCTGTCCATGCCCATGGCGATCTCGCAGAACTCGTCGTCGCTCATGCCTCCAGCGGTCGCCCGGTGGTGGCTGTGCAGGAGCCCGCGGTAGTGGACGAACGGCGGCCCCGCCCGGCCCTCCGGGAACTCGACGCGGTCGAGGTCGAGAATCCGGACGAGCACGTGGTCCACGTCGCCGACACCGGCCTCGGGACACCGGAACGGGTAGGGCTCCTCCGGCTCCGGTACGGCGCCGCAGCCCCAGCAGACCAGTCGACTGGCCGGCGCGCGCACGCCGCTCCTCATCCGGCCCTGACGGCGGCCGGGACGACACCGGTGCGCGCGTTGAAGTCGACGATCATCTCGTCCCACGCCTCGATCCCGGACCGCAGGCCGGTCCAGAACGCCGGCTCGCGGCGTACCACGAAGTCCTCGATCGAGACGCCCCGCTGCTCCACCCACGTGTAGTAGCCGAGGTCGAAGATCCGCTCCCGGTCCCGGGTCGTGGTCTCGAGCAGGTCGCTGGTGTCGGCGCCGAGCATCCACCGTCCGAACACCTCGGCTGCCGCGGGCTCGTCGAAGCCGTCGGGGAAGTCACGGGTCCGGATCCGGTGCCTCTCGCTCTCGTACATCTGCGCACCGTCCGTCGCCACGGTCATGATGACCTCGTCCGGCCCCAGCTGGAGGTGCTTGGCCAGCTTCACCGCGGCGATCACGTTGCAGATGCTCGACAGGCCGAACGACGGCAGCGCGGCGATCGTCGCCTCCGGCACGCCTCGCCTGTCCGCGAGGTAGCTCAGGCCGACGGGGTCGCTGAGAAGCACCGACAGCTGGTCGGTCGCCCGGTCAGTGACCGCAGTGACGTAGTCGGTGTTGTGGACGTGGTGGATCAGCGGGATGTGCTTGTCGCCGATGCCCTGGATGTTGTGCTCACCGAAGCCGTTGCGCAGCATGGTCGGGCACTCCAGCGCCTCCACTGCGACGACGGCGGCGCCGTACACCTCCTTGAGGTAGTCCCCGGCGCCGAGCGTCCCCGCCGAGCCGGATGCGGACACGAAGGCGCGGAGGCGCAGGTCATCCTCGGCGCCGCCCAGGTGGTCGAACACGTCGCCCAGCGCCCGGCCGGTGCACAGCCAGTGGGCCAGGTGGTTCCCGAACTCGGCGAACTGGTTGAGGATCACGTTCCCGGGGTCGAGGGCGAGCTCGTCGCAGGCGTCGTAGATCTCCCTGACGTTGCTCTCGGTGCCTGGCGTGGTGACGATGTCCTCCGGAGAGGCCACCCACTCGCGAAGCCAGCCGAAGCGTTCCTGGCTCATGCCTTCGGGAAGCACGGCGACGCCGCGGCAGCCCAGGATCCGGGAGATCGCCACTCCACCCCGGCAGTAGTTGCCGGTCGACGGCCACACCGCGCGCTGGGCGGTCGGGTCAAAACCTCCGGTGACGATGCGCGGGACCAGGCAGGCGTAGGCGGCGAGCACCTTGTGGGCCCGGATCATCGGGAACCGGTCACCGAGGACGACGACGATCCGGGCGTCGACGCCCGTGAGCTCCTTCGGCAGGACGACATGGCCGGGCACGGTCGCCCTGCCGGCGCGTGCGGCGTCGTTGTACCAGTGGATGCGGAACAGGTTCCGCGGGTCGGCGTCGTCGGGCCCGACCTGCGCCAGGGCCTCGGTGATCGCAGCCGGGATCCGGGACGGGTCGGCCAGCTCCCCCAAGGTGGGCAGGACGACCCCGGCGGACCGTAGGTGCGACACGGCGCGGTCACGAACGTCCGGATCGACGAGGTGGTCTTCGACTCCCAGCGACGACGACATGGTGACTCCGATCGGTGTTCTCAGGCCAGCCGTTGGATCCGGGCGGCAGCAGCGTGATGGCGGTGAAGCATCTCCTCGAGGCCCGGATGCACGAGCACGGCGTCCTCCACCACGGCCCGGCCTGCGACCACGGTGTGACGAGCCGCGACCGGGCCGCACCGCAGCCAGGCCTCGACCGGATCGGTGAGCGCCCCGGCGAAGGGGAGCCCCGTCAGCGGCCAGCAGACGAGGTCGCCCACAGCATCCGGCGTGAGCGTACCGAGCTCGCCCGCGCGACCCAGGCACGCGGCCGATCCGCGCGTCCCGATGTCGAGCACGTCGCGGGCGGTCATGCCGGTCGGCCCCTTCCGTTGGTGACCCAGCAGGAGGGCGGTCCTTGCCTCGAGCCACAACGAGGCGTGGTCGGTCGAGGCGGAGCCGTCACAGCCGAGGCCCACCGGAGCCCCCGCTGCTCGCAGCTCGGCCACCGGAGCCGTGCCACCGCCACCGATCAACATGTTCGACGACGGGCAGTGGGCGACGCCGACACCGGCGGCGCCGAGACGGCGTACCTCCTCGTCGTTGGGGTAGATGCAGTGCGCCACCCAGCTGCGGTCGGACAGCCACCCCACGTCCTCGAAGTGCTCGATGGTGCGCCGTCCGCCGAAGGCCTTCGCAGCGTAACGGTCCTCGTCGGGGTCCTCGGCCAGATGAGTGTGCAGCCGTACGTCGAGGTGCTCGGCGAGCTCGGCCGTACGTCGCATCAGGTCGGGCGGAGACCGAGAACGGGGAGCACGGCGCCAGCGCGATCCGCACCATCGCACCCCACGAAGGGTCGTGATGGGTCGCGACCAGCCGCTCGCTGTCGGCGAGGATCTCGTCGTCGTCCTGCACCACGCTGTCCGGTGGCAGGCCGCCGTCCTTCTCCGACAGGCTCATCGAGCCGCGAGTCGGGTGGAAGCGCATCCCCAGCTCCTGCGCCGCGGCGATCTCGGCGGAGATCAGGTCGCCGCCGTGGCGCGGGTGCACGTAGAGGTGGTCCGTCGTGGTCGTGCAGCCACCGAGGGCGAGCTCGGCCAGACCGATCCACGTCGAGACGTAGGCCGCCTCCTCGTCGAGGCCCGCCCAGAGCGGGTACAGCGTCGTCAGCCACGTGAACAGCGATGCGTTGACAGCTGGTCGGTAGGCTCGGGTGAGGTTCTGGTAGATGTGGTGATGGGTGTTGATCAGGCCCGGGGTCACCAAGCAGCCGTCTGCCCGGAGCACCTTGGCGGTCGCCGGCCGCTCGTCGGTCGGTCCGCCCACGGCGGCCACCAGGCCATGGTCCAGGGCGACCCAGCCCCCGGGGATCTCGCGGTCGTCGGCGTCGAGCGTCGCCACCAGCTCGGCCCCGTCGATCAGCAGCTCGACGGTCACACTGCGACGCTAGCCATCCTGCGTCCCGAACGATGCGGGCCTTGGTCCCGGTCTCCGCGTGAGACTGGTCCCAAGTTCCCGCGGACGATTCACTCCGCGCGCGGAGCAGGAGCAGCCGGGGCTGCGGAGGGTCGAGGCATGTCGGCCGCGCGGGTCTCACCTGCTGCGAGAACGGCACCCTGACCAACCCCACGGCGGCGTACACGAGCCGCATCGACCTGGTGCTGACGCACGGCGCCGTGCGACCGGTCTCCACCACGGTGCGGCTCCACAGACATCACTGTGGGGGAGGTTGCGTCACACCGCGCTGGTCACCAACGGGAGAGAAGGCGGAGCGCGGCGCCGCACGGGAGGCGCACCATGGCGTGGGCCCTGGAACAGTCGACCGAGCGTCGATCGTTCTCCCTCCCGGTCAAGAGTAGTCATCTACTCGCGGGCGGCTCGGCTGCCGAGAGACGACTCGGACGGTTGTGACCTCAGTCGTTGTCCAGCTTGAGGAGCGCGTGCTGCACGCGGGCCCATTGGTGAGTCCACGACTGGACGGGTGCCAGTGTCGCCTCGAGGATCTGGAGCTGGTGGTCGAGTGCTCCCAGCTCGGTCTGGAGCGCCTGGATGCTCAGACGCTTCGCGTGAACTTCCTCGACGAGGACGTCGAGTTCGTCCGTGAGCTGAGGGGCCTGCTCGGCGATCGTCCGCAGTGACGTCAACATCCGGCTGACGGGACCGAGGACCGGGTCGGGGACCACTGCGCGGGCACCTGCGGTGCCGGCCGAGGTCACGAGCGCGATCACCGCTCGGGTGCGGTCGAGGAACACGTCGAAAGCGGAGTGCGGCATTCCGTGACCGGGTTCCATGTCGTTCGCAGCCATGTTTCCTCCGACGTTCATCCGCGCAATTGCGCGAGCATGGGGCTCGCGCCGTCACGTGAGAGATGGTGACGTTGTGGCGCGGACGGCAGAAGTGCCACAAGTCCTCGGCGGCCCGGAGAACTCCTCGCGGCACCGCCGCCGAGACGGCGGTCCGTCACCAACATCCACCGCAGGCTCCACGAGCGCTCGGTCCCGCGATCCGCGAGAAGTGCCGTCTCCCAGCGTCCTCGACCACGCTCGGCCGCTCGTTCTGCCTCGAGCGGTGCAGGTGACGCGCCCATCTCCGCCAACAAGCACCGATCGTGAAGCCGCGACGACCGTGGACTCCCTCATCCTGAGCAACGTCGATGGCGGCACGGATGGACCCGAAGTGGACGCAACCACGGCAGCACCGTCGACTCGGGACACGAAAAGCGAGTTGACCAAGCGCGTCTCCGCAGGTCAGCGAGTTCTCCTCGTGGTAGCGGGGGCGGGACCTGAACCCGCGACCTCTGGGTTATGAGCCTGTTGGACCCGTGTCCCATCTGTGCCGTCGAGTCCCGTTTCGCCATGCCTGTCTGGGGATCCGAGTCACCTGTTCCACTTGGTAGCGCTGAGTGGCACTACTTCTGAGACCTCTCGGTCACACATCCGGTCGCACGTGCAAGGTTGGTCGAGGACCCCACCGAGAACACGTCCTCCTTCAGCTGGCGGTGACTGTGGTCTCGACTGGCTCGACCGACGAGGCAGGCTCGACCGACCCGGTGCGGAGGCGGAAGCGTTGGAGCTTGCCGGTGGCGGTCTTGGGCAGCTCGGCGACGAACTCGATCGCGCGGGGGTACTTGTAGGGCGCGATCTGCTGCTTGACGAAGTCCTGGAGCTCGGTCGCCGAGACGGCTCCGGGCTCGCCGGCCACGACCACGAACGCCTTGACCAGGTGGCCACGCGCCTCGTCGGGCACCCCGACCACCGCGCACTCGGCGACGGCGGGGTGCTTGAGCAGCGCCTCCTCGACCTCCGGCGCGGCGATGTTGTAGCCCGAGCTGATGATCATGTCGTCGCTGCGGGCCTGGTACCAGAAGTAGCCGTCCTCGTCGCGGGCGAAGGTGTCGCCGGTCAGGTTCCACCCGTTGACGACGTAGGCCGCCTGGCGGGGGTCGTCGAGGTAGCGACAGCCGGTCGGTCCCTTCACCGCCAGCCGCCCCGGCACCCCCGGGGGCAGCTCACGACCGTTGTCGTCGACGACCGTGGCCACGTAGCCGGGCACCGCCCGCCCGGTCGAGCCGGGCCGGATGTCGGGGCCGGCGGCCGAGATGAAGATGTGCAGCATCTCGGTCGCGCCGATGCCGTCGATGATCTCGACACCCGTCGCGTCGCGGAACGCCTCCCACACCGCTTGCGGGAGGTGCTCGCCGGCCGAGACCGCCTTCCGCAGCGTCGGCAGCGTCTTCCCGGCGGCCAGCATCGCCTTGTAGGCCGTGGGGGCGGTGAAGCAGACGGTCACGCCGTGCTCGTCGATCAGGTCGGCCAGCTCGGGCGGGGTGGCCTTCTCGACCAGCAGGGTCGAGGCGCCGGTGTGCAGGGGGAACAGCAGCACGCCGCCGAGCCCGAAGGTGAACGCGTAGGGCGGGGTGCCGGTGAACACGTCGTCGGCCGACGGTCGGAGCACCTGGCGGCTGAAGGTGTCGCAGATGGCGAGCACGTCGCGGTGGAAGTGCATGGTTGCCTTCGGCCGCCCGGTGGTGCCCGAGGTGAACGCCAGCATCGAGACGTCGTCGCTGGAGGTCGCCACGTCCTCGAACGTCGCGGGCTTGGCGGCCACGCGTACAGCCCACGCGTCGTCGCCGAAGGCGAGGGACGGTACGCCCAGCGGCTCGACCGCCTCTGTGAACCGGTGGTCGACCAGGGCCGCGTCGAGGTGGGCGATCTCGTGGATGGTGGCCAGCTCACCGGTGCGCAGCAACGGCATCGTGGTGACCAGGACCGCCCCTGCCTTGAGCACCCCGAACCACGCCGCCGACAACCACTGGTTGTTGGGCCCGCGGAGCAGGACCCGGTTGCCCGGCACGATCCCGAGGTCCTCCACCAGCACGCGCGCGACCCGGTTGGCAGCAGCCAGCAGGTCGTCGTAGGACCAGGTCGGCAGGCCCGGCTGGTGCAAGCACGGCCGGTCCCCGCCATGGCGGGCGACAACGTCGTCCAGCAGCGCCGTGGCGCAGTTCAACCGGTCCGGATAGCCCAGCTCGGGAAGGTCGAACCGGAGCTCCGGCCACTGGTCCCCCGGGGGGAGGTGATCGCGGCAGAACGTGTCGACATGAGCCGACGGCAACAGCTCTCCGACGGACCCGGTATGGGGCGTGCCATGGGCAGACACGTCAGTAGACCCGCCCGTACTCTCGCTGCTCCCAGTCCGTCACGGCCCGTAGCCAACGCTGGTTCTCCTGTCGCTTGAGCTCGATGAACGCGTCGAGGAGCTGACGGTCCATCATCTCGAAGAGCACGTCGTCCGCTGCCAGGGCGTCCAGCGACTCAGCCAAGGTGTGCGGCGTGTGCCGCTCCGTGTTGGGCGCGGCATCGGCATCACCGACCTGGGGATCCGGCAGCGGGAGCTTCTCCTCCACACCATGGAGACCAGCCGCGAGGAGCGCAGCACTCAGGAGGTGTGGCGATGCACTTCCGTCGGCGACGCGATGTTCGACGCGCGTGGAGACCCCTCGTTGGCCTGGAACGCGCACGGACGTGATGCGGTTGTCGAGTCCCCAGTTGGCCCAGTAGCCGCTGAGCAGGCCTGGGCACAGGCGCTTGTACGAGTTCACCGTAGGCGCCGCGAGGGCGGCCAGAGCGCAATGGTGCTCCAGCAAGCCCGCGATGAAGTGGCGAGCCAGATCGCTGATCCCCTGAGGGTCATCCGGATCGAAGAACGCGTTGTCACCGGCGTCGTTCGAGAGGCTGATGTTCACGTGCATGCCGCTGCCCACCGTGTCGTCGAACGGGCGAGGCATGTACGTCGCCTCGATGCCCTTCGACCGGGCTACATGACGTGTGAGCTCGCGGAAGAGCAGGACGCCGTCTGCCGACTCCAGCGCGGGCTGGTAGTGCAGTGCGGCTTCGACCTGCGCAGGCGTGAACTCGCTGTTCATGCCTTCGAGATGGAGCTGCGCGTGCTCGGCCGCCAAGCCGAGCTCCTCGAGCGTTCCTGAGGGATCGGCGGCATGGCCCACGCCGTAGACGCGGTGGTCGGGGACGGACAGTCGCGTCATGGGCTGCAGCTGCTCGAGCAGGAAGAACTCCATCTCGTACCCGGTCATGGGTGTGTATCCCAGGTGCTCCCACCGATCCACGAGCGCCTTGAGCTGCCGGCGGGAGTCGAAGGGCACCGGCTGTCCATCGGTTCGGTACAGATGCGCCATGGCGGTCTGCCGGCCGTCCACCCACGGGCGAATGGTGTCGAAGTCGATGCGCGCTTCCATGTCGGGAAACCCTGCGCTGGTCGAGTAGCCCTCTGTCTCGAGGAAGTTCCAGTCGAGCCCGACGAGCATGGCCGTCACTGCGTAGTGCGTCGGGTGTTCGATGCGGTGGGCCGGCACGGTCTTGCCGTGCAGCAGCCCGAGCAGGTCGGGAAAGACGATGTCGATGAGTTCTGTGGTCATGAGGGTCTTCCGGAAGTGGACAGAAGGATCGGGCTCTGCACGGCACGTGTGCCTCGTTCTCGACGTGCTCGGCCGGTGCTGACGAACGCGCTGACCAGAGCCTGCTGATACGGGTCGTCAGGCATCAGCTCCGGGTGCCATTGGACGCCGACGCACCAGGGAGCACCCGACGTCTCGACGGCCTCCACGACTCCGTCGCGAGTGGTCCCCGTGATGCTCAGACCGCTCCCGAGACGGTCGACTGCCTGGTGGTGCAGGGAGTTGGTGTCGATGGACTCGGCGCCGACGGCAGCCCGCACTCGAGTCCGGGGGGCGAGCTCGACTGCATGCCTGAAGTCGAACGCCGCCGAGACGTCTGCGGGGATGTCGGGATGCTCCTCGGACTCCCCGGTCATGTGGCCGACCAGCGTCCCTCCGAAGGCGATGTTGAGCAGCTGCATGCCGCGACAGATGGCGAGCACCGGGACGCCGCCGTCCAACGCTGCCGTGAGGAGGGAGAGCTCCCAGCGGTCTCGTTCCTCGCTCGCGTTCGGTCCGATCGAGGTTGGTGGGGCGCCGCTGACCGCTGCAGAGACGTCCTCGCCCCCGATCAGGACCAGGCCGTCGAAGCCGTCGAGCGCATGCGATGGCGACACCGAAGCGGGTGGTTGCGGCAGCAGGAAGGGAGTCGCGCCGGAGTTCTGCAGTACGTGGGCGTAGGCCACTTCGACGCCGAACATGTCGCGGAGGACGGGCCCGAGAACCCGTCCTTCCCGACGCCAGGTGTTGACCAGGATGCGAGTCACGCAGACGTCCTCAGAGCTTCACCGGGGCGCCGTCAGGTTCGAGGGGTACCCCCGAGCTGGCCTCGTCGCCGGGCACCAGGAGCCCGATCACGAAGATCACCACCGCGACGTACGGCAGGTAGCTCAACGGCGAAGGTTGCTTGTAGACCGCCCCGAAGATGGCGGCGCCCGTGACGATGACACCGACGACCGCCGACAGGATCACCGCCCAGTACTTCGGGTGGTCGGCCAGCCCGCGCACAGCCCCGATACATAGCAGGAAGTAGATCGCGGCGATCGCCAGGGAGCCGTAGCCCGCCAGCACCGAGAAGACGGCGACGTAGTGCGGCAACGCCGGGTTCTGCCACAGGCTGGTCCACCAGATGGTCACGGCGATGGTGATCGCGAAGAGCACCATCAGCACGGTCCCGGCCACCAGCGGGGTGCCCCGGCTGGACGACTTGCCCATCGCCCGAGGCAGCCGACCGTCGCGGCCCAGCGCGAAGAGGCCACGGGAGCCGGCCGTCGCGCACCCGATCATCACCGCGAGCATGTCCAGCATCACGACCAGCTCCAGCAGTCGGACGACGGCAACCGAACCGTAGCCACCCACCGAGCTGGGCGAGGCCAGCGCGAAGAGCGGCGCCCCGGCCGCCTGACCGATGGCCTTGAGATCGAAGTTGAAGCCAGCGACCTGCGCGTAGGAGCCGACCAGGTAGAACGCGGTGATTCCCAGCACCGAGAACAGCACCGCGCGGGGGATGTCGCGGGCCGGGTGCTCGGTCTCCTCCCCCAGGTTGGCCGCCGTCTCGAAGCCGGTGAAGAGCAGCACGCCGTACAGCACGCCGTAGATCACGCCCGTCATACCGTTCGGAGCGTTCGAGGGGTTGAACGCCTTGGCGACGTCGTTGTCCGAACCGACCTTGATGATCACGTAGACGAAGAAGATCGAGACCACCGTGATCGAGACCAGCGCCAGGATCAGCTGCGTACGGGTCGACAGCGCAACCCCGAAGAACACGGTGAGGCACGCGATCACCAGCAGCACGATGTCCCACCCGAGCTCGGACAGGAAGGCGTGGTGGAACTCCGCGAGCAACGTGTCGTGGATGGTTCCGCCGAGCATGATCAGGATCGCGGCGCCCAGCGCGATGATCCCGGAGTAGTACAAGAAGCCCGAGGCCCCGCCGAGGCGGTTGCCGAGGCCGTCGGTGACGTAGACGTAGAGCGAGCCGGCCGCGTGGATCCGACGCGCGTACTCCGCGATGATCCACCCGAACGCGAGGACGCCGATGGCAGCGATCAGCACCGCCAGGGGCGCCGCGACTCCGGCTCCGTTTCCGGTGGCAGAGGTGATTCCCATGACGAGCGGGACGAGGAAGGCGATGGAGAAGACCGGGCCCATGAACCCGACCGACTGCGCCACGGCGTCGACGAGCTTGAGCTTGGTGTGGCTGGTGCCGAGATTCTCATCACTGGGTGATGTGGTCATGCGTGTCCTTCCTTAGCGGGATGGTCGGCAAACAACCCGGAGTTCACCGTGGTGAAGCGCCGCATGTGATACATCAGCGGTGCTGGAGGAGTGCCATGGGGCAGGAGGACGTCGAGCACGCGCCCGATCACCACCAGGTGGCTGGCCTGGTGGAGGCTGTTGGAGACGTGGCACACGCAGACCGCGGCGGCATCGCTCAGCACCGGAGCGCCCGTCGTGTGCCGGGTCCAGACTTTCTCGTCGAACCGCTCGGATCCCTTCAGCCCCGTGCGGCCGGCGAACGTGGCCGCGACGTGCTCCTGGTCACCGGAGAGGATGTTGACCGAGAACCATCCCGTGGCTCCGAGCGCCTTGGCCATGCTGGAGGTGCGGTTCACGCAGGCCACGAGCTGGGGCGGGTCGGTCGAGAGAGAGCACACCGCAGTCGCCGTGATCCCGGCCTGCTCGCCGGTCGGGGTGGCGGCGGCGACCACGCAGACGGTCGCTGCCAGCGAGCTCATCGCAGTGATGAAGTGCCCGGAGACCTCTTCCTCGTAAGCTCGGCCTTCGTCGTCGAGCATCCATCCCGGGTACGCCGAGGGCGCCGCCGTCGCGCCTTCGTCGTTCAGGATGGGCTCGTAGCTCATGGATGTCTCACTCCGCCGCGACGGTCGGGCCGAGCACTCGGGGGTCGGCGGGCCTCTCGGGCGCGAGCTCTCCCTGGAGCACCCCGTCGGTGACGACCGGTACGCCGTCCAGCTCGACGCTGCAGTCGAGCATCGGCAGGTCGAAGTGGCAACGGGTGAACCTGTCCGCGGTCTCGTTGGCACCCGTGGAGTACATGAAGTTGCCCTCGAAGCCGCGGGCCTCCACGGCGTTGTGCTGGCTCTTGTCGTAGAGGTCGAAGTAGTCCCAGCGAGCGCCCGGGTTCATGCCCCAGCCCAGGTGGGAGCTGGCGTAGGCCTCACGGTCGTTGAACGCCGCCATGTAGCTGGCCAGCTGGCGCGCGTCGACACCGTCGCCGTCGACGTCGACCACGTAGTCGTCCTTCACCGTCATCCGGATGGGGGTGCGGACCACGGTCTTGAACGTGCAGTTGAGGTCGCCGGGAGCCAGGACGATGGTGCCTTCGACGCTGTTGCGAGCCGGGAAGGCCAGCACCAGGCCGCCCGGCCAGTGGGCGATGCTGCCGGGCCCGGACGTGACACCTGTGGACCCGGCTCGGAACGAGCCGTCCAGCCGGACCGTCAGGTCGGTGCCGGCGGCGGAGGTGACGCGCATCGTCGACGCGGAGCACAGCATGTCGTAGCCGATGTCGACCCTGCGCGCCATGTCGACGTCGTGGTGCATCCGCTCGAAGATCTCCGGGTACTCGTTCGCGATCATGAGCACGCGGGTACCCGACTCCAGGATCTGACGCAGCTCCCTGGCATGGAGCAGTCCCTCGACGGTGCAGTCGATGACGAAGTCGGCCCGGCACAGGGCAGCGATGGCCGCCGGGTTCTGCTGCAGAGCCAGGCTCGTGCCCGTCGACCGGAGCGGGACCGGTCCGGGGTTCGCGGGCGTCGGCATGACCACGTGAAAGGTCTCTGCGCCGAGCGACTGGGCGGCCATGAACGCTGCAGCCACGTTCTCCGGTCGGCTCGTCGTCTCCGACAGGACGACGCACAGCTCGCTGGAGTCGAGCTCACACAGGCTCAGCTGAGCCGCGAACCTCTCGACCCATCGCCACTCCGTGTTCATGCGGTCTCCTCGGTGGCTTGCCAGTGACTCCGGAGCAGGTCGTTGACCACCTCCGGAGCTTCCAGGTTGAGCAGATGCCCGGCTCCGGGCACGACGACCAGCTGCGCGCCGTCGATGCGTGCGGCGATGGCCTCGGCGTACGACGGCGGGGTCTCGGTGTCCTGCTCTCCGACCATCACCAGGACCGGTACGACGATCTCGTGCAACCGGTCCCGGGTGTCATGGGCGATGAGAGCCGTGCACGCGGCCTCCAGCGTGGCCGCGGGCACGGCCCGCATCGACTCGACCATGAGGGAACGGACGTCCTCCCCGGCGTCAGTGCCGACCAGCCCGGCGACGACGGCCTCGATGCTCGGGGCGGACGGGTCCGGATCCCGGATCGCGTCGATGCGGCTCGCCAGCCAGTCCTCCGGGGTGGTGACCCCGTCTAGTCCGAAGGCAGGGCTGGTGTCGAGCAGCGCCAGCGAGCGCACCAGGTGTGGATGGTCGAGGGCCAGGTGCTGGGCGACCATGCCGCCGAACGAGAGTCCGACCAGGTCGACGGGTCCTTCGTCGAGCTGGGTGACCCACGACGCGACCCGGGCTGCGATCTCGGGGAGGGAGCCGGGCCGGCCTTCAGAGCTCCCGTAGCCCGGCAGGTCCACGGCGCAGCAACGGCGTGTCTCACCCAGGGACCCCAGCTGGGGGTCCCAGTTGTCGCGCCGACCACCGAGCCCGTGCACGAAGACGGCCGTGGGACCTACCGGCCGGCCGGTCTCCCGCCAGGACACGCCGCGCTCGCGGCGGTCGGTGAATGTGGTCGTGATCACCATGGCCGGGGAGTGTGTCAGGGACCAATGGCCCTTGTAAAGGGTTGTGTCAGAGGCATTGACATTGGCGCTGACATTCGGTGACACTGCCGCGCATGACTGCGACCGTGGACACGAAGCCGGCCATCACGCGTCAAGAGATGGTCGAGCGGGTGCGCGCCCTCGGCCCCGCGTTCGCCGAGCGCGCCGTTCGCTACGACCGAGACGCCAGCGTTCCCTCACGAGAACTTCGCCGACCTCAAGGACTCGGGGCTTGCTGGCGCTGTGCGTGCCCAGCAGTGCGGGCGGCCTCGGAGCCTCGTTCGCTGACTACGCGCGTGTGTCGGCCGAGATCGGCCGCTACTGCGGCGCAACCGCGCTGACGTTCAACATGCACAACGCCACCATGCTGTGGGCCGGTGAGGTCTCGAACATGCTCGACTTCACCGCCGAGGAGCGGGCGCTGCACCATGCACGACGTGCGGAGCTCTTCCGGGGCGTCGTCGAGGACGGCACCATCCACAGCCAGCCGTTCAGCGAGGGCATCTCCGCCGGTGCGACGTCAGGCGTCCACACCAAGGCCGAGCCGGTCGAGGGGGGCTTTCAGGTCACGGGACGCAAGATCTTCGCCTCGCTCTCGGGTGCTGCCCACCGCTACAACGTGACCTGCCAGGTCCCGGGTGAGCCGTTCATCCGCCTGTTGTCGATCCCGGCCGACGCCGAAGGCATCGAGATCGTCGGCGACTGGGACCCGCTCGGCATGCGGGGCACCGTGTCCCGCACCTTGCTGTTCACCGACGTCTTCGTCCCCGAGGACAACGAGGTGCTCCCGCCGCGCGGCTACGACCAGGCTGCCCAGCGCTTCCCGTTTCTCTTCATGTCCCTGGCCCCCAGCTACCTCGGTCTCACCCAGGGAATCCTCGACTTCACGCGCCTCTACCTGCGCGGGGAGGGACCGGGGCAGAACCCCGGGATGGCACGCCGCGACCTGACCCAGAAGCAGGCCGGGTGGGCGCAGATGCAGATCGACTACGAGTGCGGACGCGCCCTGTTGTACGACGTCCTGGACCACATGGAGATCGACCCGGGCGAAGAGCTGCTGGCCAAGGCATGGGCAGCCGTCTACACGGTGATGGAGAACGCGAACCGGGTCGCCTCGCGAGCCATCCGGGTCTGCGGTGGACAGTCCATGCTGAAGTCGATGCCGTTGGAGCGCATGTACCGTGACTCACGGCTCGGCATCACCATGCTTCCGTGGTCCGGCGAGGTCTGCCTCGACCGTCTCGGCAAAGCCAAGCTCTACGACGACTGACGTCCATGAAAGGGGCGGCTTCCATGGCGCGACCTTCCGCGGTCAACGGGAGATCGCCACGGCTGACGCGCGACCGTATCGTCGACGCCGTCGTCGATCTGTTGGAGAGCGGCGGAGTCGACGCTGTCACCACAAGGACCGTGGGCGACGCTCTCGGCGTTCACCCGACCGCGCTCTACCGGCACTTCCGGGACATGGACGAGCTGATCCGCGAGGCCGCCGACCACATCCTCGAAGGACTGGTCGAGCCCACGTCGCCGGACGAGGACCAGCCGCTCGAAGCGGTCTACGAGCTGTGCCTCCGACTCCGCAACACGCTCATGTCCCACCCGGGCGCGGCCAGCGGTGTGGCTTCCGGACCCTCACGCATGCCGCACGAACGCGTGTTCACCGAGCGGATCCTGCATCTGCTCAGTCAGGCGGGCCTGCCCGACGAGGACGTGGTCATGGCCTACCACGCGCTCATCGAGCTCACCGTGGGCTCCTCGGCCATCGACGCCCCCGGCCTGACCACCGAGCCCGACGAGGACGCGCGACACCGCGCGTGGCGCGCGGACTACCTGGCTGCACCACCCGACGACTTCCCGGTGACCGTCCGCGTTGCATCGATGCTGTATCCCACCCAGGACGCCCAGTTCCAGTACGGCCTGCGCGCACTGGTGGAGGGCCTGCGGCTCAAGGTCGCCTCGCCCATCCGGTGACCCCCACGCACGACACCTGCTCGGTACGCACCCAGGAGAGGCTCGATGTCACCTTCCGTGCCGGCACCGTCCGGTGGCACCCGGGCACCGGAGCCGGCGACCCCCGGCGTCCCGCCCGCAGCACCTGAACCTCCTCCGCCGCGGCTGTTGATGATCCTCACCGAGAACCACACCCTGGTGGACGCACGAGACATGCGCGGGCTCGTGCGCCTGGCCGCAGTGGCGGAGGATGCGGGCTTCGACGCGGTGATGGTCAGCGAGCAGACGATGCTCAGCGGGGACGCCGACCGCAACGGCCTGATGAGCAACCCGCGGATGTATGCGGCTATCGGCAACCAGGACCCGCACACCCCCTGGCCGAGCTCGGTGGCCACCCTCGCTGCGGTAGCCGCCACCACGGAACGAGTGCGGATCGTGGCCGGAGCGATCATCCCGCCGCTGCGGCATCCCCTCCTCCTGGCCAAAGACCTCGCCACCGTCGACCTGCTCTGCGAGGGCCGGCTGGTGATCCAGCCGACCGTCTCCTGGCAGAGCAGTGAGTACGCCGCCCACGCCATCGACTTCCACCGCCGGGGGGCAATCCTGGACGAGCACCTGGCCGCCATGACGGCGCTCTGGGCCGAGTCCCCCGCAGAGTTCCACGGGGAGTTCTTCGACTTCGAGGACGCCTACTCCGAGCCGAAGCCCTGGCGCCCCGACGGGCCCCGGATGTGGTTCGGAGGCGAGCGGATGCACCCTGCGCTGGTCCGGCGGATGGTCCGGTACGGGTCAGGGTTCCATCCCTTCGGGACCCCGACGGATCAGGACCTCGAGCTCCTGGCCGAGGGGATGGCCGCGGCTGGGCGTGACGTCGCCGAGCTGGAGCTGGTCGGGGGAACCCGGGCGACCTTCGACGGTCCCGACTCGGTCGCTGACGTTGAACGGGCCATGGCTGACATCCCCGATCAGATCGCGCGGGGTTACACGACGTTCTGCATGAAGCCCAGCCAGTACACCGACGACCCGGCGGAAGTGTTGGAGATCTGCCTCCACATGAAGGAGCTCCTGTGCGCCATGACTTAGCGGCGATCCGGGACGCTCGCTTCACGGCGCCATGACTGCCAACGATCTCGAGAGCCCCGTGACGACCGACGACTTCACCCTCGAGAAGACCGACCGTGCTGTGGCGGCCCGCCTCGGGGACCGGCCGCAGGGCGCGCACCGGAGGTAGGCCGACGCCGGATGGACGAGGTCACCACGCCTTTGCGTGTGTGGTCCGCGACTCTGAGGCACACGCTGCGGCCTGCTGAGTTGACCGGCCGCCGCCGTTGGTCAGGCCCGATCCGGGAGTTCTTGCGCGCCTGAGGAGCGGGCTAGGAGGATGAGCCAGCACACGGCGAGCCGGAAGGGCTGAGAGTGCAAGAGATCCGCGTGTTCCTGGTCGATGATCACCGCGTTGTGCGGACCGGGCTTGCCGCCTATTTCGGGCGTCGAGCCCGGCATGCGCGTGGTCGGGCAGGCCTCGGACGGCCGGGCAGCCCTGGACGAGATTGCCGTCCTGGATCGTGCCGGCCAGTTGCCCGACGTCATCTTGATGGACCTCAAGATGCCGCGGATGGACGGGATCGCGACCACTGCCGAGGTGAAGCGGCGGTGGCCTGAGACCGAGGTGGTTGCGGTGACGAGCTTCGTCGAGGAGGAACAGATCCGCGCTGCCCTGGAGGCGGGTGCGGCGGGCTACCTGCTGAAGGATGCCGACGCTCCTGACGTGGCCGCGGCGATCCGGGCCGCGATCGCCGGCGAGGTGCACCTCGACCCGGCCGCGGCGCGTGCGCTGACCGCGTCGCTGCGTGCCCCCAAGCAGGACCAGGCACCGCTGACTCCACGCGAGCGCGAGGTCATCGCGGCGATAGCCTCCGGGGCGACGAACCGCCAGATCGCCCGAGACCTGGGCGTCAGCGAGCGTACGGCGCGCACGCACGTGTCCAACATCCTCGCCAAGCTCGGCCTGACCAGCCGTACCCAGGCAGCGATGTGGGCGGTCCGCGAGGGATTGGTCGATGAGACCGAGCGTCAGGCGCGATGAGCTCCGAGCCGGCCCGCGACTTCCTGCGGAGCACGTCGATGCCGACGCAGCCGCTGATCGACGAGGTAGCGCCGAGCAGCTCACCCCTCGACAACCAGCTCCTCGAGCTGTTCTTCGACCGGGTGCCGATGGGGGTGGCGGTCTTCGATACCGACATGCGCCTGCAGCGCTGCAACAAGACCTGGACGGCGTTCTACGAGCACTACCTGGGGGTTCCGGCCGAGTACACCGCGCCCGGCCGCCACCTCAACGACCTGATTCCCGGAAACGAGGAGGCGGTCCAGCTGCTGGTCGACACCGCGCTCTCCGGAAGGGTGATCCGTCAAGCCGCCCACCGGATCGCGATCCCCGGCACCGAGACGTACTGGGACGTGGTGTTCGCGCCGCTGTTCGGTGACGGCCGGGTTGTCGGGGTCGTGGACATCGTCACCGACGCCACGGACCGGGTGCTGTCGTTCCAGCGCCTCGAGGCGCGGATCGCGATGTTCTCCCAGGTCGCCGCGGGGATGAGCGTTGACCAACCGCTGTCCACCACGCTCTCGCAGGTCGTCGACGCCGTGCGCAGCACCAGTGAGGCGGTCGCGTGCAGCATCGTGTGCTGGGAGGAGGACTGGAGCCGCCCGGCCACCGCCTACGCCGACGACGTGCTCGGCGCCGGGTTCGCGGAGGCCCTCGAAGAGGTGTGGCGCATCCGCGGGATGCGCCCGGTCGACCTCGGTGAGTACGACGGCGCCGTTGTCCGCGGCTTCCGTGACATCGCGCTGGCCGACCCGTCGCTGGCACCGGTGCACCCCTTCCTCGTCGAGGATGCGCCGTGGGAGGACCTGGCATGGTTCCCGCTGGTGGCCTCGGGAGTCGTGGTCGGGGAGGTCGCGGTCTACCTCGCGGCCGGTCACGACCTCGACGACGACGACCGCGGCTACCTGTCTGCTCTCGCCGACCAGGCCGCTGTGGCGGTCCGTAACAGCACGCTCTACCGGGCTGCCGAGCAGACCGCCGCACTCGAGGAGCGGCACCGGCTGGCCCGTGAGCTGCACGACTCGGTGAGCCAGGCCCTGTTCTCGATGACCCTGCACGCCCGGACCGCCCAGCGGCACCTCGAGTTCGCAGGCCTGGCCGCGGACCATCCCGTCGCCGTAGAGATCGAGCAGCTTCACGGGCTCACCCAGACCGCGCTGGCCGAGATGCGCGCACTGATTTTCGAGCTCCGGCCCGGTGCGCTGGAGGCAGAGGGTCTGGTCGCCGCTCTCACCAAGCAGGCCGCCGCGGTGGCCGCCCGCGAGCAGCTCGTCGTCGAGGTGCATGGTCAAGATGGCGGCATCCGGCTCGATCCGACGGTCGAGGAGCACCTGTATCGCATCGCTCTGGAGGCGGTGCACAACACCGTCAAGCACGCAGGCGCCCGGCGCGTTGACGTCCATCTCGAGCAACGAGAGACGGGTCTCGAGCTCCGGGTCAGCGACGACGGCGCCGGGTTCGACCCGCGGCTGGACCGGCCCGGACACCTCGGCCTACGCACCATGCGCGAGCGCGCCGACGCCATCGGCGCCACCTTCGGCATCGACTCCGCACCCGGGCGCGGCAGCACGATCATCGTCGTCGTTCCCCTCCCCCGCTGACCCGCCTACGTCATTGCGCCGAGGCCGCACCCGGCCACAGCGCCGAGGCGAGACCGGCCACCGGGCCGAAGCGGCGGACCCCACGCTGACGCGACGCTTCTGATGTGCCCCGGTCCGGAGCACCAGAACCAAGGAAGTCGCCATGAACAACCTCAACCTCCTCATCGCGAACGCCGAGATCGCCCGTCGGGTCACCGACGCCGAGCAGCGACGCCGCGCCCGCGGCTGCCGCACCGGGCGTCGGCTCGCCGCCGTCCTCCCTCACCGCTCCGACCACCTCTGAAAGGCAGACCACCATGTCCACCGCCCAATGGATCCTCAACCTGACCCTCCTCGGGTGGGTACTCACCCGCAACCTCGGCACCCACCGCGTCACGCGTGCCACGTTCCTCGTCCCGCTCGCCGTCGTGGCCGCCGCCGGAGCCTGGTTTCTTCGGGACCTGCCGACGGCCGGCCACGACGTTCGCCTCGAGCTGGTCGGCGTCGCGGCCGGTCTGGCGCTCGGCACGTTGGCCGCGCGCGTCACCTGGATGCACCGCGATCACGGTGACCTGGTGGTCAGCGCCGGAACGGCGTTCGCAGCCGTCTGGATCGCCACCATCGGCGGCCGGATGCTGTTCGCCCAGTGGGCCACGCACTCCGGCGCCCGCACGATCGGCGAGTTCTCCATGCGCCACCAGATCACCGGAGCCGACGCCTGGACCGCCGCATTCGTGCTGATGGCGCTGACCATGGTGGCCGTCCGGCTCGTGGTGACCGCGATCCAGGTCTGGGCGCACCGGTCCTCGTCCGCCGCCCTGGCCGAGGCAGGTGCGGCGTGACGTCGCTGGACACCTCCACCCGCCCTGTCCGCGTCGCCGTCGTCGCCGCCGATGAGCGGGTGAGAACCAGCCTGCGACACCTGCTGACGTCGGGAGGAGGCACCGTGGTGGTGGAGTCGTACGCCGCAGGCGCGCGTCCGGCGACCACCTCCCCTGCGGTCGGCTCCGACGCCGACGTGGTCGTCCTCGACCTCGACCCGGCCACCCCCGAGAACCACCTCGAGCAGCTCCGCGGACTCCCCGCCGGTCTCCCGACAGTCGTGCTCGGAAACGACCGGCACACCGCCGACGTCGCGCGGGTCGCCGGTGCGACGTATCTCGACAAGGCCGAGGTCGCCGACCAGCTGTTCGATGCGGTCCTGGTCGCCGCCGACCGAGACTCCGTGCGTATGACGAGCCGCCGCGAGCATGCCGGCACGGGCGCCATCGTCCTGGTGACCCTGGCGCTGTTCGCCGGGCCGTGGACGTGGTGGTTCAGCCGGATCGCCCAGGACCACGGCATGATCGGCTGGCACCTCCCCCAGGGCCTCGCGCTCTGGACCATGCTGCCTCTGCTGGTGGCCGCCCTCGCCGTCACCGGGGGACGCCGCGCCCTGACCGACCTGCGTCGGCGGATCACTCGCGTGCGGGTGCCCGGCTGGACGTGGGCCGCGGCACTGCTGACACCCGTGCTGGTGGCCGTGCTCGCCGCCACCCTGACGACCGCCCTGGGGCACCACGTCCCGGTCGGCGAGGTGCTGAACCTGCCCGGCGCGCTGATCTACCTCGCCTACGGCACCGGGCTGTTCCTGCTCACCGAGGAGGCCGGCTGGCGAGGGGCCGTGCTGCCGCGGCTGCAGCACCGGATGCAGCCGTGGCAAGCGGCCCTGGTCCTCGGCATGATCTGGGCCGGGTGGCACCTGCCGTTGCTGGCCACCCCCGACGCCGGCGACCAAGGGCTGCCCGTGGCGCCGTTCCTGCTCCTGGTGGTAGCCACCAGCGTGCTGATCTCCGGCCTGGTCAACGCCGCGAGCGGAAGCGTCGTCGTCGCCGCCCTGTTCCACGCCTCCTTCGACGCCAGCTACTCCTACCTCGGTGTGGTCGGGTCCGAGCACACCATGATCTGGGGCGCCGCAGCGACCACCGCACTGGCCGCGATCGCCCTCGCGGTCTGCACCCGCGGACGTCTCCTCCTCACCCACGCTGATCGTGACGTCGAATGACCACCGCGAAACGCGTGCGGCCTCAATGCAACAGGTCCTCGTTCTCTCGCGCGAACTGCAGGAAGGACCGCGCGGCCGCGGAGCGCGGGCCCTTCTGGGGCCAGACCAGGATCGAGGTGCGCTGGACCCTCGGCCGCACCGACAGGATGCGGACCGCTGGGCCGGCGCTGGCCAGTGAGGACCGGGGTTGGACGGTGATGCCGAGTCCGGCGGCGACGAAGGCCCGCGCGGCGCTCATCTCGCCCGTCTCGAGGGCGATGCGCGGTCGGAACCCGGCGTCTGCACAGGCGTGCAGGATCTGGTCGCGGACGGCAGCCCCGGGCCGGTGCATGACGAACGGCTCCTCGGCGAGCTCGCTGAGTCGGACCGCCGAGCGCTGCGCCAGGGCGTGCGACTCGGCGACCGCGAGGTCGTATGGCTCGGTGATGAACGGCTGGCTGGCCAGACCCGTCATCGGGACGTGATCGCGCTGCACCACCATGGCTGCATCCAGCGTGCCGCCCCGGACGGCGTCCAGCATCGCATCCGAGACCAGCTCGTTCACCGCCACGTCGACAGCCGGGTACTCGCGGCGAAAGGCGGCGAGCAGGTCCGGGAGCCGCACCTCCATGGACTGCCAGGCACCGAGCCGAACCCGTCCGGTGACCTGCCCGGCAAAGCTGCGAACGTCATCGACTGTGACCTCCAGCTCCCGCAGCGTGCGCTGGGCCCCGCGGAGCAGCACCTCGCCCGGAGCCGTCAGGACGGCCCCGCGCGTGTTGCGTTCGAACAGCGTCACGCCGAGTTCTCGTTCGAGCTGCCGGATCGCCTGGCTCAATGCCGGCTGGGCGATCAGAAGGTCGGTCGCTTCGGACTGGGTGTCAGCGAAGGTGCAAGGTGTAGAAGCGGGGCGCGGTCTTCCTCAGGGGTTTCGGCATGCCGCTGACGTCGGCGAGCTCGGTGGCGACGAGGTCCCAGTCGGCGTAGGTCTCCGCGAGGTCGTGCTGGCTGATTCCGTCGGGGACGAATGGGAGCGTGTTCGGCTGGAAGGCCAGCACCACCATTTCGGCGGAGGGGCGGGCGAGGCCGGTGACCTGCCGAGCGACGGCCGCGCGCTGTGCCCGGTCGAACACATGGAGGCAGCCGATGTCGAGGAAGAAGTCGAACGGCTCCAAGCCGAGCGAGGCCAGGTCGGTGACGTCCCCGCACACGAAGGTGGCGTTGCCACCGCGTGCCCGGGCCTTCTCGACGGCGAGCGGGACGACATCGACGCCAGTGGCGTCCCAGCCGCGGCGGGCGAGGTCGTGGGTGTGTCTGCCGGTCCCGCAACCGATGTCGAGGGCGCGGCCGAGCGGCGGGGTGCGGTCGGTCTCGATCTTGTCCAACAGGGTGTCGAGCTGGTCCTGGCCTTGCTCGGCGGCGCGTTCCCAGGGCGTGAGGCCGAGGCGGTAGGCGAGCTTCCATCCCAAGGTCATGACGGGCTCCAATTCGTTCTAGTAGTACCCGATCTAATTGCGCCTAGAGTGAACCCCGTGCCGGAGGCTGTCAAGGGAAGACGTGCGTACCGCTCCACGCTGCGCGAGGAACGTGCCCGCGCGAACGCGGTCGCGATCCTCACCGCGGCCTATCGCCGCTTCCTCGGCGACGGCTACGCCGCCACCTCGATCGCGCGTATCGCGGACGAGGCCGGCGTGAGCGAGGACCTGGTCTACAAGCTGTTCAGCAACAAGCGCGGCCTGCTGGTCGAGGTGCTCAACTTCGCCGTCACGGGCGAGGCCGACAGCCCACCGGTGCTCGACCAGGAGGGACCGCAGAAGGTCCAGGCCGAGCCGGACCAGCACAAGAAGCTGGCCATGTTCGCCGCCGACGTCGCCGACCGGATCGCCCGGGCCCGGCCGGTCGACGACGTCATGCGCTCCGCCGGTGAGGTCGATGCCGAGGTGGCCGCCAAGTATGCCTCGATGCACCGCACCCGGCTGCGGAACATCACGGCGTTCGTGAGGTCGCTCGCCGAAGCCGGCCCGCTGCGGCCGGGGCTCGCCGTCGAACAGGCCGCCGAGACCACCTGGCTGCTGTGCAGCCCGGCAACCCACAAACAGCTCACCCAGCAGCTCGGCTGGGACCGGCAGCAGTACGCCGCCTGGCTGCACGAGACACTCGCGGCTGTCCTCCTCCAGCCCCCAACGGCCTGACCAGCGCACCAGGCCGGCCGTTCCGCCGGACCACAGTGCCCGCACAACCCGGCTCGTCGGTCCGCCGGGAAGAACCCGGCGGAACGACGCGGGTCATGCGCGTCGGAAGGCGAGCTTGACGGCGCGTCGAGCCAAGTCGACCGGGAGCCCCGCACCTCGTTGACCTCTGGGTCGTTGGCCGAGAGGTTCTCTGCCTCAAGCGCCCCGCCGTCGACGTTCGCCCGCTTCCGAGCTCGTTCACCGCTCGGGACCAAGGTCCGCGCAGCGTCAGCAGACATCGGGCTCACATCCGCGCTCGAGATGCCTCACAGGCCGGTCGGCGGCCGCCAACATCCGATAGGGAGAGGGCATGGCGCGAGCTGCGTGGCCCGATGGCGCGGTGACGTTATCGGCCCCGCTGGGCCGGGTGGGGTCGATTCGGGTGGCGGCGGCGTATGGCGAGCGCGGCGAGTGTCTGGACCGCCTGGGACGGGTCCTGGTCGGACCGCCACGCGAGTGTGAGTCGTGACGGAGGTGCGTCGGCAACCGGGACGAAGGCCAGGCCGGGTCGTGCGTACTGTGCGGCGAGCCCGGCCGGGACGAGGTTGACCCCGCGTCCGAAGGCGACTTCGGCGAGCCATTCCTCGACCGTGCCGGACTTGCTGGTCACCGCGCGGGCTCCGTCGGGCCTTCGGCTTCGTAGGTACCAGTAGTCGGCGAAGACGGGGTCGGTGACCACGGCGGCCTCGAGGAAGGGTTCGGCTGCGATCCGCGCTTCGGTCACGTCGGCCTCGTGTGCGAGGGGGTGGTCCTGCGCGACCACGGCGAGCACGTCCTCCCGTGCCACGTCGACCAGCTCGAGCTGGTCGGCTCCGCTGAACGGCGGACGCACCAGCGCCGCGTCGACCTCACGGGCCAGGAGGCCGGCAGACGGGTCGTCCCACTCGTACTGACGCAGCTCGACGGTCACGTGGGGCGCCTCTCGTCCGAACGCGGTCAGGAGGTCGCGGGAGTCGGCGGTGAGCGTGAACGCCAGGAAGCCCAGGCGCAGCACGGTGGCGCGGTCGTGAGCGATCCGTTCGGCCGCGAATCCCAGGGCACCGGCCGCGTCCAGGGTCGCGCGCGCCAGCGGCAGGAGCTCGCTGCCGGCGTGGGTGAGCTTCGCGCCCGAGGGGGTGCGGTCGAACAGCCGGACGTCGAGCCCGCGCTCGAGCGCCTTGATCTGCTGGCTGAGTGAGGGAGTGGCGATCAACAGGCGTGCTGCGGCCCGACCGAAGTGCCGCTCCTCCGCCACCGCGACGAAGTAGCGCAGCTGGCGCAGCTCCATGACCAGCCATGTTAGGCGTTGCCTCACGACGATGAGGGAACAAGTCGTGGATCCCCTGCGCCCTGCTGGCCCATCGTGGTCGCGCCCGGACCTCCGGGGAGAACCGACACAGGAGAACGCCATGAGCATCCTCGCGACCTCGACCGCCAGCGCAGGTGCGGTCGCCGAGCTGGCCGCCGCCGTCACCGGCCCGGTCCTGACCGCCGACCATCCCGGCCTGGCCGCCGAAGTGGCCACGTTCAACCTCGCCGTGACCCACCGCCCCGTAGTCGTGGTCGGTGCCACCAGTGCGGAGGACGTCTCGACGGCCGTTTGTTGGGCCGCCGGGCACGGCCTCCCGGTGGCCGTCCAGGCGACCGGGCACGGACCGGTGCAGCCGGTCACCGACGCCGTGCTGATCACAACGGGTCGGATGACCTCGGTGCGGGTCGACCCCGAGGGCCGCACGGCCACGGTGGGGGCCGGCACCCGCTGGCACGACGTGCTCGCCGCGGCAGAACCGCACGGGCTCGCGGGTGTCTGCGGCTCGTCCACGCAGGTCGGCGTGGTCGGATTCTGCGTCGGTGGCGGCATGGGCCCTCTGTCGCGGCAGTTCGGCTTCGGCGCCGACCTGGTGCGCCGGATGGAGGCCGTCACGGCGGACGGACGGATCCGCAGCATCGACGAGCACCACGACCCGGAGCTGTTCTGGGCCATGA
Organism: uncultured Actinomycetota bacterium; assembly: GCA_963761085.1. Taxonomy (GTDB): domain Bacteria; phylum Actinomycetota; class Actinomycetes; order Propionibacteriales; family Nocardioidaceae; genus Nocardioides. The sequence continues at coordinate 684,622 of CAVXFQ010000002.1, forward strand.
GGGGCGGCAAGGGCAACTTCGGCATCGTCACCTCCCTCGAGCTCGACCTGGTGCCGGTCGCGCGGATCTACGGAGGCACGGTGTTCTTCTCAGCTGTGTCGGCCCGCGACGTACTGCACTCCTTCCGCGCCTGGGCGCCGACCCTGCCCGACCACGCCAGCGCCTCGATCGCGCTACTGCAGCTGCCGCCGCTGGAAGCGCTTCCGGAGCCGATCCGCGGGCGGTACGTCGTCCAGCTCCGGTTCTCGGTCAACGGAAGCGAGGCCGAGGGGGTTGAGCTCCTGGCGCCGATGCTGGCCGCGGGCGAGATCCTGCTCTCCGGCGTCGGCGAGCTGCCGATGACCGCGATCGACGCCATCCACCAGGACCCACGAGACCCGATACCCGTGTGGGAGCGGGGAGCCCTCCTCGGCGCCCTGCCCTCCGAGGCGGTCGAGCGCCTCCTGGACGTCGCGGGGCCGGACTCGGGCAGCTCACTGGCGATGGTCGAGCTTCGGCTCATGGGCGGTGCCCTCCGGCGCGAACCACGAGTTCCCAACGCCGTGTCCGGCCGCGGCGGCGCCTATTCACTGCTCACCCTCGGCGTGCTCGCACCCGGTCTGGAGGATCTGGTTCCGCGCTCCGGCGCTGGCGTTCACGACGCCCTCACCCCCTGGTCGACCGACACGGTGCCGGTGAACTGGCTCGGCGACGCCACGACCCCCGAGCAGGTCGCCCGTGCCTGGCACCAGGATGTGCACGCTCGGCTCCTCCAGGTCAAGCACGAGGTCGACCCGGCCAACCTGTTCCGTTTCGGACACGCTCTCGTGTGAGGTGTGCAGATCGCCATCAACGACGCCGCGCTCGCCTACGACCGGTTCCCCGGCCGGTTCGCACGCGCCCTGGCACACGAGTCTGTCGACATCGTCGACCCGCGCCCCTCCCAGCGTGTCCTCGATGTCGGCTGCGGACCGGGCGCACTCACCGCCCTGCTGGTGGATCGAGTGGTCGCCGGGGCTGTCTCGGCCGCGGATCCCGATGCGGCGTTCGTCGAAGCCACTCAGGCGCTGCTGCCGGGCGTCGACGTCCGCCGCGCCGCTGCCGAACGGCTCCCCCACGCCGACACCACCTTCGACAGCACCGCCGACCAGCTGGTCGTGCACTTCATGACCGACCCGGTCGCCGGATTGCGCGAGATGGCCCGGGTGACCAGACCAGGAGGAACGGTTACCGCGTGCGTGTGGGACAACGCCGGCGGCGCCGGGACGTTGTCATCGCTCTGGCGCGCAGCGCGCGACCTCGACCCCGGCGTCCGGGACGAGTCCGATGCCGCCGGTGCCCGGGAGGGCCGCCTGGCCCAGCTTGCGCACGAAGCCGGTCTGGTGAGGGTCGAGTCGTCGCGGCTCACCGTCGAGATCATCATCTCGACGTTCGACGCCTGGTGGGAACCGTTCAATCTCGGCGTCGGGTCCGGCGGAGCCTGCGTCCGGGCACTCCAGGCACCCCACCGCGAGGAGCTCCGATCCCGCCTGGAGAGGGCGTGGGGTCCGGGGCCGTTCACAGTACCGGCCTCGGCGTGGTGCATCCATGCCGAGGCAGCCAGGCACCCGCAGGATGTCGAAGTCACCGCCGTCGTAGTACAGCAGCCTCGCGCCGGCCTTTCTGGCGAGGGCGGGACCGGCCCTGCTCGCCGTGATACTGACGACTCGGCGGTACTGGCGTGGGGCCGAGCGCTCGCCCACGCCCGGCCCCTGCCACGGTCCACGCCCGACCTGGCTCAGCTGTTCCACCTCGTAGCACTTCGAATGACCCAATCTGAGACGTCTCGGTCACACCCATGTGCCCTTCACGGTGCTTGTGGCGAGCTGCCACTCAACTACATCGCTCGAACAGCCCATCGCCCGTTCTGGTGAGGCGGGTGGGCGGATCGGGGCGAGAGAGGGGCACTCTCATGTGCGGTTCCGTCGTACCCAATCCGCGCCGTCTGTAGGTGAACCGGGGCTATCGAACGCCGCCCACCGCCTAGCCACCCCCACCGCCGCTGATGGCAACCCAAGGGATCTTGTGCAGGCAGGTCCTGCCCGGCTCAGGGTCACGCCCAGCGTCTGACTCCGCCGGGCAGATGGATACACCCCACCACTTGACCGGGTCCACGATGCATTCGGCGCGGTACAGCCGTCCATCGCGAAGACCGAGGAGCTCGTCGGCGCGGAACAGCAACGGGAGTTGCCGCGCGTACTCGTCGAAGTACGCCTTCTCGTACGTTTCGTAGAGGTTGGTCCGGCTATGCGGTTCGCGCACCGGGACACGCTCCATGACCTGCACATGCTTGGGAAGCTCGCGCCAGGTGACCGTGCCGCCAGCAAGCAACCGCCACAGGTCATCGACAGCAAGAGATGGCTGGCACAACCTCGAGGAAGGCGGAGGGGCTGGCGGGACCATCGACGACGGCCATCTCTGGTACCAGTGCTCGTCGAAGCGGCCGCGGACCCGGACCCACTGCAAGAACGCTTCCCACAGCAACGGGAGGTATTCGCCTCGAACTTCGGTATGCAGTCCCATGAAGTTGTCCAGGCATCCCGCTGGAGGCTGCATGCGGTCGGTCAGATCGTTCCAGCCATCGATGTCACGCAGCGAAATATCGAACTGCGCACGGAGCCAAGTCCGCGGAGTCCGAGGCGGTCTTCGGAGGACCATTGCCACCTCCTCAGCCCAGCGGCGTCTTCGACGACATGGCTCCCATGACGCGATCAGAAGACGGTACGCGCCCGGATGCCGAGCGTCTGTTGGGAAGCCAACACGTACGCCGGGCTCGGTTTCGTGCAGTCGCTTGCCGCACTCCTAGGGTGCCGGTTGAGCTCAGTACCTCTTGGAGAGCACCCCGTCGATCACCACCGGCTGGCCCTGGCTGACGACGGTGACCCGGAGGTCACCGGTCTGGGGCGCAGCGCCGATGGGAGTCATGGAGGGCAGAACCCACGCCTCGTGGCGGGTGGCCGAGACCAGCGACACCGTTCGGTGTTGACCGAGTATGGTTTGAGCGACTGCTCAAACCAGAGGGGGGCGGCGGTCATCCTCGCGATCAGCTTCGCCCTCCCCCGTCACCGCTTCCCACTTGCAGGGCCCACCCGCTACCTGCGGGGCCCAGCCCCTACCTGCAGGACCGACCAGGCACCCCTCCCAGGATCCGGCGAGGTGGTTCGAGACCCGACTGGCGCCGCCGTCGCGGCGTTCCTGGCGCTCCGCCGTCGCGCTTGCTGGTGTCCACCGGCTGTTGGCGGTGGGTAGCTGCCGAAGATCTTTGCATGCATCGCCGGGACCGTTTCCCCGGATGGCCATCGCCGTCTACGTGCTCTCCCCAGACTGAAGCTCGTCGGCCTGCCCACCCGGATTCACCTACGGCATCTCGATCTCGTGTTCGCCTTCTTCAACGTGTTCGCGCTCAACCAGTGGCGGCAGTACTGCGCACATGCCCGCTGGACGCGCTACCACTTCGACGTGCGGATTACATCCTCCTCACCCTCACTCCGAAGTCGGCCCCGGCCGCAGCCGAAGCGGCACCTCGCGGCCGCCAGATCTCCACGATCCGCGACACGGTTGCTGCCTTCCATCTACGAACTGGGACTCGCGTAACCTGTCTCAGGTGAGCGATGGCCGCTGGACCTTCCTGTCCAACCACGGGCACGTATTGGTCTCGCTGGCCCTGGATCCAGACGCCCGCACGCGCGACGTGGCAGAGGCGGTCGGGATCACCGAGCGCGCCGTGCAGCAGATCGTCCACGATCTGGTGGAGCAGGGATACGTCGATAAGACAAGGGTGGGCAGGCGCAACCACTACACCGTCGTCCGAGGGGCTCACCTCCGACACCAGCAGGTCTCACGCATCACGTTGGGCAAGTTCCTTGATCTGCTGGTGCCACCAACCCCCCGTCCCTCGCGACACCCCTCGAAGAAGTAGTGGGTCGCACCCATCTCGGACCGCCTTCAGATCGGTCGGCCTCCGGGACGATGGACCGAACGGCCGAAAGCGATACAGCCGCAGTTTGCCGTCACGGACAAGCGCGCCGGGGGCTCCCGAGCGGCCGGTGAGAGCGAGCACCACTGCGAGCCCTCGACCCTCGATCACACGCCCGTCTGGGTCAACCACGTCCGCAGTGGTCAGTGGGGACCCAGCAGCTGGACGCCCTCGTAACCGAGGATCACCAGCCAGACCATGATGCTGACGCCGACGGCGGCAGCTGCCATCTCCTTGATGGCTCCGATTCGCTCGTCGTGGCCCGTCTCCATGAAGTCGCACAACCCCTCGACGGCACTGTTGAACAGCTCCCCGGTCAACACCACCCCTGTGGCCAGGACGATCACCACGAAGTCGACCCACCGCTGCAGGGCTGCCGTCACGACGACGAGCACCAGGGACAGCACCACCTTGTAGGCCACCGAGAAGTCGTGGCGGACCGCGAAGCTCAGGCCGGCGAAGACTACTTTGACCTTACAGACGGGGTGATATCCCGGACTGTTCTGGTCCGTGAACTTGTTACGCATCCGACGTCCGCCGTCGAGTGCCCTGGTCAGCACGTGTCACCTGACGAACGGGAGCGGCCAGACTGGTCGAGCTGAGCAAGCGGACGCTGGCACCAGGGTTCCGCTGCCTGCCCTCTGCCGCGAACGATTCAGTCCAGCCGACTGCCGCGCAGACACCTCGCTGAGCCTCCTCGCCCCTGAGCAATCCGCGGTGAGCTCGCACCTCACCTACCTCCCATCAGCCAACGAGTTCCTCTCGGTGCTCGCCATAGTTCTCCTCGCACGAGGCCCCGGGCAGGGTCGAAGGCCGGGTAAGTGACCCGCTCGCAGGCCCGGAAACCCTCCCGTGCACCATCGAGGGTTCCTTGTCCGTCCGTGGGCACAACGCCCACGCCACGACGTGCGGGTCGATGTGGTGAGGCGTGGCCCGGACCGTGGTCGGCTCAGGCGTAACTGGCTCGCAGCACCGAGGTGACCGAGTGGCCAGGGTTCCCGTCGTCGCGCTCCAGGCTGACGTCGACGACCTGGTAGCGGCCCACCAGCGAGTCGGGCACCTCGAACGAGGCCTTGCCGGCCGGACCCACCACCCCGAGCGCGAGCATCTTCTTGGTCCTCGGGTTGAACAGCCACGCCTCGTAGAACTGGCCCTTCCCGGCCTTGGGCAGGTCGCGAGTCTCGACGGTCATCTTGACCGCGTTGTCGCGGGAGTCCTCGGCCATCATCACGACGCCTGATCCCGTTCCCTCGACCGGCTTCAGGTCGGCGGTCCGCTCGGGTACAGCGACGTTCTGACGCTGCTCCGTCGGACGGTCCGTCACGTGGGTGACCACGGCCGTGCCGGCGACCAGCGCCACCGCTGCCGCGACCAGCCCCAGCGGGCGCAGCCGGGCTCGGCCGCGGGCCTCCAGGGTCGAGGACTCGAGGGGCGGTACGTCGGGGAGCGACACCGGGGCGGACCGGCTCAGGGTCCGGGTCGCGCCGCTCAGCAGAGCGTGGCCGACGGCGGTCTCGGCCAGCTCCCGCCGGCACTGCTCACAGCCGTCGAGGTGGTCGGCCACGTCTGCGACGTCGGCGTTGGAGAGCTCGCCGCGCAGGAGCGCCATCAGGTCGGGGTGGTCGCTCATCGCGGCTCTCCTTTCTCCGTACGGGTCTGTTCTGCGGCTCGGATGATCTCTCCCAGTCGTCGGGTCCCGCGCGAGGCTCGGGCCTTGACGGTCCCGAGGGGTACGTCGAGTCGGTCGGCGATCTCGCGCTGGCTGAGGTCCTCGAAGTAGGTCATCTGGACCACCGTTCGCTCGTGGTCGGGAAGCTGCGCCACCGCGGCCCGTACGTCGGCCGCGTCGGCGAACCGGTTGACCATCTCCCGTCCGTCCTCGCCGGTGAGCTCCCTGAGGCTGTCCACGTCGACCACCTGGTGGCGACGGCTCCGCAAGGTGTCCACCGCGCGCCGGTGGGCGATGGTGAACAACCACCCGGTGAAGCGCTGCCGGGGATCATACCGACCGGCGTGGCGCCAGGCGTCGAGGAAGGTGCGTTGCAGCACGTCCTCGGCCTCGTCGCGACCGACGTACCGGCTGACGTAGGACAGCACGGTCGGCGCGTAGGCGGCGTAGGCGTCCTCCAGCGCGCGTTCCTCTCGCCGCGCGAGCCGCATCCCGATGGCCTGGCCGGCCGCCGGGTCGAGGTCGCTCATGCCTGTCTTTCGTCGCAGACGGGCAAATGGTTGCCACTCGGGCGAAGTTTCTCGTCGGGAGGGCGCCGGAGGTCAGCCGGGCGGCGAGACCCGCTGGGCCGAGACGACCACGTTGTCCTGGTAGCCGCCGCGGTCGGGCAGGTAGGGCCCGCCACACGTGACCAGGTGCAGCCGCGGAGGGCCCCGACGGGAGAAGACGGCCGGCAGGTCGATCAGCGCCTTGCTGATCCGGGTCACCGAGGTGGTGCGGTAGGTGGCGTCGTGCCGGCCGGCACGCACCTCGACGAGGTCGCCGGGGCGGAGGGCGGCCAGCCCCGCCAGGGGCCCGGCGCCCTCGGCGCTGGTGTCGACGTGCCCGGCCAGCACGGTGGCCCCGGCAGGGTCCAGGGGCCGGGACCCGAAGCGGTACCACGCCACGGTGAAGGCGCTGGCCGGCAGGTCCATGGCCCCGGTGTCGTCCACGCCGCGCGCAACCACAGGCATCCGCAGGCCCAGCCGCGGGATGCTCAACGAGCGTGGCATGGCGGCGGCCCTCAGCGGGGCAGGGGTCGCAGGCGTCGTCGCAGGTTGGCGGGCCGTGGCCTCTCGGGGCTGGTCCGCATGCTGTTCGTCGGGCAGCCGCGTGGACTCGGGCCGCCCGGCGGTGAACCCGTCCGAGCCGGAACGGTCGGGGAGGAGCTGCGCTGTGAGCAGCGCGCCGAGGAGGGCGGCCACCACGATGGCGACCGCCCTCCCGACAGGTCCGCGAAGCTGCGTCACCTGTTCTTGCTGCGCGCCAGGCGGGGAAGCATCAGCGCGGTGAGCAGGGCGGCGAGCAGGCCGCCGGCCACGACCACCAGGCCGGTCGACATGGAGCCGTCCGCGGCGTCGGCAGCCTGACCACCCGTGCCGCCCGGAACACCGGAGGGCGCGGAGTGCATGCCGCTGATCGTCTGCACGGCCAGCTTCAGGTTGCCGTCGTCGGCACTCCCCCAGGCGTACACGATGGTGTGGACGCCCTCGGCCAGGTTGAGGTCGGCAGGACCGATCGCCACCTTGTCGGTGCCGGCGAGGACCACGTCGGCGGAGACAGTGCCGGCGGGAATGTCGGCGCTGTCCTCCTTCGGGTTGGTCAAGTCGGTGAAGACGGGCTTGCCACCGGCTCGCACATCGACCGCGGGAGCGGCCGCATCGTGGCGGACGGTGAGTCGGGCCTGTCCGGCCGCGATCGACGAGGTGTCGTTGACGTACGGCGTCAGCACGGGCTTGCCCGCAGCGGTCAGGTGGGCGACGACGGTGATGTTCGCACCGGCCGGAACAGCTACTCCGTCCGCTTCGATCAGGGCCTTCCCGTCGGCGCCGTCGCCGGCGGCGACGACCTTGAGGTCGTAGTCGCCCGCAGGAACAGCCATGGGGTCGGTGAGTGTGCCGGGCCTGAAGTCGGTGACCAGTGCATTGCCGTTGGCGTAGACGTCGACCGTGACTCCCGGAACACCGTGCAGGATCGATACCTGGGCGTCGTCGGCTGCCTGCGCCGCCGGGGCGAGCACCAGGCTCGCTCCGGTCAGCGCCGAGGCCGCGACGAGGATGCGGATGATGTTTCTCATCGGTTACTCCTCAGCTCTTGATGGTCGTCGGTCACAGGTCGACCGGCCGCAGCACCAGGATGATGCCGTGGGCGATCTGCTTGTTGCCCTTGTTGATGTCCAGGGCCGTCGGGTTCAAGAACGGGTCGGTGGCGTTCGGGTCCTGGTCGCGCAGCTGGACGATGGGCAGCTTCGGGTAGATCACGTCGACGGTGACCTGGCCGCCCTGGGCGGTGGTCAGCGCCACCCCGTCCGCGCCGAGCGCGGTCTTGGAGTCGATGGTCGCGCCGGGCACCACGTGGTAGAGCAGCACCGTCTCGATGGTGTCGATCCCCAGCCCGGCCAGCGTGTTGAAGACCTGCCTCTCGCTGGTGAACTTGGTGCCGGTGAGGTCCTTGGCGAGCTTGCGGAACGACCAGTCGTTCGGGATGAACGCGGTCACCGGGACCCGGCCCTTGGTCAGCACCGCGACCGGGCTGTCGGGCTTGGCCTTGATCACCGCCAGGGCCGCCTCGGTGACGATGTCGTAGTCGCCCCAGTTCTTGTCGAACCGGTTGCCGTCCGAGGTGAGCACCTTGACCAGACTCCGGTGGCCCAGCGCCTTCTGGGACGGGCTGCTCTCAGCAAAAGCAGCGGTGGCAGGCACCACAGCGGCACCCCCCAGCAGTGCGGTGGTAGCAAGCGTGGCTGCGATCGAGCGGATCCTCATGAGAATCTCCCTAGGTCGTAGGCCGCCGGGTGCGACCCTGTTGCCCCTTCTTCGCTCGAACAGGGCCGGTAGTTGCCGATCCGTGGGAAATTCTCGAGTCCTCTGGAGGTCGGGCTCAGGAACGCGACCGCGGCCACCAGCACCGTTCGCCGAGCCACCCCGACGATCGTCGGCACCAGGACGTCCGCACGCGGCCTGCGGTCTTTCCCTGCCGTGGAGACCTCCGCTGTTCTGGCGGGCAGGCAAGCCGGTGGTGAAGCCGGCCGTGGGACATCACCGGCACATGAAGTCCAGGAAGGCCCCCATTGCCAGCAGCAGCTCACGCTCACCGCTGCAGACAACGTGGCTGGTGGCGATGTGGCGAAGGCGTCAGAGGCCAAGACGCAGGAGGGTGCCCACTACCGAACGCATCGCGTTATCCGGTTAGCCTGACTCGGCGAAACCGCGCTTCGGGCGCCGTCAATTGGGCCACTCGGAGACAGACCAGCCGGAGCAGGAGGACTCATACCGCTCGGCCGCTAGTGCGACCGCTCCCCGGGACGTCCCGGACGACGCTCGGTGAGTCGGGACCACAGCAGGTACGTCGCCGTGCTGACCGTCGCCGCCAGGAAGGTGCCCCAGGCCATGTCGATCGGCACAAGCGCGACCGGAAACCCCTCGATGACCGCGAGGCTGGTCAGGTCCCAGGTCGCGTACGTGACCAGGCCGAAGGCCGCGCCCCGGACGAGTGCGGCCCTCACCGACTGGTCGTCCACAGCAGGCGCGACAGCGAAGTACACCAGCCCGGCAACGAAGATCGCGTAGAAGACGGCGGCCGCCACCGCGTTGGGCGAGTCGGCCAGCAGGTCGCCCAGAAAGTGCTCGTAAAGGCCCTGCGCAATGAGGCTCAGCCACACGAGGTCGAGCGCGAGGAAGACCATGGCGGCGGCGAGGTACTGACCCACGGCGGATCTGAGACTCATACCTCGAGCCTAGAGGCGGAGGCCCCCGGGGGGCCGAGGGTGATCAGGACCTGCGGCTCATGAATCGCTGCGCGAAGCCATCGTGCACACCAACGCCGAGCACGCGGCCCCGTTCTGGGAAGTATTGGGCTACCGGCCCGTCGCCCGCCCCGCCACATGAGCACGGATCGGTCCGCAAGACCGTCCGCCAGTGGACGCGGCCTCACCCGCAGCTGACCTGGGCTCCCCGTGGTCATGCCCCACGTCTCCCTGAAGTTGGGCCAGGTCCGGGTGCCACGGGGACGACGACTTCATTCCTTCGCAGGAACCACGGCGTCCAGGGTGGGTCGAAACGCGCATACCGAGGGTTGCCGACCACCTCCAGACCCGCGGCGTCCAGGGCGGCAAGCAGCTTCGCAGCACGCTTCTCGAAGGAGCTGCGCGACCAGCGCCCGGAGTACCGCAGCGCGGCGGCGGTCTGGGTCGGCACCCGACGGGTGTGCACCTTGGAGTCCACCGGGTCTGGGAGGTCCTCGGTGCTGACGTCGGCGGGCATCACGAAACCCACGACATAGCGACGGCTATCGGGATCCTGCTCCTGCACGACGGGTGCGGTCATGGCCATCTTGCGCGAGGACCGGTTGTGACCGCCGATGTAGCGGGCGAGCCTGGGGAACGCCACGTTTCCCGCCAGCTCGAAGGCACTGCCGACCTCGGTCTCGGCGACGAGGTGGTCGGGATAGCGACGCAACTCGAATTCGGGATACTCCTCGAGCACCTCATACGGCTGCTGCTCGGTCATCTGAACACCCACTCCCGTTCCCTCGCGAGGTCACCCTTCACCGTGGCGGTCACGCAGCCAACGTGCCGGCGAAGATCTGCCAGGCCAGGGCGGACTTGGCGGTCAGGCTCAGCACGATGTAGACCTTCTCGCCGAACAGATAGTTCTGCCACCGCCCCTTGGCGCGGTACTGCAGCCACTGGTTGAGGGCGAAGACGTTGAAGAAGACGAACAACGACACGAAGATCCCGTAGACGAAGCCGGGAGGCGTGGCCGAGGACGTCGAGCCCGGCGACAGCAGGTAGATCGTGATGGCCAGCCACGGGACCACGCCGGCCACACAGCCGAAGCCGAACGGCAGCCAGCCGCCGCTGCCCGGGTGCTCGTAGCGCTCCTGCAACCAGCCGAACAAGATCATGGCGGCGTTCACGCCGAACAGGGCCACCAGCGCCGCGACGTCGGAGATGCCGACCAGCTGGGCGATCAGGACGATCATCAGCGACGAGGAGAGCGAGTACTCGACCCATCGTGCGGGGTTGCGCTGACGGCCCAGATCCGCGACGTATCGCTGCCACCACGCGGTGCAGACCAGGAGGTGCGCGAGCGCGGAGAGCGCCAGGAACCCCGCGACCGCGAGCCCGGTGGGGATGTCGAAGAGAACCGTTCGGTCCAGCGGCGGTGTTCCCGGCGGCCCGGCCATGTAGCTCGCGGTCACCGGCAGTGCGAAGTCGGTGGCGAGCAGCAGCACCGCCGCGGCCTGGACCGCATGGAGCACGGCTGCGCCCGCGTTGGCCCGCCGTAGTGAGGACTGGCTTGGCTGGCGTCGGGCTCGGCGACGGAGACGCCCACGTCAGGCACTGACCGGGGTTCCGCGGGCAGCAAGGCGCCCCAGCTCCCGCAGGCCGGCGTTCAGCAGGTCGGCCACCGTGCGCGGGCGGTACGTCGAGCAAGGCAGCCGCCTCACGATGGGTGAGCCCGCCGAAGACGCACAACGCCAGGCACGCGCGCTGGAGCCGGGCCAGCTGGCTCACCCACACTATGACCGGCGGAAGCTGCGTGGTGCTGGGCGTCTGGCCGACGAGTTCCTGGGTGTGCCGGTACACGTGGCGAACCAGGCACCGCCGAGCCTCCTCGGTCGACACGCCGCCATCGAACGGGCGAGGTCGGCCATCGCGAGCCTCACCGCCTCGGCAGCGGCCACCTCGTTCCCGAGGAGCGCGCACGCGAGCGCGTAGGCAGACCCTCCGTGGCGGTCCCACAGGTCCTCGAGCTCCCGCTCCTCAAGCTCCCGCCTGGTGACCGCGCCCGCTGGTGCGCTCTCGGTTTCGGCGCGCGAAGCGATCGGGACTCGTCGGGACTCGGCCTCAGCGGCCCGCCCCCACCGGCGACCGCGACCACCGGCGCGCGCGCCGACCAGACCAGGGGCCTGCGCTGTCAGTTCCATCCCCGACCATCCCTCTCCCTGACCGTTGGCTGCCTTGCGCCCTCGGTCGTGCTGGGCCACAACACAACTCTGCATGATGTCCAAGGTTTGTACAAGTCTCTGGAGGCAGCTAGTCTGTACAAACCATGTACACGATCAAGCAGGCTTCGCGACTCACCGGGGTATCCGAGGCGTCTCTGCGCGCCTGGGAGAGGCGCTACGGCGTCGTCGTACCGCATCGGAACGACTCGGGGTACCGCCTCTACGACGAGGAGGACCTGGCGGCCGTCTCGACCATGCGCCGGCTCGTGAACGACGGCTGGTCGCCGGCGGAGGCCGCCGACGCGGTTCGCAGCGGGACGGTCCCCGCCGTCCTGGACGAGGTGGTCGGTCCTGAGACCTCCGACGGTCTCCATCAACCCAGCGCGGTCACCTACATGCAACGGTTCCTGTCCTCGGCAGCGCAGATGGACACAGCGGGAATCGAGGAAAGCCTCGATGGAGGTTTCGCGCTCGGATCGTTCGAGCACGTGGTCGACTCCTGGCTGTTCCCCACCCTCGAGGCACTCGGCGAGGGCTGGGCGCGCGGCGAGATCGACGTAGCTGGGGAGCACGCGGCCAGCCACGCGGTCCATCGCCGACTCTCAGCCGCGTTCGACGCGGCCGGTAGCAGGTCCCGAGGTCCGACGGTCGTGGTCGGGCTGCCCTCGGGCAGCCAGCACGACCTCGGTGCCCTCGCGTTCGCCACCGCGATCCGCAGGAGGGGCATGGACGTCCTCTACCTCGGCGCCAACGTGCCGGTGAGCAGCTGGGAGGCGGCGGTCCGCAGCCGCGAGGCCCGCGCGGCGGTCTTGTCTGTCGTCACTCCCGAGGACCGACCGGCCGCGGTTGCGGTCGCCGAGCGACTGCTCAGCCAGGCCCCGGTCCCGATCGTGTGCGCCGGTGGAGCATCCGCGGCGAACCTTGCTGGTGGAGTCCAGACGCTGGCATCGAGCATCGGGGCAGCAACCCAGGAGCTCGACCAGCTCGTGCACCGAACCGAGCACTAGGCGTGAGTGGAGCGAACGTTTGCCAGACCAGGCATTGCACACCGTCCCAACAGCGCCGCTCCAGCTAGTCTAACTTGCATCACCCCGGATCGCCCTCCACCGTGACTGGATCCGTTCTGTCGGGTTGACGAGACAGGGCCGGCCAGTCTGGTCCGGGTGCTCGCTAGTGGGCTGCGTTGTAGGCCGAGACCACCGCTGCGGACAGCCGGCCAGCCGGTTTGACGTGCATTCCTTGGGCTCGAGCCCACGCCCTGACGACGTCTGCCTGACCAGGAGGAGCGACATTGGGTCTGCGGTCCACGCGGGATGTGGCTGCCCTCTTGCCAGCTCGCGCCTTGCTCACCGCGGGGGCGACGGTCCCAATAGCTGGCTTGGATGCCCGACTCTTCTTGGCCACAGTCCTCTTCGTGCCGGTCCGCCGGGATCTGGCGGCGCCAGAGGACGCTGGATCACCAGCACGGGCAAAGGCCAGCTGGATGACCGCGAGCGCCTCCTCCAACGAGTCGTGGCGCGTGTCGATAGTTACCTGCATCGTGGCTCCTGAAAGTCGCGTGCATCTGGACCCAAGTTGCAGGTGCAACGGCCGAACTTCGAACACCGGTAAGAGTAGAGGAACGTTCGATCGCCATCTCCCTCATTGCGAGACGTAACCACGCGGGCTTGTGTTGATAGCCGCTCCCTCATACGGCCTCTCAGCATAGGAACACGTTCTGCGTGTCTTGCCGGGCGTAGCGAACGTGCCCCTGATGCGCTTTGAGGGCTTGGTGTCCCATCGCAGAAGGAGGACGTTCATGGGCAAGGTTAATGGTGTTTCGCGTGGTGACCGGAACCGGAACGCACGGCTCGCGCGGTCGCGGGAGCTGGTGCCGCTGTGCAACGCCATCGTGGGCATCGACCTGGCCGACAACAAGCAGATGGTGGTGGTCTGCGATCACGACTCGAAGGTGCTGGCCCGCAAGACGTTTCGCTGCAAGGCGTGGGATCTCGGCGCCGCTTTGGACTGGGCTGCCGACCGGGCGGCCGCGAAGGGGGTTCGCCGGGGTCACCGTGGCGTGTGAGCCGACCGGGCACCGGTGGCGAGTGCTGGGGCAGCTGGCCGCGGACCGGGGCATGTCGATGGTGTGTGTGCAGCCGATGCAGACCTCCTGGGCGCGCCGCTCTGAGGATCTGACGATCGACAAGACCGATGAGAAGGACGCGGTCCTGATCGCCCGGCTGACCGCGCAGCTGCGCTGCTACGCACCCGAGCCGGTCGACCAGACGTGGGGCCGGCTGCTTCACCTGGGTGCCCGACGCGAGGAGCTGGTGGTGGCTAACGTCGCCCAGATCCAGAGGTCCGCGACCTGCTCGACTGCGTGTGGCCGGCCGCCCTGACCGCCGCGGCCCAACCGTTCCGGTCCACCACCTGGGCCGCGGCGATGAACGTGGTCCTGGTCCGCGACGCGGGGACCTGGACCGGACCCGACGCCTGGGGTGGGTTCGTTTCGAACGTGCGGTGCGACGCGAGATCGCCAGGCAGGGCGGGCAGAAGCCGTGCCTGCGGATCGTCCGCAACCTCTATACGGCCACCGCCGACCAGGTGGGGGTGATCGCGCACCGACGCGGCGCCTTGGAACGGGTCGCCTGGGTGCTGGCCGACTGGGAGACAGACAAGCAGCGTCTGGCCGCGACCGAGGACCGGATGGTCGCGGTCCTCGACGAGCTCGAGCTCACTGCGTTGGTGACCTCCATCCATGGGATCAGCGCGGTCGGTGCGGCCGCGATCTTGGCCGAGTCTGGCGACCCCCGGAGGTTCCCCACTGGCCGGGCGCTGGTCAAGCACGCCGGCCTGGCGCCACGGCAACGACAGTCCGGCACCTACACCGGCCAGACCAGGCTCACCGGCAGGGGCCGGCCCCGGCTCCGGGTCGCGGCCTGGCGGGCGGTGTGGGGAGCGTTGGGAACCAACACCGTCTACGCCAACCGGTACCGCCACCTGACCACCCGAGACACCAACCGGCTCAAGCCCACCCAGGCCCAGACCGTGATCGCGGCCGCGCTCTCCTGCGGCAGCTCCACGCCGTGGTCACCACCGGCCAAGCCTGGGACCCCCACATCGCAGCCGGCGGTACCAACCACCACGACATCACCCTCGCCGCCTGACCAACCGTCCACGAGCCGGCCACCGCGAGCTGACGATCGGGGCGAGCCCTACGCGGCAACGAGGAAACGCACCTCGGCTCACATCATGGGCAGCCCCGTCCGTCGTCGAACACAACCCGATTACCCGCTGCCGGGCACAGCCCCATTCAGCTATGCAGGAAGGACGACGGACAGGGCACCGACCAAACGCTTGACGCAAACCGCCTTACGCTGATGTGAGGACGACTGCGGAGCCGACCGTCGAGGGTCACTCAGCTGAGCGTGTGGTGTGCTCCACGATGAGGGTGCCACCGTGCACACCGGCCACCCGCACACGTTGGCCGTCGTGAAGGTCGCCGCCCTCGGTGCGGAGAGGCCATAGTTCCCCGTAGACCACTGCCTGGGGGGCGCTGCTGCCGTCGCGCAGCACGATGGCACGACGGCCCAGGAGTCCTCGGGAGCGGTCGAAGGGAAGGTCCCTTGTGCGGCGCCAGGAGCGGGACGAGGCGACGAGTGTCACGACACCGGCAGCGCATCCGATGGCGACGATCAGCCCTGCCCGCGCTCCGCCAGGCCAGCCGGAGAGTTCCAGGCCGGCGACCAGGATGCACACGGCGGCGGTGCCGGCGTAGAGCCCCCGTCCGGCGTAGGCCAGCACCTCCAGCGACACCGCGATCCCGGCCAGCCCGAACATGATGAGGGCGGCCAGCGTCGGTCGCGCTAGCCCTATCACGACGCAGCCGCCGGCAAGCAGGCCCACACCTACCAGGAGGGTGCCCCAGCTGCTCCAGTTCGCGATCCTGGCCAGCACGCACGTGATCCCGGAGACCAGCAAGACCAACGCAACCTCGGGGAGCGCAACTGACTCGGCCATCGAGGAGTCAGCAGATACCGCACTCGCCCCGGCGGCACGCATCGACTCAAGTTCGGCCCGCATGGGGTGCCACCTCGTTCCCGATCGCCTTCCCTGAGTGTTCCCGGCGACCGCCGTCTTTACAAGCAACCTGCCTAGGCGGAGCATCGGGCGGTTCCGTACACTGGGCTGCGGGGCGCCGGGAAGCCTGGTCGGCAACGTGATCAGCCCTGACCAGTTACCCCCGAACGGTGGCCTCCTGTGTCTTCCCTCCACGGGACCTTGTCGTCCCCTCTACCCGACCAGACCGCCCTCGCACCCGACCAGGGATGCTACGTCCAGGGCGGTGGTGGCCGGTGATGACCGTGCTGGTCGTAACGGCTTTCCTGACCGCCTACCTGCTGATCGCCACCGAGCGGGTGCACCGGGTAGCCGCAGCCCTCGCCGGGGCCGCCGCCATGGTGGTCCTCGGCGTCGTGGACGCCGACAGTGCGTTCTTCTCACACGAGAGTGGCATCGACTGGAACGTCATCTTCCTGCTGTTGGGCATGATGATCATTGTCAGCGTGATCCGCATGACCGGTCTCTTCGACTTCCTCGCCATCTGGGTGGCCAAGCGCGTGCGGGGCAGGGCGTTTCCGCTGATGGCCTTGCTGGTCCTCATCACGGCCACGGCCTCCGCCCTGTTGGACAACGTCACCACCGTGCTCCTGATCATCCCGGTGACGTTCGTGATCTGTGACCGGCTCGCCCTCCCGCCGGTGCCGTTCGTCATCGCGGAGGTCATGGCCTCCAACATCGGCGGCATGGCGACCCTCGTCGGGGATCCACCCAACATCATCGTCGGCAGCCGTGCCGACCTGTCCTTCACCGACTTCCTGGTACATCTCGGGCCGCTCACGGTGCTGCTGCTGGTGGTGTACGTGGGGCTGTGCCGGGTCCTGTTCCGGCACGCGCTGACCCACGACCAGGACCGCGTGGAGGAACTCATGGGTCTTGACGAGAAGAGCATGATCACCAACCCCCGCCTGTTGGTGAAGTCGCTGGTCGTCCTGGCCGCGGTGACGGTGGCATTCGTGGCGCATCCCGTCCTGCACCTGGCCCCATCACTAGTGGCGCTGCTAGGCGCAGGGGCACTGGTGCTGCTTTCCCAGCTCGAGCCGTCGGAGTACCTCGGTGAGGTGGAGTGGCCCACTCTGGTCTTCTTCACGAGCCTGTTCGTCATGGTCGGCGGCCTGGTCGAGGTCGGAGTCATCGGCACGCTGGGTTCGAATGCCGCTGAGGCGGTCGGTGACCGGTTCGCCCTGGCCGGGACAGTGCTGCTCTTCGCGTCGGCGGTGGTCTCAGGTGTCGTGGACAACATCCCCTACGTCGCCACCATGGCCCCCATCGTCGAAGACCTCGTGGCCACCGACGCGGACGACCCACGCGCCACCGCCCTGTGGTGGGCGCTCGTTGCCGGAGCGGACCTGGGCGGCAACGCCACCGCGGTCGGCGCCGGCGCCAACGTCGTCGCCATCGGCATGGCGGCACGCAACGGACACCCCATTAGCTTCTGGACCTTCACCAAGTACGGGATCGTGGTGACCGCCGTCACCGTCAGCATCACCTGGGTCTACTTCTGGTTCACCCACTTCACTGTCTGATCGCCGAACACCGGGCCGCACGCCGCGTCCGCTCATCGGTGCGGGCTCAGGCGGTCAACGCAACACCTCGGCCAGTACTTGTGATGGTGTCTTGAAGCCGAGGGTCTGTCGAGGGCGTCCGTTGAGCTTGTCGGCGATGGCGTCGAAGTCGGCTTGGGTCAGGGTGCGGAAGTCCAGGGTCCGGGGCAGGTATTGGCGCAGGAGTCCGTTGGTGTTCTCGTTGCTCCCGCGCTGCCAGGGCGACCGGGGGTCGCAGAAGTAGACCTCGACCCCGGTGGCTTGGGTGAACCGGATGTGTTCGGCCATCTCTTGGCCTGGTCCCAGGTCAAGGTCCGAGCTAGTGCTGCGGGCAGGGTCGAGGGCGGTGGGGGTGGGGGTTGCTGGGCGGCGGGGGTGGCTAGGCGGTGAGTGGCGTTCGATAGCCCGGTACACCGACAGACGCCGCGGAATGAGCATGAAGTAACCCCACATCGGCATAGGAGTGCACCCGGCAGCGGCAGATGCGGACGCCACCCGCCGCAGCGCAGGACAGCAACAGATCACAGCCCAGGCGGAATGAACCGGGCGATGTCCCCTCGGGCGTCGTCGGGCTCGTGATCGGCGTTCGGGTTGCCCGGACACATGTCGTAACTGTCGCCTGGTTCCGGGTCGAACCAGCCGAGTTCGGGATCCTCCAGGATCTCCCGGTGGCAGTAGCGGCACCGAGCACGCGGGAAGTCCTTGCCATCGACACTACGAACGATCCCCATACCTTCATGGAACAGGTCCTTATCCTGAACCGAGCAGAGTCGATCGGCCCGCCCAATAGGTCGGGCGTCACCGGCTGACCGAACCCCGACCTGTGCACCAGGTCATGGTGAGAACGGCATGAGTGAGCGCGGTCAGCGGCAAAGCGTGCGTTCGGGGTTGCGTCACGTCGGGTGTAGGAGGCCCTCCTGGCGGCCAACGATGACCGACCAGACCACCGTGACTACCACCGCGGTCAGTGTCAGGGTGATGACGGCGCCGCCCTTGATCAGAACGAAGTTGACGGTCCCCAAGGACTCCAGCAGCCAGAGCGTGAGGCCTCCCTTGAACAGGATCACCAGGCCCCACATCAGCGTGAGCCTTCGGAAGAGGGCGCGGATCTCGGGTCGCGCAGCGACCGAGGCGCTCATGGGGTAGAAGTCAGGAGCCAGTCGGGCGATGACGGGTCGGGCCGAGCACAGCGACCCGAGGAAGATGGCTGCGACGGCGAAGTCTGCGAAGACGGGTTGCACGAAGTAGATGAAGGTATTGCCGGTGGCGAGTGTGAAGGCCGTTCGCACGGTCATGATCCCCAGCGTCAGGAGCAGCAACCCCGACACTGGTCGCTTGGTCGCCCATCGCCACCCCATGGCACCCACCATCCATGCCAGCGCGACGACCACTGCGGTGGCGACGTTGATGATCGCCAGCGTCACCCACAACAGGGCGGCGGGCGCCAACACGGCGGTCGCAAGGTTTCCCCCCACGCGCGTGAGAACCTGGCGAAGGCGAGGAAGTGCCGGCCCACGAATGGCTGCTAGCGGATGGGTGAGGGTGCCTTGGTCTGCTCCCACGGTTCGGCCCTTCCGGGTTCATCTGAACCGGATGTCTTGGTGCGCACCGAAAACGACGGAGCAGAGGCTCATCGTGCTGGGAGTCCTCGGCCTTTCCACAGTACCCGCTCCACCGACCGTGCGCCGACCGGGAGCCGACTAGTTCGAAGGCTCGCGCTGGCCATCCGGTCAGCGGTACTGACCGCTCGTATCCATGTCGGCGGCACCGACCACACCCTCGGAGTTAAGCACAATCGCCGCGGCAACGTTCCGCCACGCCACCACCAACGTCGTCGGCTCACCGCTGCCGGGATCGAGCACCGCAAGATGACCCGTCTCGTCTTGTCCGACTCGAGCTATCTCGATCTCGACCGCCGAGAGCGCACCCTCGGCGACCTGCCACCGCTGGGTCCAGCCCACCCCGTACAACATCACGTAGGCCATCACCACCTCCAATCCCAGCCGGCTTGGGTCAAGTGCTGGGGCTCTCGTCATCCCAACGGTCCCAATCGACCGCCCCATCGCGCATCATCGCGTCGGGCTCAGCCACGGCCCGCAGGCGCCGTTCACCCTCGGCATCGGGCGTGTCGCTGGGGATAACGAGCAGCTTCAGCCGCTGCCCTGAGCTCATGGCGAGGATCATCAGATGGGTGTCGTCGCTGGGAAACGAGCCGACCTTCATCTGACCTCGCGCGGCCCGGATCGTCCGCACACCATGGCCGTCGTGGCTCGAGTCATCCCAATCGGGACGTGAGAACACCAGTCGGCTGATACGACCGCTCTCCGCGGGGAAGTGGTCAACCAATTCAGCGGCCTCCCGCTGAAGGTCACGCGACCGCGGCCACCACGCACCATCGACTCGACTATGTGGTGCCGGGTCAGATAACTGGAGCCGCAAACCCTCGCCCGTCGTGGTTGCGTTCGCAGGAACATCATTCGACGACGTCGCCATGACGTCCGCCTCTCGCTTCTACCCTGGAGGCTCGAAGAGCGCTCGCGTAGCAGAGTGGTTACTCACGACACTACTGCCCACTCCTCAGACGAGACGGGTTCAGCGCGGTCGAGCTGCCGCCCGGCCATCGGTATGAGCGTGCCCGTCAGTGGCATGAGCGTTCGTTTCGGTTCAGCAACTTCCCCGGCGCGAGAGGGCTACGGCCCCGACAATCCGACGCATGCGCTGGCGAGTGATCGGCTCCTTAGTCGCCTGTCCCCCGACCCGCTCCCCGGGACAACGTTTATGGCTAGTTTGTGGACACCGGATCAAATCCGACAAGCCCCGACCATTGCGTTGGCGCAGGTCATCCCTGAAGGAGCGGGGCTGGTCAAGGGGTGTGGCTGGCCCGTTTCAGGGCCCGATCCGGCGTGTGAGTGCGCCGGGGTAAGGGGTCGGGGTCAAGGCTCGGGCGGAGCCCGACCGCGCAGCGGCCGGAGGGCCTTGAGGCCGGTCCCGTTCGGCGCAGGCTGATGGAGGTGTCGGGGGTTGGAGGTTGTCTTCGGACGCTCCTACGTCGGGCAAGTGGTGGGCGGGCTTCTCATCACGGCCGGACAGGTGCCGGTCGGGTGGAGCGAGCGGGTGCTGCTCGGTCATCCCTTCGGGGCCGCCGACACGCGCAGGTGCGGCGTGTCGGGCCGCATGATGGGGTGCGCAAAGCTGGGTGGGGTTCGACGGCCGGTCGGGGTCAATCAGAACGGTCGACCACGCCGCTGTGCTTCACGCCGACAGCGGGGGTCATGACCTGCCCGGCCTCGCGGCCTGCCGTCGAAGTCGGGGATCTCATGCCGCTGGTTCCCGCCGCGGGCTGCCGGGCGGGTACAGGGCGCGGACGTGGTGGTCGCGTAGGGCGTAGTAGACGAGCTCGATCTGCTTGCGGGCCGCGGCCACGGTGCCGACATTCTTCCCGCGCCGCTCGGCGACCTGGGCCTTGTAGGCGCCGACCACGGTGTGGGGGCCGATCCGTTGGACCGACTCCACCGCGGCCCACCGGACCAGCCGGGAGCCCTGCTTGGTGATCCGGCCCCGGTGCACGTGGGTGTCGGACTCGTGGTGCTTGGGGGTCAGCCCGGCCCACGACGCCAGTTGGGTGGCCTTGGCGAACCGGCCCACGTCGCCGACCTCGGCGACGAACACCGCCGCCAGGATCGGCCCGACCCCGGGCAGCTGCTGGACCGCGGTGTAGCCCGGGTCGGCGACCAGCTTGCCCTGCGCGAGTCGGGCGAACAGGTCGATCTCGACCTCGAGGTCCTCGATCAGCCGCTGCAGGGACTGCACCCGCGCCCCATAGGCGGCGGGCAACTGGACCCGGTCCAAGAGCGCGGTGCCCTCCAGGCCGAACAGATCGGTCATCGGCACCCGGACCCCGCACTTGGCCAACACCGCGTGGACCTCGGCCTTACAACCGGACCGCAGCCCGACCAGCTTGGCCCGATGCCGCACCAGCTCCCGCAGCTCCCGAGTCGCCGGCGGCGCGATCCACACCTCCGGCAGCCGACCCATCCCCAACAAGTCGGCCAGGTCCGCAGCATCCCGGAAATCGTTCTTCACCCGCCGGTACTCAAACGCCTTCACCCCCAGAGGATGCGCCAGATGCACATGTGCACCAGCCTCCTGCAGGGCCTCGACCGCCCAGTACCAGCCATAGGTGGCCTCCAACACCACCTCGGGATCCTCACCCGCCCGGCCCATCACCTGGTTCAGCGAGCCCACGTCGTTGAGGATCCGCACCGCCTCAAGGACATCGCCACCCGCGGTGGTCCGCACCAACACCGACCGACGCCGATGCAGATCGATACCCACAAACTGCCGTCCTGCGTACTCTGACATCAGGGGCCTCCTTCGTCGTGAAAGACGTCAGAACCCCCACGAGGTTTGATCCCTCGTCGGGCGTGTGGTTCAGGCCGTGAGGGCCTGGAGTGTCGGGCTCGGTCTCACCTCCTCGGTGGTGTGGTGTCGACGGCTTGGGACCGGGTGAGGACGTCGAGGCCGAGGTAGCGGCGGCCTTCGGCCCATTCGTCGTGCTGCTCGGCCAGGACGGCGCCGACGAGCCGGATGATGCTGGCGCGGTCGGGGAAGATCCCGACGACGTCGGTGCGGCGGCGGATCTCGCGGTTGAGGCGTTCGTTGGGGTTGTTGGACCAGATCTGGCGCCAGATCTCCTTGGGGAACGCGGTGAACGCGAGGATGTCGGCGCGGGCGTCCTCGAGGTGGTCGGCGACGGCGGGGAGCTTGCTCGGCCAGGGCGTCGACGACCCGGTCGAACTGGGCGTGCACCGCGTCGGCGTCGGGCTGGTCGTAGACCGAGTGCAGCAGCGCCTTGACCCAGCCCCAGGACTGCTCTTCGGGGTCGCCGACATCAGGTTCGCGGCGTAGTGGGTGCGGCACCGCTGCCAGGCCGCGCCGGGCAGGGTCGCGCCGATCGCGGCGACCAGGCCGGCGTGGGCGTCGGAGGTGACGAGCTTGACCCCGGTCAGGCCGCGGGCGGTCAGGTCGCGGAAGAACGCCAGCCAGCCGGCGCCGTCCTCGCTGGTGGTGACCTGGATCCCGAGGATCTCGCGGTGCCCGTCGGCGTTGACCCCGGTCGCGACCAGGGCGTGCACCTGCACCACCCGGCCGCCCTCGCGGACCTTCGAGCACCAGGGCGTCGGCGGCCACGAACGTGAACGGGCCGGCGTCGTCAGCGGGCGGGTGCGGAACTGCTCGACGTGGCTCGTCGAGGTCCTTGGCCATCTCCGAGACCTGGGACTTCGACAGGCCGGTGATGCCGAGGGACTGGACCAGCTTGTCCATCCGCCGGGTCGAGACCCCGAGCAGGTAGCAGGTCGCCACCACCGAGGTCAGGGCCCGCTCGGCCCGCTTGCGGCGCTCCAGCAGCCAGTCCGGGAAGTAGGATGCCCTGGCGCAGCTTGGGGACCGCGACGTCGAGGGTGCCGGCGCGGGTGTCGAAGTCGCGGTGCCGGTAGCCGTTGCGCCGGTTGATCCGCTCCGGCGTGACCGCTCGCCGTACTCGGCGCCGCAGACCGCGTCGGCCTCGGCCGACAGCAGCGTGTTGATGAACGTGGTCGAGCAGCTCGCGCAACAGGTCGGGGCTGGCCTGGGCCAGCTGCTCGTCGAGCAAGCGGGCAGGGTCGATACTGGGACAGCGGTCATCGTCGGTGTCCTTCTTCGAGTCGGTTGTGAGAGATCACTCGAAGGATCACCCGGTGGCCGTCGCCTACGTCGCAGCGACACGCTCACCGGGACCGCGTACACCACTCTGCTGGATCCACGCATCCGCCAGGGGCACGAGGAGCGGAGGCCCCGCTCCTTCATCGCATCAGGGCCTGTCTTTGGTAGCGGGGGCGGTGTGCTGGTTCAGGACATAGGCGACAGATGTCTCAAGACATAGGCGACACCTGTCCCAGGTCATCGGCGACAGGTCTGCTGGGCTCGATGCTCGGCCATGCCGCCCACGTCGAAGGCCCGCCTGGTCATCACCGCCCTGTTCGTCGACCACCAGACCCCGGCTGAGGTCGCTGCCCGCTACGGCGTGCATCGCGCCTGGGTCTACAAGCTCAAGGCCCGCTACGAGGCCGAGGGCGAGACAGCGCTGGAGCCCCGCTCACGGCGACCCAAGACCTCGCCGTCCGCCCTGGGCGCCGAGGTGGTCGACCTGATCGTGTGGGTCCGCAAGGAACTGACCGATGCCGGCCTGGACGCCGGCCCCGAGACCATCGCCTGGCACCTCGAGCACCACCACGGCCAACGGGTGGCCAGGTCGACCATCAGCCGTCACCTCACCGCGGCCGGGTTGGTGGTCCCCGAGCCGAAGAAGCGGCCCAAGTCCTCCTACGTCCGGTTCGAAGCATCGATGCCGAACGAGACCTGGCAGTCCGACTTCACCCACTACCGACTCACCCGGCCCGACGGCCGACCCGGCGCCGATGTCGAGATCATCAGCTGGCTCGACGACTGCACCCGCTACGCCCTGCACACCTCCGCCCACCACCGGGTCACCACCGCGATCGTGAAGGCCACCTTCCGCGAAACCGCAGGCCAGCACGGCATCCCGGCCTCGACATTGACCGACAACGGCATGGTCTACACCGTCCGACTCGCCGGCTTCGGACGCCGCGGAGGACGCAACGCGTTCGAGCAGCAACTCCGCGACTGGAACGTGGCCCAGAAGAACTCCCGACCCAACCACCCCACCACCTGCGGCAAGTGCCGAACGCTTCCAGCAAACGATGAAGAAATGGCTCCGCGCCCAACCCGACCAGCCGTCCACGATCACCGAACTCCAGGCGCTCCTCGACCTCTTCGCCGACGAGTACAACCACCGACGACCGCATCGCTCGCTGCCACACCGCGCGCCTCCGGCGACCCTCTACGACTCGATGCCCAAAGCGCTGCCCGGACCAGCCACCGACCCCGAGACCCACGAACGGATCCGGCACGATCGCGTCGACAAGGCCGGCTCGGTCACCCTGCGGCACAACAGCCGGCTCCACCACATCGGCGTCGGGCGAACCCACGCCGGAACCTGCGTCATCCTGCTCGTCCAGGACCTCCAGATCCGGATCGTCAACGCCGCCACCGGCGAACTCCTCCGCGAGCTGGTCCTCGACCCCACACGCGACTACCAGCCCGCCGGAACACCCAAAGGCCCCACCCGAAAACCCCCGAAATGAACAACACCCGGACCTGCATTCGCAGGTCCGGGTGTCGCCGATGTCCTGAGACATCACATTGGTAGCGGGGGCAGGATTTGAACCTGCGACCTCTGGGCAGTATTCGGGACCTTGGCGGTCACTGCCCATCAGGCCAGAAACAAGCCGATTCACGCTCAACGGTGCGGGATTCAGCCGCTCTGACACTGCTGACGTAGCCCACTGGCGCTCCCCCGCGCTGTCCCAATCCGGACAGTAGATGGCCACCCGATCAAGTCCCCAGGCCGGGCGCGGGACCACCGCTGACGAGCGACGCAGACAGCCATGAGCGCTCGTCGAAATGGCCGGTAGCAAGCGGGATGACGTGCCTGTGAGCGGCAGGAGCGAGGGCTTCCTGTGACGGCGTGAGTGGATCCTCTAGCCATCCTGGGGTGTTGGGAGCTGGATGCCGCAGGCCTTGAGGGCGGCTTGGATCTTGGGGTCGTTGAATCGGCCGGCTGGCCCCCCAGAGAAGTCGGAGGGGAGGTTGGTGGGAGCGCCCGAGGGGAGGTTGCTGGGGAGCGCCCGAGGGGAGATTGCTGGGGATCCCGCTGGGCGCTCCCTTGGGGATTGCTTGGTCCAGACCTGCGGCTTTGAGGCATTGGCGGATGGCGTTGATCTGGGTCGGGTCGATAGCGGATGGGCGGACCGGTGGGGTCTGGCTGCTGGTCGCGTTCCTGCTCGAGCTGCCACCGCAGGCGGTGATGGAGACGGCCACGGTCGTCACCAGAGCGGCGGTGGCCAGGGTCGAGCGTCGGGTCTTCATGGGCTCTCCTGTGGTGCTAGCGGACGGTGATGCTGGTGGCGAGGTGACGTTTCGATGAGCCGGTGCCCTGCTGGACGGCGACGGTCGACCCGGGCTTGATGTCGGTGGGGAGGGTCGCGGATCGAGTGATGGCGGTGTGGTTCCCGACCGTGATGGTGTGGGTCTTGCCACCGAAGTCCTTGACCTGCAGGGTGTGGCCCTTGGCCCGGGTCACGGTTCCGATCAGGGAGGCGGTCTGCTGTCCGGCATCTGCTGCGCCGGACGAGGGTCGGGTGGTCTCTGCGCCACCCAGTGCGGGGGAATCCGGCGGGCAGTCCCTGTCCTCCGGGGAAGGCCGGGGCGGCGGACGCCGCGGTGCCGGTCGAGGTGCCGAAGCGCCTTTGGACCTGGGCTCCGGCGAGGAAGACGACGGCGACGGCGAGGGCTATCAGGAGCGCGACTCGCCAGCGTGACCGTGGGCCCTTGGTGGCGAGCCATTCCTCGTCGAGGAAGGGGTCGTCGGTGGTGGTGTCCGTCGTGTGGGACATGGGTTCTCCTCTACTCGTAGCGGAGCGCGTCGATGGGCGGAGCGAGGCGGCGCGGTTGGCCGGGTAGAGGCCGAAGAAGAGGCCGACGGCGATGGCGACGCCGAAGGCGAGGAACGACCGAGTAGGGCGCGACCACGGGTTGGACCCCGACGATGGTGAACTGCGAGCCGATCAGGCCCGAACGACGACACCGACGAGCGCCGCCGAGCAGCGGACAGCAGCACCGCCTCGGCCAGGAACTGGCCGACGATGTCGCGGCTGCCGGCGCCGATGGCCTTGCGGATGCCGATCTCGCGGGTGCGCTCGGTGACGGTGACCAGCATGATGTTCATGACGCCGATGCCGCCGACCAGCAGCGAGATCGCGGCGACGGCGCCGAGCAGCACGGTGAAGGTCTTGTTCGACGAGGTCGCCGCGGACAGGATCGAGGCGGCGTTGCTGACCGAGTAGTCGCGGTCGGTCGAGGTGACGTCGTGTCGGCCGTCGAGGACGGCCTCGACCTCGATCGTGGCCGGCGTCGACCGTGTCGGCGTGGTGGCCTTGACCGAGATCGAGCTGCAGCGCGCCGTACCCGGCGAGGGTGTCCTGGACCGCGGTGGCAGGGGCGATGACCCGGTCGTCCTGGTCCTGCGGCCCGGTGCTGCCCTTCGCGCTCAGGACGCCGACGACCGGTGAAGGCCAGGCCGTTGAACGCGACGGTCTTGCCGACGATCGACCGTGCACGTCGCCGCCGACGAGGTCCTCGGCGACCGTCGTGCCGACCAGCGCGACCCGGCTGTGGGCGGTGTAGTCGGCGTCGGTGAACGACGTGCCCGTACTGCACGCGTGTCGTTGTCGATCGGCCAGGTAGGCCGGCGTGGTCCCGGTGAAGGTCCCCACCGAGTGTGAGGCACCGTGCGTAGGTCGCGGTGACCGACGAGGCGGCTCACCACCGGCGCCACCCCCAGCACGTCTGGGGCGTCCGCTGGACGTCGGCCAGGGCCTGGGCGTCGTCGATGCGTGAGCTCGGCGGCTCGCGGGTCTTGGTGCCCGTTCTGGCTGGTGGCGTCGCCGGCCAGCGAGCCGCCGGCGAAGCCTGGGAACGCCGCCTCCGCCACCACCCGCCCGCCGCCCAGCCGCCCCCGGCGGTCGAGGAGGCGGTGATCGGTGAGGGTGTTGCTGCCCAGCGAGCTGATCTGGTCCTGGACCGCCTTGCTCGACCCGGTGCCGACGGCGACCAGCGATGATCACGGCCGCGACGCCGATCAGGATGCCGAGCGTCGTCAGCGCCGAGCGGAGTCTTGTTCGCGGTGACGCCCGCGCACCGCGAACCGCAGGATCTCGCGCGACGTTCATGCGCGACCGCCACCGGTGATGACGCGCCAGGCGGCCACAGCGGTGGCGGCTCGTCCACCGCGGCCTGCCGGGCGTCGGCGACGATCAGGCCGTCGCGCATCTCGATCACGCGCTTGGCGTGGTCGGCGACCTCGGCCTCGTGCGTGATCACCACGACCGTGCGACCGGCAGCGGCGAGCGCGTCGAACAGCTCCAGCACCTCGGCCGTGCTGTGGCTGTCCAGCGCGCCGGTCGGCTCGTCGGCGAGCAGCAGCACCGGTTCGGTGACGATCGCCCGGGCGACGGCGACCCGTTGCTGCTGCCCACCGGACAGCTGGGCGGCAGGTGGCTCGATGCGGTCGGACAGGCCGACCCGTCCAGCGCCGCCAGGGCGCCGCTCGCGGCGTTCGGCGGCCCGTACTCCGGCGTAGGCCAGCGGCAGCTCGACGTTGCGCAGCGCCGAGGTCCGCGGGATCAGGTTGAAGCTCTGGAAGATGAACCCGATCTTGCGGTTGCGGATCATCGACAGCTGGCGCTCGGTCAAGCCGTCGGACGTCGATCCCGTCGAGCAGGTAGCGCCCGCGGGTCGGCACGTCGAGGCAGCCGATGATGTTCATCAGCGTCGACTTGCCCGAGCCGGACGCGCCCATGATCGCCACGTAGTCACCCCGCTCGACCGTCAGGTCGACTCCGGCCAGCGCGTGCACGACAGCCTCGCCCTCGCCGTAGGTCTTGCGCGATCGACTGCATGTCGATCACGTGCGGGCGCTGGCCCGGGAGGTGACGCCAGGGTCTGGGGGTTGGTCATGGCGTCCCGCCCAGGCCTCGGCCGACGCCGGCACCGGGGAAGGTGAAGCTGCCGCTGCCGGTGGTCTGTTGGGGCAGGACCACGACGTCACCGGCCGAGAGCCCGCTGAGGACCTCGGTCTCGCTGTCGCCCTTGAGACCGGTCGTCACGATCACCGTCCGGGTCGAACCGTCCTTGTTCTGGACGGTTGCGGTGGTCTGGTTGCCGATCGTGGTCAGGGTAGAGCTGGACACCCGGGTCACGTTCTGCTTGGACCCGGTGGTGATGACGACCTGGGAGGTCTGCCCCAGCTTGACGCCGGCATGCCGAGCCAGCGTGACGGTGACGCCGTACTCGACCACGTTGTTGGTGACGGTCTGGACGGTGTCGATATCGGTCACCGTCCCTGTCAGCTGCCGGTCGTTAGCCGACAGCGTGACGGTGGCGGACTGGCCGACGCGCACCTCGCTGATGTCGGCTTCGGCGACGTCGGCCTTGACCTGGAGCGCGCCGAGTGAGGACAGGGTGAGGAACCCGCTGGATCCACTGGTGCCGCTGCTGGAGGAGCTCGTGGAGCTGCTGGTCGCGCTCGAGGACGAGGAGGCCGACGACGAAGCCGCGGAAGAGGAGGTCTGCCCGACCACTCCGTTGATGCTGGCCACGGTGCCTCGGGTCGGCGCGCGCAGGATGGTCTGCTGCAGGGTGGTGCATGCTTGGTCGACGGTCACCTGGGCGCTGGCGATCTGGGCGGCCGCCGAGTCCACGGCCCCTTGGCGCGGTGGCTGCTGGTCGACCTGGACGGTGGCCTGGGTTGAGTGGAGCTGGGCCTGGGCGGAGCGCTGGTTGGCGGCCTGGCTGGCGACGGCCTGGCGGTCGGCCAGCAGCCGGGAGGCCCTGGTGTCCTGGGCGGTCCGTCAGGGCGCTCTGGTCGCTCTGCACGGCGGCGCGGGCGTCGGTGAGGGCCTGCTGGTAGGTGGCGGTGGGGTCGGCTTGGTATCGCTGCTGTGCTTTGTCCCGGTCTGCTTTGGCCTCGCTGAGCGCCTGTTCGGCCCGGGCGACGGCGCTGTTCTGCTGTGCACGGTCCAGGGCGAGGGTCTGGCGAGCCGCTCGCAGGCTCACCCGGGCGGACGCGACGGTGCGGGTCGAGACGTTGACCGACTGCTGGTCGCGCGCTCGCTCCTGAGTGGTCTGTCCTTGGGTGGTGGTGGGGTAGGCCGCACGGGCCGATGCCAGCGTGGCGAGAGCCGTCCTCAGCCCTTGACGTGCCGAGGTCTGGTCCACCCGCGCCAGGGGTTGGCCCCGGTGGACGCGGTCGCCGACCTTGACGTAGATCGCCTTGACCACGCCGCCGGAGCCGGTGAAGTCGACCTCCACGCTGTGTGCCGAGTCCACGTTGCCGGTCGCCGAGACGGTCGCGGTCACGTCACCGGTGTCGACGGTCGCGGTCACGGCCGAGCTCGAGGTGCTCGCGTTGCCGGCCGAGACGGTCCGCACGACCAGTGCCACCACCAGGAGCACCGCGAACCCGATGAACAGGTTCACCGACGTCGCCCGTGACGGACGGGCAAGGAAGCGCGGCGACATGGAGTTCCTCCGGACAGTTCGGCAGGCGACAGGATGGCGAGCGCCGAGCCACACCGGCACGGAGGTCTCCATGCGTGCGGCTCAGACTCACTCGAAGAGTGGAGGGTCGGCGTGAGCACCCCGACAAGGAAACGTGAAGGACTGATGAGAACTCAGAGCTCAGGTGCTGGCTCAGGTGCGGCGGGGTCGGAAGGGGGGTCGCTCCACCCCGGGATGTGCAGGGACGCCACGGCTCCGCCACCGGCGCGCGCCGACAAGCTGGCCCACCCACCGTGTTGGTGGGCGATGTCCTCGACGATCGACAGGCCCAGACCGCTGCCCGGCAGAGACCGGGCGCCGGGTGACCGCCAGAACCGCTCGAACGCGCGGTCCCCCTCCCCCTCCAGGAGCCCCCGGCCGCGGTCTGCCACCACCAGGGTCCCGTCCGACAAGCTCACCTGAACCTCGGTCCCGGCCGGGGAGAACTTGAGGGCGTTGTCGAGCAGGTTGACCACGGCACGCTCGAGGGCGCCGGCGTCCCCGGAGACCGTCCACGGTTCCAGCTCCACCTGGCGCTGGTGGTCGAGCGAGCGACTCCGGGCTCGCCGTACGGCGCGTTCCACGCAGGCGTCGAGCCGGACCTCGGTGAAGGGTCTCCGTCCGGGGTCGGAGTCCGCCAGGGCCGCCAGGTCGTCCACAAGGCGGGTCAGCTCGGCCACCTGCGAGGACAGGTCCTCCAACAGCCGTCCCTCGTCCTCCCTCGACAGGGGCTTGCCGAGGCTCCGAGACCGTCGTAGCAGCGAGATGTTGTTGCCCAGGCTCGCCAGCGGCGTGCGCAGCTCGTGGCCGGCGTCCGCGACCAGCCTCCGCTGACGCAGCTGCGCGTCGGCGAGGACCCTGGTCATCGTGTCGAAGGCCGCCGACAGCCGGTCGAGCTCGTCGCCGGTCCCGGACGACTCGTCGCCCATGCCCGACCCGACGAAGGGGTCGACCTCGCCGGTCGCCGCGATCTGCTCCGCGACCGTGGTGAACCTGGTGATCGGTCGCAGGCCGGCGCCCGAGGTCCACCGGCTCATCCCGAGCGCCAGCAGCGCCCCAAGCACGGTGACCCCGGCCAGGGTGAGCTCCAGCACCGTCAGGACGTTGCGGATCGACTGGGTGTCCCGTGCGATGAGCAGCACGCTTCCGTCGCTGTTGGTCACGACCGCGACCCTCGCCGCATGCCCGTCGCTCAACCCGCCGTCCCGCAGGTGGACCGTCCCCACTGCCCCGGACCCTGCAGCGTCAGCGGCCACCACCACGACCGAGACGGCTTTCGGGTCGGTGCACACCCTGCCGTCGTGCTTGATCAGGGCGATCGCGAACAAGCTGGGCGACGGTCCTTGGGGCGACCTGATCAGCCGACACAAGGCCGCCTCTCCCGGTACGCCCGAGACCGGGCCTCCCGGGCCGATCGACGGCGGTGCGTGATGCAGCGACGCGTCGATCTGCTGGTACAAGACCCGCGAGGTCACCGCATATGCGGTGACTCCCGCGATCCCCATCCCGACCGTGACCGCGATCGTCGACACCAGACCCAGGCGGGCTCGCAGGCTCCAACGACGACCAGGTGGCCGGACCCGGACCCCGAACAGCCGACCGCTCGTCACGGGCGCACCGTCGGTTCTCGGACGACGTAACCCAGGCCACGCACCGTCTGCACCAAGCGCGCCTCACCGCCTGCCTCCGTCTTGCGACGGAGGTACCCGATGAACACGTCCAACGTGTTCGACCCCGGATCGAAGTCGTAGCCCCACACGTGTTGCCACAGCTGCCGACGCGTCAACACCTGCCCCGCGTGGTCGAGCAGGTACTCCAACAGCTGCCACTCGGTCCGAGTCAGCACCACTTCGCGATCTCCACGCCACGCCTGATGAGCGCGAGTATCCAGACGAAGATCACCCACCTGCATCACCCCGTGGTCCTCTCCCGGCATGCTGCGCCTCCCCAACGCCCGAATCCGCGCCAGCAGCTCCTCGAGCTCGAAAGGCTTGACCAGATAGTCATCCGCCCCCGCGTCGAGACCGGCGACCCGGTCACCGGTCAGCTGACGGGCCGTCAGCATCAGGATCGGGGTCTCGTCCCCCTGCCGCCGCAGCCGACGGGTCAGCTCCAACCCAGAGATTCCCGGCAGACCGACATCCAGCACGACGCAGTCGCAGGCTTTCGCAGAGAGTGCAACGAAGGCATCCTCACCAGAAGCGGCATGGGAGACCTCATAACCCTCGAATACCAGCGAACGAAGCAGGCTCACCGCCAAGGCCGGATCATCCTCGACCACCAGAACCCTCATGGAAGTCCATGATGACCGGCAGTCGGGCGAGTGGATCCCGGGTGCCCCGGACTCTCACCAATCCCTCATGCAAGCGACTGTCGGGTGTCCGCTGGGGCCTGGGCCAGCGGGGGCTACACCGGGTTGCCGGCTGACAGTGTGTGTGGACCCGACCGGCCGGTTTTGGGTGTGTGCTCGACAGTGATGCCGGAACCGCGCAGGATCCTTGGGCCGGCACGGGATGGACACCGCGGCACGGCAGGCGGAGGCGTTCGTGGAAGCCGTCAACTGGTCGGCGGACGACTGGCAGGGCTCGTATGCGGGCCTCCGTCGCGAACGTACGTACGCGGGATGGGAGGAGGCGATCCGGCTGCCACCTGACCTGCGTCAGCTCGTCGGCTGGGTCAGGTGCCGCCGATCACCTTCAGCGGTCGGCAGGGGGGAGATCGAACTCGTCGTTGGTCATCGTGAGGAGCCTCCGGCTGACGGCCAGGCATCCGATCGCCAGGACGACCAGGCCGGCACCGTGGACGACGTGGCCCAGTCCGGCGAGGAAGATGTGGGTCGCTCCTCCCAGCCCGATCAGCGCAGCGGCCAAGCCGGGGATCGCCCGGCTCCTCCACAGCGCCAGGGCGATGACGATGGAGCCGAACACGATCGCGAACAGGAACCCGACGGCGCCGAGGCCGGCGCACGGATCGCCGGTTGCGTCGTCGATGAACCCGCCGATCACGGCGGCGTTGTGGTCGTGGTGGGCGGCGATCCAGGCGAGCTGGTCGCTGCCGATGTTGAGGCGTAGGACCATGAGGACCCCCTCCTGCCATGAGCAGGGTTGCCGCGGCGGCGAGCCGCGGAGCGCCTCGGCGCGACACCAGGACCATGGCCAGGATGGAGGGGACCACGAGGACGACGAACAGCGCGTCGAGCCACTGGAGGTACCGGTAGACGTCGTGGGTCGTGTCGTAGGTGATCTGGTCGGCGGCGTGAGCGTCGGACTGCTCGAGGACGATGTACTGGAGGCCCTTGGCCAGCCAGGGGATGGGGACGACGACGGCGAGCAGGACCCGCCAGAGACCCCGGGCGTCGTGCACCCTCGTGCGGCCGTCGACGTCGGTGACGGCGGTCATGACGTGACCGGCTTGGTGCGGCGCGGCCCGGCGACGGCGGCCAGGACGATGGCCAGCCCAGAGAGGACCAGACCGACCGGCCAGCCCTCCAGGCCGACGAAGGCAGCGATCAGGGCGGTGGCCAGGTCCGCTGCGCCCACAGCAATGACGGCGGGAATCGCCCAGATGCGGTTGGTGACCATGCCGAACACAGCCACCGCGGCGGCGACCGTGAGCCCGGGGTGGCGCTGCCGTCCGGCCGGAGCAGGTATCCCACTTGGCCCGGTGTCGGCCCGATTCGCAGCGTCAGCCGAGCAGCACGTGCAGGACGCCGAGCGTCAGCCCGTAGGTCGCTGCACCGCACACGACAACCAGGAACATCGACCGCCCGCGGAGAGCGACACCTCCGGAGACCGCCAGTGCCACGACCACGGCGAGGGTGTGGAGGTCGGTCACGGAGGTGGTCATCCGCTGTGCACTCAGCACCATGAGGGCAGTCATCGCGCTGACGGAGGCGTGGCGGAGCGCCGCGTCCGCGCGCTGGGAGAGCCGCAGGCGTCCGCCGAGCAGGAGAGGAACGACGCGGAGGACGTAGCTTCCGAGTCCCACGAGAACGATGGCCGGCCACATGCTCGTCACCGCCCCGGCCGCCGGAAGGTGCCGGCCGCCGCGCCCACGGCCATCGCCATGAGCAGCCCGGTCCCGGCCGGCCACGCCGACGTCAGCGCTGCGACCGAGCCCGCGGCGCAGACGCAGCGGAGCCCTGCAGCCGTGCGCAGGTGGGGAGCGACGATGGTCGACAGGCACAGCGGCGTAGCGATGCCGAGGAACGACGTCGCGGCCTGCGGAGTCCCGAGGGTGATCCCGGCTCCGATCGTCGCCGACCAGCCCAGAGCCAGGACGACAGCGGCGCCGGCGTAGAAGGCCCGGCGCTCCTCGGCTGTGCCCGGGTGCTGCTCGCGTTGCCGGGCCACCATCCAGGTCGGGTCGACCACGACCGCGGCTGCGGCGAGGCGCTGGACCAGCGGAGCGCTGCGCCACAGTGGCACCAGAGAGGTGCTGTACACCGTCAGCCGGACATTGACCAGCAGCGCGGTCGCGACTGCGGTGGTCACGCCGGACCCGTGTCCGACCAGCTCGATCACCGACAGTTGGGCGGACCCACCGAAGATCAGCAGGGCTCCCGCCCAGGCCGCAAGGGGGTCGCTGCTGCTCCGTGCCGCGAGTCCGATCATGAGCGCGAACGGCAGGTAGCCGATCAGCAGAGGCAGCATCGCGGAGGCGCCCCTGACCGCTTCCCGACGCAGGTCGTGCGGCGACTCGCTCGCCGTCACTGTCACGGTCAGCACGCTGCGGCTTCCTGGCGGCCGGAACGGCGTTCTGGATCTCATGCCGGACAGCGTGGGGGACGGGGATTCCCTCGACCTTCCCCTGCCGCGGGCGAACGCAGCACCGCCGGCCGGCGCGGAAGATCTCGGGAAGCTTCTCCTCGGGTCAGTCCCGACCCGCCTTCGAGCGGCTGGAGCTCAGCGGCCACGGCGACGCACCTCCGACAGGCAACGCCCAGCAGGACCAGTCCCGTCGCCGCGCGGACGCCCCAGACGGTGAGCAAGGACGATCGTCCGAGCGGGGCACACGGCGAGTCGGCAGACACGAGTCGGCTGACCCGGGAGCCGGGCGACCGCTTCGAAGGCCCAGCGGTCGGGCACCGCCGCCGCGACGGTCGCGCCCGACCGCGTCATCACGGGCACCGGAACCATCGCGTCCGAGAAGAGCTCCGCCGGGATGCGTCGAAGCCACAGAAGCCTGATCGACACCCTCATCGCGGCATCCCCCGAGTGCCCGTAGACCGCCAGCGCTGTGTCGTGGGAGCCACCGACGCCGAGGGCGTGCTGTCGGGCGCGATGAACGTCGCGACAGCACGCCCTACGGCGATCGGGACGCCGATCATCACGCTCAACGTGAACGTCGCCACCGGCGACGTGCCGGCCGGTGGTGTGCCCGGGGCCGCTCGGCGAAGAGCCGGGCCGTGCGCTCGGCCTCCGCCAGCCGGGCCGCGGTCATGAGCCATCCCATGTGGGTCACGTGCTGCTCCTTCTCGATGTGGCGCCGGCGGGGATCGCCGGCGTCGGAAGGGACACCATGCGCGCCGGACTTTCCCTGGTCCTTCCGCGCCCGTGAGGGTCTCGGGACCGCAGGGAAGGCGCGGGGAAGGACCGCCCTCGACGCTTCTGGCATGAACACCACGGAGATCGGGATGGTCGCGCGGAGGAGCCGCACCGTCACCGAGCGGGACATCGCTCTCTTCACCGAGATCAGCGGGGACCGCAACCCCATTCACTACGACGCGATGCTCGCCGGGAGGAGTCGCTTCGGCGGGATCGTCGTCCAGGGCGGCGTGACCTCGGCCTTGCTGAACGCGTTGGTCGCCGAGCAGCTCCCCGGTCCCGGCAGCGTCTTCCTCGAGGTCGGCTGGCGCTTCCTCGCGCCGGTACGCCCCGGTGACGTCCTCACGGCGCAGGCCACGGTCATCGCCGTCCGCTCCGACAAGCCGGTCACGAGCCTGGCGACCGAGGTCACCACGGAGTCCGGCATCACGGTTCTCGACGGCACTGCCGTCGTCTGGCGCGACCCGGTCGTGGCCGCCGCCAGCGGTGCACCGCACCACCACCACCAGGAAAGCGCCGGACCGTCCGGCGTCACCACCAGAAGGGAAAGCGCATGACCATCACCACGGAGAACCCCCGCACCAACGGCGTCGACACCGCGACCCTGTTCGCGACGCTCGACGCGGTCAAGGGGCAGCCCGAGATCGCCCAGTTCCAGTTCCGCGCCACCAACACCTGGATCGACGGCACCCACAGCCGGTCGAGCTTCGCCGGGTTCCACGGCGCCATGCAGGAGATGGAACACAAGGTGGTCACCCACGTGGAGTCCGACCACCCGGCCGTGCTCGTGGGACAGGACGAGGCACCCACGCCGGTGGAGTACCTGCTCCACGCCATCGCCGCCTGCCTGACCGCCGGCATCGCCAACATCGCGGCCGTACGCGGCGTCCAGCTGACCGAGGTCAGCTCGACCGTCGAGGGCGACATCGACCTCCTCGGCATCCTCGGGCTGTCCGACGGCAGCGTCCGCAACGGCTACTCGCAGATCAAGGTGACGCTGCACGTGAAGGGCGACGCCGACGAGGCGACCCTGCGCGCGATCGTCGAGCAGTCCCGACGCCGGTCGGCCGTCTACGACGCGCTGACGCAGCCCACCCCCGTCGCCATCGAGGTGGTGACCGGCTGACCGCCGGCTCCCACGGCTGAGACCCGTGGTGCTCGCGGCCCACCGGCCGCGAGCACCCCTCTCCCCGAAAGGACATGTCATGACCGCCCCGCAGACCGTCGACACCGTCGTCGTCGGCGCCGGCCACGCCGGCCTCGCGGTGAGCCGACTGCTCACCGCTGCCGGCCGCGAGCACGTGGTGCTCGACCGTGGCCGCGTCGGCGAACGCTGGCGGAGCGCTCGGTGGGACTCCCTTCACCTGTTGACGCCCAGCTGGCTGACCAGGCTGCCGTTGTGGCGTACGCCGGACGACCCGGAGTCGTTCATGTCGGCCCGGCGGTTCGTCCGCCGACTCGAGGAGTACGCCGCCTCCTTCGCCGCCCCGGTCGTGAGCGGGGTCCGGGTGCTGCGCCTGGCCGCCGGCCCGAACGAGACCTACGACCTCAGCACCGACCACGGCATCTGGCGTGCCCGGTCGGTCGTCCTCGCCACCGGCCCGCACGGCGTACCTCTGGTCCCGGCGCCGGTCCAGGCGACCGACGTAGCGGTCGTGACCAGTGACCGGTACCGCAACCCGACCCGTCTGCGGCCCGGCGGCGTGCTCGTCGTCGGAGCCTCTTCGTCGGGGGTCCAGATCGCCGACGAGCTCGTCCGCTCGGGGCGGGACGTGGTGCTGGCCGTCGGGCGGCACACCCGCGTGCCGCGCCGCTACCGCGGCATGGACATCTTCTGGTGGCTGACCGCCACCGGCCGGCTCGCCCGGACCATCGACGAGGTCCCCGATCCCGAGGCCGCGCGGCGCGAGACCTCGATGCAGCTGGTCGGGCGTGCTGTGGGTGACCACGCTGGGAACGACGTGGACCTCGCTGCTCTCCAGGACCGCGGCGTCCGGCTCGCAGGTAGGCTCACCGGCCTCGAGGGTCAAGTCGCCCAGTTCGGCGAGAACCTCTCAGGCGACACGGCGGACGCCGACCGGCGTCTGGGTGACCTCCTCGCCTCCTTCGACCGCTACGCCGACAGCAGCGGACTGGGTCGCGAGGTGCTGCCACCGGTGCGACCCCGAGCCGTCAACGTGCCGGCGGCGCCCGCGCGGCTCGACCTCCACGCCGAGAGGATCCGAACCGTCGTCCTGGCCGCCGGCTTCCGCCCGGACCATCACTGGGTGGACCTGCCGATCGTCGACCCGGACGGCACGGTCCGCCAGACCTGCGGGGTCACCGACGCTCCCGGCGTCTACGTCGTCGGGCAGCGCTTCCAGCACCGTCGCGACTCCGGCTTCATCGACGGAGCCCGTCATGACGCACGTGCCGTGGTGCGGCACCTGACCGGCGGCGCCGTCCCACCGCGCGGCGCCCTGCGTGGCACGCTGACCGGTGAGGAGCCGACATGACCGACTACGACGTGGCCGTCGTCGGCGGCAGGGTGGCCGGCGCCTCGACCGCCCTGCTCCTGGCGCGCGCCGGCCTGCGGGTCGTCGTCCTCGAGCGGTCCCGGATCGGCTCGGACACCGTGTCCACCCATGCGCTCATGCGCGCCGGCGTCCTGCAGCTCTCACGCTGGGGGCTGTTGCCCGAGCTCGTGGCGGCCGGGACCCCTCCGATCCGCACCACCGGCTTCCACTACGCCGACGGTTCCGACGTCCACGTCTCGCTTCGGGCCACCCCCGGAGTCGAGGCGCTGTACGCCCCGCGGCGCCACCTGCTGGACCGGGTGGTGGTCGAGGCGGCAGCAGCAGCCGGCGCCGAGGTCCGCCACGAGACTCCCGTCGTCGGCCTGCTGCGCGACGACCACGGCCGCGTGCGAGGCGTCCGCGTGCCGGGCGTCGGTGGTCGCGACGTACCGGTCAGGGCCGGCCTGACGATCGGCGCCGACGGCGTCGGCTCCCTCGTCGCTCGCCAGGCGGGGGCGCCGCTGCTGAGTCGCGGCCGGGAGGCGAGCGCGGTGCTCTATCGCTACATCGGCGGCCTGCCTGCCCACGGCTACGTCTGGGGGTACGGCGAGGGTGCCGCGGCCGGCCTGATCCCGACCAACGCCGGGCAGACCTGCGTGTTCGTCTCCACCACTCCTGAGCGGATGCGCACTCTGCGACGCGACGGGGCTGAGGGGGCGTTCACGAGACTGCTCGACGCAGTGCCCGCCGCGCTGTCCGACGCCGTAAGAGCCGGTGGGGCAGCCGGCCGGCTCCACGGCTGGCGGGGACTACCCGGTTACGTCCGGCGTCCGTTCGGCCCCGGCTGGGCCCTGGTCGGCGACGCGGGGTACTTCCGCGACCCGATCACCACACACGGTCTCACCGACGCCCTCCGCGACAGCGAGCTGCTGTCGGACGCCGTGCTGGCGGGCGAAGGCTCACCGACCGAGGCGCGCCTGGCCCGGTACCAGCTGACCCGCGACCGGCTGTCCGCCGCTCTCGCCGACGTGACCGAGTCGGTGTGCCGCTACGACTGGGACGGAGACCGGGTCCGGACGCTGCTGCGTCGCGTGAGCTCGGCGATGAGCGACGAGGTGGAGCACCTCTCCGCCCGACTGGACCCGCAACCCGCTCTCGGCGACCCCTGACCCGAACCCAGGCCTCTGCGCCCACCCGCCCCTACCCACCTCACACCTACCCATCCGTCACCCGGGTCCCGGGCCGGCCAGGCGTTGGTCCGGCTCGCACGGTGCGACTGTGGGATCAGGTCGACCCACCTCCCTGGAGGTCCGGCGTGGCCAGGAACGCCTCCACCTCGGCCAGGAAGACGGGCCAGGCCGGCTCGTCCTCGAGCAGGATGTGGTTGCTGCTGTCGAGCGCCACGAACCTGCTGTCGGGGATCAACGACGCGAGGAGCCGGCCCTGCTCGAACGGCGGCCGGTGATCGTCGCGAGCGTGGAGCACGAGGGTCGGAGCCTGCACCAGCGGAGCAAGGCCGGTCACGTCGATGCCGCCGGTGACCTCGAGGACGCGAGCGGCGTTCTCGGGTGAGGTGGTCTGCCGTTGCAGCTCGTTGAAGGCGTCCCAGAGCTCGCGGGTCCCGTCCGGCATGAACTGGGCGGTGAACACCTGGCGGAAGGCGGGGTCATCGATGCCCCAGCCGTTCCGCGCCAGGTCCACGTGGAGCTGATGCAGGCGCAACTCGCCCTCGGAGGTCGCCCTGACCCGGCGTCCCTGCGCGTAGGAGCCGTAGATCACCAGATGACTCACCCGCTCGGGATGCCGGGCGGCGTAGGCGATCGCGACCGGGCCGCCCTGCGAGATCCCGAGCAAGGGGAAGCGGTCGAGGCCGGCAGCGTCCACGACCGTCTCCAGGTCGCTGATCCAAGCCTCGAAGGTGTGGTCGGGCACGTCTCGGTCGGACAGCCCGCACCCCCGCTCGTCGTAGCGGATGAGCTGGTGTCGGACCGACAGGTCCACCAGCCAGTGTCGCCACACCGGGCTGTGCCAGTCGTAGTCCACGTGGGTCAGCCAGTTCGCGGCCTTGACCAGCCGAGCGCCGGCGCCGGTCACGGCGTAGGCCAGGCTGACACCATCAGGCGTGCGGCAGAAGGTGATCCGCTGCTCCAGGTGTGTCTCCTCGGCAGGCGTGAGTGGCTCGCGCTGCCGCAGTTCGGCCACGATCTGGTCCCGCAGCTGCACCGCTTCCGCCCCGGGCACCGTGTCGAGCTCGCGGGCGAGGAAGCGCTCCAGGCGCTCGAACTGCTCGAGGGCCGCTCGGAAGCTCCCCCCATCCGCCAGGTGGCGCATCACCTCGACATGGGCCTCCTCGTCGGCCGGATCGAGCGCGAGCAGGTCCTCCCAACGCTCGGCCCGGCGAAGCAGCAGCTGCTGCCGAAGCCGTAGCCGTTCGCGGAGGTCCTCGAGCCACGGCTCGTAGAGGTCGTGCGGGAGCAGATCACCCGTGTAGAGCTCGGCGGCGGCCAGCGCAGCAGCAACTGTTCCGTCGCCGAGGGCCGACTCGGCAGCGGCGTCGTACACCAGCGCGTCGACCTCGACGTCGATCCCCGGCAACAAGGCCACGACGTCGCCACGGAGCACGACGGCGTCGTCGCGCCCGAGTACCTTGCGCGAGAAGTGCGCCGCCTTGTAGAGCCGCGGTGCGGCCTCCTCGACCCTGAGGTCCGGCCACAGCGTGTCGAGGACCCGCTCGCGATGCAACTCGCGACGGGGACGGAGTGCGAGCAGCTTCACCAGAGATGCTGCCTGGCGTCGCGGCCAGGCGGCGGCAGGGATCGTCTTCCCGTCGACTTCGACACAGAAGTCCCCCAGCAGTCGGACCCTTGCTGCCACAGCGGACATCCTGGCCGGGAAGCGTCCCGCCCGCCACTGGCATCCCGCTGGGGCCTCGGCTCGTTCCTCGGCTCCGGGCAGCTGAGCTTCACAGGTCGTCGCACATGCGCAGGAGCATCCTCAGCCGGGTGACCCCGGCAACAGCCACGGTCGAGAGAGCAGGGTCGAGCCTGAGGTCCGCCGCGCACCATCGCAGCGACTCGGACCCGATGCGACCGTGAGCTCATGCCCCGAACGGCCGGCCGCCTTCGTTCTCGAGCAGGATCGTGTCTTCCAGGCCACGGCTGAGAGGGTCTTCGGCACCATCTTCGACGCCATCGATGGACGCGAAGTGGACGCCGACAGGTTCGCAGAACGCTCCCGGAAGCGAAGAACCCGCTGACCGGTTCGTGCTCCGCAGGTCAGCGGGCTTAGTTCCAGTGGCGGGGGCGGGACTTGAGCCCGCGACCTCTGGGCAAGATCGGGGCCTCCCCGGGACTACGTCATAACTGGGATCCCCTCGGGAACCTCGGGTTGTTGAGGTGATTCCTCGACAGACGCTGATCATTCTATGGATCCAATGCCGATCGTTTCCGATGACATTCCGATGACGTGTCGAATCCGCGAATCCGGTTGCCTGTCTGAGCGACGCCCGGACAGCGGTGCACGAGCGGTCGATTGGTGCCGGGGCGTTGACGGCGCTTGTCAGATCAGCGCTCGACGTTGCGGGTCGTAGGGCCCTCGCTTGGTGATGTCGTCGAGACGCCCGAGCGACACCTGCGCAGCAGCGAGTGCGAGCGACAGAACATGGTCTTCGTCAGCATCGAGGTGCTCGTACTCCCCAACAACGCGCCTTGTCGCTTCGGCGTCTTCGACACCATCCTCGAGCAGTTCGCAATCATCCGATCGAATGTCGCAGGCTGTTTCGCAGAGAGGATGGCCGAACCCCATGCACCCATGTCCGGTTCCGTCACCGGCGCCCTCTCACCGATCAGCGGTCGCGCCGAGCACGACGTGTCGGTGAGGATGTGCAACGCGTCGCGGCGTGTTGGGGCCGCCCCCACGAGACGTCACTACCGGACACCTGACCCGGCATCCCAAGGACAACACGGGGCCAGTCGGTGTGCGCATCACCCCAACGGGGCTCATGTACGGCGGCGACCCCTGCTGAGGCCCGAGCAGTAGGACGAGCCACCGAATCGTCGCTGCCGCCTTGGACGCGTACGTTGGTAGGTAGTGACCTTTGATTCAGCACGGGGATGGATCGAGGGTCCATCCGGCCCGAGCGGTCCGGATGGGACCGTCCCGCTGGTTCTGGTCGGTTGGGCGGTTCGCTATCGCGCGAGGAATCCTGGCTGTCTGCCAGGTCCCAATGCCGCCCCGGTCGAAAGGTTGAGACATGACCACTGACCCCGACGCCTCGCGAAGCGACGAGGGACTGGCCGGGCCGACGACTTCCGAGGCAGGGCCTTCATCGACGCGCCGCGCCCCGCGAGTCACTCGGGCAAGCGCCGTCTGGGTGGCCACGGGCGTCGCGCTCCTGCTGCTGATCCTGCTCATCGTCTTCATCCTCCAGAACACGACGAAGGTCGAGGTCCGATTCCTTGGCATGTCCGGGACGATTTCCCTC
This sequence comes from uncultured Actinomycetota bacterium, assembly GCA_963761085.1. Taxonomy (GTDB): domain Bacteria; phylum Actinomycetota; class Actinomycetes; order Propionibacteriales; family Nocardioidaceae; genus Nocardioides. The sequence continues at coordinate 726,664 of CAVXFQ010000002.1, forward strand.
GGAATGGCCCTCCTGATCGCCGCAGTGGGCGGCGGTGTGGTGGTTGCCATGGCCGGGGTCGCCCGGGTCACGCAGTTGCGCATGAACGCACGCCGTATCAGGCGAGGCACATCTAGCGACTGACCAGCCCCGCCGTCGCTCGACTCCAGCCCTCCGGTGCAGCCCCAGCAGATGGCCGTGGCCGTGAAGGGGCGTGGGGAGACTTCAGCAACAGAGCCCGCCAGGACTTGGACCTCACCAACCGATATCGGGGGCTCACCTCCGGGCCCGAACATCCGGATCTGCCGCTGTGCGGTGCGGTCAGGGTTGTGCGGTCAGCGCACACCTGGTCGAGGACGACCACCGATAATCCATGCGACCCCACCGGCGAAGCTGCCGAACACGAGGAGGATCATCCAGACCCAAGGCTCGAAGGTCCGAACGTCACGCGGATCAGTCCTCGCGAAGTCCACAACGCACCAGACCCAGAACCCGAGTGCGACGGCGATCACCAAGAGGTATGGAAATGGAAGCGCGCTCGGCACCTCCACAGGATCGCACGCCACACGGCCCATCCGGAGGCGCACTCATCTGCCGCTGTCGGGGCGTCCGCTCACTGCCGAGCGCGGGGGCCGCAACCCACAGGGGCTCATCGAGGTGCGGCTGTGCTCTGCTCCAAATCGACAACAGTTGCTCGCAGTGGGACGCTCGATGGAACAACCTCGTTGCTTTCTGCAGCGGGTTTCGGCGCGAAGCCGCCCCCAGTCCCCGGACTTCTTCGCTTCTCAGCGGAGGCGCAGCATGACCACATCCAGCCCGTTCGTTCAACTCGTTGACGACCACGTCGTGGTGAGACTCGATGGCGAGGTGGATCTCATGGTCAGATCCTCGCTGACTGACACCGTTGACTTCGCGATCTCGCTCCTGGAAGTACCCCACCTCCTCCTAGACATCAGCCGGGTCACCTTCATGGACTCCACTGGCGTGGACACCCTCGCCGCGGCACTGAACGAGGTCAACGCGCGTGGCGGCACCATCTCGGTGGCCGGCGCGACCGCTCGCATCGTGAGGCTCTTGCGCATCACGCACCTGGACGGCCTGGTCACGCTTCTTCCCGAAACAGAACCCGAAGCCCGTTTCGCAGTGGGCGTCGAGGTCGCCGTCCGGGTCGCATGAGCATGCCCAAGGCCGGTCTGGGTATGGGAGTGCGGTGAAGCGCCTTCGAATCGCGACCGTCGATGACTATGCCGTGGTCGTCGCAGGTGTTGCGTCGTTCTTCGCTGAGGAGCGCGTCGATGTCGTCGAGACCGGCGCGTCCAAGGCCGTGATCGCCGATGTCGACGTGGTCCTGTACGACACGTTCGGCCAGGTAACCGGCGAGGACATCAACCTCGAGGAGTTCGTCCGCGACAGCGGGGCCAAGGTGGTGATCCACAGCTGGAACCTCAAGCCCGACCTGATCGAGCAGACGATCGCAGCGGGCGCGTCCGGCTACTTGTCCAAGGTGCTCACCGGCGCTGTGATCATTGCGGCTCTCGAACGGATCATGAACGGTGAGACCGTCATCATGGCCGGGAACCACGAGACCAGCGTCGACGCGGCCGGCGACTGGCCCGGCCGATCCGCCGGGCTCTCTCCTCGCGAGGCTGAAGTCATCGCGCTCATCGCCCGGGGACTCAGCAACCAGGACATCGCAGAACGCGCCTACGTCTCCATCAACACCATCAAGACCCACGTCCGCTCCGCCTACCGCAAGATCGGCGTCAAAAGCCGCAGCCAAGCAGTGCTCTGGGCGGTGACCAACGACTTCCTGCCGGCCCACGAGCGCAAGATCGACCCCACCCTCCGCCAACGTCCCCAGGCTCCTGCCGCAGGCGTTGACGTCTCCTGAAGAGCCCCCGGGGCCGGGCGTCCCGCGGGTGTGGGCAGCCCATACGCAGGGCGATGTCCCGTCGTCTAGCAACCCTCGAACACACCGTCATGCGCTGTCAGTGAGACTCACCTGCGAGAGCGGACGCCGAGGTGCCGATCAAGGTCGGGACTCGGTCAATCCTCGTCTCGATCTGGCGTCTCGTGTGAAGTGACGATCTCCTGGGCGAGGTGGGACAGGCTGACGCCGGCGCGTACGGCTGCGTCTTGCATGCGCGCCTCGGCGGCCTCGACACCGATGCCGAGTTGAGCGGCTGTGAGGCGGTCGCCAGGTCGATGACGAGCTGCTTCCTGACTCGGTCGGGGGCAGCTTGGGCCTCGCGTCGGGTAGTGAAGGCAAGGTCTGCGTTGGTGACCGCTCCGGCGGCCCATGCTCCGAAGATCCCGGCAAGTTCGTCGTGGTGTCCGAGGAAGGCTCGCTGCGAGGCTGCATAGAGGTTGACGGTGCCGAGGGCGCGTCCCTGGTTCATCAGGGGAAGGGTGAGCGTGGTGCGCACGGTGTGCGCCGCGGTTGCCTGGGCGAAGAACCGCCAGCGCTCCTCGTCCAAGGGGTCGTCGTTGTCGAACCTGACCGGTTGATTGGTGTGGGCGGCGTTCACACATGGTCCCCCAGCGAGGTACTGGATGCCGTCGAGGACAGCGATCTCTGGCGCGGTCGCAACCACGGTGAAGGTGAGCCCGTAGGCAAGACGTGCGAGGCTCACGCCGACCAGGTCAGGGACGATGTCTTGCGCGCGATCGGCCAACAGGCAGAGCTCGGCCACCAGATCTACCTCGTCTGTGGGATCGAGATTGTCGATTGCCAGGACTGTCTCGGGGATGGGCGCCATGGGGGCCACTACTGCACCACACACTTCCTCTGGGTCTTCGACCCTGAGCCTCTCCGTACCCCGTCACGCCAAAATGACGCGAATCCAGAGACGGCTGCTCAACGCTCGACCGTCAGGTCGCCCCGGTCACTACCCCGACGCCACCAGACTCGCGTTCTGCACTAGCTCGGTGGCCAACTCGCCCGGCTTCTACAACCCCCGAGACCGGCACTCCCGACTCGGAAACCTCAGCCCTACCGACTACGAGACACTGCACACGACACGACCCGAGGTGTCCGCCTGAGGGGGTCACTGCAACCTAAACCCGCCCTCCCGAAGGTGTCGTGACACAGAAGGGAGCCATGAGAGTCACATTCGTGCGCGTCCGCCAACCGGTAAGAGGCGACTTGAAAGAGCGCAGTCACTGATGGACCGGAAGGGTTTCCGCGGAAGCCCGGGCGCCCGGCGTTGGAGAGACGCGGCGGGTCAGTGGGGTCTGGTCACCAGGAAGTGCCATCCGAGCCACGCCCATGCCAGGGCGACGGCCACGCGGGTAGCCCTCCGTGCCATCAGTCGGCCGAACAGCGTCTGGAGATCGCAGACCCAACCACCAGGCAGCCGTGCGGCGACCTGGAGCGCTATCAGCGCGAGGCCGCAGGCCAGGAAGAGGCCCATCGTGATCACTCGGGAAGTCACGGAGTGCTCTCCTCTGGGCCCGGTTCGCGGACCTCGACCGGGGCTCGTGCCCGTTGCGGCATCGCCCGCAGCAGCCACGCGCCGCCCGCCAACCACAGCAGTACCAGGACACCTCTGGTCGGTGACCATCCGAAGGCGGGGTTCATGATGTCGCTGAACGCCGGGTGCCGCCAGTTCGCCGCAGGCGATGTCTGGAGTAGGTAGGCGGTGAGTTCGTTGAGCGCAGCGGCCAGCCCGACTGCCGCGTAGGGCCATGCCTGGCCACGCCGCGGCGGCGGCACGACATCGCCGCGCGTCGCCGCGACCACGACCGCTGAGAGCCCGATGCCCCCCACGACCAAGACGTCCACGTCGCCGTAGCGCGGCGCGACCGCCAGCACGGTGGTGACCGGCAGCACCGTCAGCACCACCTGCCGTCGCGACCCGTTCACCCGGAGCGCTTGGACCATCGGCGCAGGGGCACGTGTCTCGGCGAGGACCAGCCACGCCGCCACGGCGAGAAAGATCACACCGTCAACCGGTGCGCCGCGATACACGTGGAAGCAGCCGGTGATGAACACGATCACGATCGCCGGATGCGCCCAGGCGGGCCACGGAACGCGCCGCACTTCTCCCGTCGTCCCTCACCCACCCATGGTCGCTGACCCACGCTCAACCCAGCCATTCTGCCGCATCCTTGCTGGGCATCCGTGGCGGCTTTGATGGTCAGGTTTGCTTCATCCTGCGTTGCTTACGGTATAGACATGCGGTGCGTCATCGGGATCTGGACGTGCGCCCTTGCCACGATGTTCACTGACTCCCCCGAAGGATCGGCGTGGGCCGAATGTCCAGCGCGGGTCGAGTTCCGGTGAGAGGCGCGCTGCCGCGGCGGCCATGGCGCAGCCGCGGCGGTTCCTCTAGGAGCCGTGCGCGCCGACGCTGGCCCACGAGCGGGTGGTCTCTGCTGCGGTTCGCTCTTTCGTGGACCACCGCCGTGGCCGTGGTCGGCGTCGCGATCCCGATCACGGTCGACATCTCGTGGCGAGGGGTCTTACCGGTGTTGAGTTCCCTGCATTGGCCGGCTTTGATCGCGCTTGTCGTGGTGTGGATTCTGGGTCTCTTGGTCCATTCTTTCGTTCTGACTGCGGCAGCGCCGAGTCTGAGTCGCCGTCGCGCACTGACTCTGAACATCACGGGGAGTGCGGTGGCGAACGTGGTGCCATTGGGCGGTGCGGCTGGGGTCGAGCTCAACCGGCGCATGATGAGCACCTGGGGTGTTGATGCTCGCACCTTCACCGGCTTCACTTTCATCAGCAACCTATGGGATATCGCGGCCAAGCTGCTGCTTCCCGTTGTCGCGGTGATCATGCTGGCCAACGCCGGCGAAACGGTCATCGCACCTCTGCGGCTGGTTTCCTTGGTCGGCGCCATCGCCTTTGTCTGCCTAGCTGCTCTGGCCACTGCGCTCCTGATCAATCCACGCTGCGCCGCCGTGCTCGGCCATGCCGTCGAGAAGGTGCTTCGGCCCGGCCTGCGGGCCGTCGGCCGCCCAGACCTCGACGTTGCTGGGGCACTGCTTGAGATCCGCCGTCAGTGTGCCCACCTTGTCGCCGACGGCTGGCTGCGGTTGTCGCTGGGAATCGGGGGCTACCTCGCGCTTCAGGGGCTGCTGCTGTGGCTGTGCCTGCACATGACGCAGGGAGGCAACACCTGGGCCGAGGTGCTCGCCGCGTTTGCCGTCGAGCGCATGCTCACCATCCTTCCGATCACACCAGGTGGCGTAGGAGTCGCGGACCTCGGCCTGGTCGGGTTACTGCTCGCCTTCGGCGGCGACCCGACCGGCGTGGCCGCCGCCGCGGTCTTGTACCGGGGGTTCGTCTTCCTCCTCGAGATCCCGGTCGGAGGCGGTGTGCTCGGGTTATGGCTGATCACCCAGCGACGGGCTCGCCGACGGACTCCGTCCCCGGACTGGGGCAGCGGTGAAATCCGCCGCATCGCGCACGTCACCGACGTCTTCTTACCTCGACTGGGCGGTATCGAGACCCACGTCGACGACCTCGTCCGGCACCAGCGGGCGCTGGCCCTGGACGCGGACGTGCTCACTCCGGTGCGTGGTGTGACCGATGATCCGGACTGGGTGCGCCGCCTTCCAGTCAGCCAGGCACGTCGCGTCGTCGGCGACTACGATCTGGTACACGTGCATCTCGCGATGCTGTGTCCCTACGGCATCAGTGTCGCCCGCGCGGCCATAGCAGCTGGCGTCCCGACACTGATCACCGTTCACTCCATGTGGGCAGGGGCCGAGGGGGTCGTGCGGCTGGCGGCGGCCGCTGGTCTGCGCCGCTGGCCCGTCGCCTGGTCCGCTGTCAGTGACGCGGCGGCACAGGTCTTCCGCCGCTCGCTCGGAGGAGTTGAGGTGGACATCCTGCCCAACGCCGTCGATGTTGCGGCATGGCGACGCCCACGCGCTCCGCGGTGCCCCGCCAGCGCGGAAGCCGGCCCGAAGGCCACGGCCGGTCCGCTCACGGTGGTGAGCGTGATGCGGTTGATGCCGCGCAAGCGGCCCGTACAGTTGCTGAGGCTCTTCGAGCAGGTACGAGCGTTGGCGCCGAGTCACGATCTCCGGCTGCTCGTCGTCGGCGACGGCCCGATGCGTCGGCGAATGGAGCGGTACGTGGCACGCCACGGTCTCAGCTCGTGCGTGCGGATCACCGGTCGCGTGCCCCGCCGTGAGGTGCTCAGTGAGCTCTTGTCGGCGTCCATCTATGTGGCACCCACCCCCAAGGAATCCTTCGGGATTGCGGCCCTCGAGGCGCGGTGCGCGGGGCTTCCTATCGTGGCGTACCGGCGGAGCGGCGCGACCGAGTTCATCCGCGACCGAGTCGACGGGATCCTGGTCGCGAATGATGCAGAAATGGTCGGGGCCCTGGCAGACCTGGTCCTCAACGTTGAGTTGCGCGAAAGAATCTCGACGCACAACAACCTGGTAGCGCCCGCTTTCGACTGGGACGACGTACTTGGCCACACCGATGCCTTGTACCGAAAAGCGCAGGCGAGGGCCGGGGCGCGAGTCCACAGCGCCATCGACCCAGCTGTGCCAGACGTCCCCTCGTTGCTCGACGCCTGAGAGGTCAGCATGGCGACCGTTGTTGCGCTCCATGCGCACCCCGACGACGAGGCGCTGCTGACCGGCGGTTGGCTCGCCCAGCGCTGCGCGGCAGGCGACCGCGTAGTCCTGGTCTTTGCCACCTGCGGCGAGGCCGGCCTCGGCTCAATGACCCAGACCGCCACCGCGGGGCCGCTCGGGCGGATCCGGGCAGCGGAGGCCGCGGCATCTGCCCGCGAACTCGGGGTCGCACAGGTGGTATGGATGGGGTATGCCGACTCGGGGATGGTGGACGCTCCCACGACGTCCACTGGCCGCTTCGTCGACATACCGGTCGAAGAAGCCGCGCAAGCCGTGGCCGACATCCTCGACCACGAGAACGCTGACGTTCTCACCGGCTACGACGCCAATGGCGGCTACGGGCACCCCGATCACCTCCACGTCCATCGAGTCGCGCGTGCTGCGCAAGCTCGCGCGGCTTCACGGCCGCGACTCCTGGAGGCCACACTGGACCGCACGTGGCCCTTACGAGTTGTGCGCGCACTTCGTCCGATCGCGCGACTTCTGCCCGGCATCACCTTGCCGGGTGACGACATCTACGCGGCCCGCGCCGACCTGTCGCTGGTCATTGATGTTCGAGACCACTTCCCGCAGAAGCGCGCGGCACTTGCCGCGCATGCCTCACAGACCAGGGGAGGGGTGCGCACCATCACTGTTCTCCTCGCCCTGCCCCGACCGTTGGCCCGTCGCCTTCTTGGCACAGAGTGGTTCATCCAGGTGCCCTAAATCGACCTTCCGGACGCGTCGTCGAGCTCGTCGTTCAACGGGCCGAGCTCGCCGTCACCGTCGATACGGGAGACCACCCCGACATCGACCTGGCCCACGAAGCGCTCGCACAGGACAGCACCGAGCGCGCTCTCGACGACGAAGGGCCATCCGGGAGAACCACCCGCCGGGCCACACGAAACCGGCGACAACAAATGGCGAGCCGGGATCAGTGGCCATCTTCCACGGGACCGTTTTCGAGACGTTCGACGGTCGGCACGCCTTCCGGTTGGCGCCACGGGCACACCGGTTATCCGTCAGAACCACGACATCTGAGGTCAGATGTAGGGGATCTGAACCTGAGATCTCTGGAAGCAGACGCGATGTTGGCGACAACCACCGATCAAGGCAGAACCACGCCGACTGACGCTTGATGCTGCTCTGCCGCAGTCGTGCCTTAGGGACTTACGCCCGTCGCATTCGGGTCGGCGGAGGCCTACGGTCGAGGTGTCGATGCAGGTGGAACCGCGTCTGGCCCTCAGACCTCGGCGCCACCGCCAGTGATGGAGTACGGACACGATGGAGACGCTGCTGCTCACAGGCTTCCCGGGATTCCTTGGCTCGGCTCTGTTGCCGAGGTTGCTGGCTCGCCGCCCCGGCTCCAACGCCGTGTGTCTGGTGCAGCCTCAACACCTCGCGACTGCTCGGGATCGGATCGCCGAGCTGGAGCGGGAGCATCCGCAGGTCATCGAACGGGTCGAGCTGGTCACTGGTGACATCACCGCGCCCGACCTCGGCCTTGGTGCTGCCGCCCGTGCTGCCCTCGAGACGGTCACCGAGGTGTGGCACCTGGCCGCGGTCTACGACCTCGCCGTGCCACCCGCGATCGCCCGCCGGGTGAACGTCGACGGGACGGACCGCGTCCTCGACCTCTGTCGAGCCCTGCCGGCACTGATGCGCTTGCAGTACGTCAGCACCTGCTACGTCAGCGGCCGGTACGTCGGGGAGTTCGGCGAGGACGTGCTCGCCGAGGGCCAGCCCTTCCGCAACCACTACGAGTCGACCAAGTACGAGGCCGAGCAGCTGGTCCGCAAGGCGATGGAGGGTGGGCTACCGGCCACGATCTATCGGCCCGGGATCGTCGTCGGGGACTCGGCGACCGGCGAGACGCTCAAGTTCGACGGCCCCTACTTCATCGCGGGGTTCCTCAAGCGGCAGCCGGGCCCGGTCGTGATCGTCCCGAGGGTCGGCGATCCCGACATCGTCCGGGTCTGCCTGGTACCTCGGGACTTCGTGGTCGACGCGATGGACGCGCTGTCGGTCCTGGACGTCTCGGTGGGCCGGACCTACGCCCTGACCGATCCCCAGCCGCCGACCGCCCGCCAGGTGGTCGACGCCTTCTCGGCTCGGCTCGGCAAGCGGGTGGTGTGGGTGCCGCTCCCCCTCGGCCCCACACACACGTTGATCGACCGGGTGCCCGGCATGGAGCGACTGCTCGGCCTGCCCGCTGAGGCCGTGGATTACTTCGCGTCGCCGACGACGTACTCGACGAGCAACACGACGACCGACCTGGAGGGCACGGGGGTGCAGTGCCCCTCGTTCGACGAGTACGCCGGCCGCCTGGTCGACTTCATGCGCCGCCACGCCGAGATCGGATCGAAGGCGATGGTCTGAGATGGCGAAGCGCCCGAAGCCCCCCGACCTCACCGTCGTCAACGTCAGCCTCACCGGCCCCGACCGTGACCACGACACGGTCGTCACGTTCCTGGACCGCACCTTCCGGCTGCTGCGCGTCGGGACGTCCGGTGACGTCGAGACCGCCCGCAGCCTGGTGAGCTCCTGGGGCCCGCGGGCCGATGCGATCGCGGTCACCGGGGTGCGCGAGGCCCGCGCGGTGGGGTTGTACGACGGTGAGCTCGACGCCATCGACTCGATCAAGCGTGCGACGGTGGAGGCGCCGGTCACCGACGGCCACGCCTTGGGGGACGTGCTGCAGGAGTGGGCCATCCGGCACCTGCAGACCGAGCTGCCCGGCTATCTGTCCAACGCGCGCACGGTGGTGCTCGGGGGTCTCAACCACGCCCGGACCACGCGGCTGCTCCGGGAGTTCACCGACAACATCGAGTTCGCCGACCCCCTGCTGCGTTTCGACCTGCCGGCCAAGGTGGGCGACCACGCCTTGCTCGGGCTGGCCGTGAACACGGCGTTGTGGCCGGTGCACCTGCTCCCCGGCGCGGTGAAGTCGAGGATCCAGGCACCCGGCTCCACGCTCAGCACCGCTCTGGCCCGGAGGGCCTCCCGTGACGCCGACGTCGTGGTGGCGACGTACGACGAGCTCGTGGGCTTCGGCCTGGAGGACCTCGCCGGCAAGACCCTGATCAGCTCCGCCATCTCCGACGAACGACTGACCGAGCTAGGCAGCCGTGGCGTGGACATGGTGTTGGACAGCGTCCCGCAGCCCTTCCCCGTAACGGTGACGGCTGCCGTGCTCGAGGCGATGATGCTGGCGCTGGTCGGTGGCGGTCGGCTCACCAACGACGACCTGCTCGACATGATCGTCGACGCAGGTCTCGAGCCGCGGGTCCTCCACCCCAACGGATGGCGGCGCAAGAGCAGGTTCGCCTTCGTCATCCATCCGCTGTCCCAGACGTTCTTCACCAAGATCGAGCCGCTGGGCACGATCACCCGGATGTCGCCGACGGTGGTCAACGACGCCATCGAGAAGGCGCTGGCCTACGCGCCTCCCTTCACCTACAGCCACGTCACCGGGATTCGGTCCCCGACGGGGGCCGAGGCCGAGGGCTGGCTGATCAGTGTCGGCGGCACCCCGAAGGAGCTGATGTCCCACAGCCCGGAGTTCACCTACGCCCGGCTGCTGCAGGCCGCGGAGATGGCCCGCAAGCTCGGGGCCCAGGTGATGGGCCTCGGCGCCTTCACCAAGGTCGTGGGCGATGCCGGCATCACAGTGGCGAAGAAGGCATCGCTGCCCGTCACGACCGGCAACAGCTACAGCGCCTCGGGAGCGCTGTGGGCGGCCCATGAGGGCGTCCGCCAGCTCGGGCTCGCCGAGATCGATGACCAGGGGAAGATCCGGGGCAAGGCGATGGTGATCGGCGCCACCGGCGCCATCGGGTCGGTGTGCTCGCGGTTGCTCGCGCTCGCCAGCGACGAGATCTGGCTGGTCTCGCCCGAGACCGCGAAGCTGCTGACCCTCAAGCGCGAGATCGAGCGCGACCACCCGCGGGCGACGGTGCACGTGGCGGCCACCCCCGACGAGCACCTCGCCGACATGGACGTGATCGTCACTGCCACGTCGGGTGCGGGCAAGCGGGTGCTCGACATCCTGGCCGTCAAGCCGGGATGCGTGATCACCGACGTCGCCCGGCCGCTCGACCTGTCGGCCGAGGACGTCGCCAAGCGCCCGGACGTCCTCGTCGTGGAGTCCGGGGAGATCGAGATCCCCGGCGACGTGAAGATGAAGAGCATCGGGCTGCCGCCCAACGTGGTCTACGCCTGCATGGCCGAGACCGTGGTCCTCGCCCTGGAGGGGCGCTACGAGACCTTCACCGTCGGACGCAACATCGAGTGGGAGAGGGTCAAGGAGATCTACCGTCTCGGCCTCAAGCACGGCATGAAGCTCGCCGCCATCTCCGGGGTCAACGGAGTCTTCACCCCTGAACAGATCGCCGAGATCAGGGATCGGGCACTCAGCGCCAGGGCGGATGCCGCGGCCGACTGACCGGCCGCCTCGCAGCGGTCAGCCCTCGGATGCAGTCGGCAGCTCCTCCGTCGCGTCACCGGCAGCGATGAACCCCCGGAGCACGCGCGCGAAGCGGTCTGGATCATCGAGGTGCGGGAAATGACCCGCGCCCTCGAACAGCTCCACGCGGCAGTCGGGGACAGCGCGCTGCGCGCTGAGCGCATGCCAGGCCGGGATCATCCGATCCTTCGAGCCCCACACGATCAGGGTCGGGATCGGTAGCACTCCCTCCAGATGGTCGTGGGCGCTGATGCTCTGACCCCCGATGTCGATGACGGCACGGGTGGTCGCGAGGAAGGCGCGTCGACTCTCCCGATCCGCGAGCGAGCTGAAACCCCGCCAGATCGCGCCGATGTCGTGGCCGGGTCGCCAACCGACCTTCGACGCGCCACGACCGAGTGACTCGACCCGTGAGAGGACGGGCGGAGAGGCGAGCACACTGAGCACCTGTTCGGCCCCGGGAAGGGTCGCGGAGCGCAGGATCAGGTTCACCTCACGTCCCAGCCCGCCACTGGCGACCAGGACGAGGCGATCTACCCGATCGGGGAACAGGTAGAAGAACTGCATCGCGATGCCACCCCCGAGCGAGTGCCCAACGAGCGTGACCCGCTCGATCCCGAGGTGATCGAGGAGGTCGCGCATGGCCGCGGCGTGCGCGCTGAGCGAGTAGTCCCCCAGCGGCTTCGCCGATTCACCGTGGCCGAAGAGGTCGGGCACGAGCACCCGGTGATCGTCGTCCATCTTGTCGACCAGGTGCGCCCACTGCCGCTGCGACCCGAGGATCCCGTGGATGAACAGCACCGCCGGGCCCGAGCCGCTGTCGACGTAGGAGAGCTCGTGACCGTGCAGCACGACCTTGTGGGGAGCCATGGGCGCCATGATGGTCATCCTCGAAGTGGTCGTCGGACCGGGCACATCCACCGTAGCGCTGCCCCACACCCCCGAGCCCAACGGCGGACCGAGGGGGTGTGACCCATCAGACAGAGCGACGCTGAGCAGCGCAGCGTGCTGGCGTTGGACGCGGCCGTTAGGTCTCGCCCCCGACCTCGAGCCCGTGGGCCTCGTCGACCGGGTCGGAGCCGCGCTGCGGGCGCTCATCTACTCCCGCAGCTCGGCACGCTGTTGGCTCCGCGAAGGCTCCGGGTCCTACCGTGAAGCATGGTGCAAGAGGCCCCGGCTGGCACGGCCACGTGGCTGGCAGGAGGAGAGCACGACCTCCCGAGCGGCGGCGCCTGGTTGACGTCCGACGAGGCGACCCGGGCGTCCGGGATGCCCTTCACGAAGCGCCGCACCGAGTACCTGCTGCGGCGTTGGGTCTGCAAGGCGGCCGTCGCCGCCGTCGTCGGGCTGCCGGATGATCCCCTATCGCTGGCTCGCATCGGGGTCACCAACCGGCCCGGTGGCGTGCCGACTGTGCTCGTCGACGGGGTGGAGACAGGCCTGGACGTGTCGCTCAGCGACCGAGCCGGCTGGGCGGTCTGTCTCGTCGGAGAGTCTGTGGGCAGAGTGGGCTGTGACCTCGAGATCGTCGAGCCGCGGTCGCCACGATTCATGGCCGACTTCCTCACGGCCGCCGAGCAGGAGTACGTCGCAGCCCAGACCGCAGCTGAGCGCGATGTCGCGTCCAATGTGATCTGGTCGGCGAAGGAGAGCGCGCTGAAGGTACTGCAGACCGGCCTGCGCCGCGACACCCGCAGCATCGAGCGTCGTCATCGGCGAGCCGGACGGATCGACCGGCTGGTCCAGGCTCGACCTCCGCGTGGACGCGGGGAGCGTGCTGCCGGGATGGTGGCGCCGCGCCGGTTCCTTCCTGGTCACGGTGGCCGCCGACGTGCCGTTCCCGGCGCCCCGGCCGCTTGCGGGGTCCGCAGACCTGGAGGCGGCCCTGCCAGTGCACAGCTGGACGGATCATCCGCTGGCCGAGTGAGTCGGGCGACGCTCGTCAGCCGTCCGTGCGGGCGAGCCCGCGTTCGACCGCTCCGATGACGTACGGCCTGAGCTCGGCGGCCGGGATGATCACATCGACCGACCCGACCCGGCGGGCCCGTTGAATGGTGTGGATCGCGTCGAACTCGTCCGCCACCTCGCCCAGCTTCTCCGACCTCACCAGGTCGGTCGTCTGGGCCAGCGCCGCACGTAGGGTCCCTGCCTCGTCGGCGTCCGCGGTGGCGATCCGGGTACGGAGTTCGGTCACACGGGGGTCGCTGTCGGTCCGCGACTGCACTTCCCGCGCGAAGACCGTCGCAGCGGCGGGGGCGCCGCCGATCACGGACGCGTAGGAACCCTCCACTGCCGCGATCTCCATCATCGGGTTCAGCTGCTTGGAGAAGACCACGAAAGCGCCGCCGTGATAGCGGGAGACCACCACGAACACGATCGGTCCGCGGAAGTTCGTGACCGCGCGCCCGATCTCGGCGCCGTACTCCAGCTGCCAGTGGCGCATGGACTCCGGAGAACCGTCGAACCCGGACAGGTTCGCCAGCACGACCAGCGGCCGGTTCCCACTGGAGGCGTTGATGGCACGAGCCGCTTTGCGCGCGGACTGCGGGAACAAGGTTCCCGAGGTCCACGTCGCCGGCCCGTCCGCGGGCACGTATCCGCGCCTGGCGAGGGTCCGCGACTCCAGGCCGAGCAGGCACACGGGCATCCCACCGATGTGGGCGTCCCAGACCACCGTGGTCTCGGCGCCCCTCCAGGCCGTCCACCGCTCGAGTGGCTGGCTGTCGGCGTCGACGACCGCACCGAGCACGGAGCGGATGTCGAACGGCTTCTTGCGCTCGGGGTTAGCTCAGCTGAGAAGACGTCGCCGACCGCGTGCTGATCGGTGCCCTTCACCTCCGCGTGCAGTGAGCTGCGCACGTCCCGCGTCACCGGGTCGCGAGTGGCAGCTCGTCGTGGGAAGCGCTCACCCGGGACGACGAACGTGTGGTCGTAGTGACGGAACAGGATGCGGCACGCGTCCTCGAGGTTCGCGGCCCAGTACTGCGCCTGACCGTTCGGGCCCATCACCCGGTCATAGCCGCCGATCCCGAAGTTGTCCTCGGCCGAGACGCCTCCCGAGAAGTCCAGTGCCTGTTTGCCGGTCAGGACCATGGCGCTGGTCGGCATCATCACGAGGATGCCTCGGGTGTGCATGAGCATCGTCGCTTCGGCGTTCCAATACGGCTGTCCGCCCACGTTGATGCCGGTCACCACGATGTTGACCTCGCCGCCCCGCTGGGTGAACTCGATGAGGTCCCGGAGGACCGCTGCGATCCAGTCCATGTTCTCGGTCCCGCTCTCCATGGCGATCAACGCGCCCGAGGACACCGTGAACCACTCGACCGGCACCCGCATCTGCTCCGCCAGGTGGAGCGCCGCCATGATCCGACGGCACTCCGGCTCCGCGAGGTTGCCCAGCCCACGGGTGGGATCGCTCAGGATGGCGACCCGGCTCATCCCCTCGGGGACCTTCGCCGTGCGGTTGGTAAGGACCCCGACGACGACGTTCGCCGTGTTGTGCCCCGGCTCCCTGGTGACCGGCTCGAGGTGGCCCTCGGCGTCGAGGTCGTGCTCCACGAACGTGCCGGGTGGGAAGTCGGCAGAGGCACCCGGTCGGGCCGTCAGCATCCGCAGGATCTCGTACGGGTACGGCACTCCGAACCGCTGCGCCTTGAGCACCTTCTGTCGGTACGGCGTGAGGGGTCGGATGGGCTCGTTACGGGACTGTCGCTCGAGCACGGTCACGCCTTGCTCACCCACGCCCTGCACGTCCAGGACCGCGTCGCGTCACTGACCCGTTCGGCTCGGCGAGCCGGACCCGGAGCAGACCTTCTGCAGCCCGACGCCCACGGCCAGCGGTGCGAAGGTACGCGCGAGGTCGGGCCAGGAGTCTCGGGGCACGTCCCACACCGGGCGGACGTACAGCACGATCCGGTTCGACGTGGGGCGCGCGCGGGCGGGGAAGGTGGCCAGGGCCGTACGCATCGCGGCCAGACACTGGACGCCCATCCGACTGAGCCAGGGATAGGAGCGAGAGCCCGTCGGCATCCACGACCGCCGTCAGGTCACGGATCTCGGCGAGGGCGAACAGCCGGACGTCCTTCGGGTTGTCATGAGCCACCCCTTGGAAGAGGTAGACGTCCTCGGCCGAGGTCAGGCGCTCCAGCCGGAAGTTGGCGAGCCTCCACAGGTCGAGCCGTTTGGCCAGCATCGGATGCAGGTTGCGGTAGAGCGGGTCCTCCTGCAGACCACCGCCCGCCTTCGGCCGGTAGCTCAGGTGCAGCGTCCGGACGTGCTCGGCTTCGTCACCGTCGGTGGTGGTCACCGTCACGTCCACCCGCCACGGCACTCGGCCGAAGTCGCACCGGGCCAGCAGCCGCTCCACCTCCGGGGCGGTCTCCTCCGTCCCGGTGTGGGGGCCGTGCCGCCACGTGGCGAGGTCGACGGTGACCTGTCGGTCCTCGGACACGCCGCGCAGGTGCTCGGCGACGGCTCTGGCCGTTTCCGGCAATCGGGACAGCTCGGCGTATCCGACGACGAGGTGGATGTGCTTGTTCTCCCAGTCGTAGTCGGCGGCACACAGAAGCTGGCCGCCGTACTCGTCGAAGGCGACGTTGCGGAGCTCGCGGATGCGGTAGTAACGCCGCGCGTAGACCTCCAGCAGCACCCGTTGGAAGTCCGGGTCTTCGGTGGCCAACCAGTGTCGGAGCAGCGCCCCGCGCTGTGGGTGGGGAGAGTCCACCAACCGCTCGACCGCCTCCGCACCGGCGGGACCCACCGGATCGGCCTCGACGGTGAGGAGCGCTCGTTCGGTCGCCTGGTCCTCGGCCTCCACCATGGCCTCGAGCACGGGCTCGTCGAAATAGCGGAAGACCACGTCGTGCGCCAGCTCGGCGATGGACTGGTGGCGAGCCTGCGAGGCCGCCGCCAACCGGTCGAAGCGGGTCCGCATCTCCTCGGTGGCGACGGGTGCCAGGTCCTTCCTGGCCCGGAGCCGCCGCTCGAGGATCGACATGACGACGGGTACCAGCTCGCCCACCCGGCTGAAGGACCGGAACATCCAGACCACCGCCGCCTCCAGCTTCGGCGTGCGCTCCAGGCCGACGACTCCGTACCGCGCCAGCGCCGAAACCAGCCGCTCGCGATAGGCGTCCGGCAGCCCGGCGCGGTCGGCGTCCAGCCACTGGAGGTAGGCCAGCAGGTACTCCTGAGTGCTGGCCGAGGTGAGCGCGTCGTCCGGCTGGGTCTGGGTGCGTGGGCGGTAGAGCGCACACACCTCCGTGAAGAGGTCGAGCAACCCGTCCTCACACCGGAGTAGTCCCGCGTCCGCGGGCGGACTGACCTCGCCGAGGCGGCGCTGCTCGACGAGGAGTCGGCGCAGCATGGCCGGATCGAGGTCGTACCCGAGCAGGTAGTGGCGCAGCGAGCCGAAGACCCGTTCGCAGGGTGGTGTCCCGGAGGTGGGCCTGGCCTCCAGCCCGGTGAGGTCGAGCGTCGTGGTCCTGAGGGCGTCCCCGGTCGGCTCGGGCTCCCGGATGCGCAGCAGCGGTGCGCCGGTGCTGACCTGGGCGTTCGGCATCACCTCGACCGCGGTGACCTCACCTGCGTAGGGCGCGGTGACCGTGGACTCCATCTTCATGCTCTCCAGCACGGCGACCGGGTCGCCCTCGGCGAGCCGGTCACCGACCTGCGCCAGGACCGAGACCACGAATGCCGGCCACCCGGCTCGCACCACGCCTCCGTCGTCCCTGGTGACCCGATGGGTGGTGCCGTCCACGACGACCCGGAACATCGCACCCTGCGTCACCGCCACCACCCGATAGCGGTGGCCCGCGCATCGCACCCGTCTTTCGTAGGCATTGACGAAGTCGACCTCGAGGTCGGCGTTGACCCGCCCCGAACGCACCCGGAAGGTCCCGGGAGACGTGCGGTAGACCCACAGCTCATTGGTCGCTCCGGCATAGCGCAGCCGGATCCGAGCTCCGATGGTCTCCGGGGTCTCGGGCCGACCCCGCCGGGCGCCGGCGTGGAACGCCGCCTCGGACGCCGCGTGGTCGGCGGCGTACGCCTCGACCGCGGCAGCGAGCAGGGCCAGCGGCTGTGGCGCAGGGACGTGCTCCCCTGACGTGGTGATCCGGTCCAGCCACCGGTTGTCGTAGTCGCCCGCCGCCATCTCCGGCCGCTCCAGCAACCCGAGCAGGAAGGACCGATTCGTCGTGCCGCCCTCGACGACGACCGTGCTCTGGGCCAGGGCTCGCCGCAAGCGGGCCAGCGCCTCGTCACGGTCCTGTCCCCAGGCGACGATCTTGGCGATCATCGAGTCGAACTGGTCGGAGATCTGATCGCACTCGCGCACGCCCGAGTCGATGCGTACCCCGCTTCCCGTCGGAAGGCGGAGCATCGCGATCCGACCGGGCGAGGGCACGAAGCCCTGCTCGGGATCCTCCGCGCACAAGCGCGCCTCGATCGCGTGGCCACGAGGCGTCGGAGGGTCGCCCTCCAACCGATAGCCCTGTGCCATCCTCAGCTGCAGCATGACCAGGTCGAGACCGGTGGTCGCCTCGGTGACGGGGTGCTCGACCTGGAGGCGGGCGTTGACCTCCATGAAGTAGAACGCCTGCGTTGCCGGGTCGACCAGGAACTCCACGGTGCCGGCGCTCCGGTAGCCCGCCACGCCGGACAGGCGGACTGCAGCCGACCTGATCGCGGCCTCGGTGCCGGGGGCCAGAGCGGTGGACGCGGACTCCTCGATCACCTTCTGGTTGCGCCTCTGGATGCTGCAGTCGCGCACGCCGACTGCCCAGCTCGTTCCGTAGGAGTCCGCGAGGATCTGCACCTCGACATGGCGGGCTGCCTCGACGAAGTGCTCGAGGAAGACCGTCGGGTCGCCGAACGCCAGCTCGGCCTCGCTACGCGCCGAACCAAGGGCAGCCCCCAGCTCGTCCGGGCTCCTGACGACGCGGATGCCTCGCCCGCCGCCACCAGCCGTCGCCTTGAGGACGACGGGGTACCCGAGCAGCTCGGCCTGAGCAAGTGCCTCCTCGATGGAGTCGACCGAGCCACCTCCCCAGGGGAGAACCGGGACGTTCGCGCGCTCCGCCAGCCGCTTCGCGGTGATCTTGTCGCCGAGCGCTCGGATGGTGGTGCTGTCCGGACCCACGAAGGTGATGCCCGCTTCTTCGCACCGCTGCGCGAACGAGGCTCTCTCGGACACGAAGCCCCACCCGACCCACACGGCGTCACACGAGCTCTCCACCAGGGCGGCCACGACGGCCGGCTCGTCGAGATAGGTCGACTTGCGGTGCCCGTCGTGGGGGTCCAGGTAGCTCGCCGGACCGAGGAGGACCGCTTCGTCGGCCTCCTGCACGAACCACGAGTCGGAGTCGGGCTCGGTGTAGAACGCCACGGTCGTGATCCGATGGGCGGTCCCGCTGTGACTGTTCCCGGCCCGGTTCAGGTCTGCCACAGCCGTGAGCAGACGCAGGGCCGGCTCACCGCGGTTGACGATGCCGAGTCGGTTGATCTCCTTCATCGTCGGGACCTCGCTGTCACGTCAGCACAGCACGGAGTGGGGCACGGACGTCCTCGGCCAACGCACCGGGCATCGGCACCGTGCGGTAGCCGTCCAGCCGCAGCAGGACCCGTCCGTCCGGGTCGAGCACCTGGCAGTCGAAGCCGCCGCGGGACCCGGACCTCGGCCGTGCGATCGCCACGAGAGCGTCATTGCCGTCGGTGGGCGTCTGTCCTCCTACGCTCAGCCGGTCGACATGGGCAGGCAGGGCCAACCGACCTTCCCTTCCGGCCTCCCACAGTCCCGCGACCTGGAAGCACAGCTCCTCGAGACGCGGGTCCAGCAGGGTGGCCATGGCCGGTACCTGGTCGGCCGGCAGGTGCTCGGCGAGCCGCCCGACAACGGCACCGTCGTCCTGCCATGCCTCCCCCACGACCTGGTACGCCGGACCGTGGAAGTACAGCCGGTAGACGTCCGACGGCGTGATCACCGCGGCCTCAGGAGTCTTGGCGAGCGGCAGCGCGTGATCCGAGGGGGACGGCACCGACGACAGGCGCACGGAGCCGGTGAAGTGGACCGTCCGTTGCGGGGCCTCCCTGCCCGGGAGGACCCGCTCCGCCTCGAGCCGGCACTCCGCGACGAGGTCCGCGCCGTCGGGCCGGATCAGCGCTGTGACTCTCAGCGTCCGCGGCTCGTCGCGGTAGAACTTCACCGGGGACCAGGAAGTCGACATCCTCGACCGCCACGACATGCCGCTCCGGCGCCAGCAGGCCGGCGACCTCGGCGAAGAACTCCATCCCCATGACGCCGGGGAGCACGGCGGTCCCGTCGATCCGGTGGTCGTTCAGGAACGGCTGCGCCGTCGGATCCAGCACGGTCTCCACCACGAGCCCGTCCAGAAGGTCGGCCGCAACCACCTCACCTGCGAAGTCGCTGCCCCACGACGTGAGCGTCGCGGGCTCGACTCCGCCCGTCGGGTGGTAGCCGTCCGACATGCGCCCGAGCGCCCCGGCGGCCACGACCTCCCCACGGAATCCGTGTCCGATGAGCTCTCGCCTGATCCAGGCGACGCCGGCCGCGGGTGGAAGCATCTCCACCCCCGCCATCTCCATGACCTTCGGGATGGAGCCTCTGGTGGCCATCCCGATGCCGCCCCAGGCGGTCCAGTCGATGGCGATGGCGCGAGTCTCCGGCTGCGTGCGGCGCATGCTGCTGGTGATCTTGCACAGCAGGTCGTTGGCGGCGCCGTAGTCGCACTGCCCGGCGTTCCCGAACCGACCGGCCACGGAGGAGAACACCACCGTGGCACCGATCGGCAGGCCGCCGACGCCGTTCATCACGTTGATCCAGCCATCAGCCTTGACGCCGATGCACCAGGTCGAACTCGCGAGGTTCCTTGTCCGGCAGGGCGCGGCTCACCTCGATGCCCGCTGCGTGCACCAGCAGGTCGATGCGGTCCACGGAGCTCCGGACCTCGCCCATCACCCGCGCAACGGCCTCGGGGTCGGTGAGATCCACCGAGTGGTAGCAGGCCTTGCCGCCGGCGTTCTGTACGGCATCAATCGCGGTCATGGCCGAGGCCAGGCGCTCGAAGGCGGTCAGCTCCTTCTCGATCGCGACCGGTGTCGGGCGCTTCCCCTGCTCCTTCATCCTCGTGGCGAGGACCACCTTGAGGCCGTCCCGGTCCTCGACGTACTGCCGGAGGTCCGGGTCGTTGGGGTCCGGCTCCGGGGCGAGGTCCAGGAGATGGAACGTACCGCCGCCTGCAGCCCGCGCGAGGTCGGCCGTGACCGCCGCGACGATGCTGCCCGCTGCACCGGTCACGACCACGACGCTGTCGGGACCGAGCGAAGTCGTTCCCTCCTCCGTGGCGCCCGGCGGAGGGAAGGGACGGGCGGCGAGGCCGACGCCCCAGCGTCGACCGTCGGCGTAGCCGACCTCGACGCACCCGGGGTCGTGGTTCGTCTCCGCGACGAGCAGGTCGGCGACCTCCTCCGGCGCGGCGTCGAGCGAGGAGTCGACCGCCTTGACCAACGCCTCGGGACGCTCGCGCTTGTAGGACTTGGCAAAGCCCGTGACGGCGCCGCCCATCGGCGCGGTGGCGCCAGCGGCGTCGTACCCGTGGAACCCACCGAGGCGCGTCCCCGCGACGAGGAACGCCCCGTCGTCGTACAGCCGGCGCATCACGGCGTAGAGGGCCTTCACCCGGCGGCGAAGCCCCTCTTGCCATTCGGCGGGAGTGAGCGAGTCCAGCGGGCCTTCGTCATCGAGGGCAGGCAGCCAGTACACGCCTGCGATCTCGCCCTCGGAATGCCAGGCATCCACGGTCGAGATGATCTGCTCGATGCTCTTCCCCGGATCCAGTGACAGCACGGTCACGCCGAGACCGGACAGACGTTCCTGGAGCACGTCGGCCACACCGTTGGAGTCGCGCATCATCACCACGCGGGTGTCCGTCCCGAGAGTGACTCCGGTAACCAGACAACGGTCCAGCGCCGGTCGCAGCACGGGCACGGGCTCGCGGCGCGGCAGAGCATCTACGGCGTCGAGGTCACCGACCACCGTGGTGAGGTGCAGTCCGGTCGTAGCGGTGGGTTCGACGACTTCGGCGACCGGGGTGGTCTCGACTGGGGCAGCCGGTGCCATGGTGGTTTCGGTAGCGGTGACCGCGGTCTTGTCGCTGATCCAGCCGATCACATGAGCCAGCGTGGGGAACTCACGCAACGACAGCGACTCGTCGCGCTCCACACCGAACCGCTCCCGCACCGCAGCGAACACCTCAGCCTGCTTCACGGTGTCCACCCCGAGGTCGGCCTCCAGATCCAGATCCAGATCGAGCAGCTCGGGCGGATACCCCGTCATCTCCGCCACGATCGAGACCACCGCCTCGGTCACCTCCGCCTGCGAAGGACCAGCAACCACGACCTCCCCAGCGGCCCCCACAACGGCCTCTGCGACGACCGGGGTCGGCTCCACCGACGGCCCCGCACCGGTGGGAGCAGCGGCGACCTCGGCCACCGCCGTGACCGCGGTCTTGTCGCTGATCCAGCCGATCACATGAGCCAGCGTGGGGAACTCACGCAACGACAGCGACTCGTCGCGCTCCACACCGAACCGCTCCCGCACCGCAGCGAACACCTCAGCCTGCTTCACGGTGTCCACCCCGAGGTCGGCCTCCAGATCCAGATCCAGATCGAGCAGCTCGGGCGGATACCCCGTCATCTCCGCCACGATCGAGACCACCGCCTCGGTCACCTCCGCCTGCGAAGGACCAGCAACCACGACCTCCCCAGCGGCCCCCACAACGGCCTCTGCGACGACCGGGGTCGGCTCCACCGACGGCCCCGCACCGGTGGGAGCAGCGGCGACCTCGGCCACCGCCGTGACCGCGGTCTTGTCGCTGATCCAGCCGATCACATGAGCCAGCGTCGGGAACTCCCGCAACGACAGCGACTCGTCACGCTCCACACCGAACCGCTCCCGCACCGCAGCGAACACCTCGGCCTGCTTCACGGTGTCCACCCCGAGGTCGGCCTCCAGATCCAGATCCAGATCGAGCAGCTCGGGCGGATACCCCGTCATCTCCGCCACGATCGAGACCACCGCCTCGGTCACCTCCGCCTGCGAAGGACCAGCAACCACGACCTCCCCAGCGGCCCCCACAACGGCCTCTGCGACGACCGGGGTCGGCTCCACCGACGGCCCCGCACCGGTGGGAGCAGCGGCGACCTCGGCCACCGCGTGACCGCGGTCTTGTCGCTGATCCAGCCGATCACATGAGCCAGCGTCGGGAACTCACGCAACGACAGCGACTCGTCGCGCTCCACACCGAACCGCTCCCGCACCGCAGCGAACACCTCAGCCTGCTTCACGGTGTCCACCCCGAGGTCGGCCTCCAGATCCAGATCCAGATCGAGCAGCTCCGGCGGATACCCCGTCATCTCCGCCACGATCGAGACCACCGCCTCGGTCACCTCCGCCAGCGAAGGACCAGCAACCACGACCTCCCCAGCGGCCCGCACAACGGCCTCTGCGACGACCGGGGTCGGCTCCACCGACGGCCCCGCACCGGTGGGAGCAGCGGCGACCTCGGCCACCGCCGTGACCGCGGTCTTGTCGCTGATCCAGCCGATCACATGAGCCAGCGTGGGGAACTCACGCAACGACAGCGACTCGTCGCGCTCCACACCGAACCGCTCCCGCACCGCAGCGAACACCTCAGCCTGCTTCACGGTGTCCACCCCGAGGTCGGCCTCCAGATCCAGATCCAGATCGAGCAGCTCGGGCGGATACCCCGTCATCTCCGCCACGATCGAGACCACCGCCTCGGTCACCTCCGCCTGCGAAGGACCAGCAACCACGACCTCCCCAGCGGCCCCCACAACGGCCTCTGCGACGACCGGGGTCGGCTCCACCGACGGCCCCGCACCGGTGGGAGCAGCGGCGACCTCGGCCACCGCCGTGACCGCGGTCTTGTCGCTGATCCAGCCGATCACATGAGCCAGCGTGGGGAACTCACGCAACGACAGCGACTCGTCGCGCTCCACACCGAACCGCTCCCGCACCGCAGCGAACACCTCAGCCTGCTTCACGGTGTCCACCCCGAGGTCGGCCTCCAGATCCAGATCCAGATCGAGCAGCTCGGGCGGATACCCCGTCATCTCCGCCACGATCGAGACCACCGCCTCGGTCACCTCCGCCTGCGAAGGACCAGCAACCACGACCTCCCCAGCGGCCGGTGCGACGACCGGATCCGCGGGTGCCGGGACCGGGACAGCGGGAACGGGAGCCGTCTCGGCTACGGGGGGCACAGCGGCCGCAGCGGGTTCGGTCCTGGGCTCCAGAGCCGACTCTGCTGCCGGCTCGACGGAGGGCGCCACAGTGTCGACGATCCGGAGTCGCCGGGCGTTGACCTCCAACGTCGTCCCTGGGCCATTCCCCAGGGAGTCGAGCCAGCGCTGCCACGCCTGGGGGTCGGTGATCCGGTAGGCGTAGCCGAGCTCGCTCGGGGGTCGGTGAAGCCCGTCGGGCAACGGGGTCCACCTCAGCAACGACATCGCGATCTGGGAGCCGAAGCCTGCGGCCAGGCGCAGCGCATGGCGCACCGGGTAGCTGCCTCCCTGCGAGAGGTTGAGCTCACCGAGCTCGGGGTCGGGTTCCTTGAAGTTCGGCACCGGTGGGACGACTCCGGTCTCGAGCGCCTTGATCGCGACCACGTCCTCGATGCCGGCACCCATCGCGTGCCCGGTGAAGCCCTTGGTGTTCGCGATGACGATCGAGTCCGCCGCGGCGCCGAACGTCGCCCGCAGCGCGTTGATCTCCGCGGAGGCGCTGCCACCGCGGGCCGGGGTGTAGGTCTCGTGCGAGACGAAGACCGTGGAGTCTGCGATGTCGTGGCGGTTCACGCCCCGCCGTTCCGCCTGGGCGACCACCGTCTCCATCATCTGGGCGATGTGGTCGATGTCGAGCCGGGTGCCGTGGAAGGCGCTGTTCGCGGTGACCGCCCCCAGGACCTCGCAGATGGGCTGCAGCCCGCGCTCGCGGGCGGCCTCCGCGGCCTCGACGACGAACGCGGCCGCGCCCATCCCGACGATCATCCCGTGACGACGGCGGTCGAACGGGATGGCGGCGCCCTCGACCGAGTCGTCGGTTGCGGCGGCACCGGAGGCCAGGAAGCCGGCCGTGACCCACGGGAGCAGCTCGTCGCCGGTGACGTCGTCCGCGGAGATCACGACGACCCTGCGGCACCGTCCAGCGTGGATCCAGTCCTCGGCCAACGACAGCGCCTGGGTGGTGCTCGCGCACGCCGCGTTGATCTGCGTGTTCGGTCCACGGGCTCCGATGATCTCGGCGAACTGCGAGTGCCCCATGGACAGGCACCGGAAGAGGAACCGCCGGTCGAACGAGAACGGCTCGGACTCGAGCAGACCGCGCAGCTCGGCGATCCGGCCGTCGATCTCGGCGCAGGCGGGCTCGTCGCCGTGCAGCCGGCTCCGGACCGCTTCCAGAGCCAGGAGCTGCTCGCGGCGACCGCGATCGGTGTAATAGCACCGGAGGTCGTGGGCGAACGACGTGTAGCCCGGGAAGGCGGACGCGAAGATGACGCCGGTGTCGTCACGAAGGGCATCGGGCAGACCCCAGCGCTCAGGCAGCTTCGAGCCCAGGCTGGTCGTCTTGTAGCGCATCACCAACGGCAGTCCGGCGTCCCTCATGGCGTCGAACCCGGCACCGACCGCCAGGCGGGTCACCGAGTCGAGAGCGGCGTCGCGGGCAGGGTCGACGCCGAACTGTTCGACCACGTCGAGAGGTGCGTGCCGCCCGGCCAGCTTGACGACCTCGGCCTCGTTGTCGATGGTCTCGAATGTCGGGTCGCCGCTGGCACGCTTCACAAGCCGGGTGATGTGGAGGTCGACCTGCTGCTCCAGGAACTGGTGCGGGATGGCGTCGATGAACTGCTGGCCGTCCAGGATCCGCTGGAGGTTGGCGTCGTCGAAGACCTGCGGCACCCCGGGCAGACCGAGGGCGGCGCCTGTGATGACCACCGGCTCTGCGGCAGCCGGCGCGGGGACCTCTCCGTGCCCACGTCCGGTGATCTCCAGACCCTGCTCCAGGACGCCGGCGAGGAGGTGCCCCAGCTCGGCGTAGGTGTCGGTGGTCAACCTTCCGGTGGTCATGGTGCTTCCCGTCTCTGGGATGGGGATCGATGGTGCGCTCGCGACGTCGGAAGGCGCAGCGGCTGCGTCGGGCGCCTCGGCGACCGGCTGCGTCCTGGTCGCTACGTCGCCCCCGAGGCCTGCGGCCCACAGGCCGCACAACGCGGCGTTGACCGAGGCCAGGTCGCCGTTCTTCGGGTGGTTGGTGAACAGGGCGAGCACGTCGTCGTGCTCGTGCAGGACGTCCTCGACGAAGCCGTGCAGCGCCTTCTTGGGCCCGACTTCGACGAAGACGCGCGCACCGGCGTCGTACATTGTCCGCAGGCCGCCCACGAACTGCACCGGCGAGGCGACCTGCCGCCCGAGCAGGTCGACCATGGTCTCGGTGTCGGCGTCCGTGGGATAGAACTCACCGGTCACGTTGGAGATGATCGGGAGCGTCGGGCTGTGCAGGTCGAGCCGACGGAGCGCCCGCTTCAACGGCTCGGTCGCCGGCGCGACGATCGAGGTGTGGAAGGCGTGGCTGACCGGGATCCGGATCGCGTTGATGCCCTCGGCCGAGAAGACCTCGACGGCTCGCTCGACGGCCTCGGTGGGACCCCCGATGACCGCCTGGCTGAGGCTGTTGATGTTCGCGACCACCACTCCGGAGTCGACCGCGGCCACGACCCTCTCGATCTCCTCCAGCGGCCCGAAGACGGCCGCCAGGGCGCCTTGGTCGGCCACCGAGATGGACGCCATCTCGTGACCCCTGGCGCTCACGGCCTCGAGGGCAGCGTCGAAGGTCAGGGCACCGGCCGCCACCAGCGCCCCGTACTCCCCCAGGCTGTGCCCCATCACCATGTCGGGGCGGACGCCGTACTCCGCAAGGAGGCGGGTCAAAGCAAGGTCCACGGTGAGGATGGCGGGCTGGGTGATCTCGGTCCTGGTCAGCTGCTGCTCCAGGTCACGGACGGCGGCAGGGTCCGTCTCGTCGATGAAGATGTACGACGAGAGGGTGCGGCCGAGCACCGGCGTCATGATCCGGTCGGCCTCTGCGAACGTGTCGGCGACGACCGGCACCTCGGCGCGTAGGGTCTTCAGCATGTTGACGTACTGGGAGCCCTGGCCCGTGTAGAGGAACGCCACGCGGGGAGCGGGACCCCGCCGGACGAAGACCCCCTGGGCGCGCAGCAGCTTCCACAGCGGCGCGGATCCGGAGCGGAAGGCCTGGACCGCCTTGCCGGCCTTGGCGGCCAGGTCGGCGGCGTCGGCGTAGTCCACGGCGATCCGGACGGCGCAGCCCAGGATGGCGGAGTCGGGGGCGACCACCCGCAGCGCACGTCCCTCGGCGGCGTCCGCGGCGACGTGCTCGAGCTGGGCGACCACCTCGTCGTCGTCGCGACCGCCGAGGACCACGGCACCACGTAGAGGCGCCGACGACTGGGCCGCGGGGCCCTCCTCGAGCGCAGCCGACACGGTGGCGCCAGGCACCTCGGCGGCGGCGAACGTCCGGGGCGCCGACTCGTCGCGATGCAGACCGGGGACGTACTCCTCGAGGACTGCGTGGAAGTTCGTCCCGCCGAAGCCGAACGCGCTGACTCCGCCGCGGCGGATGCCTTCGGGAGCCTCCGGCCAGTCCCGGAGCTCGGCGTTGACGGCGAAGGGGATGTGCTCCCAGTCGACGTTCGGGTTGGGGACGTCGAAGCCCAGGCTCGGGACCAGCACCCGCTCATGGAGCTGCATGGCCATCTTGAACAGGCCGGCCGCGCCGGCCGCGGCCTTCAGGTGGCCGATGTTGGACTTCACCGAACCCAGAGCGATCGAGCCCGGGTCGACGCCGGAGCGGCCGAAGACCTCGGACAGGGACTCCAGCTCGGTCGCGTCGCCGACGCGGGTCGAGGTCCCGTGCGCCTCGACCGCGGTAGCAGCGGCGGGCTTGAGTCCTGAGCTCGCCCACGCGCGCTCGACCGCCAGTCGCTGACCGACGGGGTTTGGCGCAGTGATCCCCTTGCCCTTCCCGTCGCTGGCGCCGCCGAGCCCGAGCACAACGGCGTACACCCGGTCGCCGTCGCGCTCGGCGTCCGCCAGCCGCTTGAGCACGAACAACGCGGCACCTTCGCCCATCACGAAGCCGTCGGCCCCCGCGTCGAAGGGCCGGGTGCCGGTCGCCGAGAGGGCGCCGATCTTGCAGAACTTCACGAAGCCGTAGACACCCATGTTGCGGTCGATGCCACCAGTGATCACCGCGTCGTAGTCACCCTTGGCCAGGCCCTGCACGGCTGCTGACGTGGCTGCCAGAGCGGAAGCGCAGGCCGCGTCGGTGGTGAAGTTGGGACCCCGGAGGTCGAAGAGGTTGGCGATCCGACCGGCCAGTACGTTCGACAGCTCGCCGGGCATGGTGTCCTCGGTGATCTCGGGCTCGTGGGCGAGGAACCGCTCGTGCCACTCGTCGAGGATCGCCGCACGCGTCTGCGCCGGTAGTGCCGTGAAGGCAGGTGCCTCCCGCAGGTCGCGGGCGAACTCGGGGAACTGCACCCGCAGGGACGTCCGGTAGTGCTTGTCGCCGCCGATCGCGTTCCCCACGATCACCGCGACCCGCTCCGGGTCCACTCCCCACCCGGGCCACCCGGCGTCGAGGAGGGCCGACCGGGCGGCCGACACGGCCCACTGCTGGCCCACGTCGAACTGTGCGGCGACCTTGGGCGGGATCGGGAGCCGCCACTGCTGCGGCTCCCACGGGTGCTCCCGGACCCAGCCGCCGATGCGGCTGTAGGTCTTGTCCGGCACGGCGGGGTCCGGGTCGTAGTACAGCTCCGGGTCCCAGCGCTCGGGTGGCACGTCACTGATCGAGTACCGACCCTTCCTCAGGTTCTGCCAGAAGGCGGACGCATCGGGCGCGTCGGGCATGATCGCCGCAAGGCCGACGACCGCGACGGGAGAGTCGAGGTGCTCGTTCATGGTCAGTCCTACATGTTGTCGGGGGTGTCGCGGTCGTAGAGGGCGTCGGCCACGACGCCCATGTCGGTGAGCAGGCCGGCCTGGGCCGCCCGCACGCGATCGAGCGGCAGGCTGTCGGCCAACGGGACGGGCACACCCGGGGCGGCCGCACCGGACACCCAACGCAGGCCTTCCTCCGCCACGGTCAGGGCGGCGTCGCGGGCGGACACGCGGCTGATCGCAGCCAGGGTCGCCGGAGCGAACCGGTGGTCTGCCTTCGGGGGCAGGCTCCCCTCCGCCGCAGCGACGGCACGGCGGACCAGGGTGGCCGCTCCCTCAGCGCGTGCGATCAGCTCACCGAGCCTCAGCAGCACGTGCTGGTTGCGGGTGAGTCGACCGACCCGGCAGGCCTCGAGGACGCCGGCCAGGCACTCCAGCGCCAGGGCCGCGACGTCGGCGCCGACGTCGGGGTGGGTGGCGTGCAGGGTCGCGAGCTCCCGGCTCGCGGCGAGGTAGTGGTCGCCCCGGGTCTTGAGGTGTTGCTGCCACCGGTCCCGGGCGATCGTCATCTCCATGATCTCCGAGGTGCCCTCGTAGATGGTGGTGATCCTGACGTCGCGACGGATCTTCTCCACGATGTAGGGGCGGGTGTAGCCGTAGCCGCCGTGCGCCTGCATGGCAGCGTCCGCAGCGGCGACCCCGGCCTCGGTGGCGAGGTACTTCGCGATCGCACCCTCGGTGTTGAGGGCTCCGGCGCCCCCCTCACCGGCGCCGATCCGGGTGGCGGTCTCCTCGACCACGGCGCGGGCCGTCTCGAGCCGGACGACGTGGGGGACGATGAGCTTGTGGGTATAGCCCTGCTTCTCGCTCAGCGGGGCGCCTGCCTGGACCCGTTCGGTCGAGTAACGGATCGCGCGGTCCGTGGCTTCCCAGCCGCCTCCCAGACCGAAGGCCGCCACCATCAGCCGGGTGTAGCCGAAGACCTGCTGAGCCTGGACGAGTCCCCGGCCCTCGGCACCACCGACCAGGTGGGAGACCGGCACCAGCACGTCGTCGAGGAAGAGCGCGGCGGTGTTGGACAGCCGGATCCCGTGCTTGTCCTCGGGCGGGGCGGAGGACAGGCCGGGCGTGCCACGCTCGACGACGAACCAGGACGGGCCATCGGGAGCCATGGCCAGAATGCAGTAGGCATCCGCGATGCTCCCGTTGCTGATCCACTGCTTGCGCCCGGTGATCCGGTA
Organism: uncultured Actinomycetota bacterium; assembly: GCA_963761085.1. GTDB lineage: Bacteria > Actinomycetota > Actinomycetes > Propionibacteriales > Nocardioidaceae > Nocardioides. The sequence goes on from CAVXFQ010000002.1 coordinate 755,992, forward strand.
ACCCGGCTCCCCGGTGCCGATGTCGTCCTCGCGGACGGCGAGCGTCGTCATGGCGGCGAGGTCGCTGCCTGCCTCGGGCTCGGTCGCCCCGTAGGCGAAGACGATCCCCTCCTCGGCGATCCGACCCAGCCACTGCGCACGCTGCTCGTCGGTGCCGCCCATCAGGATCGGGTCGCTGCCCAGGAAGGTCGCGAAGACCGAGGTGCCGAGACCGACGTCGAAGCGAGCCATCCGTTCGCACACCCGGTAGGAGTCGAAGGCGCTGCCACCCATGCCGCCGTACTCCTCGGGGATGAACACCAGCTGGACGCCCAGGGCGTCGCTGCACATGGCGCGCACGGTGTCCTCGGGGCAGGTGTCCTCGTGGTCGAGCTCGAGCATGCGCTTGTCCGGCAGCTCTTGGCCGACGAAGACACCGAGCGCCTCGAGCATCAGGTTCAGCGTGCCGACGTCGAGCCCCTCGTTGGGGACGTCGAGGGCAGAGGCCGGAGCGGTGGTCATGGGGGTTTCCTTCCGCTGGTGTCGGATCAGGCCTTGCGTCGACCGATCTCGTCGATCAGGGCCGGGAGGACCACGTGGGCGTCGCCCACCACGCCGAAGTCGGCGATCTCGAAGATGGGGGCAGCGGGGTCCTTGTTGACCGCGACGATGGTCTGCGATCCCTGCATCCCCGCCCGGTGCTGGATCGCGCCGGAGATGCCGCTGGCCAGGTAGAGCTGTGGGGCGACGGTCTTGCCGGTCTGCCCGACCTGGAAGTCGTGTCCGTACCAGCCCAGGTCCGTGGCGGCCCGGGACGCGGCGACGGCACCTCCCAGCTCATCGGCCAGTCGCTCGAGCAGCCCGAAGGCCTCTGCCGAGCCCATCCCACGGCCACCCGAGATCACGATCGCGGCGTCGGTCAGGTCGGGACGGCCCGTGCTGGACGTCGGCGCCCCTGGAGTCACCCGCGCACCACGAGCCGTGTCGCTGAAGTCGACCACGACATGCTCGACCGCCGGCTCGACCGGCGAGACCTCGGCCGGGACGCTGTTCGGTCGCATCGTGATGATCGGGGTGCCCCGCACCACCTGGCTCTGCGTCGTCCAGGTCCCGGAGAACACCGACTGGGTCACGAGGGGCCCACCGGGGTCGGCGGTCACGTCCGTCGCGCCGGTGATGATCCCGGCGTCGAGCCGCACCGAGGCCCGGGCGGCCACCTCCGTACCCTCCCGGCTCGCGGTGACCAGCACCGCGGCCGGTTCGCTGCGCCCCACGAGGTCGACCAGCGCCTCCGCCTTGGGGGCGACCAGGAAGTCGGTGACGACGGGATCGTCCACGACGTACACCCGGCTCGCTCCGTACTGACCGAGCACCTGGACGAACGCATCGTCAGCGGGGCCGCACACCAGCGCCGCGGGCTCGCCGAGCCTCCGGGCCAGGGTGAGCAGCTCCAAGGTCGCCTTGCGGGGCGTTGCGCCGCTTCGCTCGGCCAGGACCAGGACTTCTGCCACGAGACTCTCTCCTTCAGATGGGGCGTGACGCGACGGTCACAGGATGTTGTGGCCGGCCAGGTAGTCGGCGATCTGCACGGCACCGTCGCCCTCGTCGACGACGACGGAGCCGGCGGGTCGCGGTGGGTTGAGGGCGGCGCGCCGTACGACGCTGGCGGCTCCGGCTGTCCCGACCAGCTGCGGGTCGATGCCCACTTCGTCGAGCGTCCAAGTGGTGACTGGCTTCTTCCGGCCCGCCATGATCGCCTTGAACGCCGCGTACCGAGGCTCCCCGCTCTTGTCGGTCACGGAGACCACGGCCGGGAGTGTGGCGGTCACGTCATCGACGCTCGTGTCGCCGGCGCGACCCACGGTGACGACCCCGTCCGCGACCCTCAGTGAGTTCGCGAAGGTCATTTGTGGGACACCGAGACGGTCGGCGAGCATGGCCGGGACCACGGACATCTCGGCGTCCGTGGACGACATGCCGCACAGGACCAAGTCGAAGCCGATGCGCTCCAAGGCCCGCGCCAGCACCAGCGAGGTCGCCAGCGCGTCCGAGCCCGGCAGGGCGTCGTCGAGCACATGGACCCCGTCGTCGCCGCCCATGGCCAACGCCTTGCGAAGGCCGTCGACCGCAGGCGCGGGGCCCATCGTCAGGAACGTGACCGATGCGGGCAGCCCGTTCTCCACGAGCGACACGGCCTGCTCGACCGCATACTCGTCCAGCTCGGACAGGCGGCCCTCCAGCGCCGCCCGGTCGACCGTGAGGTCATCGGTGTAACGCCACTTGGCGTCCTGGTCGGCCACGTGCTTGACGAGGACCACGATCTTCATCGGTGCGGCTCCTTCGCGCCTCGGTAGGAATTCCACCCACGGTCGACGCTAGGAACCCAGCACGCGCGTGTCCCCTGCCAAAAGGCCCGAGCTCGGTCGACAGGGGTTCGTTACCCATAGGTAACGTCCTGAGGGGGCAGGAGATCCCTCCATCCACATCGCGGCCATGGCCCCGCGAGCCTGCCCGACCTCTTCGAGGGCCGCCGTCAGCTCATCGTCTGCCGCGCCTGCTACGGCCCGGACATCACGACGTACGCCGAGGGTCGCGCGTACCCGGAGCGCGCCTGCGTCGGCTGCTCGCTGGTCGCCGACCGGGTCGCCAGCCGCGCGCCTGAACGCGGGCGTTCTGCGGTCCCAGCTGCCAGGACCTGTTGAGGCGGTTCACCACATCAGGCGATGCCCCGGGGGACCAAGCCGGCCCACTCCCTAACCGAGATGCCCCATTTCACCCCGATGAGCCGGGACGTCGCCATGTTTGCGGCCGCCCGAGGGAGTAGGGACGCACCGGAACGCCTTGCAGGACGCCCCCGCTGGGTCGTCGTTGAGGAGTGGCTGCCCGCGGAGCTTCTCGCGGAGGTCAGGTGAGGCCTCGCCCTCGCACTATGCCGAGTCACGTTGACCACCACCACATTCGCCGCCAGTCAGTGGGCCTCGTGGACAGCAGCGTCAAGCGGCATCACCTTCAGGTGTGTGGATGTACGCCACCGGAACGGTCATCGCGTTCTCCTTCGGTCGTTGGGAAGCCTCCCACCAGAGGGGACAGCCCAGATAGGGCCGGTCCTATGTCCGCCCGCTGATCCAGAGTCCAGCTCGCGCAGACTGCAAAGGCGAATGCCTTCCGTCGCCGCCAGGCGCGACTCGGAAGAGGTGTGGTGATGGCGGCGCGTTCTTCGACCAGGTGCCGCAGCTGGGCGTCCGGCACCTGCCGGACTGGCTCCGCCGTGGTCGCCAATGCGACGTGCGACCCGGGTCGGGGACGGACCTCTTGGGGCTTGCACCGACCGCTCGGCATACTGGAAGAAGATGACAGAGGACACCGGCCAGAAGCTCGGGATCGACTGGCTCAAGACGATCGCGGGCGCTCTCGCGGCGGTTTCCGCCGCCGTGCTCCTCTCGACTCTTGGCGCGGCCGGCACGATCATCGGTGCCGCCTTGGGCAGTGTGGTCGCGACGGTCGGGGGTGCGCTCTACAGCCAGGGCCTTGCTCGCAGCCATGAGCATGTGGCCAGGGCGTCGCAGGCAGCACGCCAGAAGGTCTGGACCGCTCGGGCCGAGATCCGCGGGGCGAACCGAGGACAGGGCGACGGCCAGGCGATCGACGTCGATCTCACCGAGGCCGAGGAGCGACTCGACGAGGCAAAGGACGACCTCGACGCCGTGGCGGAGAACCTCGATGAGCTCACCTGGCGTGAGCGCTTCGCGATCCTGCCGTGGAAGCAGATCTCGTTGGCGGCAGCCGGGGTGTTCGTGGTCGCCGTGCTCGCGATCACGGGGTTCGAGCTCGTCGCGGGCCGGACCGTCTCGTCGATCACCGGAGGCACGAACGGAGGAGGCGGCACCACGATCACCCACATCGGGAGCCACTCCCACTCCTCAAACCAGCCCTCACCCACGGACCAGGCGTCGCCAGCCAGCCCAGGCACCGTCGGGCCACTCCAGCAGCCGACCGGCTCCTCCGCAGCGGTGCCCTCGCCGAAGGCCACGACGACCGCCCCGACGACGCCTGCGCCGACCGGGCCGACATCGGCCGCGACCACGCCTACGGCCACGACGACCCCCTAGGGCGACTGCCATCTCGTGGACACACAGCGCCGTGATGTCGCGAGGAGAGGGCAGCGGATTGCGCTCGGGAGCGTGACCGGTTCCGCTTCTAACTCCATCATGGGAGCAGGCACCACCGAGTACACCCTCGGCACGGATCCGTGGCCTGGTGAGGGGTGACTGGGCAGAAGTCGTTATGGGAGAGCGAGCCATGAGCGCGGAGCTTCGTGAGTTGAGCGTCGAGGAGTGCCGTCTGCTGATCCAGAGTGGCGGCGTGGGCAGGGTGGCGTTCCGGTCCCCGAAGGGGCTGGAGATCGTGCCGGTGAACTTCCAGGTCTATGGCGACAGCATCGTCTTCCGCACCACCCCGTACACCGAGTTGGGGCTGCACGGCCCGGGGTCGAACGCGGTCATCGAAGTCGACCAGCTCGATGCTGAGCACCAGACGGGCTGGAGCGTGGTGGCCAGGGGACGGCTACACGTCGTGGCAGACCCCGTAGAGAACTCAGCGATCCGCCTCGCAAAGGATCCGCAGCCGTGGGCGGGTGGTACGCGACGCCTGTACGTGAAACTGCCGTGGCGGGAGCTGACCGGACGACGATTGGAGCCCCTCTAACCGCCCCCTCGCCAGCCCCCTGGCCGGCTCCCCCGCGCCTGAGTTGGAGCGAGGTGCCGATGAGCTGGGGTTCGCGTCGGGCGGAGCCTCACCGACATGGGGCATCTGACTGTCGGTCCCCTAGCCGGGCCTCGAATACCTCCGGGGTAGGGCCAAACATGACCGCGTTCGCCTCTGCCGCCGGGATCGGCACCACCGCTAGCGTCCAGGCAATCGCGGTCTCCCCCCGTGACTGCGATTCGCGCCCCGCGTCCTGTCCACAGCGCGGGGCGCTGCCCTCTTTGGGACATCTGTTCGCACCCCGCCTTGGGCGTGACCGTGGTCCTTGCACCCTCGGCCCAACTCCCCTGACGAACTGCACCCTCAGGGTGTGCACTCAGAAGGTGGGCTCGAAGGTGGGCTCAGAACCGTGCGCGTCCAGGGAGCGGCCATGGTCAAGGTCGAGGGTCAGATCACGATCGCCCGTCCGGTCGAGGAGGTCTTCGACTACGTCGCCGACCAGACCAACGAGCCGCAGTACAACCCCGCCATGGTGCGGGCCGACAAGATCGGCGTCAGCCCGCTCGGGGTGGGCACCAGGTTCAGTTCCGCCGTGCATACTGCCGGCCGCACCGTCGACATGATCATCGAGGTCCTCAGCTACGACCGACCCAGGTTGCTTGCTTCCCGGACGGTGATGAAGCAGGCCGACATCCACTACATCCTGCGGTTCGAGGCGGTCCCGGCCGGTACCCGAATGCAATGGTCAGGCGGCGTGCGCCCTCAAGGCCCGCTCCGATTGCTGACACCCGTGGTTGGCTGGATCGGCCGCCGTCAGGAGCAGCGAATCTGGAGCAGCATGAAGCAACGGCTGGAAGGTAGCCCGGAGAAGCTCGCGTCGACCGATCAATGACTCGTCACGGTCGGCACGGACCACCCCACCGGCCGCCCTTCGCTGCCATCCCGGATACATCCGGAGACACGAGCGGAGGTGCATCGTGCTCGTTTGGCGCGCTGCGGCATGCCGCCACGGTGCCACTGGACATCCCGTCCATCGGCACGCAACCGGCCACCGCACCTCGGACTCTCCCGCCCTCAGACCACCGGCCCGTGGTGGCCCTCTTCGACCTCTAGCTCCGTAGGCCGGTGGTTGCGATGGCGAGCGCCGGAGGGATCACAGGTCCATCCCAGCGGAGCCATGAGCGGTCACTCTGCTGTCCATGTCAGTGGCATGGCGGGTCGCTTAACGACCGGGAACGGCTCGCGCGCGGTTCCCATCCGAGCTGCGGTCGGGCGCACACCGGGTGACCCCGCTTGTCAGGATCACGCAATGGGTCCGAAGCGTGAGCGCGGTTGGTCCCGCGGCAGCCTCGTGAAGCCACGAAGGTCGGGGGCTAGACCTGCAGGAGCGCGTTGAACAGTTGAGCGTATTGGATCAGGTGCCTGTCGCCGAGGTACTGCTCGCGCACCCTCTCGGCGGCGGCGTCACCGAGCCGGTGGGCAAGGTCGTCGTCGTCGAGCACGGCGGCGACCAAACCGATGAACCCATCCAGATCGTCCGGGTCGGCCAGCAGCAGCCCACTGTCACCGTCCAGGATCTGGTCCTGGATGCCTCCCACGGCGGAGGCGACTACCGGGCGGTTCTTCCACATCGGCTCGGTCACCGTCAGCCCGAAGCCCTCGACCAGGCTCTTCTGCACGACAACCGTGGCGTGCCGCTGCAGGGCGTTGACCAGATGGGCGTTCTCATCCACGTCGTCCATGGGCAACGAGACCAGATGCACACGCTGCCTAGCTTGAGCCGGCAGGGCTTTCCACACGTCGACGCACTCGAAGAGAACCTCGGCACCCTCAGGGTCATCACTGACCCCCAACACATCGGGCCCCACCAGCATCAGATGAACGTCGCCGGGCAGCCGGGACAGGCCGCTGGCGAAGGCGGCCAGCACCCCGGCCATGTCCTTGAGCCGGTCCCACCGGCTGACCTGCATCACCACGCGCACCTCTGCGGGCACCACGTCGCCGGCCACGACCAGGTTGCCGCGCGCGCGCACCGTACCCGCGGACCCGTCACGCCGGGCGAAGGCCAGACTGCCCTGCTCACCCGGCGTGGCCACCAGCCCGGCCCAGCGCAGCGTCGCGTCCACGTCTGCACGCGGCAGCTCGACGTTCTTGGTGCTGAACGGGTCCAGCGAGGGCGGGATGACCCACGAGCGTCCCCGATCCAACCAACGGGGCCCGTAGGCCGCCCGCGAGAAAATCGTCGCCTCCGCCTCAGTGACGTAGGGCTCCAAGAAGGCCCAACCCATGTCGGTGAGCTCGGTCGGGGTATCCCGGCCGATGTGACAGCGCCAAACCACATGCGCGCCGATTGCCTGCAACCCTGCTGCCATTCCCGCGGTCTGTGGATCGTGCAACAAGACGATGTCCCCTGCCCGGACCCGGGACCTCATGGTGTCCAGGTTGCCGGCCAGGACCAACTCGTACTCCTCTCGCTCCGCCGCAGCCAGCGGGCCACCGTCACCAGGTGTCCCATGCAGCACGTTGTGAAGACGTTTGGTGATCCGGAAGAACCTCGGGTTGCCCTCCAGAACCAGCCATCGCGCGTCCACACCGGCCCCGCGGCTGTAGGCCAACAGCGTCGTGAGCATCTCGGCGACCCCACCACCGGAGGAGGTCGCGTTCACGCTCCACACCACCCGACCGTCCAAGATGCCCCGCGCCAGCATGGCGTTGCTCTCCAGCCGAGCCGCCCGCTCCGGCTCCAACAGTCGCGCCAGCCGCTCCAGCGACACCGCGTCGATGCGAACCTCACGCATGCCCCATGCTCCCACCCCGAAGGACAAGCCTGGCAGCGGGGAGATTCACTGGTCCTCGTGCCCGGTCCGTCCGGCCGTGCGGACGCCCCCGGGGTGACCGGCCCGAGCCAGTGCGCCCGTCCCGGGAGATCGCAGACGGGGACACTGCATCCGCCGGACGAGTCGTTGGGTCCGGGGAAGTAGCAGACCGCATGTCACCCCCGTGCGTGAGTGGGGGAAGTGCTCCACAAACCTCAAAGCGCAATCCCGAAGCTGCGATGAGGCGTCGCTTACCTTACCCGCCAGTAACCCATGAGGTGGACCACTCGCGGCACTCGAGTCGAGGCGCGCGCCGCTTGCTTGGCTAGCCCGGGGTCGGTGCCTGGCGAAGGTCGGGCAAGGCAAGGTGGTCCAGGCGAGTGGCCGAGGAGTCAGAGGTCAGGCGCACTCTGACCTGACGAGCTACAACACCCACAGGGGTCACGGGTACGCGGGGCCTGAGGACGCCCCGCCGCCTGCGCGTCAGGACGGCCGGGCGCCTCTGTGGGACGTCTGGGGAGGCAACCGACACGGGGTGCGATGGGGATCGTCTCCACGGTAGGTCGTGGCCGGGCATGGCGATGCCCACCGACATCTCAAGTCACCGGCGGTCGTGGCGTCGAGCCTCAGCGCAGACGGCGGCTGACAGATGTGATGCCCCTGGCCTGGTGTCGGTCGCCGACATGCGGCGGACCCGGCCGTCGCGATGCTGAAGGCGCAGGTCGAACAGATGCCGCCCACCGAGCGCGGTGGCCAGGCATGCCAGCAGGTCGACGGCGTCGGACTCGCTAGGCACGGGGTCGAGCTGCACCCCGGCCAAGCGGACCACCCACCAGCCGTCACGGCGCTCGGTCGCCACGGAGGAACCAGGGGGACATGCACCAGTGCACCAAGTGGCTTGGTCGTTGATCAGGGGCGCTGGTCCCCGGACGTGGGGACCCGTGTCCCGTCGGAGGCGGCGATGTATCAGACGGCGGTGCGCCCCAGGTGACCGCTCGTGCCGCGAGTCGAGCGTTCGCCGAGCCTGGTCACTGCCTCGCGACTGCGGCCGGTTCATACTGCTGCGTGCCAGCACTTGGTCGGGTCCGAGGCCGGCTTCTCGGCGATCTCCGAGTCACCCCGGCGGGGACTGTGATCGCGCCTCCGGCGGGGTAGGGCGATACGGACATGGCCACCGTGCGTCCGGGCTTGGACGCCTGAGACCCCTCGTCCCGCACTCTGACCGGCGAGTAGTTTCGTCGCGTGAGCGAAGACCAGTTGCAGCCCAGCGAGACCCTCGAAGACCGCGGCGTGGACGACGTGCTGGACGAGGGGTACTCTCCGCCCGACCGGGAGCCGTCTCACCTCCGGCACCCGCACGAGGTCGACGAGCCGGAGACGCTCGATGAACGTCTCGCCGAGGAGGAGCCCGACATCTCATCGGACCCGGACCAGGACGACGACGCTGACACGTTCCGCACCGACGCGGAGGACGAGGTCGGCGGCGCGCGGACCGGCCGGCTGGTCGCTCAGGACCAGGGCTCGGGGGGCGACGAGGACGCCGAGCTGTGGGCGACCGACGTGGGCATCGACGGTGCTGGCGCGAGTGCCGAGGAAGCAGCGATGCATGTCATCGACGAGGACGACGCCTTCGAAGACTGAGGTGTCAGGCGTCATTCGTCCGGACGACGCGACAGCGGCCGCTCATGCCGCCACCGTTCGGCTCTGGGAGGCCGACGAGCCACGCGACATCGCTAGGAAGGCGCGGTGGAATGCGGAGCACTACCTGGCCAAAGAGCCGGTGATCTGAGAACAGACCCGTTCACCGCCCCGGACCGGGCCGCGCCGGTATGCCGGGTCGCCAGACGGACGATCTCATGCAACGAAGTGGTCAGAGAGCCTGGCGTTCAGGACGTACGACGTTGACCTCGAACCGCGTCGCTGTGGGCGGGAAGCCGGCGTCGACCTTCGCATTCGCCACCGCAAGGCGGCTGCCGAAGCGGGCGATCGTCGTGGGGGACTCGAACAGCGGGCTGGTGATGACCTTCTTCATCGTGCCGGTCAGGAAGTCGCTGTTGAGCTTCCAGACGCTGATCAGGTTGTCGGCGTTCTGAGCCGCGAACAGCTCGTGGCTGCCCCTGATCAGGATGCCGTCGACGTTCGGGACGCTGATGCCGGCAATCGTGGCGCTTGCACCGACGCGGAGAACTCGCCGGTCGGCGACGCCACGACATCGATCTGCAACGGGGAACGGTGACCCCATCGACACCTCGGGTCGTGGTGGACGGCCGGGCCGAGGGCTCCCAGACCAAGACCGCAGCCGGCGAACGGACTCTCGCGCTCGACCCGACGTTCGCAATGAGTCACCCGGCGGGGCCGAATCGAACCCGAAGGACACTGCTTCTGTGCCGGTCCCCGGGTTTTGACCCCGAGGCATTCGTCCCCGAACGGTTCAAGTCCCAGCACTCCGCCAAGTGCCTGCGCGCTTGAGCCGCGTCCGATTCGCGCCAGTTGCGGTCCGTCCTTGTTGCGTATGTGGACTGTTTCTGGCCACCGGTTCAAATCCAGCAGGCCCTGACCTCTGCGTCTCCGCAGGGCCTGTTCTTGGTAGCGGGGGCAGGATTTGAACCCGCGACCTCTGGGTTATGAGTGCCGTATCAGGCTCACGCACTGCCTCACATTCCCCTCGACTCACGTCCTGTGTGAGCGTAACGTCGCAGGTCAGCCTCACATTGAGTTTCAGCCGACCTCCGCCGAGGTTCGCTGGCTTTCGCGGCAACGTTTGCGGACACTGTGCGGACATCACCACTTCCAGCCTTCCGGGAGGCACCATGGCGTGAATCAAGACCCGGGTCACCGAATACGGTGACACCCGCTCGCCTCCTGCTGTGCTGCTCCGCTCGTCGCTGGTGGCGCTGCTGCTCGTCCGGCGTCGCGTCTCCCGGGGACCGAGCCCGACGTTCGCGCGGGACGGACCGGGCGGCCCGAACGATGCCTCAGCCTCCGCCCTGCTCCCATCGGGGCTCGCCGCCCACCCAGGTGGCCAACACCGGCAGCTCGCCGATCTCGTCACCCGGGACCCGCATGAGATCGCCGTCGAGCACCGTCAGATCGGCGAGGTACCCCGGTCCCAACCGGCCCTTGAGATGCTCCTCGCCCGCGACGGTCGCCGAACCCACCGTGTACATCCACAACGCTTCGCGTACCGAGACCCGCTGGCTCGGCCCGACGTCCGTCCCGCCCTTCGACCTCCGGGTGACACAGCTCTGCAGGCCCCGCAGAGGCTCCCACGGGCCGCACGGGTAGTCGGAGGAGCCGGCCACGGTCAGTCCGGCGTCCAGCATCGAGCGGTGGGCGAACATCCGCTCCAGCCGGTCCTTGCCGTACCACCCGATCAGAGTGTCCCCGTGGAACCAGGCGTAGCTGCCGAACGGCACGGCCATGACCTCCAGCCGTGCCATCTGGTCGAGGATGTCCGGCGTCACGATCGAGCAGTGCTCCAGGCGGTGGCGCACCGGTGGCTGTCGCGGGGAGTGCACCGTCGTCGCCTCGAGCGCGTCCAGCACCATCTTGATCGCTCGTTCGCCGTTGGCGTGGATCGCCAGCCTGAGCCCCGCGGCCGTGGCGTGGTCGACCAGGTCGAGCAACTGCTGGGGGTCGGTGGTGAGCATGCCGCGGTCGTCGGTGTCCTCGAAGGGTTCGGCCACGGCGCACGAGCGACCGGCCACCGCTCCGTCCGCGAACGCCTTGATTCCACCGATGCGCAGCCACTCGTCGCCGAAACCATCCCCGACGCCGAGCTCAGCCAGGGCCGGCAGCGAGGGGTAGGTCACCAAGGCGTTGACGCGGAGGGCCAGCCCCCGCGCCTTCGCCTCTTGGAGGGCGCGGAGCTCCTGCGGGCCGACCATGGCATCCCCGACCGAGGTGAGTCCCGAGGCGAGGAAACCGCGAGCGACGTCCAGGATGGCGGCGGCATGGTCGTGGAGCCCGATGACGGGAGCGAACGGCTCACCAGAAGCCAAAGAGGGGTAGACGAAGTCGAACAGCGCCTGCTCCGCGACGTACCCGTTGAGGCGACCATCAGTGTCCCGCCCCAGCCGGCCTCCCGGAGGATCCACGGACCCGTCCCCAAGCCCTCCGGCGGCCAGCGCCCGCGAGTTCGCCACTCCCCAGTGGGCGCCGATGTTGACCACGATCCCCGGTCGGTCCGGGACCAGCACATCCAGCTCCGCTCGCGTGAGTATCCGCCCCTCACCACTGCGCATGTGGTCGTAGCGGCTGCCGACCAGCCAGGCGCCAGGCTCCAGCGAGTCCGCGAAGGTCCGCAGTGCCGTCGACAGTCGGGCGGGGCTGTCGAGCTCGTCGGAGGACAGGTCGAGACCTGCCGCCTGCGCTGCCGTCATCGTGAGGTGACTGTGGGCATCGTTGAAGCCAGGAACGACGGTCGCGCCGGGGTACTCCCACCGTTCGGCGTCGGGCGCGATCGCACTCAGCGCCGCCACCGTGCCAACGGCCAAGACCCGGTCGCCGGAGAGGAGGAGCGCGTCGACATCGGGGCCTGACTGGGTGACGACCGTTCCCGCAACGATCAGCCTGGGCCCGGGCATCTCTTCATCATGGGCGCCAGAGGCCGTCGCGTCGAGGGTGCGCGCCACCCGGTGCCTGGTCCAGGCCTCAGAAGTGCCACGAGTGGGTGACCAACCCGCGCCGGTCCTCGGTCGCCTTCGCCGGACCAGGTTGTCCGCGCGGTCACCGAACCAGGCCTTCGGGCAGTCGAGGAGTGAGGAGTCCTCATGGGTGACGCAGGAACCCGGCCCCACGGAGGCTTCCGATGTCGCGGGTCGCCGGGGTGGGCGGTCCTGAGTCGTCGGTAGGGTCGTACTGCACCGTCGCCAACGCATCTCGACGGCCGAAGTCGGGTAGCCGACGCGCCGATGTCGTTCACGGCGTCGCCGAACTCGTCGATCGAGATGCCGGTCGACGAGGCCGCGGCCCTCACCTGTCTGCGTCCTTGCCGCCCGGCTTGCAGCTCACGACGAACGAGGAGCCACGGGTCGAGGGCCACCACAGCTGCCGCGGCCCTCGGCGGGGTCAATCGGGGTGTTCCTCGAGGTGCTCCTCGGGGCGATCTTCACCGTCGACCTCAGGCAGACCGAGAGCCGTGGCAAGGGGAGGCGCGCCCAGGCCGTAGACCGCGGCTGTTCCCACGATGACCAGGAACGTCACGGGCAAGATCTTGCTGGCACCGTCGATACCCAGCGCGACGAGCGGTGCGGCGAATCCGGAGGCGGTGGACGCGGCGATGATGCCTCGCGGATGCATCGCTGCGACGAAGATCCGCTCGTTGGCAGGCAGGCCGGTCGCGAACGTCGCGACGAGCGCGACGAGAGGGCGCACCACCAGCACCAGAAGAACCACGAGGGCGGCCGACGCCCATATCGCTCCGCGGAGGGAGGCGGGCGAGACGGTGGCAGAGATGGAGATGAAGAGAATCCCGGTGGTGAGTTGCACCATCGTCTTGAGCTGCTTGCGGTCTTCTGGCAGATCGACGCCGGAGACGTTGGCGATGACCATGCCCATGGCGATCGCGGCGACCAAGCCGGTGTCCCGCACCAGGGCGTCGCACAGACCCGCAACGGCGAGCACCGTGGCAAGAATCGCCTCGGCCGCGAGGGCACCGGACAACCGCATCTTCGTCAGCAGGACCCACAGCACAGCGATCCCGATTGCTCCGCCCAGAAGGCCGATGCCGAGGCGGCCCGTGAAGCCGATCAAGCCACGCGCCACGCGGTGGCTGTGGTGGGTGATGAGGATCTGGTAGACCACGACTCCGATCAGAGCGCCGATCGGGTCGACGGCGGTGCCCTCGTGGGTGAGCACGACTGTGAGTCTCCTGCCCGGCGTTGCATGCTCCAGGATCGGACCGACGACCGTAGGGCCGGAGACGATCAGGATCGCGCCCAGCATGACCGCAGCCTCGATGGACATCCCGAACAGCAACCCGGCGAAGAGCGCGGCGCCACCCCAGGTGACGGGGATCCCGAGCCAGAGCAGACGACGGACGACCACGCCGGTATCCCTAGACAGCTCGCCGAGGTCGAGTTCGAGGCCGCCGTCGAACAAGATGATGGCGACGGCAAGGCTCACCAACGGTTCAAAGGCAGCACCGAACATCGTTTGCGGGTTGACTGAGTCGACGAGTGCACCTGCGGCAAATCCCACCGGCAGCAACAGGAGGATCGCGGGAAAGCGGAACCTGGCTGCGAGGATCTGACAGGCCACGGCCAGCACCACTGTCAAGGCGATCCCCACGTAGATCTGCGATGGGCTCATGGCCCCGAGTGTGGTCCCCCCAGCCGTCGCACCCAGCAGGCGTGCCCAATTCACTGGCGACGTCGAGGGTGAGCCGGGGTCGGTCTCGGTGCCAGATCCTGGTCTCCGGCAAACGTTGCATTCGCTCAGCCGGGGGCAGGCCGAGGACTGCCACCGCCGACTCTCCGAGACGTGCTGGGTGCCCGTTGAGGTTGACCCCTCGCCGCGGCTCTCGTTGGCGTGCTCCTGAGCGATCTGGTCTTCCTCCGTGCGGGTCGCTCAGGCGATGGCCGCGGCAGGAGCCGGTGACACCCGGCGGCGGCGCACCAGCATGAGGGCAACCAAGGAGGCGACAAGTCCCCACAGCAACAGCACGGTCACCATGCCGGCCAAGGAGCCCACAGAGCCCCCGTTGACCAGCTGACTGGCGCCGTTCACGTAGGCGGGGAGCGGGAGTAGGCGGTTGAGCGTCGGCAGGGGCTGCGGTGCGGTCAGGATCGGCAGCACGTTGCCAAGCGCTGCGGCCTGGAGCAGCAGGAACAGCACGAACGCCAGGATGCCGACGCCGCCCCACGCCCATCGGAGGGCGAGCCCGACCAGCGTGAAGGTCACCGCCGCCAGGACCGTCAGCAGCCCGAAGCCCAGTGGCCTGGCCAGGTCGACCCGGAGCAGCAGCAACGCGACCAGCACGGCCACGCCCTGGGCCGCGGCCAGCGCGACCGAGGGGCGCAGCTGGACCATCGTGAGCCGACGCGAGGAGATCGGAGTGCTCGCGTGCCGCAGCACATCGGCGAGGTCGCGACGCAGGACCCCCAGGAGGGAGGCCAGCCAGAGGATGACGCCGAGGACGACCCCGATCAGCCAGCCGTTCGCATGCTGGGTGTACTCCACCGAGGAGGTAAGCGTGACTGGCTCGCTGACCACGGCGATGAGGGCCTTCTTCTCGTCCTTGGAGTAGGTGGGGGTCTGCTTGGCGAGCTGGTCGAGCCCTTGGGCGAGCTGCTGGGCGCCGCTGTTGGCCGACGTGGCGCCGGAGCTGAGCGAGGCGCTGCCCGACGCCAGCTCGTCGGCGGCCGACACGGAGGAGGCGGCGCCCGACGCGAGGCGACCTGCCGCGGCGTCGGTCTCGGCGGCTCCCGTTGCCAGCGACGCGGCACCCTTGCTCAGCTTGTCGGCTCCGGCGCTGACCTGTTGGCCAGCACCGCTGAGCGCCGTGGCACCGTGGGCCAGACCACGAGATCCGGCAGCCAGCGCCGCGGCACCTGCGGCCAAGCGGGCATCTCCCCCGGCGACCTCGACGGCCCCGCCCCGGACCGCCGAGGACGCGTCGGCGACGGTGGCTGCTCGGTCGCGTGCGCGCGCGAGGGCGTTGCAGAACCTCGGGGAGCCCCCCTGCTGCGCACAGATGCGGGCCAGGACCCGGATGTTCAGCGCGATCCCCCGGCTAGCCAGCGACAGCCGCGTGGCGCCGGCTGCGACCTTGGCCGAGCCGTTGGCCTCCTTCCGGACGTCGCGGGCGTAGGCCTCCTGCTTGGCTGCCAGGGTTCGGGCGCTTCCGGCGAGCGTGCGGATGCCGCTCTCGAGCCGGCGCGCTCCTGATGCGAGGCTGCCCGCGCCGGCGTCCAGACGATCGGCCCCGCGGCGCACGGAGCCGGTTCCGCCCTGGAGCTCCTGTGCCCCGGTCGAGAGGCGGGCCAGACCGGAGGCGAGCTGCTGGGTGCCCGAGTCCAGCTGGTCGGCACCCTGGGCCACCTGCTGGGTCCCCTGCGCCAGCTGCTCGGCGCTGGACGCGGCCTTCTGGTTCGAGGAGGCGATCTGGTTGAAGCCGTCGTACACCTGGCCCAGGTAGCTCTGCGTGGCCTGCTGGCCCAGGGACGTGGCAGCCGCCGCAGCGACCGCCTGACTCAGGTACGGCACCGTCGAGCTCGCGGCCCCGTTGCTGACCAGGCGGAGCTTGCCCGCGACCGGGTTGCTGGTCCCGGTGGACAGGATCGCCTTCGAAAAGTCCCCGGGGATGGTGAGAACGGCGTAGTACGAGCCGTTCTGCAGGCCGGCCTCCGCGTCGTTCGGATTGGCCAGCGTCCACCCGAGGTCGGTCTGGCCCGAGCTCGGCTCGGTCAGCGACGCCGCCAGCGCCCGGCCGGCGGCCATGGGCTGCGGCTGCTGGATGATCTGGTCGTTGTTCACGATGGCGACGGGAATCCGGTCGAGGTTCTGCTGCCGACCGGTGGTTGCCCAGACCAGGACCACGGCCGCCGCCAGCGGGAGCACGGCTCCGATCAGCGCCAGGACCTGCCAGGGGGCGAGACGTCCGGAGCCCTCGGACCCCGGTGTCAGGGAGCTGCTCACAGCGTTGCCTCCTCCGGGTCTGTCGACCCCTTCGGTCCGGGTGCCGCCTCCAGCCGCTGAGTCCGCCACGCCTCGGGTTGGAGGAGCACCGCGGTGATGCCCTCGCGGGACAGCTTCTGCGAGAGAGCCAGGGCCGTTCCCGCCGGCACGTTGCTCTCGGGGCCCTCCTCGACGAGGACCAGGAGCCTCGCCCCGCCGGCCACCGCCAGGGCGGCTTCGATCACCGCAGCCCCCACGGCCGCTCGTCCCAGGGGACCGGGATGACCGGGCACCATAACGGCTTCGCGTTGCAGGTTCTCGGCCATCGCCGTCCCCAGCGCGACGAACTCTCGACGTCGGCGGCGCGACGACGAGCTGAGCCGGGCGCGCTCGTGGACCTGCTGGGTCAGCGACCGGTCGTCGTCGCCGGGACGGCCGACCTCTACGAACGCCGCGGCTGTCTGCACAGCACCCCCTTGCTCAGGCAGCAGCAGGCCGCCGACGACGAGCTCGCCGCTGCGGGGACGCTGTCGCCCCACCAGCACCTGCGCGAGCTCGACCGGGTCGACGTCGACAGGGACCGTCACCCCAGTCACCTCGGTCGGCGGCGCCTCGACGTGGACGGGGGTGCTGCCCGCGCGGACCACCAGGTCGCGGGCGACGAGCGCCGCCGTGCCGTGGGTCTTCTCCCAGTCCTCGTAGTCGACCTTGCGATGCATCGCGGCACCTTCGACGTCGACGGAGGGAATCCTCGCGTCGAGCCACTCTGGCAACCACCACGCGCGACTCCCTAGCAGCACGAGCACGGCCGGGACCAAGGTCATCCGAACCAGGAAGGCGTCGACGAAGACACCGACGGCCAGGCCGAAGGCAATCGGTTTGATCGTGGTCGAGCCGCCCGGGACGAACGCGATGAACACCGACGTCATGATCAGTGCTGCCGCCGTCACCACCGGCGCCGAGGCACGGAAGCCGGCGTAGACCGCCTCTCGCGGCTCACCCGAGCGCACATACTCCTCGCGCATCGCCGAGACGAGGAACATCTCGTAGTCCATGGCGAGACCGAAGAGCACGCCCATCAGGAAGATCGGGAGGAAGCTGACGATCGGCCCCGCCGTCACCCCTGGCAGCAGGCCGCCCAGCCATCCCCACTGGAACACGGCCACCACGATTCCCAGGGCCGCGCCCACCGACAGCAGGTAGCCCAGCGTGGCCTTGATCGGGACGGCCACGGAGCGGAACACGATCATCAGCAGCAGCAGGGACAAGCCGATGACGATGGCGGCGAAGGGCAGTAGCGCCCCGGCCAGCCGGTCGGAGACGTCGATGTTGATGGCGGTGGGCCCGGTGACCAGCATGTCGGTCACGCCGTACTTCTTCTCCAGCTCGGCACTGTGGTCACGCAGCTCGGTGACCAGGCGGGCGGTCGAGGGAGCGTTCTGGCCGCCGACGGGGATCACCTGGATCAGGGCGGTGTCGGCGCTCTGGTTGGGGGTCGCCTGGGGCACCGCCACGACGCCGGGGAGCTGGCGCAGCGCGTGGGCCAGGTCGTCGACTGTCTGGGTCGGGTTGTCGCTGTTGATCACGCCGGCGGTCACGGTGAGCGGGGCGTTGTAGCCCTCGCCGAACCTCAGGGTGATGTCGTCGTAGGTCTGCCGCTGGGGTGTGTCGAGCGGCGCGGAGCTGTTGTCGGGAAGGGCGAGCCGGAGGCTGGCGGCCGGGATGGCGGCCAGGACGAGGAGGCAGACCACGGCCACGGTCGTCAGGATGGGCTGCCTCGTGGCAAGGAGTACCCAGCGGGTGCGCAGCTGGACCTTCTCCGGCGAGGACTTTGCGATCCCCTCCCCTCGCCGGGACGTCGTACGACGCGCCCGGGGTCGCAGCCGCTCGCCGAGGAGAAGGGCGATCGACGGAACGAGCGTCAGCGCTGCGCACACCGCGACCGCAACCGCCGCCGCGGCCCCGAGTCCCATCACGGTGAGCACCGGGATGCGGGCGACCGCCAGGCCGGTCAGGGCGATGATGACCGTGGCGCCGGCGAAGACGACTGCGCTGCCGGCCGTGGCCAGGGCTCGCGACATCGCTACCACCGGGGAGATCTCCGGCTCGGCGAGCTGTCGCCGGTAGCGGGAGAGCAGGAACAGGGAGTAGTCGATGCCGACCGCGAGCCCGAGCATCTCGGCGAGGTTGGGTGAGGCGCTGTTGACGGTGACGACGTTCGAGATCACCGCCAGGCTGCTGACGGTCACTCCCACGCCGATGAGCGCCGAGAGGATCGGCATGCCCGCAGCCAGGAGCGAGGCGAACGTGATCGTGAGGATGACGAACGAGATCGTCAGCCCGATGAGTTCGGGGATCCGGCTCGGCGGGCTCGTCGCCTTGTAGGCGCCTCCCCCGACCGAGGTCGTGATCCCGGAGCCTGTCGGCGGCCGTCCGGCCCGCTGCACCGCGGCCAGCGTCGCGTCCGACGGCGTCGCATGGGCGAAGAGGGCCTGCCCTAAAGTGGAGCCCTGATCCGATGAGAGCACCGGCTTGGACTGTCCCGGAGGCGGTCCCAGCGGGTTGCTCATCGAGACCCCCGGGACGTCGTTGATCGCGGCGACCACCTGCTTGACCGCCCGGGAGCTGTCGGGACTGGTGATCTTTCCCGCCTTCGCGGTGAACACGACCTGTGCCGTCGTGCCGCTCTGGTCGAAGCGGTCCAGGACGACGTCCTGGCCCTCCTGCGACTGGGTGCCGGGGATGGAGAAGGAGTCGTCGTAGTTGTCGCCGAGGCTCAGCGACAAGCCGACGACGGTCCCGAGTACGAGGACCCAGGCCATCACGACCAGTCCGCCGAAACGACCCAGGATCCCGCCCAGCCTGTGTAGCAGTACGGACACGCGACCACCTTTCCAGGGCCGTCAGGATCTCCGGGCACCGCGCCCGGAGGTCCCCGGTGCCGCGTCCGGCTTCCCGATCTTGGGCACACTCGAGGCGCTCGCGTCAATGCACCCCGGGTGGGCCCGCTCGAGCACGGCCCGCATCGGTGAGGTCCGTGGACCCGTGCTGGACAGAAAGCGGTCGTGGCCGTTGACCCGACAGGACACGACCTGAAGATCTTCCTCGACGCCGTGGCCGCGGCATACCCATGCCGTCCTGCGGGCTCCGGTAGAGGACGCGACCTCGAACCCACAGGTCAGGGTCGTACGGGACACGATCAGCCGGTGTAATGGGCCGCAGCTGACGCACGCGAAAGGCACCCGTGAGCCCGAAGACCTGGCCCCGGCTGCGCTGAGCTCACCGCCGCGTCCCAGCACCGTGAGTCGGGCCGCCACGGGCTTCCGGCACGCAGTCACGGTCCACGCACCCGCCACGGCGAGCGACCGTGGCTCAGGGACCGGCGACCTCGGCGAACAAGGGGCGGCCCTTGTCCGGACGGGCGAGCAGCTGGTTCAAGTTCTTGACATTGCGGGAGACCGAGACGAGCAGATGGCCGGGTGCGACCGGGATCTCGGGGTGTGCCAGGGGTGCGTACTCGTAGTGGCCGGTGTCGAAGCCGGCCGGCGCGCGCAGGGCCCGGTGCGCCCGCCACGGGCCGGCCGGCGTCCGTGAGAGCCACGTGTAGACGAAGTCGCCGAGGTCACCGCCGCGCTTCGAGGTGACGACGTACTGCCCGTGCACCTCGTCGACGGACAGCGTCTGGGAAACACCAGGGTCATCTGACATGACCGGCACCGCGCGAGAGCGGTGCGCCTGCCAGTGTCTGCCGTCCCAGAACTGCCAACGACTGCGGGTCCGCGGGTCGGCCACCGGGGCGCGCGCGACGTACAGCTCGTGACCGAGGGCGCCTTTGGGCAACCGCGTCCCGTAGACGTAGAACCACGGTCCGACGACGGTGGTAGCGGCACCCCAGTTCACCTGGTGCTGATCCGCGTTGTCGGGCGTCACCTGGTAGACGTCCCGCAAGGTCGGCACCCCCCCGCTCGCCACCGTGAAGATCGCCGCCGAGGTTCCGAGGAACTGGAAGTCGAGCGTGCCGCCCTGCCCGCGGCGGGTGCGGGCGCAGAGCACGACCAGGACGTCCGTCCCCGCCGACACCTCCGGGTCGTGGCGGAGCACCGCTACCGACATCGGCCACCGCACAACCGAGCCGATCTCGACGTCCGGGATCACCGGTCCGTTCTCGCTCGTCATCAGCTGGGAGACGCACGCGCCCGAGGACACCAGGATCGAGTTGGCCACGATCTGAGGGTTGTAGCGCTGGGTGCGCAGGGTGTCGTCGAAGACCCAGACCAGCCGACCGTCGCTGAGTCTCGCACTCGCCCCGATGTCGCCGGCCCGCCACGCGGGGAGGTCGTCGCGCGACACGATCTTGTTGACCTCGTCGGCGGTCACCACTTGACGAGAGGGCGGGTCCGGGCACGACGGTGTGAGCCGGTAGGTCAGCGCCGTGACGTGCTGGTGGGCGACGGTGATGCAGCTGGTGAGCAGCAGCGAGACCCCGAGGAGAACGAGCACCCGGATCGAGCCTGCCACATCTCGACGGTAGACGGTGTCGGGGCCACGTGGCAGGGGCTACGGTGACGACCGTGGCGCGTCATCGGGTCCTGGTCTCGCGCACCGCTGGAGGGACGCGTCCACCACACCATTGCGGCCCATCCCTTTCTGGGTGAGGTCGCGACCGCCTAGCGGTACCGATTCTTCTCCGTGCGCGACGAGTTCCCGGGCCTGATGCTGGCGGCCGGGGGAGGCGGCGTCGTCCGCGGAGAACTGTACGACGTACCACTCGGGGTGTTGCGCGACTCGTTCCTGCCACACGAGCCGACCGAGCTCGAGCTCGGCGCCGTGGAGCTCGACGACGGCCGGGCCGCGCTCTGCATGATGCTGCGACCCGAGGAGCGTGACCGGCACCCAGAGATCACCGAGTGCGGCGGATGGCGGGCCTACGGCGCCGCTCGGGCCTGACTGCGTCGGCATGCTGTCGGCGGATCGGCTCATCGAGGTCTTTCGGGCGGTCGTGGACGGCTGCGAGCAGCGCTGCTCGGTCCTGGTGCGGGACGGCCGGATCATCGGTGTCGAGGAGCCCGGCGCCCGCGTGGACGCCGAGCACACCGTCCGGCTCGACGACGAGGTGGTGCTGCTCCCCGGCCTGGTCGACACCCACGTGCACTGCAACGACCCGGGACGCGCACTGGGACGGATTCGAGCACGCCACGCGTGCGGCCGCCGTCGGCGGCGCGACCACGCTCCTCGACATGCCGCTCAACAGCGTGCCGCCGGCTGTGGACGGTGCGGCAGTCGCCGCGAAGCGCGCGGCGGCGACCGGACGCTACTACGTCGACGTGGCGTTCTGGGGCGGCGCGGTGCCGGGCAACCCCGGCGAGCTCCCCCCGCTCTGGGACGCCGGGGTGCTCGGCTTCAAGTGCTTCCTTGTCGACTCCGGCGTCGCGGAGTTCCCGCCCCTGGACGAGGCCGGAATCCACGTCGTCGCCGAGACCTGCCCGCACTACCTGACCCTCACCGCGTCCGACGCGCCCGACGGCGACGCCGCGTTCAAGTGCTGCCCGCCGCTGCGTGACGACGCCAACCGCGGCGCGCTCTGGGCAGGGCTGCGGGACGGGATGCTCGGCATGGTGGTCTCCGACCATTCGCCATGCCCCGCCGAGCTGAAGGCGACCGGTGCGGGTGGTCTGGCCGAAGCCTGGGGCGGGATCGGCTCGCTACAGCTGGGCCTCGCTGCCACCTGGACCGAGGCACGTCGTCGCGGGCACCGGCTGGCCGATGTCGTGCGATGGATGGCCGGCGCCCCGGCCGACGTGGCCGGCCTGTCGCGGAAGGGCCGGATCGCCGAGGGCGCCGATGCGGACCTCGGCGTGCTCGCGCCCGACGAGACGTGCGTCGCCGACCCGGCTCGCCTCAAGCACCGGCACCCCAACACGCGCCGTACGCCGGCGCACCCTGCGGGTCATACGCCGCACCGCCCCGGCCATCGACACGGTAACCGGAATGGAACCCGGTCAGGTCCAGCTCGGCGACCACATCGAGCACGAACCTCGCCAGGAGATCCTCAGGCAGCCAGTCCGCCACCGACGGCGGCATCAGCATCAGCTGCTCTCGATCGGCAGCCACGAAGTTGTACGCCATACCCAATTCTCGGATAGGACACACGCCGCGCTGCCGCGCGAAACGCGCCCATCGCGCTGATTCGTGCGACAGCCTCCTGACCTGGCACTTCCCTGGGAGCGGGGGCGGGATGTGAACCCGCGACCTCTGGGAGCAATTGGGACCTCGCCGGTCACTGCCCATCAGGCCAGGAACAAGCTGAATCACGCTCAACGGGGCGGAATCAACCGCTCTGACGCTGCCGACTGTAACCCACTGGCACTCCCCCGCGCTGTCCCAATCTGGACACTAAATGGACATCGGATCAAGTCCCGTCGGACGAGCAGGCCCGCCCACAGGCGACGAGGTGGGGTCTGCCAGATCAACGGAGTAACTTGTCCCTGACCTGACACGCCGAGCGGTTGCTTGGCGGGAAGCAGGGATCATGACGGACACGATCGAGCCTGTGGAGCTCGACGAGGATGAGACGCAGCAGATCGCTCAGCGGTTGGTCGACCAGGCCAAGGAGCAAGGTGTCGATCTGGTCGGCCCGGGTGGGGTGTTGGCCGGGTTGACCAAGACTGTTCTGGAGACTGCTCTGGGCGAGGAGCTTGCCGAGCATCTGGGCTATGACAAGCATGATCCGGTCGGCCGCAACGGCGGCAACTCCAGGAACGGGACCAGACCCAAGACCGTGCTGACCGATGTCGGGCCGGTCGAGCTCGACGTCCCGCGCGACCGCGAGGGCACCTTCGACCCGCAGATCGTCAAGAAGCGGCAGCGGCGGCTCGATGGGGTCGACCAGATCGTGTTGTCGCTGACCGCCCGGGGGCTGACCACCGGTGAGGTCGCCGCGCACTTCGCCGACGTCTATGGCGCGAGCGTCAGCAAGGACACGATCAGCCGGATCACCGAGAAGGTGACCGCGGAGATGGCCGAGTGGCAGCACCGGCCGCTGGACCGGATCTACCCGGTGATCTTCATCGACGCGATCGTGGTCAAGGTCCGCGACGGGCAGGTCACCAACAAGCCGTTCTACGTCGTCATCGGGGTAACCACCGCCGGGGAGCGCGACATCCTCGGGATCTGGGCCGGCGAGGGCGGTGAAGGTGCGAAGTTCTGGCTCAACGTGCTGACCGAGATCAAGAACCGTGGCGTCGAGGACGTCCTGATCGCAGTCTGCGACGGACTCAAAGGGCTACCGGAGGCGATCACCACCAGCTGGGAGTACCCCCAGGTCCAGACCTGCGTGATCCACCTGATCCGTAACACCTTTCGCTGCGCCGCGCGTCAGGACTGGGACCAGTTGGCCAAGGACCTCAAACCGGTCTATACAGCGGTCAACTCCGACCAGGCCGCTGCCCGGCTCGAGGAGTTCGCGGCATCTGGGGTGCCAAGTACCCGGCCGCTGTGCGGCTGTGGCGCAACGCCTGAAACGAGTTCGTGCCGTTCCTCGACTACGACGTCGAGATCCGCAAGATCATCTGCACCACCGACGCGATCGAGTCGCCCAACGCCCGCTTCCGGCGAGCGGTCCGCGCCCGGGGCCACTTCCCCAACGATGCGGCTGCACTCAAGTGCCTGTACCTGGTCACCCGATCGCTCGACCCGACCGGACCCTGGTCGGGCACGATGGGTCATCCGATGGAAGGCAGCACTCAACGCCTTCGCCATCACCTTCGAGAGACGCATCAACGCCTCGGACAACTAGAACGCCAGTGGCCAGTTGCGCCGGGAATCTGACAGTCCCGTCGGCGGGGCCCGCGATCTCGCGGGCCCCGTTGAGGTCATCGACTACCGGCAGCCAGACCTCACGCATCCCTTCGAGGGCGGCGGTTGCCAGCGGAAGCGGGTCCGCGGAGGGTTGCACCCACACAGGTCCGCCGGTTCCGCGGAAGGCCGGGTTCGGTGTTCCTTGCCAGTCCTCCACGCTCTTGAAGTGCTCGAGTCCGCGGGGGTAGTCCCACTGGTCGTCGCCGGTGACGCGGGCCCAGTTGTCGAGATCGACTTTGAAGGGGCGGGCCCAGATCGTGGCGTTGATGCTGCTGCCACCACCGATCGCCCCGGCCGGTGAACTCAGGGACCGGGTGGTTGTTGGTGCTGGGCGTGGGCAGTGACACGTCGTTGCAGGCTCGATCGGTGCCCAAGTTGGCGAACCAGAGCCGGGGGTCGAGCTCGGCCGGGTTGGTGTCCCAATCGCCGGCCTCGAGGAGCAGGATCTCGGCGTGCGGCTCCCGCTCGGCGAGGGTGCCCACGAGGGCGCAGCCAGCGCTACCGGCCCCGACCACGACGTAGTCGTAGGCCTTCTTGAGGTTCCGGGCGTTGCGCCCCTGCGTCGCGCGTGCGTTGTCGAGGTCGTCGACCAGCGCGGTGGCGGCCTGCGACCCCACCAATCCGGTGGCGACAGCCCGGCGATGAAGGCGCGTCGGGCCGATGCGGCCGGCGATCAGCGAGCGCTCGAGGGTATTACTTCCGGCTGGACAGCGCACCGGGTGGGTCGGGGCCCGCGAGCGCGCTTACCGTCTGGCCCACGACACCCGCGCGGCCATTACGCCACACGCCACCACCCACCACCGGCTGGCGATCATGCCAGAACACTGTTGCTCGCTGCCCTGACACCGGAGGACATCGTCGACCTGATGACCCGGATCGCCAAGCGTGTTGAGCGCCGGCAAGATGCACCGTCCCGCGACGAGATCACGGGTATCCGTGCGGAGATCGCTCATGTCCGGGTTGGCGCGAGATGGGGTAGATCCCCGTTGGCTGGACGCTGGACACGGGCCAACGCTGTGTCGCGCGTGGCGATCGACGATGCCCACTGGGTTCAGCGGTGGACCCGTCCTGGACGGGCCCTGGGCCGGGTCCTAGACTCCCGCCGGGCTCGGGCTCACCGGACCGCTTCAACAGGGGGCCTCAAGATGACGGTTGGCGTGAAGCCGGGAGAGCTATTCGGTGCACGAAGGTCGTCCTGCGCATATGTGTGGGGCTTCAACGGCACCGGTGGCCTGGGACTCGGGAGTGCGGCGGCGGTGGGCGGGCCGAGCCCAGCCCGTCTGCCGCCCAAGACAGTGTCGGTCGCCGTGGGCCTCGACTTCGCTCTGGCCGTAACCTCCGACGGCGGCCTGTGGGCCTGGGGCGGCAATGAGTACGGCCAGCTCGGCGATGGCACGACGGCCTCGCGGCTGCATCCCCAACGAGTCGAGCTTCCGCGAGGCGTGCATGTCGTCTCGGCTGCAGCAGCCAAGTACCACTCGGTGGTGGTGACGAGCAAGGGCAAGGTGTACGCCTGGGGCCGCAACCATTTCGGGCAGCTCGGGGACGGCACCACCAAGGACCGGTACACCCCGGTGCGGGTCGCGGTCCACGGTCATGTGCGGGCAGTGACCGCCGGTACGGACCACAGCGCGGCGGTGAACGCAGCCGGTGCCTGCTTCGCATGGGGCATCAACAACGCGGGTCAGCTCGGTGACGGCACCACAACGACCCGCCTGGCTCCCACGCGGGTGCATGTGCCGCACGGCATCCGGCTGACGGCACTCGACGCCGGGAACGACCACACCATGGCGCTGACACGCGACGGCCGGGTGGCGGTGTGGGGAAACCCGATCGTGTCGACGGCGTCGTCCAACCCGGCGTTGCGGTCCACGGATCCAGCGACGGTTCCCGTGGTCCTGCAGCCCCGTCTGTTTGGTGGGTCACGAGTGGTGGCGATCGACGGCGGCGACCATCACGCGACGGCGCTGACACGGGACGGCCGGCTCTGGGCGTGGGGTCGCAATGCACACGGCCAGTTGGGTGACGGCACGGGGACCGACCGCCGCGTCCCGGCACTGGTGAACATGCCGGGTCGGGTCCGATCGGTGCGGACGGCAGGCAACATGCTGCTGGCTCTGTTGGCCAACGGCGACGTCTACGCGTGGGGCGAGAACCGCTTCGGCCAACTCGGCGACGGAACGACCAAGACCCGCGGAACGCCCGGGCGTATCGACGGGTTACACGGCAGCGAGGTGACCACCATCGCCTGCGGTCCACATGTCGGGGTGGCGTTGGTGAGGCGGGGACCCGTCTCCCGACTGCTACTCCATCCTGCCCACGTGACGGTGAAGCCGAAGCAGCGAGTCCTCTACCGGGTCACCGGCGCTGACGCCTTCGGCAACGAGTTCATCGGCTTCTGGGCGCAGGTCAAGCTCCGAGTAGCCGGTGGTCACTCCAACGGCATCATCGCCTGGTCAGACACTCCGGGACGGCATGTCGTGACCGCCACTTCCGGACACCTGTCGGGCCGCGCAGTGCTCGATGTAGGTCCCGCCAAGCACCCACAATCCGTGCATCCCGACAAGCAAGCCTCAAGGATCCGAAAACCACCAGCCCGCAAGTCGTCAACGAGGAGCCCGCGATGATGAAGCCGCTCGATCGCCGGCTGTTCCTTAAGGGCAGCGCCGTCGCGACCGGTACGGCTGCCGCCCTCTCGTCGCCGCTGGGCCGGGAGATCGCCCAGGCCGCACCGGCGGCCGCTCCGACGCAGACGCCAGCACCGGGACAGTCCTACGTCGCACCGTATTCAGTGACGACCAACTCGGCGCTGAGCCAGGACTACTTCGACACGGCGGCCGTGCTGATGGACTCGCCGAACGACCTGGTCGCGCCGTTCACGCTGAACGGCCATGTCTCGGCGCTGGTCCTTTCGAGCAGCAACGGAGCACTCTCACTCCTGCATCCGGAGGCAAGCCAGCCGTCGGGCTGGGCACTGAGCGCTGTGCCGAACCCCGACGGCGACCCCACGAACCCGACGCCGCTGCAGAACGTACAGAGCGTGGCTGTGGCGAACTGGGGCGACCAGGTATGGGCGCTGCTGATCTTGTCGCCCGACCCCCAGCTGCCAGCGTCGACGCCGACCTGGCAGTGGTACGTCAACGCCCAGGACGGCTCCGGGTGGAACGCGACGATCCTGGACGACCTGTACCTGGACGGCGGCGTGGGCCCGGCCCAGAGCGGGTTCGACCCGAACGGCGACCCGTACTTCTACGCCTTCAACGACGACGGCTCGTTCTACCTCTGGGCACCTGCCGTGACGGACTCCTACGACTACACCCTGATCACCGACCTGCAGGGCCAGACATTCACCGCTCCCCAGCTGATCTGGGACCCGGAGGACGCCCCGGCCACAGGTGCCGGAGTGTGGGTGGTCGGGTCCGACGGGGACGACGTCTTCTTCACCCAGACAGGGATGTACTCCTTCCAGCTGCAGAACGACGTGTCGATCGGCGGCCAACTGCTGTGGACGGGGTGGGCGGTGCAGTCGGCGACGCCGACCTCCGCGCTCGTGTTCCAGGACACCTCGGGACACCTCTTCTACCAGTCGCAGGGGTCCGACCCGCAGAACCTCGCCACGTTCAGCACGCTGACCCAGCAACAGGTCGTCCCGTGGCTCACCCCCGACGGCGTCGCGTCGTTCGGGGTGTTGGCGCCCGACCCGACCCAGAGCCCGTCGCCGACGTTGCTGAGCATCCTCTCGGGATCGGGGGACGCCTCGAACCTGGCCTTCACTCCCGCCATCGCCATCGCAGACACGTTCCAGGCGATCTACGGACTTCCCAGCGACCCGGACCAGTCGACCCTGTTCGCGGTCGATGACAAGCTGACCCTCTGGGTGATGAGTCGGGACCCAAACGCGACCGCAGATGGACTGACCGGGATGTGGAACCCGGTCCAGGTCATGCAGGCGAACGCCTCGGCACAGGAGCTGACCAACTGGCGGACCCAGATCACCGTCGTGGATGCCAACGGGATCGGGGTCGCCGGCGCTGAGGTCATGGTGACCCCTGATCGCACGGTGGGCGTGTGGCAGACCAGCGGATCGACGTCCCTGACCCCGCAAGATCCCCAGCCGTTCACCACCAACGACTACGGACAGATCACCCTGGCCGTGGTCACGTGGGCACTGGAGGCCCCTCAGTGGACGGTCCAGCTGCTCGACGAGAGCTCGAATCCGTCGGGAGACCCGGTCGACGAGGCGCCGGACCTCGACGTTCACCACTTCCTGGCGGGCACCGACCCACTGCCCATGCTGGGTACCTTGACAGGAAGCAGTCTGCTCGCCGCCACGAGCCCCGACGGCTCGGGACCGCTCTCGCCGGTCCTCAACGATCCCAGCATGACCCCCGCACAGCAGCAGCAGGCAGCGGGGGCGGTCGTCTCTGGCATCAACCAGGCCATGAGCGTCGGCCTGACGCCGACCGCCCCGAATCCGGGTGACGTCAACTCGTTCAACCTCGATCTCCTCGGGTGGCAGTTCTCCCGTACCACCGCCTCCCTGGGCGCCCGTGAGCCGGCCAAACCCGCCGGCGCCATGGCGGTGGGGGACAGCGCCTGGTGGGACTCGGTCAAGCACGACCTCCACTCGCTGGAGCACGCGATTCGGAAAGGGCTGGCCAAGGCCGTGTCGGTGGCTGCTCAGTGGGCCGACGACGTCGGCGGCTGGGTGATCAGCATCGGTCTCGACATCGAGAATCTCGGCACGCAGATCGCGTCGTTCACGGTCAACACCCTGCACAGCGCGATCACTGCCGTCCACGGCATCTTCGCCGCGATCGCCGTCGATGCCGAGACGGTGATCCGCTGGATCCGGATGGGACTGGACGACGTGCTAGGGCACGCCGAGGCGAACGCCCAGGTCGTGCTCGGCTGGATCGGAACCACCCTGCCCGACTTCGCCACCCAGCAGCTCCAGGGGATCGACACGTTCGCCGACGGCTACTTCAACGGTCTGAAGTCCGACGTGGCGGGCTGGATCGACAAGATCGGCACATCGATCGGCGGCAACTCGTTCACCGACCTGCTCACCACACCTTCGGACACCACGTCGGGCAGCGCGGGACTGGTCGGAAGCTCGGTTCTGACCGACATCACCAACGTGCTCACCGGGGTGCACCACAACTGGCTGGTCGACAAGATCAAGTCCGCCATCGACGGCGGACCGCCCAACTTCGCCGGAAGCGACCCCCTCCAGAAGGCGATGGAGTCGGTGGATTCCGGCTACAACCAGGGCTTCGGCGGCGACTCGGCACTCCAGACGATGGCGTCGAACATGTGGGCCGCCCTCGACCAAGGCCCCAATGGGACCAACGCCATCGGCCAGGGCTCTGACTTCAAGGGCCTCCTCGTCAGCGCACTGCTCAGCACCGTCGAAGCCGGCGCCGACGGCCTACTGAACCTCGCCGACGGTGTCGTCAACGACACGCTGACACTGATGGAAGACATCGTCGACGGCCTGGCCGACACCCTGACCACGACCTCACCGGGCGCCCAGCTGATCGTGGACGTCTTGAGCAAGCTCGGTGTTCACGCCGACCTGAGCTTCGGGCACATCGCGGGAATGGTCGCGATGTTCCCCACCACTCTCGTCTACCAGTTCGCCACCCAGGACGGCAGCCTTCTGTTCCCCACGGCGGCCTACACCTCGACGACATCGTCGATGTCAGTAGTCGCCCGCGCCTCCATCTCGTCCTCGACCGAGGACTACACCCTGAGCCTGAAGTACATCCACGCCCTCTCCCGAGCGCTGCTGGCCATCAGCCAGCCCATCAACGACGTGAACGCGCTCAAGGCCGGCTACACGGCCGGTCTGGGTGGGCTTCCGAAGTTCGTCTTGATCTTCACGCCATTCTTCGGGCTGCTCATCTCGGCGTCGACGTACAAAGGCGCAAAGGACAGCAACGGGAACACTGCGCCACCGTGGACCACCGTCCCGGCCACCGGGAACGTCCCGGCCGACCTGTTCCTGACCGAGATGGTGTGCGGCTGGGCGCTGGGGCTGCTCGGACTCGCCTTCGCGATCTTCCCACCCGGTGGCGACAGCGCGATCTCCGGCGAGTTCGCCTTGGCGGTCACCGAGCTGATCGCCGTGGGTGACCTCGTCGTCACCATCTACGCTGACGTGCTCAACGACTCCGACGCGTTCACGTTCGCCACCCAGATGCTGGAGCGCGCGCCCGCCGTGACGACATTCGGCGTGTTCCGACCGGTGGTCGATGCCACAGACTCGATATCGTTCTTCGTCAAGACCTTCACTGACATCGGAATCGACCTCGCCGCCGGCGGCATGCTCCTCGATGACGCGATCAAGGCGACCTGAAGCCAGGCAAGCAGGGCTCGCTCACGCGGATGCGTCCACACCGGCCGGCGCGTCGCCGACGACATCCGGTGCAGGAGCGGTGGCCCATTGGGCCCGAATGTCGCGCAGTACCCACATGAGCGCATCGCTGGGGATCAGGTAACCGCCAAT
Organism: uncultured Actinomycetota bacterium; assembly: GCA_963761085.1. GTDB lineage: Bacteria > Actinomycetota > Actinomycetes > Propionibacteriales > Nocardioidaceae > Nocardioides. Next base: position 786,478 of record CAVXFQ010000002.1, read on the forward strand.
GCCGCTAGTGTGAAGCATGTCGTAGATCCGACCCGAGACCTCGTCAAGGCGGACGACTGGGTCGGCTCCCGGCTCCGGTGGCATGGGCACCACGGCCGTGACGTGTCGGCACGCTGTTCGATGACCTCGATGCGGTAGTCACCGTCGGTCACAGACCCGAGGTGGGCCGCGAGGCCCCCCAGCCGTCGCCAGATCCGTTCGCGACGGCTACAGCGAGAACGTGAGATGGCCGCCCGACGCCGGCTGCTCCTCGCCGTCGGCGCCGCCTCCACCGGCCGTTGGAGCCGAATGTGAGGTCCCCGGGTGAGGCTTCTCCCGACCTAGCGACACCCGCTCGGAGCAGCACCAAGGACTGCCCCCGCCCACCGTGTCAGGAGCACACCATGTCGTTAACCTCCAGCCCGACCGACCTCGACAGCGGGGCGGTGTCGGGTGGCCACACCCGGACCCCCGAGGGCCCGACGGTCCACCACGGCGCGGTCACCGCGGTCGTCTGCATCGCGCTCGGCGCGGTGACCGCAGCCATGTCGTCCCTCAACGTGGCAATCCCCGACATCGCCCGGTCCACCCACGCCACCCAGACCCAGCTGTCATGGATCATCGACGCGTACTCGCTCGTGTTCGCCGCGCTGCTGCTTCCTGCCGGCGCACTGGGCGACCGCTTCGGACGGCGTCGGGCGCTGCTGGTCGGTCTGAGCATCTTCGCCCTCGGATCGATCGCTGCGATGACGGCGTCCTCAGCACACACACTGATCGCGCTGCGCGCCGTCATCGGCCTCGGCGCGGCTCTGATCATGCCGGCCACGCTGTCGACCATCACCGGGACGTTCCCGCCGGCGCGGCGCGTGAAGGCGGTGAGCACCTGGGCAGGCGTCGCCGGTGCGGCAGCAGTCGTCGGAGTCCTGGTCTCCGGCACGCTCCTCGACTTCTTCTCCTGGCGCTCGGTCTTCGCAGTCAACATCGTCCTCGCCACCGCTGCCCTGGTCGGCACGATCCGGATCGTGCCCGAGTCCGCCGATCCCGATGCCCCCCGCCTGGACCTCGCGGGGGCATGCTTGTCCATCGCCGGACTGGTCGTCCTCGTCTACTCGATCATCGAGGCCCCCACCGTCGGGTGGCTCGGTGCCCGCACCCTCGGAGGCATCGCCCTCGGGCTGGTGGTGCTGGGGCCCTTCGTGGTCGTCGAGCTCCGCCAGCAGCGACCGATGCTCGACCCGCGGATCTTCCGCCGGCGGCGGTTGAGCGCCGGGACGCTGTCGATCTTCGTGCAGTTCTTCGGCTTCTACGGGTTCATCTTCCTCATCCTCCAGTACCTGCAGATCGTGCGACACGACTCCGCCCTGGTCGCGGCGGTGAGCATGCTGCCGATGGCGGTCGCGATGATGCCGACCTCCCGAATGGCGCCACGGCTCGCCGACAGGTTCAGCGCGCGCCGGGTGTGCGTGGCCGGCCTGGTCCTGATCGCGACTGCCTTCGTGGTCATCGCCCAGGTCGGTCGCGAGACCGACTACTGGGTCCCCGCCGTCGGACTGCTGGTACTCGGTGCGGGGATGGGTGCAGCGATGACGCCGGCCACCAGCGCCATCACGGCTGCGCTGCCCCGGGGCCACCAGGGAGTGGCCTCGGCCATGAACGACCTCGCCCGCGAGCTCGGCGGAGCACTCGGGATCGCTGTGCTCGGCAGTGTCGTCGCCGCCACCTACCGGGCCCACCTCGACGTCAGCTCGTTGCCGACTGGGGAGGCGAGCACGGTCCGCGACTCCTTCGCAGCCGCCGCACACCTCGGCGGCCCGGTGGGCGGCAACGCGGACGCGGCCTTCGTCGACGGCGTCCACCTCGCCCTCCACGTCGCAGCCGTCATCGCCGTCCTCGCCGCCATCGCCGCCGCGGCACTGCTGCCGCGCCACGACGACGCCGTCGCCGGGTCCGAGGAAGGGGCGAGGGCATGAACGTCCGAGACGCGTTCCACGAGGTCCTCCGCAGCCAGGGGATCACCACGATCTTCGGCAACCCCGGCTCGAACGAGTTGCCCCTGCTGCGCGACTTCCCGGACGACTTCACCTGAAATCCTCACGCTCCACGAAGGGGCCGCGATCGGCATGGCGGACGACTACGCCCAAGCCACCGGACGACCGTCGCTGGTCAACTCGGGGCCGGGCACACGCACCGCCGCGCGTCCCCCGTCGCGGAGCGATGCGACATGCCCGCCGGACCCACGTCTGGCGGGCATCGCGGCGCCGAAGGCGACGCCGATTGAACAGTTGCCGCACGTCCCGTGAACTGTCCTCCGCCCCAGGCAGAGCGGTCAGTACGTTCGCCTCACAAGTGAACACGAATCGAATCAAGCTGTTGGCACAGTGACTCGGCGTCCCTTCTAGTGGCCCGGATTTGAAGTCTTCATCCGGTTGGCCTTCTTGAGGATGTCGTCGGCGGTTCTGGTCCACACGAACGGGTGGGAGCGGTCGTTCCAGCCGTCGACGTAGGTGCGGATCTTGGTGTTGAGGTCTTTGACCGAGGTGAACACGCCACGGCGGATGGCTTGGCGTTCGATCAGGGAGAACCAGACCTCGACCAGGTTCATCCAGGACGCGTGGGTCGGGGTGAAGTGGATGACGAACCGCGGGTTCTGTGCGAGCCAAGCCTTGACGTTGGCGTGCTTGTGGGCGGCGTAGTTGTCCATCACCAGGTGCAGCTCGACCGGGTCGCCCTGGTCGTCTACGACGTCGCGGTAGGCGCGTTCGACCTGCTTGAGGAACGCCAGGAACTCAGTGTTGCGGTGCCGCGGCTTGAGCGCCGCGGTCACGTTCCCGGTGGCGATCTCCAAGGCGGTTCGCGACCCCGTCCGCGGCCAGCAACACGATCCGGGCCCGCTGCGCGGCACCAGCCGAAACCGTCGAGGACCGCGTCAGCCGCTCCAGCCGATCCCGGTCACCATCACGCAGCACCAATGCCGGGGCAGGTCGATTCGCCATGACCCCATGATTTCATTCCAGCAACCCCGTGACTATTTCCCACGCGGGCCACTAGGTAGCCCCAGGGCCATTGGAGGGGCGGTCGCATGTCGCTTTGTTGCCCATCATCCTTCGCGAGGGTCGAGGAGGCCGGCCGGCGAGCTCCCGGACGGAGCGTCGGGGACCAGGGTGATCACAAGCGTCATGAGGAAACCAAGCCCCAGGAGCTCGCGGAAGGGGCTCTCGGACGGGTAGGCGACGAAGAACTCCGTCCCGACGATGAAGGCGAACCAGACCGCGATGTTCCACGCCAGGGCCTGGTACGCCTCGGTCAAGCCGCTCCCGTCGCCGCGGAAGCGCCGCACAGCCCGGATGAAGAGCCAGGCGCCGAGGCCTTCGACAAGGGCAGCCCCGAGCACAGCCAGGTTGTCGAACCAGCCGGGTACCGCATAGACCTTCACCACGGATGCGATGTACGAGGCGTTCTGGGAGTTGAGGAACCTCGAGTGCGTCCCTGCCACGGCGTTGACGAGGTTCACGATGTTGGTCAGGCAGACGAGGCCGAGGTAGGTCGCGCCGAAGATGAGCACCAGCCGCTTCAGCGCCAAGCCGCTGCGCCGACCGGTGGTGAGGGTCAGGAGTTCCCGGCCGTCCCCATGACGACCCACTGGCTGGTCCACGCACTCGCCCATGACTGGATTCCTTCCGTGGTTTCGGTACGCCGGATCCGGCGTCGTGGCGAAACCATCCAGTAGTCCGCTCCAACGGCCCTCCAAAAGCAGTGACCCCGTCATCGACAGTCGAGGGACCTGCGGCGCCCGCCGAGTCACACGATCTGCAGGAGCCCCATCTGCGCCTGATCCTGGGCTTGCTCGGGGTCACGGCGACGACTCCACTATTGGCGTCGAGCGTCCCAAGATCGGCGAATGGATCACTCGCAGCTGGTAGTCAGGAGCGGCGGGCGTCGGCCATCAGGTCGGACAGTCTGGCGGCGGGCGTCACCTTTGGTGAGTCGTGGAGCTGCGATGCCACTCACCGCTCGACCGTGACGCTGTCCTGCGCCGCTTCGTCGACGACCACGATCCGACTCCGGACACGTTCGTGTCGCGAGCCGTCGAGTAGTTCGCCCGCCGTCAAATGCGGAGAGTGAACGAAGTCCCGACACTTCTGAGGTGTGTCACCTCTGACCACGCGCGGCGTGGAGGTCGAATCGGGCCGCTGATAGGGTCCTCGTCCGGATCGCGAGCAGTGAGGACCATTGGGTCGATGTCGAGTGGGTTCTACTCCACGGCACACCGCTGTCACCGCAGATCTGGCGCCAGGTCGCGCCAGTTGACCGACCAGCCGGTGATCACGCCGGACTGCACCGCAGTGCCGGCGGTCGGTGGGCAGGCGCAAGAGACCCTGGCCCGACAGGTGCTCGACGAGATCGACAGTGACGAGCTCGACGTCGTCGGCCATTCCTTCGGCGGCCAGATCGCCATCGAGATGGCACTCGCCGAGCCAGATCGCCTTCGTTCGCTCACGATCCTCTAGTGTCGGGACACCGCATTTCCGGCGTTCGCTGACCCTGCGGTTCAGGTACGGCACGGTTCCCCGCCGGCTGTCGAGGACAGCATCGCTCGCTGGTTCACCATCAACGAGGTTGCCGCAGATCTGCCGGCAGTCGCGCAAGCGCGCGCGGATCTCGATGCCGCATCGCTGTCGTGCTGGGCGGCCGCTCTCGACGCGATCGCCCATTGCGACCAGCACGTCGAGACCGCCCGCCTCGATCTGCCCGTGGTCGTCCTCGCCGCCGGACACGACGGTGTCTCGACTCCGGAGGTGATGCGCGAGATGGCCGACCGGATCCCCGGGGCGCACTTCCACGTGGAGCCGGAGTGGGCTCACATGTCGGCATTCGCCGATCCAGCGGCCCTCGCCAGGCTGCTCGCCGACCAGCTCGATACGGCACTTCGCGGAGAATGACGTCTGGAGGGCCCGAGCGCCGAGCTTCCCCGGCCCACTCGACGACCGCTCACACATAGTCCGCACAGGCTTTCGCTCTAACGCCAGGGACAGCGCGAACTGTCGTTCTCTCATCGCAGAGAACGGCGGTCTCCACGCATCCATGCGTCGAGGTGGGTCGGGATCTCGACATGGCGGCCAACCGTCGGGGTTCCCCGGTGGCGTCGGCAACACGTTCGGCGACGAGGCGGCGTTCGCCCAGCTCATCGACGAGGTGGAGACGAAGCTGTTCGGCCGGCTTCCCGACGACACCTGGTTCTACCCCGGCCACCGAGGTGATAGTCGTCAACGTCGACAGGCAGGGCCCCGGGCACGCGGACGCCATCACCTACGTCGACGAGGTCACAAGCCGTCTCGAGCTGGCTACGCACCCAACGGTGAGCGCGCCTGAAGCATGTCCCTCAGCTCGCGCCGGGAGGTGATGTCGAGCTTGATGTAGGTGTTGCGCAGGTGGTACTCGACGGTCTTGGGTGAGACGTACTGCTGCTCGGCGATCTCCTTGTTCGTCCAGCCTCGGGCGACGAGCTCGGCCGTCTCACGCTCGCGTGGCGTCAGCTCGCCCAGCCAGTCGGGGATGGTTGGGCTCGACGGCTGCGTGCGTGCGAGCCCGTCCGCGCACCGGTCGGCGAAGGCCGCGGCTCCCATGGCGCGAAACGACCGCTGGGTCTGTCCGAGGTCAGCAGCCCCGTCGGCTGCCTGGCCCATGGCCAGCAGCAGTCGACCGCGTGCGGCACGGGCGTGAGCTCGGTACCACGCCGGCCCACCCTGCGGGCAGTCGGCCGACAGGCCGAACTCAAGAGCCGCCAGCGCGGCGTCGTTCTCGCCGCGCCCCTCGAGAACGCGTCCACGCGCCCACGCGAGCGGTACGGCGAGACCGCCTTCGCCTGCGCCGTCCGCTGCGGCTCCCACAGCTCCGTCAGGTCGGCGAGGTCGGCCGCCGCCGAGTCCGGGTCGCCGACGGCGACGCGGGCGTCGACCAGCGCAGGCAGCCAGAGCACGGCGTTCAGACGGCGGCGGTCCGGCTCGATGCGCGGTGGGCGGAGTCCGGCGAGGTGCTCGATCACCTCGGCCGGCCGGCCCAGCGCCTGCGCGATGGCGGCGCGAGCGAGGGACACATGGAGCATCGGGCCGTCGAAGTCGGCAGCGGCCGCCAGGTGCTCCGCTCGATCCACGTCCTCGCGGGCCGCGGCATCGTCGCCGGCGCCGGCCGCGAGGATGGCGGACAGGGAGTGCAGGATCGGCCGGTCGAACTGTCGTGCACCGTCTGACGAGGTCTCGCGTACGACGTCGAGCGTGCGGTGGGCGGCCTCCCACGATCCGGCGAAGTACTGGGCCCACGTCAGGTGGACATAGCACCGAGACCGAGCACTCGTCCGATGGCGGGCCGCGTCGCCGGACACCGGCCGCCAGGTCGGCCATCGCGCCGTCGAGGTCGCCGCTCAACGCGCGCAGCTGGCCTCGGACGACCAGCGCGGCGACCTCGTGGGGCCGCCACCCCGGCGGTGCTGCCGGGGAGGTGGGCGAGCTGGTCGAGGCCGGCGCGCGGGCCGTCCTCCAGGGCGCGAGCGAGAGCAAGGAACGCCCGTGCCGTCGGCCGGGTGAGGTCGCGGGTCGTCGGTGACGACGGTCGGTGCTCCAACCACGTCGAGCGGGGCTTGGACCGGCGTTGGATCGGCTCGGCGAACTCTTGCCCGGGAAACCGCGGGACAGCCCCGCCACCGGGAAGGACACCACGATGAACGCCACCCACGCCGAAGGTCCGGTCCTCGTCCTCGGCGCAGGCATGACCGGCCTGGCCACGGCCTACCAGCTGGAGCGACTCGGCCACCACGTCGAGGTGCTCGAAGGGAGTGATCGGCTCGGCGGCCGGGTGCACACGCACCGGTTCGGCCCGGGGCCGGACGCGCCATTCGCCGAGCTCGGCGCGATGCGGATCCCGGCCGAGCATCGCCGGGTCCTCGACCTCGTCGACCGGCTGGGTCTGGCCGGCGAGCTGCGCCCGTTCCGCGGGATGCGGCCGGAGCCGGTGCGCATGCCGCCTCCCGGACCGCACGCAGCCGAGACCCGGCTGGTCGGCGCCCGACTGACCGCACTGGTCGACGCCGTGGCGCCGCCGCCGGTACGCCGGGGCGTGCGTCGGGACCTCCGCACGGGCCTGCTCGACCGACTCGACCGGCTCGACCTCCGACCATATGCCTCCGACCCGGACGGCGTGCACACGCTGCTGGCGGCGCACCCGGAGCTGCGGTCGGCCTGCAGCGGCGAGCTGCGTGACTTCCTCGACGACATCCTGACGGAGACGGGTACCGCGCTGTTGCGCATCCGCGGCGGGATGGGCCGGTTGGTCGACGAGCTCGCCGCCCGCGTCCAGGGGCCGATCCGGCTCGACCACTCGGTGGTCGGCATCGAGGTGCGGCCCGACGAGGTGCTCGTACGCGTCCGGGAAGGCAGCCACACCACCGTGCGGCGCAGCCGGAACGTCGTCTGCACGCTGCCGTTCAGCGTGCTGACCAGGCTGCCGATGACCGGGGTCAGCGCCGACAAGCTCGACGTCGTACGAGCCGTCCGGTATGTCTCGGCAACCAAGGTCGCGCTGCACGTACGGGAGCCGTTCTGGCGGCGGACCGGGACACCCGAGGGTGCCACCAGCAGCGGCGGGATCCTGCGGCAGACCTACTACCCGGCCGTAGACGGCGACCCGAACCTCGGGGCCACGCTGCTGGCCAGCTACACGATCGGCGCGGACGCGGAGTCGCTGGGGCGGCTCGGCCCGGCCGAGCGCGTGGCCGCGATCATGCCCGAGCTGACCCAGCTGCATCCCGAGCTCCGCCGGCCGGGCATGGTGCTCGGCGCCGCCAGCGCGGCCTGGATGGCCGGACACCGCTGGGCCGCCGGCGGCTGCTCCGTCCACTGGGGACTGTCGTCGGCCGACGCCGCGCGACAACGGCAGAGGGCGGCCACGCCCGAGGGCGGCCTGTTCTTCGCCGGAGAGCACACCTCGTCGACGCCGGCCTGGATCGAAGGCGCACTCGAGTCGGCGGACGCAACAGTCGCCGCCCTCCACGCTGACCGAGCCCTGGCCGCCTGACCTGGACCGCTGCACCCAACCCTGAGACCCTGCGCCTCAGCGGAGGCCAGTCAAGTCCCACGAACCCTTCAGGGGCGCGGACCCCGTAGGTTCCGCACCTGAGCGCAGCGGGGAAACACGGGAACTGGGGCGGATCAGCTCTCCATCCAGGCCAGGATCAGGTCCAGGACGGCGTCACTGTTGCGATCGCACATCGGCAGATGCGAATTGCCGGCGATCCCGGCATCAGGCAGGCACAGACTCTCGGCAGCGCTTGCCCGGTAGAGCGGGATCATCGGTGACCACAAGGGATGCTCCTCGGTGTGGTCACCCCAGACCAGCATCGTGCTGCCAGCCACGACCGAGGTGCCGGCGGTCAGAGGTAACGGCTCGATCAGGACGGTTCGATGAACGAGCGGTCCGACCTGTGCAAGAACGGCCGGCAAGAGCGCCGCCCCATGGCTGTGCGCAACGACGTGGCAGGGCCCGATCCTCCTGATCGCCTCCGCAAGCGCCGCCACCTCGACTGCATCTGTAGTGCGCCGGCGGGCGACGTGCGCACCGACCAGCGCGTCGAAGTGCTCCACCGGGAACTGGCCGTCGGCGAAGGGGTTCCTCGACGCCCACTCGGTGAGCGGGCCGATCCGATACCGCTGCCACATCTGATCGGCGGTCTTCCACTCGACCGGACCGTCACGCATGACGTCCGGCGCCCGGCCGGCACGACCAGCGTCGACGCTGTCGATGATGTACACCGGCCAGCCCGCGCCGATCGTCCGCGGCGCCCACCCGTCCCGACCGTCCGGAGTGCTCTCCCAGATCGATCCACTGAGTCCCCCACCGTGCGCGAAGACCACCGGGAGGCGCGTGGCATCACCGGTCGACGGGCACTGGTACTGCACGTAGGCCTGGTCGACGACCACGTACGAGTCGCCGTACGCGAGTCGGCGACCCGCCGTATGGAACGAACCCCACGTCTTCACAGGACGCATTGTGCAGGTCACCGCACCGGTGAAGTGCTGGACGAGAAGACCGGCGCGACACCTACATCGAGCTCGCCATCACCTCACGGCCGCGAGCTGCGGACGTGCTGCAGGTGCGATCGCCGCTGGCTGCGTAGCCGCATCGAGGAGGCGCCTTCTGGCCTGCTCGACGTGGGTGGCCGCGTCCGCGTACCCAGGGCCCTGCCTGTCGACGTTGACGACGATCACCTCGGTGATCCCGAGGAAGCCCAGGATCAGGCGCAGATAGGGCTCCTGCAAATCGAGTGACTCGGCGCGCGTCCCGGGGCGGTAGTCGCTGCCCCGCGCACTCACCACCACCGCGCGGCGAGCCGGCACGAGGCCGGTGGGCCCGTGGGGACCGAGCTGGAACGTTCGTCCGTCCTTCGTCACGTGGTCGATCCACGCCTTGAGGTTCGACGGGATCGAGAAGTTCCACATGGGCGCCCCGATCACCAGCTCGTCGGCCGCGAGCAGGTCGTCGATCAGGGAGCTGCTGCGGGCGAGCACGAGCCGGTGCAGGTCGGTGTGGTCGCCGTCGTCGGTGAACCACGCACCCATCTCCGGGGCGCCCAGATGCGGCAGGTCCAGGCTTGGCAGGTCGTGGTGGACGATCTGTGCGCCCGGTCGCGCTGCCGACCAAGCCGCGGCGTACGCCTGGGTCAGTTCGTTGGTCACACTTCCTGGCCGCGGGCTGGAGGTCACACGTAGTAACGATCGAGTCGCCTCGTCCGTTGCCGTCGACCTGTTCAGTACGTTCCGCATCGCTGCCTCCCTGGGATGTCCTTGCTGGTTGTGGTGCTCAGGGTGTAGGAACCACCTCCAAGGACTCTCCAACGCCAGTCCGTGACCTGCTGGCTCCAGCCGCGGACCAGACCGTTCGACTTGGCCGCTGCGCGCGCCGTCAGCCGCCGTCGGAAGATCAGTCGTGCGCCACCCACACAGCCCCACCGACGGGGCGGGTGCCGTGTGCTCAACCTGGCAGGACGTCCGCGGGCCGCAGGTCGTAGTCCTCCTTCACCAGGTGCAGGTGTGTCCACGACTCGACGTCGCGCACGCCTTCGACGCAGCGGATCCTGTCCAGTGCCTCGATCGCGGCTCGACGCGTGCGTGTGATCAGCGTTCCCTGTGCATCGGCTGAGCCGAGAGTGCGGGCGAGGAAGTCCACCTGGGGCATGCGCTTGATCGCGTTCAACGCGGCCGCGTCTTCACGCGAAAGGTGAATCTGGAATCCACACATCTGCGTGATTCCGAACGCCGTGGGGTTGACCATGCCAGTGACCGCCACGACCCCGGATTCGATGAGCCTGAGGACGCGAGCACGAGTGGCCGCGCGGGACAATGCGACGTTGTCGGCCAGGTCGGCGTAGGACATCCGGCCGTCCTGACGCAGCAGGTCGAGGAGCCGTCGCTCGGTCTCGTCCTGCAGCTCGAGTCTGGGCGCGTGGGCCGGGATCTAAGGCTCTTTGACGAAGCCCGTGTAGAGAAGGGCGTCGACGACGTCCACACCGGCGATCTCGCGAATGGAGCGCACGGTCTCGGACAACTGGTCCATGTCTCCGGCGCGGAGCTCGGCGACGATCGGGTACCGGCCCGAGACGGTGGACACGAACGTGGCGGCCGGGATCGCGGCGATGATGTCGGCGACCGAGGATGCGGCTGCGTGCTGAACGGAGACGAACACGGAGCCGAACACACGAATGCCCTCGACGAACGGATGGACGGTGGCCACGATCCGGAAGGAGCCGGACTGGAGCAAGCGGTTGACGCGATCTCGCGCTGCATTCCGCGACAGGCCAACGGCGGAGCCGAGGAACTCGAAAGAGGCCCGACCGTCCACCTTCAACTGCTCCATGAGAGCCAGGTCGAGGTCGTCGATCTCCACGCGGCTCCTCACGTCTGACTCTTGCACCCGTTTCGTTGGCAACTGAGTTGCCAACCAATCGTTTCGGGATGACGGAAAGGCAGGCGGATGACCAGCCTGCGAGCTAGTCGCGCCGGAGGCACCGAGCACGCAACGGAGCGACTCGAACGCTCGGCGACCGAGGAGCTGTCCTGGTCCCAGTTGGGTCCAGGTCCATGAGCGTCGCCGGCCCGCCTCCCTCGTCCGACCGAGGACGAGGTTGTCGCCGAAGCGCCATCCGGGAGAGGCGTGCCGCCTCCCCCGGCCGCTCTGGACCGCGGCTACCACGTCAGGATCACCCCGGAGTCGCTCAGGTGCCAGGGGAACTGGACGTTGTAGTCCATCGCGGAGATCTGCCACGCCTGGACGCTGACGTCGACGTACGACGTGCCCGCGCCACCACCGCCACCGGCCGAGACGCCCTTGGCGCCACCGCCGGCCGAGCCACCGTTGACCCCACCGCCGCCGCTGCCGCCGTTACCGCCGAGGTTCTTGGCGCCCAGGCCGCGGCCACCCGTCGACGTGGTGGAGCCGCCGGCCATCCCGCCGGCACCGCCCAGGGATCCGGCGCTGCCGTGCCCGCCGTTGCCTCCGGTGATGCTCGGGGTCCCGCACTCCATCGGGCCGTGGTTGACGGCGAGCGCCGAGCAACCGGCGTTCCCTCCCACTCCAGCGCCGCCCGGGTCGGAGCTACCCCCTCCCTGGCCGCCGCCGCCCCCGGCCACGACCACCTGGTGCCAGTCGCTTCCGTCGGCGTTGGCCAGCGCGACCATGGTCGCGCCGCCCCCGGAACCACCGGAGCGGTCGCTCGGCTTGGCCGTGTTCGCCGGCCCGCCGGACATCCCCAGGTCGCCCCAGCCCCCGGCCCCGCCGCCCCCGTCGCCCCCAACAGCGATCGTCATCACCTGTCCGGGCGTGACCGGAACGGTCCCGATGACGACCGCCCCGCTGCCGGGACGATACGCGATCCAGCTCTCGGTGCCGCCCCCGCGGCCCCCGCCGACCTCGAACGACACGCTGGTCACGCCGGCCGGGACGGTCCAGGTCTGCTCGTGCCCGGTGTAGGAGAAGGTGAGCGAGCCGGTGTCGGCGGAAGCTTGCGACGACGTCGAGTCGACGAGGGCTGCGGCGCCGTTCCCGGACGTGCTCGAAGAGCAGCCAGCGAGCGCAAGGGCAACCGCCGAGCCCAGGACGGCCGTCGTTGCCCATCGTCTACCCCCGACTCCGGTGGCTCGTGCGCCCTCCAAGCCTTCCTGGGTCTGGGACTCTGGCTCATTCATGGTTGGACCTCTCTCACGGTTCGGTACGCAGTGTCCGGCGCGTCGCAGCGACCATGGCGGAGCGACCTCCAACCGCTCTCCAACCCACGCAACGGCGCCCCCGCCCGCGTTGGAGCAGCGCTGGAGCGCCCCGGGCGACCGTCATCGCATCTCGACCGAATCCGCAGATGTCGAAGGACCCGACATGAACATCACGAAGACCCGTATCGCCTACGGCCTCGGTGGCCTCGCTGCCGCCGCCGCGATCCTGACCGGCTGCTCGAACGCGAGCGCTCCGCAGGAGATCGGAGCGGCGCCCGCCGTCCACCACCCGTCCCAGGCCGCGAGCCCCGACCTTCACCAGAAGGCGCACGTCGCCAAGGTGTCCGATGGCACCTGCTCCTCGGGGTACACCCATGGCTGGACCAGCGTGGACATGGTGATCACGAACAACACGCCGTTCACGCTGAACCTCGAGGGCGGCCTGAGCGGCCCGAGCACCGGTCACTGGCACCAGCGACCCGCGGCTGTCCTCCAACCCGGCCAGTGCGAGGTGGTCAACGCCTATGCGAGCACCGACGTCGACATCTTCAACCTCAACGTCGTCTACTCGACCACCTGGGGGGACTACATGCCCTTCGAAGGCACCGCCAACGGCACAGCCCCCACGTTCAACCCCAACGTCTTTGAGGGCCAGCCGCAGTACCACACGAACAACCAGTACTGGAGCGGGGCCATCGACTCGAGGTACACCATCACCTCCTCGGGTCAGACAGGCCTGCTGCACACCCACTTCAACCTGACCCTCTCCTGACGCACACTGCGCGCCGGGCACGTTCGGCTACCGCACGGCGAGCGAAGATGTGGTGGGTGGTGAGGCCTGACTGCCTCGGAGTCGCTGGGTCACTGCCCCGAGCAGCCCGAGGCTGATCACGGAGAGGACGACGTAGGCGGGGATGGTGCCGATGCCGTCCCAGGCCGCGTGCAGTGCCACCGCGACCACGACCATGGCGAGGAACCGAACCGTGGCCGCCCGCGACCAGTGGGCGGCCACGGCCGCGGCCAACGCCGCGCACGTCAGGCCGGTCCAGGCCATGTGTGCGGCGGGGCTGAACACGCCACGGAGGACGAGCACCCCATCGACCGTGGACACGTCACCCTTGCTGGTGATCAGGGCGACGAAGGCATAGCCCATCGTCTCCAGGACCGCGAAGCCCGCTCCGCTCGCCACCCCCAACAACAGCCCGTCTGCGGGAACGCAGTAGCTCCGGACCAGCAGCAGCACCAGGGCCGGCACGAGCAGCTTCGCGGCCTCTTCGATGACCGCGACCCCGAGCACCGAGAAGCTGTCCAGGTGGCGGAGCGTGTCGTACTCGAGGGTGCCCGCCACCACCACGCCCACCACTCCCCCTGCGCCGGCGACAGCACTCAGTACTCCGCCGGAGACGTCGAAGGCCAGCCGGCGGCCGTAGACGAACACCACGAACGTCGTCGGAACCACCGCTGCGCCGACGAACAGCAGGGCCGGGACCAGGTGCGGGTTGCGGGTGGCGATCAGCGTTCGTCGCAGCAGCTCGAACAGGACCAACCCCAGTACCAGGACGGCGCACCAAGCCCAGGAAGGCACGGCTGCCCGGTCCTGGTCCATGACCCCCCTCGCGACATGCGGAAGTGTGGCGCCGTACGGCTGGCGTCCGACCATACAACCGGAACCCCTGACCCCTGGTGCGCTGCCGGCACCGGGCTGCCAGGCTGTGCGCATGACCGACGAAGACGGCGAGCTGGTGCTGGCGAAGGAGTCCGCTCTCGAGGTGCTCGCGTTCCTGGTCACGGCGGCCCGGACCCAGACCGAGGAGGCTGCGGAGTACGGGCCGATGCGCCTTCTCATGGGCGCCCGGCTCCTCGCCCAGCGGATCGCGGAGCAGGTGCCAGGCGACGACCAGCTGCACACGCTCGTCGTCGAGATCGCTGGCCTGCAGCCGGTTCGGACGCCGACGCGCGACCGCGACGCCTACCTCGCCTCCCTCGATGCCCTCTGCGAACGGGTGGCCGACACCCTCGTGGCCCGGGCAGGACGCGCGTGAGCCCCGTCAGGGACAACCCGGTGTACGACGCCCTCCGCACACGACGGGTGACCCGGGAGATGAGCGACGAGCCGATCGACCCGGAGCTGCTGGACCTCGTGGTGGGAGCGGCGCGCTGGGCACCCAACGCCGGCAACCGACGACTTCAGCCGGTCCGAGCCGTCGACGACCCCGTCACGATCCGGCTCCTCAAGGCGGTCTCTCCCGGCATGGTGCCGGTCCCCCAGGCTGTGATCTTGATCTGCCTCGACACCGTGCGCGCCGAGGAGTTCGGCTTCTCCGCCCGTCATCGCGGTCTCTACATCGACGTCGGAACCACGGCCGCGACCTTGCTGCTGGCGGCGCACGCGCTGGGACTCGGTGCCTGCCCTGTGACGTCGTTCAGTCGCGCCGCTGCTGGCCGGATCCTCGCCCTTCCGAGTGGGGTCTCACCGGAGATGCTGGTCTGCCTCGGCCATCCGACCCAGGTGCAGCCGGAGACCCTGACGCCCCTACGTTCCGAAGCCTGAGGTCGAGAGATGCCACTCGTCACCACCGCCTCCGGGCCCGTCGACTGTGCGGAGCGAGGGCAGGGCCTGCCCGTGCTGGTCCTGCACGGCACGCCGGGCGGGTCCGACCAGGCCCTCGCCGCCGCGCGGGTGCTCGGTATCGACGGACGAGTCATCGCACCGTCGCGCCCGGGCTACCTGGACACACCCTTGCCGACCGGCCGGACCCCCGCGGAGCAGGCCGACGCGATGGTCGGGCTGCTCGATGGTCTGGGAGTGGACTCCGCCGTCGTACTGGGCGTGTCGGGCGGCGGCATGGCTGCCGTCGAGCTCGCGGTCCGCCACCCGTCACGGGTGCGCGGCCTGGTGCTCTGGTCGGCGGTGACCAGCCCGATGAGGATCTGGTCCGGGCCTTTGCTGCACGGCCCGCTCGCCCACCGGTCGACCGGCGCGGCCCTGGTGCGCGTGGCCCGGAGGTTCCCGAGATTGCTCGTGGGTCGCGCCGCGCACGACCAGGACACGGTGGAGGCAGCCCTGGCCATCGCCGACACGGTGTTCCCGATCGGTCCGCGCCGGGACGGGCTGGCAAACGACACCGTCCAGGCGCGCTCGCTGGACCCCGACGCCACAGCCCGGGTCACGACCCCGACGCTCATCGTGCACGGGACCAAGGACCGCAACGTGGCCTACGCACAGGCGACCCGTGCCGCCCGATCGATCCCGCACGCCCGCCTGGTCACGGTGCCGGGAGCGAACCACTGGACGACCACCGCCGACCGCGCCGCTCAGGATGCTCTGCGCGGCTTCCTGTCCGACCACAGCGACTAGGACCGCATCACGTCGGTTGACGCTCGGAGACGCCGCCGCCGTTGGAGCGTCCTTGGAGGCCGGCCGGGCAGTCTCTCCTCGAACCGCAGAGGAGGCAGCCGTGACCAGACATCACGAGACCGGAGGGAGGCGTGGGCGTGACTGAGCTCAGGGTGTGGACCTACCCCGACGTCGACGGGGCCCGACGTCTCGAGCGGCGAATGTCGGACGGCTCCGTCGGCGACATCGTCGTGACCGACGGGGCGATCGTCACCTGGATGCCCGGGCGGGCCTCACCGCAGGTGCGCGAACTCCAGGGGGCCGCCCGCACGGACAGCCTCGGCGTCGGCTTCTGGGGGATGCTCTTCGGCATCGTCGTGTCGGGTCCCGACCTGGCCGGGCTGACGGGCCACCCGACCCGCGCCCTGGACGGCTCGCTCACCGGGGTCGGGGTCGACGGCGAGGTGCTGGCCGAGCTCCGGCGAGCGCTCCTGCCCGGCCGCTCGGCCTTCGCGGTGATCTGCGCCGAGGAGGTGGCCACCGTGATCGAGGATGGCTCGAGGGCGGAGGCCAGGATCCTGAGAGCGCGCGAGGAGGTTGCCCCGGCCAGCACCCGGAGACGGTTGACAGCCGACCAGGAGGACGCGCTGCGTCGGGTCTTCTGCGGATGAGGGACGCGGCTGAGACTGCCGTCACCGACCGGGCGGATGCGATGTACTGACTCCCATGCGGATACGCGACCTGGGTCTCCTCTCGGTGGAGGTCGACGGTGTCGACCAGCCACTGCGAGGGCGCCGGCCGCAGGTGATCCTGGCGCGACTGCTGCTGGCCGTGAACCGGAGGGTCTCGGCGGCGGAGATCATCGACGCCGTGTGGGGCGAGGACACCACGGATCGCACCTCGACGCTCGAGTCCCACATCTGGCGGCTGCGCAAGGTGCTCGAGCCCGGTCGCACGGCACACCAGCCACCCACGGTCCTGGTCACCGACTCCGAGGGGTACCGACTCCTCGCGTCGACGGCCCAGGTGGACTCGCTGCTCTTCGAGAGGCATGCCGGCGAGATCCGGGAGCTCGTCGCGGCCGGTGATCCCGAGCGCATCCTCCAGCGTTGCGACGAGGCGCTCGCACTGTGGAGGGGAAGGCCCTACGAACCCGCATCGGACGAGCTCTGGGCCGCACCTGCGGTGGCCCGCCTGGAGGAGATCCGCACCGAGGTCGGCGCGAGTCGCCTCGACGCGCTGCTCGACCTGGGGCAGCACCAGCAGGTGCTCGCGGACCTCGAGCAGCTGCTGGCCGCTTCGCCGCTCCACGAGCGCTTCTGGGCCCAACGGATGCTGGCCCTGCATCGCGCCGGGCGCACCGACCAGGCGCTCGACGCCTACCAGCGCATCCGAACCCTTCTCGACGACGAGCTGGCCCTCCAGCCCGGTGCCGAGCTCGAGCAGATGCACCAACGCATCCTGGAGCAGGACCCTGACCTGGTCGCGCCCGCACCGGCGCCCGCTCCACCTGGGGCGGCCACGACCCAACGCGTCTCCGTTCCGCCTCGCGGCACGCCGCTCGTCGGGCGCGCCGGCGACGTCGGGCAGATCGGGCGTCTGGTCGAGCGCAGCCGCCTCGTGAGCATCACGGGGGTCGCGGGCTGCGGGAAGACACGGCTCGCCGTCGAGGTCGCCCATGCGATGACGTCGGCCTTCCCGGACGGCGTCTGCTTCGTGGATCTCGCCACGATCGACGACAGCGCCCAGGTCGCGGACCTCGTCGCGTCGACCCTGCGGATCGCACCGACGGTCGTCGGCACGGCCCGCGACACCACCGTCGAGTACCTCAAGCGCCGTCAGGTACTTCTCGTCCTCGACAACTGCGAGCACGTCCTGTCCGGGGTGGCCGAGCTCGTCGATCAGTTGTCCGACTCCGACGCCGAGTGCTCAGCCCTGCTCACCAGCCGCGAGGCGGTCGGCTTCCCCGGTGAGGTGATCTGGACCCTCGGGCCCCTGCCCCTGGAGGCCACGTCACCCAGACGAGCGGTCACCCGCCGCCGAGCTGCTGCTGGCCCGGCTGAGCGAGGTCGTGCCGTCGCTCGAGGTCGACGACACCATCCGCGCGCAGGCCGACGAGATCTGTGCCGGCGTCGACGGTCTACCTCTCGCGATCGAACTCGCCGCCGCTCGGGTCCGCACCGACGGGATCGGTGCGGTCGTCGCCCAGGTCGCACTCGATCCGGCGCGGCTCCGCCGGCTCGGGCAGTCCCGCGGTGGCCACCACCACAGCCTCAGCGAAGCCATCGACTGGAGCTACCGTCTCCTGTCCGAGGAGGAACAGCTCCTCCACCGTCGACTGTCGGTGCTTCCCGGTCCGTTCACAGCAGACGTGGCCGCGGCCCTGACCGCGAGCTCCGGTGACGCCCGGACACCAACGTTGGACGCCGATGCGGTCCCTGACCTGTTGGCGTTCCTGACGCACCGATCGCTGCTCGCGACAGTGCCGCCGGCGACTACCGGAGGGCAACGCTTCCGACAGCTGGCCACGGTGCGGGCGCACGCCCGGCGGGCACTGGTGGTCCACGGGGAGTCCTCGGACGCCATCCAGGCGTTGGACACCTGGGTGCGAGACCTGGTCGACCGACGGCCCCGGACCTTCGGCGTCGACCGGGGCAGGTGGTACGACCGCGTCGACGACAACTACGACGCCGTCCGCGGGTCACTGCACCACCTCCTGATCGAGGACCCGGAGCCGGCTCGGCGTCGTCATCGCCACAGGCCTGACCGGCTACTGGTACCTGCAGGCGCCGCCTGATCGAGGGTCTCAGCTGGCTTGAGGCGGCCACCGCGGTCCAGGGGGCCGACCCGGTCCAGACGGCCGAGGTGCAGTGCGCCCTGGGGGTCCGACTCGTCCTCCAGGGACGCCTCGACCTGGCGCTCACGCACGTCGAGCGGGCGCGGGCCGGACTGGCGCTGGACATTCCCGTCGAAAGGCTCGCAACCTGGCCTGGGCCCTCGCCGGCCTCGCGTACGCCCTACTCACCGGCTCCGAGCGCGACCTGGTGTACTCGATCAATGACGGAGGTGCGCGGTGTCGCCGAGGAGACAGGAGACGCGGACCTGGCCCTCGTCGCCGACGCACTGTCGGCCACGGCCGCCTTCCCGCCCGATCCCGGCGAGGTCCAGGCCGTCTACGACAGCGCCGTAGAGCACGACAACACCTTTGCAGCGCTGATCTGCACCTCGTTCTTCAGCCTGTACGCGTTGCTCATCGCCGACCACGACCTCGGTCGGCTGTGGGTCGAGCGTGGCCGTGAGCTGCACCGGCGGGTCGGCGGCCGCGCGTTCAGCGGCTTCGACGAGAACGGCGCCGACTTCGCCGCCATGGCGGGTGACTATGTCGCGGCCGCAACGCTGTATGGCGCATCGAGCGCGGCGGCGTACCGCGACGGCACCGTGTGGCCACGGCAGGGCCCGAGCCGGGATCTGCTGAAGCGCACCGAGGACGCATTGACGCGTGAGGAGTTCCTCCGCGCCTGGCGGGCGGGCGAGGAGTCTCGGGAGGCGTAGCTCGGCCCGGCCCACCAGGCTCAAGCCGGTCACGCGAACCTGGCGGTCGTCGCCGTGGCCTTCTCGCTCTTGCTGATCTACGCCGCGTGCCCGAAGTTCCTGCTACTGGGCTGCCTGGCCTACGCACCCTGCTCACTGCTCTACCTGCAGTCCCGGCGTGAGCAGGGACAGAGTCTGCGTCAGGTGGAGCTCTTCGCCGCCGGGCTGCTGTCGCTTCTCGCGGCGGTCGAGGTGGCCCTGCTCCTCACTGGCGCCATCAGGGTGTGAGGCAGCCGGCCATGCGGTGGGCGTCAGGAGGTCGGTGGCGCGGAGTTGGAGCGGAGTTGGAGGACCTCCCGGCACGCTCACGAAATCAGATTCCAACACGAGGAGGACGTCGAGATGAGCGAGGCCGACGCGGGACACGCCCGGATTCCCGGGCTCGCCGTCCCGCCCACCGTTCAGGCGACCCGGGCCCGGACCGACGACGCCCCTGCGGCGCGAACGCCAGATCACCGCCCGCCGGCTCCTCCTTGCCGTCGGTACCGTCCACCCCATCAGATGAGCAGGAGTCACCCGATGAGCACGACCGGACAGATCAGCACCCGCCCCGGCACCGAGGCCGACGGGGACGACCTGTGGCGCATCCTGACTGAGGCCCTCGCCTCGGGACGCAGCCGGGCCCTGGACGCCACCGCGCCCCGTGAGCAGGCGATCGAGCAGTGGACCCGCGACGAGCGCGTTGGGTTCGTCGCCGAGCGCGACGGGCGCCTGATCGGGACGTGCACGATCCACCCCTACCGGTCTCGCCTCGACGCACCGGTGGCGACCGCCGCCCTCGTCGTCGACCCGGCTGACCACGGGCTCTACGTCCACCACGAGCTGCTGAGGCGTGCAGTCGACGTGGCCGCGGGCGCCGGGTCCGAGGGTGTGCGGCTCGAGGTCATCGTCACCAACGTTGCCGTCGTCCAGATCTACCGCGCGCTCGGGTTCGTGATCGTCGGCCGTGAGCCCGCCGCGTGCCGCCTGCCCGACGGCAGCCGCGCCGACGTGCTGGTCCTCCACCGGTTCCTCGCCCCGACACACTCCGGGCCCGATGCCGACCGAGCGGCCGCGTCATGACCGTCACCGACCTCCGACCCGCTGCCTCCGGTCCGGCCGACCGCCGCGAGCCGGACCCGCACCGGCTCACCCTGTGGACGCTGGTCGGGGTCGAGAGCTGGGAGCGGTTCTCCTTCTACGGCATGCAGGGTGTCCTGCTGCTCTACTTGTACCACTCCGCGGCCCATGGCGGGCTCGGCCTGACCCAGGCCACGGCGATCGGCATCGTCGGCGCCTACGGCAGCACGGTGTACCTGTCCACGATCGCCGGCGGCTGGCTCGCCGACCGGGTCGCCGGCGCCGAACGCGTGCTGTTCGGCAGCGCGGTGCTCATCATGCTCGGCCACGCCAGCCTCGCCGTCCTGCCGGGTGCCACGGGAGTCGCGGTCGGCCTGGGTGCGGTCGCGCTCGGCAGCGGCGGTTTGAAGGCCAACACCACCGCCATCCTCGGCCGGGTCTACGGCGAGGACGAGGCCCGACGCGACTCCGGCTTCGCGCTGTTCTACCTCGGCGTGAACGTCGGGAGCCTCCTCGGGCCGGTGCTGACCGGACTGCTGCAGGTGACGTGGGGGTTCCGGGCAGCATTCGCGGCCGCCGCGGCCGGCATGGCGTGCGGGCTGGCCCAGTACGTCGGCGGACGTCGCACCTTCGCCGCGCGGTTCGCCCGGCCCCCACATCCGCTGACGACCCGGTCCCGCCGGCTCCTGGCCGTCGGCGCCGTCGCGGTCGTGGCCGGGGCCGTGGCCCTCGTCGCGACGGGGGTCCTGACCTCAGCGCGTGTGAACGAGGTCGTCTTGGGGGCCGTCGTGGCCGCGACCGTCGGGCTGTTCACCGTCATGCTCCGCAGCCCGCAGGTCACCACCGCCGAGCGCCGGCGGGTCCGTGCGTTCATCCCGATGTTCCTGGCCAGCGCCGCGTTCTGGGCGCTCTCCCAGCAGCAGTTCACCGTGCTCACCGTCTATGCCGACCAGCAGCTGAACCGGCACCTGCTCGGGTGGGAGATGCCCGTCACCTGGATCCAGACCATCAACCCCGTCTTCATCGTCGTCCTGTCCGGTGTGTTCGCCGTCATGTGGAGCCGGCTGGGGTCGCGGCAGCCGTCGGAGCCGGCAAAGTTCGCGCTGAGCAACATCGTCATGGGCGCCGCGTTCCTGCTGTTCATCCCGCTGTCCAGCTCGGTCCCGAACAGCGTGCCGCTGCTGCCCGTCATCGGCATCCTCGCCCTGTTCAGCGTGGCCGAGCTGTGCCTGGCCCCCATCGGACTTTCACTCGCCGCCGCGGCCGCGCCGCGCGCGTACTCCT
This sequence comes from uncultured Actinomycetota bacterium, assembly GCA_963761085.1. GTDB lineage: Bacteria > Actinomycetota > Actinomycetes > Propionibacteriales > Nocardioidaceae > Nocardioides. Next base: position 807,979 of record CAVXFQ010000002.1, read on the forward strand.
CCCAGCTGGTCGCGCTCTTCTACCTCTCGATCGCGCTCGGCACCTCCGGCGCGAGCGAGCTCGCCGGCTGGTACACCACCACTCACCAGGTCATCTACTTCGCCAGCCTCGGCGCCACCTGCCTCCTCGTCGGCCTCGCGCTGCTGGCCGGCTCGAGGCGGCTCGCCGTCGCACTACGTGCCGTGGACCCGGCTGGGCAGCAGCCTCAGTCCGACCAGTCCGGCCCTTCTTGGCCGCAGCCACCCCGCCTCACCCCGTAGCACCACATTGACCCGGTTCAGCGACAAGGAGGCCGAGACCCACACCGCGAGCGGCAACCTGAAGAACTCGTCGAGGGGAGGGTCAAGCCCCTTGCCGGGACGCAGTCGGGACACGGTGCCTGTTGTGCCGCTCCGGCTGTGACAGCAAACGGCCTCTGGCTCCGCATTCTCGCGGGCCAGAGGCCGTTCACTGCTGAACGACCGCGGCACCATGACGGAGCACCACGGCGCCGCTTGTTGGCGCATGAGCGGCCAGGACGCGAACCGCTCGGTGTGAGTGGGACGGTGCCGAACGAGATGCCAGCCTGCGTGCCCCCATCGAGCCGTTCGGGATCACCGAGCGGCTGCTGGTCGCGCGACCGGTGAACCGGACGCCTGTCTCGAGGCGACAGCCCCGCCGCCGGTGTGCTCCTCGTCGGGATCAGGGGTCGCCGCCCAGGTCGCGGGAGCTGCACCGGCGGGTCGGCGGGCGCGCGTTCAGCGGCTTCGACGAGAACCACGCCGACTTCGCCGCGATGGCGGGTGACTACGCAACTGCCGCACGGTTGTACGGCGCGTCGAGCGCCGCGCCGTACAGCGACGGCACCGTGTGGCCACGGCAGGGCCCGACCCAGGAGCTGCTGCAGCGAACGGAGAACGCCCTTGACGCGCGAGGAGTTCCTCGGCGCGTGGCGGGCCGGCGAAGCGTCCCTCGACAGGTGACCCCGTCCGGCTCACAGGTGCGCTCCCCATCGTTGGAGCGGCGTTGGAGGCGCCGCTGGCACGGTCGGCCCACGACGTCGAACCGCGGCGTCCCGAGCGACAGAAAGTGGCAGGATCGACCGTGAACGCACACGTGAACCGTGACGAGAAGAGCGCACTCCGGCGCCGAGGCCGGACCTGGTCCGTGACGGCTGCCCTGGCCCTCGCCTGCGCGGCCGTGGCCGTTCCGGCCGCGGCGGCGCACGCCGACCCCGGCACCGGGACCAACCTCGGCCAGGACAACCTGCCCCAGGCGAACTTCGTCCAGGACGCGGCCCCGCCAGCCGGCGCACAGTTCGCCCTGGTCGTGGCCCAGGGCGGAGCCGGCGGTGGCGGCTTCGGGCTGACCGGATCCAGCACGGCTCCGGGGGTGGGGATGAACACCTCGGGCTACCTCCCGATCTCCGGCACCTCGCCGCTGGAGGTGGCGGTCGGTCAGGAGGCCCAGCTGACACCCGGGAACAACTCCATCGGTGGCTGGGGCAACGGCATGGACGGTGGTGACGGCAGCGTGAGCCTGTGCTCCCACCAGCCGGCATGGATGTCCTACAGCGGCGGTGGCGGCGGCGCCACCTCCGTCAAGTACGACGGCAGGCTCGTCCTGGTGGCCGGCGGCGGCGGAGGCGGCGGCGGCGGCAACACGCAGTGCCACTCCGACAACGACGCCGACAACAACGCCGGGAAGGGCGGCGACGCCGGGCCCACGGCGCAGGACGGCGAGCGTGGCGTCGACTCCGACCCACTGCCCGACGTGCTGGGCGGAAAGGCCGGCGGCGCTCCGACCGGCGCCGGGGTATCCGCCGGGTCGGTGAAGAACGGCAACGGGCCGGGCGGCGCCGGCGGCGGTGGGGTCCTCGGTGGGGACGCCGGTCTGGGGTCCGACAGCCTGGATGCTGGCCTCCGAGGGGGCGGCGGCGGGGGCGCCGGCACCTCGATGACCACGTCGATGGCGGGGGTCACCAACGCTGCGGGACGCAATGCGGTCGACGGCTTCGTGTCGATCACGTGGTACTCCGACGTGTCCCTCACCTTCGACGGGACGCCGTCGACGGCCGCCGGCCGGGGTGGCGACGCCGTTCCCGGTGACGCTTGACCGACCCGGACGGCAACCAGGTCGGCATCGGCGACGGCGTCACCCTGACGACGGACGACCCGAGCGACACGGTTGCGGACAACGAGATCACCTTCGGCGACGCCGGTCCGCGCACCGTGACCGCGACCTTCGGCTCGCAGTCCACGACGACGGACCTCGTCGTCGAGCCAGGCGCCGCGACCGCCGTCCAGGTGGGCGTGCCTGCCTACGCCTACGCCGGTGACACCATCACGCCCACCGCGACACTCGTCGACTCGGAGGGGAACGACGTCGGCCCGGCGAGCAACGTCGAGTTCTTCTCCGACAGCGCGAAGGACACGGTCAACGCCGACGGCACCATCACACTGCAGCCCGGCGTCTCGCGGACCGCGACCATCACCGGCCAGACAGTGCTCCAGGGAGCCAAGGTCGTGCGCGACCAGGCTCAGCTGCTCGTCACCACCGACTGGGCCTACCAGACGAAGGTGACCGCCAGCAGCTCGCTCGAGGCCTTCGGCTTCGGCGCGCAGCAGCTCACCGACGGCGACACCTCCAGCTCGGCCGGGCACCACGGCTTCACCACCGACCCCGCCGTCTCCACCCAGGACTCCGACGCCTGGGTCGAGGTCGACCTCGGCACCAACCGCACCATCGGCGGCGTCGTGGTCTCACCCCGCACCGCAGTCGCACCCGAGCCGGCCAACGGCACCGACGGAGCGGGCTACCCCAGGACTTCACCATCGACGTGTCCGACGACGGCACCACCTGGACCACGGCCGCGACGTACACGGGCCAGACCGGCATGTCGGGTCCGCACACCTACCGCTTCGACAAGGCGGTGACCGGGCGCTACCTGCGGCTGAACGCCACCCTGCTCGGCCCCTTCGCCGAGGGCGACGACGGCTTCCGGCTCCAGCTCGCCGGTCTCCAGGTTTACGCCGACCCGGCGTACCCCACCCCGCAGTCGCTCGACGTCTCAGTCAGCAGCGGTGGGAGCGGCGTGTCCGTCCACGGTCTGGACGCCTACGGTGCGCCGACCGGGCAGAACCTCAACTGCGAAGTGACGGTGACGAGCAGCGACCCGACGGACGAGATCCTCCCACCGGTCCAGGGGTGCTCGAACGCATTCGGGTACGTCGCCGGCTCCGATGGCCCGAGGACGCTGACCGCGACACTCACCTCGGACCCGTCGGTGACTGGCAGCGTCGAGTACGACAACTCCACGTACGCCGTGCAGCTGCACGTGGCCGCCGACCCCCTGGAGTACGGGAAGCAGTCCGTGGTCCACGTCACCGGAGAGGCCGACACCACACCTGAGGGTCGGGTCGAGCTTCACGAGGGCTCCGCGCTCCTGGGATCAGGTGAGCTCGCGGCGGGCAAGGTCGACCTCGCCCTCGACGGCAAGGCGCTCACCCCGGGTCGGCACGACCTCACGGTGCGCTACCTCGCCACCGACGGGCACCGGTCCACCAGTGCCGACTTGTCGGTCGTGGTGAAGAAGGCCACCACGACGCTGCAGGCGAAGGTGCACCCTCGCAGGGTGGTCGTGCGGTCCACGAAGGCACATGTCCGGGTCATCGCCACCTCGCTCGTGGGGGCGCCGACCGGAACGGTTCAGGCCAGGGTGTCCGGGCAGGTGGTGGGCGAGGGCACCCTGGCGCACGGCAAGGTCGCTCTCACCCTCGACCGGTTCCCGCGGGCCGGGAAGCAGACGGTGACACTGCGCTACCTCGGGAGCAGCACGCACGCTCGGGCGGTCGTGCGGGTTCCGGTCGTGGTCCGCGCGGCGAGCCACTGACCGACACCCATGACGGCCCGGTCCACCGCGGACCGGGCCGTCAGGCCACGCTGAGCCCGAGGAGACCTCTCATGACCCACCTGCCGACAACCGAACTCGCGGCCCGCTGCACCGGGCGCGTATGGCTCCCGACCTCGGTCGCTCGGGCCGGCTACGACCGGGAGCGAGCCGGCTTCAACACGGCGCTGGACCACCGGCCCACCGTGCTGCTCGCCGCGGCGACCACCGCCGACATCGCCGAGGGGATCCGGTTCGCGGCGGCGCATGACCTTCCCGTGGACGTGCAGGCCACCGGTCACGGCGCCCACCAAGCAGTCGACGGAGGGCTCCTGATCACGACCCGTGGCCTCACCGCCGTCGAGGTCGACCCGCAACGCCGGGTCGCCCGCGTGTCCGCCGGTGCCACCGCCGAGGACGTGCTGGCGGCGACCTGTCCCTTCGGGCTGACGGCTCCCGTCGGAGCGGCACCCGGGGTCGGCTACGTCTCCTACAGTCTCGGCGGGGGCATCGGACCGATCAGCCGGACCCTCGGCTGGGCGGCCGACCGGATCCGCCGCCTCGACGTCGTCACCGCCGACGGGGTGGAGCGGACGGTCACCGCCGACCGGGAGCCCGACCTGTTCTGGGCACTGCGCGGCGGCGGAGGCAACCTGGCGGCGGTGACCAGCCTCGAGGTCGACATGGAGCCGATCGCAGACGTCTACGGCGGCGCCCTGTTCTTCCCCGGTGAGCGTGCGCCCGAGGTGCTGGCGGCCTTCACCCGATGTGTGCAACGAGCACCCGACGAGCTCAACCTCTCGGTGGCCCTCCTCACCTACCCCGACCTCCCCGCCCTGCCCGAGCCACTTCGGGGCAGGTTCTGCTGTCAGGTCCGCGTCGCCCATGTCGGGAGCACCGAGGCTGCCCGGCCGCATCTGGTCGAGCTCGACCGGCTGAATCCGCTCCTCGACACCCGCCGCCGGTTGCCGATGAGCGAGATCGGGACCATCCACGCCGACCCGGCGACCCCGACCCGCGTGAACAGCAACAGCCTCGCCCTCGGCGAGGCCTTCGAGCCGAGCCAGGTCCTCCCCTTCGTCGGCCCCGACGCGCCGTACGTCCTCGAGCTGCGGCACCTCGGCGGGTCGCTGGCCCGTCCACCGGTGGTCCCCGACGCGGTCGGGCACCGCACCGCCGCATTCCACCTGTTCACCTCGGCTTACCCGACGGTCGAACGCGGGTTCGGAGCCGCTGCGCAGCAAGCGGTGTACGACGGCCTGGGCCCGGTCGGCGAAGGCGGTCCGCTGCGCAACTTCCTCCCGACCGGACAGACCGACGCAACCACCTGCTACGAACCGGACACGGCGGCGGAGCTCGCCCGGCTCGCGTCCACGTGGGACCCGTCCCGGCTGTTCCGCTACGCCCCGGCAGTGACGGGCCGGTAGGCGGGGCGCCACCGGACCTCGTCGATCCGCTGGGCCAGCTGCTGCGAGCTGCGCGTGCGGCGCCAGCCCCTCGGCCACGGCCCGCTCCGCCACGGCCAGCGCGATCGTCGGCGCGATCTCGGCCAGCCGGGCCACCGGCGGGCAGGAGGCCGCCGGCCGCGTCGCCGCCAGCTTTGTCGGATGCCGAGATCCGGGCGAGGGCGCCCGCGGCGGCGACGAACATCGTGTCGGTGACCCGACGTGCCCCAGCGGCCACCACCCCGAGCCCCATGGCCGGGAAGATGAACGCGTTGTTGCACTGCGAGATCGGGACTTGTCCATGCCGGGTTGCGACGGACGGGTACGGCGAGCCGGTGGCGACCAGGGCCCGGTCCGTGGGTCCATGCCAGCACGTCGTGCGGTTCGGCCTCGGAGCGGCTCGAGGGGTTCGACAGGGGCAGGACCACCGGACGCTCGGCGTACGCGGCCATCCGCCGCACGATCGGCTCGGTGAACGCGCCGCCCGCGGTCGACAAGCCGATCAGGACGGTCGGGCGGAACCCGTCGACCACCGAGGCGAGGTCAGCCGGACGGCCGAGGTCGGCTGCCAATCCCGCGCGTCGGCCGCGGGTCGGGCGAACCGTTGCTGGACGGGGCTCAGGTCGGCTCGGCCGTCGTGCAGCAGACCGTCGACGTCGACCAGCGCGATCCGCGCGTAGGCCTGCTCAGGACTCAGACCGTCCTCCTGCATGGCGGTGTGCAGGTAGCCGGCCACCCCGACGGCGGCAGAGCCGGCCCCGAGAAGCGTGACGCGCTGGTCGCGGATGCCGGTCCCGGTGGCCCGGCACGCGCTGAGGACCGTGGCAAGGACGACCGCGGCGGTGCCTTGGATGTCGTCGTTGAAGGTCAGCAGCCGGTCGCGGAAGGCGGTGAGGATCGGCTGTGCATGGTCGATGGCGAAGTCCTCCCACTGCAGCAGGACGCCGGGCAGCTCGGCCTCCACCGCCGCGACGAAGTCGTCCACGAACCGGTGGTAGTCGGAGCCGGTGACGCGGGGATGGCGCCAGCCCGAGGTAGCCCGGATCGGCCAGGCTGGCTTGGTCGTTGGTGCCGACGTCGAGCACGATCGGAAGGGTGCGGGCCGGGTCGATCCCGCCGATCGCGGTGTAGAGGGACAGCTTTCCGATCGGGATGCCCATGCCGCCGATCCCCTGGTCGCCGATGCCGAGGATGCGTTCGCCGTCGGTCACCACGATCACGTCGACGTCGCGGCGCGGGCGGTTGCGCAGCACCTCGCGCAGGCGGTCGCGTTGGCGGGTAGGAGAGGAACAGGCCGCGCGGCCGCTGGTAGGTGTGGCTGAACTGCTGGCAGGCCTCGCGCGACGGTGGGGGTGTAGATGATGGGCAGCATCTCGGCGAGGTGGTCAGTGACCAGCCGGTAGAACAGCACCTCGTTACGGTCCTGCAAGCCCCGCAGCATCAGGTGCCGTCCCAGGTCCGTCGGGCCGGTTCCGGAACCCGTGGTACTCCCGCTCCAACTGCTGGTCGAGAGTCTCCACCGCCTCGGGGAGTACGCCGACCAGGCCGAGCGCCGTTCGTTCCTCAGTGGTGAACGCGGTCCCCTTGTTGCGCAACGAGTCGTACAGCATCGAGTGGTCGGCCATGGTGCTCCTCCTCGGGAGAGTTCCGGCAGCCGCGGTCAGCCGAACAGGGCCTGGACGGTGCTGGTGTCGTAGAAGCCGATCACCTCGGTCACCAGATCGGCCTCGACGTGGATGATCCAGCAGTACCGCATGTTGTAGTCGATCCCGTTCTTGCCACGGCCGCCCGTCGAGCTGAACTCGACCACACCCCACTCGCCCTCGGCGAGGATCCGCTCCACCTCGGGGCGCGGCCAGGACTCCAGCCGCTCGTCCAGCGGGCGGACGATGGCCTCGACGTAGGGGTCGAGCCCACGGCCGGTCCCGGAGATCGGGGAGCTGCCGGTGTCGGTCATCGCGGCTCTCCTTCGTCGACGGGGAGCAGGAGCCTGGAGGAGGAGTGGACCGTGTTGAGGCTGCTGGTTCCGACGGGTGCGTGCCGGAACCCCATGATCGCCGGGGTCTCCGGGTCCTGGTCGTCGCTGGTGATGACCAGCCTGAGCCGGTGACCGGCGGCGAAGCGTCGCGCGTTGGCCACGAGCGGGATGCGGTAGGTCGTCATCGGGCCCGGGACCAGGGCCTCGGCGCGGCGGCAGGGGAGCTCCGGCGCACCGGGGCGACTGCGCTCGGGATCGACCTCGCGGAGGGTCGCCCGCAGCCACCCGGCCGTGACGTCGACGACGGTGTCGTCGGGGTCGACGTCCTGCAGGGTGACGATCCAGGCCGTGTCGAGCGCGGTGGCGGTGGCCTGGAGCTCCACCTCGATGTCGCCGACGACGTCGAGATGCCTGCTCAGCGCGTGGCTTGTCCACTCCAGATGTGCCGGCGGTCGGCCTCGCTGCCCGGGCCCGGCCCAGTCCCGGTCCGAGCACCAGGAACGACCGTTGCCCCGGCGTGCCCTCGTCGTCGCCGAGCTCACCGTCGGCACGCAGCGCCAGCGCCCGATGGGTCGACGGGGGCGGGTGGCCACGAGTCGCTGGTCCGCCAGTCGTCGGCGCCCGGCATCCAGTACCGGATCGGCGGGGCCCTCGAGGATGCCGGTGTCGTGGCCCTTCAACCAGTGGTCGTACCAGGCGAGCGCCTCGACGTGCAGGCTCTCCCAAGGCCAGGTCAGCCCGTACTCGCCGAGCAGCCCGACCCGGACGACCGGGTGCGTTGGCCAGGTCGTGCAGGGCGGTGAACGTCGACGGGAGGTGCAGCGGGACGTTCTCCCAGTCGCAGCCCAGGTAGGTCGGCACCTCCACCCGGTCGAGCAGCGGGCGCAGGTCGCGCTCGTCCCACCAGTCGTCGCGCAAGGGGTGCTCGACGGCGATCGCCCGCCACAGGTCGTCCCAGGGGTGGGGGTCGTGGTGGAGCTTGAGTGCGGCGTGCAGCACCGCGACCGACGACTCGCCGTTCATCGTGGCGAACTTGCCGGTGCAGCGGCGGCGGTGCGCAGGACCGTCGCGCCCGCGTCGATCAGCTCGCTGCGCCAGAACCGGTCGCTGCGTGCCGAGGTGAGCCCGACCATGGCCAGGAACGGCGTCACGAAGCCGGCGCTGAAGAGCCCGTGGTGGATCGCCGCCTCGTAGAGGTCGGTGGTCACTGCCACCGGGAAGATCGCCCGCAGGTGCGGCGGGCGCTCGACGGCCGCTTCGAGCTGGGCCATGGCGAAGTAGCTGATCCCGATCATGCCGACGTTGCCGTCGCACCAAGGCTGCGCGGCCGCCCACTCGACGAGGTCGTAGAGGTCCCGGCGTTCCTGGGCGTCGAAGAAGCCGAACGTCCCGCCCGAACCGCCCGTGCCGCGCAGGTTCGCGATCACGTGCACGTAACCGCGCGGCACCCAGAAGTCGGTCGCGCCGGCCTCGATGAAGCCCATCGGCGCACCGAGGTCCTGGATCTGACGGGGGTACGGCGACGCCGCGATCAGCGCCGGGAACCGCCCGTCGCGTTCGGGTCGGTGCACGTCGGCCAGCAGCTCGACGCCGTCACGCATCGCGACGGTGACGTCCTCGTCGCACCGCATGCCGTACGCCGGCTGCCGACAGGTTGCGGTACTCCCGACCCGTGGTCTGGGGCCCGTTCAGCTGTCGCTGGCCCGGGTCGACTCCTGCCACCTTCGCCATGACCTCAGGTCACTCCTCACGCGTCGTCGAGCCGAACAGGGCGTCGACCGTGCTGGTGTCGTAATAGCCGATCACCTCGGTGACGAGCTCGTCCTCCACGTGCATGATCCAGCAGTAGCGCATGTTGTAGTCGACGCCGTTCTTGCCGCGGCCGCCCGTGGAGCTGAACTCGACGACACCCCAGTCACCTTCCGCGACGATCCTCTCCACGGCGGGTCGTGGCCAGGACTCGAGCCGCTCGTCCAGGCGGCGGAAGATGCCGTCGGTGTAGGCCTGCAGTCCTCGGTAGGTGCCCGAGATGGGGGACGTCCCCGTCGCGGTCCACACGAGGTCCTCCGAGAGCGACCCGAGGAAGACCTCGGTCGTCCAGCCGGACTCGGCCAGCCTGTCGAACCAGCTGTGCAGGAAGGTGCTTGTGTCGGTCATCGTCTGTCTCCTGTCAGGTGTGCCCGTGCCCGTCACGAGAGCGTCAGGTCGAAGTGGGTGTGGAACTGGCCGGTCTGGCCGGAGGACGTGATCGAGTACCGCGAGTCGATGGACCCGCTCCAGTCGTAGTTGTTCTCGTGGTACTGCGGCTGGCCGTCGAAGACGTTGGGGTTGAAGGTGGGTGCGGTGCCGTTGGCGGTGCCTTCGAACGGCATGAAGTCTCCCCAGGTCGTGGAGTAGACGACGTTGAGGTTGAAGATGTCGAGGTCGGTGCTGGCGTAGGCGTTGACCACCTCGCACTCGCCCGGTTCGAGGACCTGGACAGGCCGCTGGTGCCAGTGTCCGGTGCTCGGGCCACTGAGGTCGCCCTCGAAGTTCAAGGTGAAGGGGGTGTTGTTGGTGATCACCATGTCGACGCTGGTCCAGCCGTGGGTGTAGCCCGAGGAGCACGTCCCGTCCTTCACCGTGGCCACGTGGGAGTGGACCGCCGGGCTCGCGGGCTCGGTCGCCTGGTGCGCGACGGTCACGCCGTCGAGGTCCTGCGGAGCGCTCGCGTCAGAGCAGCCGGTCAGGATGACGGCGGCAGCAGCGAGGCTGCCGAGGCCGCACGCGATGCGGGTGATCTTGATGTTCATGTCGTGCCTTCGTCGTCAATGGTTGGTCGAGATGCGACGACGATCGTCCGACGCGCTCAAAGACTGCTCCAAGCCGCTCCAACAGAACTGATCCACACCGCCGGATTCCCCCGGATTTCCCCCAACGGAGGGCCCAAGCAGCACCTACTGGACGCCTACCGCTGTCGCGGCATGCCGTCGAGCAAGCCGCTGATGCGGCAACACCGCGCGAGAAGTCGCCGCCGCCATGACCCGAGCTCTTCTACGACATCTGAGGCCAGGACAATGCGGCTGGTCGCGGGCTGGCCGGTCGCAGGCGCGTCACATCGCGGCGGATTGACGCTGGGTCCTGCGCTTGGGTGCCTCGAGTGGCGGGGGTTGTCCGCAGGTGGCCGTCTTGGAGGCCGCGGTCTGGAGATTCTGGACGGATGGCTTCAGCGCAGGCGTAGCGAGATGTCCACCTCCGCCTACGCGCAGCTCGTCGGCCTCTGTGCAGGCGTACTGCTTTTGTCGTCGGTGCTGATCGTCTGGCGGCGGTCGCTGACCGCGCAGATCCGGTTGCTCGCGCTGCACGGCCTCGCCCTTGCGGCACTGGTCACCGTGCTCGGAATCAGTGAGACCAGCGCCGAGCTGCTCGTGGTCTCTGGTCTTGTCCTGGTGCTCAAAGCGATCGTCCTGCCCGGTGTCCTGTGGCGGGCCGTCGCGTCCGACCGCGTGCCTCGCGAGGAGACGCCGTTGATCAACACGACCACGGCGCTGATCGCACTTTCGCTGATGACCATGCTCGCCTTCCTGGTTTCCAGGCCGCTGGTCGCTCTCGGATCCGGGCCTTCGATCGCGGCGAAGCGTCGCGCGTGGGTCGCGCTGACACCCGGCGTCGCACATCTCCAGGGGCTCGGGACTTAACCCGCTCCATGATCTCTCGGTTCGCTCAGTTCAGCTGGGTCGATCGGTGGGTGCCTGGGTGGACGCCGGGTGCCGGCTCACGACTCCGGATTCGTAGGCCACAACGACGGCTTGAACGCGGTCCCGGATCCTGAGCTTCGTCAGAATCCGGGCGACATGGGTCTTGACGGTGGCCTCGCTGACGAACAGCTGCCCGGCAATCTCGGCGTTGGACATACCCCGGGCGACGAGCTTGAGGACGTCGAGCTCACGCGGCGTCAGGCTGTCCAGCCCTGGCGCGCGGTTGGGCGGGGAAACGAACTCGGCGATCAGGCGGCGGGTGATCGACGGCGCGAGCAGTGCGTCGCCCGCGCTGACCGTCCGGACCGCTGTCACCATCTGGCGCGCAGCGAGGTCCTTGAGGAGGAACCCACTCGCCCCCGCCTGGAGCGCGTTGTAGACGTACTCGTCGATGTCGAAGGTCGTGAGCATGAGCACCCGGGTGATCGTGCCACGGCCATCGGCGATGATGCGCCGGGTCGCCTCGATGCCGTCGACCCCGGGCATCCTGACGTCCATCAGGACGACGTCGGGCTGAAGTTTGAGCGTCAGCTCCACGGCTTCGGTTCCGTTGGCGGCCTCGCCGACGACCTCGATGTCCGGTTCGCCGCTCAGGATCATCCGGAATCCTGTCCGGACGAGGGTTTGGTCGTCGGCGATCAGGACCCGGATCGGGGCGGTCATGCCCATGCCTCCACCGGCTGGGGGATCGTGATCGCGAGGTGCTCGATGCCCGAGGTGCTGAGCGGGCGTACCTCTGCCTCGCACAGGGCCGCCCACTCCCGCATCGGCGCGCTGGGCCAACCGACGCACACGCCACCGTCGATCGAAAGCGTGAGGTCGACGGAGTCCGGGAAGTAGCTGAGGGTGAGCTCGAGCGGCTGTGAAGGGGGACGGTCGTCTGCTTCCTCCAGAGCCGCCTCGGCGATCCGGTACACGCCGAGGTCGATGCTGGCTGGAACCGACCTCACTGTCCCTTTGACGACCAGGTGAACGCCTCTCCCCGACGTGAGGCTCAGCGCCGGGAGCTGATCGATACCCGGCAGCGGTGCGGTGGTCGCCGACGGATGTTCCTCACGCAGGACGCCAAGGACGCGGCGCATGTCGGTCAGAACCTGCGCTGCCGTCACGTCGATCGAGCACATGCAGACGTCAGCGGCTGACGGGTCGGACTCGAGCATCCGTTGGGCCGCCTCGGCCCACACCACCATCTCACTCACGCTCGCCACCACCACCGCCTGCAGCTCGTGAGCGATCCTTGCTCGCTCGTCGGTCACGGTGAGTCGCTGCAGCTCCTCGCGCTCCGCGGCGGCCCGGATCGCACGCCGATGGAGCGCCTGAGCCTTCCGCCGGTTGGCACGGGTGACGCGGCCAACGGCCCACGAGGCGACGGGCATGCCCAGGCTGAACCCGAGCAGGCCATGCGACGGATCCGGGAGGGACGCGACCAGGGGTGCCATCAGAGTGACGAGGAGCCCTGCCGTGGCACGAGTCCGAGGCTCGTATCGGGCCACGGAGTACGGCGGCACGAACAGCACGACCATCGGCATGTTGAGGGCGAGCACGTCCCCGTGCAGGGCGAGGACCGCGACGGAGCCGGTGGTGACGAGGCAGACGGCCAGGGGCCTACGACGCCGCCACGCGAGGGACCCCATCAGGACGGCGACCGCTGCGGCATCCACCCACACAGGTGAGCCGTGTTGAGTGTTGAGTGCCACCTCGAGCTCACCGGCGAGGAGGAAGGCGAGGGCAAGGGTCACATCGAAGGTGTGGCTTCGCCGGCCACTGACGAAGTCGGTCATGTCTGGTCCAGCTCGGCCCGGGGAATGTTGGCGACGACCTCGAAGCCACCCTTCCGCGTACTGCCGGCGCGCATCGTGCCGCCGTACAGGGCCAACCGCTCGGCCATGCCGACCAGTCCGTGACCGGTTGGAGTCCCGCCGGCAGCGTGGCCGGTCACGCGCCTGGTCGCGCCGTTGTCTACGACCGCTACACGCACCTGCGTCGGCTCGTGCCGCACCGAGACCACGGCCGCGGTCGGCCCGGCGTGCTTGATCACGTTCGTCAAAGCCTCCTGGACCACTCGGAACGCGACCAGGTCCCGCGCCGGCGAGAGATCCCGCCGGGATCCCCGGACCCGCACCTCGACCTCCACTCCCGCCGAGCGGGCGCGGTCGGCCAGTGCTTCCAACTGGTCGAGACCCGGCTCCCAGACCGTGGTCAGCTCCACGTCCTGACGGCGCATCACACCCACGAGCCGGCGCATCTCCACCACCGCCTCGCGACCGCACGTGGCGACCGCCTCGAGGGCGCTTCTGGCTGACTCGACGTCCTGACCGGCGACACGTCGCGCCGCGATCGCTTGGATCGCCATCACGCTGACGTTGTGGGCGACCACGTCGTGCAGATCCCGCGCGATCCGGGCCCGCTCGGCGGCAATGGCGCGACCGGCAGCGGCCCGCTGCTCCGCCTCGGCCTCAGCAGCCTCGAGTGCCAGGGCCTGCGTTGCGGCCGTCTGGGAGGCTATGGTCCGCCCAGCCAAGTAGGGCAGCGCGAAGAAGAAGAGCCACACCGAAACCAGGCCGGTCAGCTGGTCATCGCCAGGGGTGAACCAGATGGCCGGCAGAGCGACAAGAAGCAGGGCCAGATCCAGGTATCGGCGACGGTGCGCGCCCGGCTGCCGGCCCAACGTGTAGTAGTCCAGGACGAACACGGCCGGGATCAGGATCGTCTGCGCCACGGGCGCCAGGTCGCGCAACAGCACGACCGCTGCGCCGGCAACCATGACAGCCGACGCCGGCGCCCACCGCCGCCAGGCAACGGTCGTCGTCAGGACAGGACCAGCCAGAAGGCCGATCGGAGCCGGATCCCGGCCCGCGAGCAGATCGACCATGAGGGCGGCCGTCAGGACCGCCGCCGCGGCCGTGTCGACCACCCACCACGGGAGCGGCGCGAAGCGGGAGGACTGCGCCGGGCGCACCGGCTCAGGCTACTGCCGGGCCACCGAGCCGGCATCGCCCACATGATGGACGCCGTCACCCGTACGGCGTACTCGTCTCGGGCTGATGGCCGACGCGCTCGCGGTGCTTCGCCTCGACGCTGGTGGATGACCGTCCCAGCGGGGGTCTCCGCGCCGGGGCGGAGCAGCACCCAGACCCGAGGAGCAACAGGTGGCATCTCCACGATCGTCCAAGGCAACCCTCACCGGTCCCGCAGCGGGCCTCTTCCTCCTCGCGGCTTTCCCTCTCTCGAGTCCACCACCCTCGGTCTCCGCGGGAGGTGCCGTCACCGTCGCGTTCTACCGGGCTCACAGCACGACTCAGCACCTCTCGGATGCCTGCTGGATGCTGGGCCTCGCGCTCCTGGTCCTGTTCATCGGCGCGCTGCGCACTCGGCTCCGCGCAGTTCCCGCGGCTGAGGGCCTGGCCACCACGGCCCTTGCGGGTGCCGCGATCACCGCTGCCGGAGGCTGTGTCTACTTTGGGTGCGACTTCGCCTTGGCGAGCATGCCAGCCTCCATGGCGCCGGCCGCTGCGCAAGCCGTCAACCTGCTGGCCCTCCAGCTCCTCCTGCCGTTGGGTGCCGGTGTTCTCGTCCTCGGGCTCGCAGCCGGACTCGCCATCCTTCGCAGTGGCCTCCTACCTGCCTGGACAGGCTTGGTCGCGATCGTGCTGGGTCTCACCGGACTCGCCGGCCCGTTCGCCCTCCTCGCGATCGGGCTCTGGGCCGCAGTGGTTGGCATCCTGGCCACCCGACGCCCAACGGCACTGATCGATAGCGACGCAGCCCCACGCCAAGCTCCGGCAAACGCCTGACCGCCTGCAGCTCGCCCAGGCCCGACACAGACCAACTCCACGACTCGGAGCAAGTCAGGCCCCGACTAGCGGCGGAGTGACCCACGTGCGGTAACGCCGACAGCCGGCGGAAGCACGCGGCCAATCGCGCTATGGGCGCCGAGCCTCCCGCATTGAGATGCCGCTCTGGACTGCCTGGGCGGCTCTCCTTCCGCTGCGGCCAGCTGTCGGGAGCGACCGAGTGCTGACGTCAGGGACCGCGGTGGTTGGCTGTGGACTCACACTCGTAGTCCTGTCGTGGATGAGAGGGCCTGGTCTAGTGCGTCGAGCACGTTCATGTGTTGTCCGCGGGTGTACTCGGCGTCCCAAGCGGCGGATGAGAGTTGGGACCGTGCCGTAGCGAGGGCGCTGGTGATCTCTCGCTCCTGGTGTCGATCTGGGGTGATGCCCATGGCTTGTCGAGCGGAGTGACAAGCTGCGAGGAGCACGGGGACTGGGTTGGAGTATCCGGCAGCGGCGAGCACAGCCGCATAGTCTTCCCCAGAGTGGATGAGGTCGATGAGCGGGAGGGACCGGGCCTCTCGGTGGATTCCGAGGGACATGAGTCGGTGGGCTTCCGCGACTCGTCCGAGTCGTCGCAGGACGTAGGCGAGGTCGTGGTCTGCGGACGCGGTCCAGTAGTCGGCGCCAATGCTCTCGAACGTCTGGTGCGATTCTTGCAGGAGTAGCAGAGCGGCCTCCCAGTTGTCATCTTCGCTTTCCAAGATCGCCATGGCAGTCAGTGCCCTTCCGAGTACGAGGTTGTCGTCGCTTTGCCGCGAATACGCTATGGCTTCTTCGCATGCCCGCCTGCTGATCGGCCTGTCGCCGAGTTCACCGTGGATCGCACTCAGCCACAACAGCGCGACCCCGAGGTCGGGGTCATCGAGCGGACGTAGCACTGCGATGCTGCGCTGCGCGTAATCCAGGGCGGCGGGCAGATCGCCTTGATGCAGCAAGACTTGGGCGCAGCCGATCAGGCAACTGCCGACACCAGCGGCGTGCTGTCCGAGGGCGGTTTCGAGCAATGCGTCGAGCCAGAGCCTGCTTTGAGCGGGAATCTGGTAGTTCCAGCCTCGACCAGCTCGGGAGAGAAGGGTCAGTCCGATTTCGATATGTTCGCTCGCCGCACCCGAGGTGGGGTCAGCCGAGAATGGAAGGCTCGTGGCCCATCGCAGGGCCTCCTCGAGGTTTGTATGTTCGAGGTCGAGTAGTCGCTTGCCTCGGGTTGCTTGCTCACGGGTCGTCCACATAGAACGCCAGTCCCAGGGCGCCGCGATCTTGGCGAAATAGGCCGCGTGTGACCACCGCGCATCGTCGATATCACCCGCCGTTGTGAGCGCGTCGAGTGCGAAGGATCGGATCGTCTCAAGTAAGGCGAACCTGGTCTCACCGTCCTCTTGTTCAGAGACGCTGACGAGGCTTGCGTCGATCAGTTCGGTGATCAAGGAGAGTGGCTCTTTCTTACCCACATCGTCCGGTTCGCAGTTGGCGATTACCGCCGCGAGGTCGGCTCCTCCTGCGAACGGGCCCAGACGACGGAACAGGGTCTGGGCCGGCTGCGGGAGCAGCCGATAAGACCAGTCGATGGTTTCTCGAAGGGTCCTTTGACGGGCAGGACGGTCGACCTGTGATGACGCGAGCTCGAGTGGATGATCCAGGGCGCCAAGAATGTCGCGAGGGGTGAGCACTTTTGCGCGTGCCGCGGCCAACTCGATTGCTAGAGGTAGTCCGTCGAGGTGTCGACAGATTGCCGCTACGGTCGGAGCGTTGTCTGCCGTCAGCTGGAAGGAGGCGCGAACCGCCTGTGCTCGGGTCACGAACAGTTGCACCGCGGCGGATGCTTCGGCATCTGTCAGCGTCGCCGTGTCGTCGGGTAGCGCGAGTGGAGCCACGGCGTACTGGCGTTCGGTGACGAGGTTCAGAGGCCGTCGGGAGGTCACTAATACTGTGAGGTCCTTCGTCGCCTCCACCAACGAGCGAATAGCCTCTCCTCCGCCTTGCACTTGCTCCAAGTTGTCCAGCACCAACATCGTGTGCATGCCGGTCAGCCGGTCGAGGAGGTTCGGTCGGGCGCGCTGTCCCACGGGAAGGTCCAGAACGTCGCCGATCTCGTTCCACACCATCTCGGCGTTCGACACTGCCGCTAGAGACACGAAGTACACCCCGTCAGGAAGCGTGTGTGCCAACGATTCGGCTGCAGCGACCGCCAAACGAGTCTTGCCTGACCCACCTGGGCCGGTCAGGGTGACCAGCCGAGCTCCTCGATCCGCAAGCAACGTCACGAGCTCCTCAACGGGGTCTGCCCCGCGTTTGGTTGACACCTGACCTCTGAGGTTTCGGCCTCAGGCGGAAGGATGTCCCCGTGGCAAAGCCCTATCCCAAGGAGTTCCGCGACGACGTGGTGGCGGTGGCCCGCCAGGGCCGGGCGTCGCTGGCGCAGATCGCGAAGGACTTCGGTATCTCCGAAGGCTCGCTAAGCAACTGGATGAAGCAGGCCGACATCGAGGACGGCAGGCGTCCCGGTCTGACCGAAGACGACCGCAAGCAGTTGCGTGAGGCGAACAAGAGGATCCGGCTGCTGGAGCAGGAGAACGAGGTCCTCCGCCGGGCGGCTGCCTACCTGTCGCAGGCGAACCTGCCGGGAAAATAGTCTTCCCGCTCGTCCGAGAGATGGCCGCGGCCGGTGCCCATGATCCCCACAGGATCCAGGTGCCGGTCGCGGTGGCGTTGCGGGTGCTCGGCCTGTCCAGGCAGGGGTACTACCAGTGGCTCAACGATCCGATCAGTCAGCGGGACTGGGACGACGCCCACCTCATCGACAAGCTCTACGACCTCCATGCCGACGATGCGACGTTGGGCTACCGGTTCCTCACCGACGAGCTCGACCTCGAGCACGGCATCAGCATCGGGGAGAACCGCGTACACCGCCTGTGCCAGATCGCCGGCATCACCGCCAGCCACCACAAGAAGCGCTCCAAAGCCGGCTCCACGGGGCCGGCCCCGCACGACGACCTGCTCGCGGTCGTCGACGAGCACGGTGTGGTCCGCCACGCGTTCCTCGCCGACGGCCCGAACAAGGTGTGGCTGTGGGACATCTCCGAGCACCCCACACGCGAAGGGAAGCTCTACATCTGCGCGATCAAAGACGTGTGGTCGAACAAGATCGTGGGCTACTCCATCGACACTCGGATGAAGTCGTCCTTGGCTCGGGCCGCGATGCGCAACGCCATCGCCCTGCGCTCACCGGTCGGCACCGTGTGCCACTCCGACCGCGGCGGCCAGGGCGAATTCAACTGGTCGTCGCAACACCTCGATGATGGAGGTGCTTGATGGGCAGACCAGCGGGATGGATGACGGAGCTGACAGGGCGGTCGCCGATGCGGTCGCCCGGGGCGCCGTCGCATCGACGCGAGGTGGAACGCGAGTTCTGGCGCGAGATTGCGAAGGGATTGTTGCCTGAGGAGGCTGCTCACGCTGTCGGCGCGTCGCAGGCTGTCGGGAGCAGGTGGTTCCGCCACGGTGGCGGCATGTCACCGTTCGACCTCAAAGCATTCTCGGGTCGCTACCTGACTTTCGCCGAGCGCGAGGAGATCGCCCTGCTCAGGGCGCAGGGCGCTGGTGTCCGCGAGATCGCTCGTACGTTGCGGCGTGATCGCCGTCGACGATCAGCCGGGAGCTGCGCCGCAACGCCGCTACCCGTGGCGGCAAGCTCGAGTACCGGGCGTCGGTCGCGCAATGGAAGGCCGAGCTGGTGGCCCGTCGACCGAAGGACGCCAAACTCGTGACCAATCCGCGGCTACACGCCTACGTCCAGGAGCGATTGGCGGGGCAGATCCAGCGGCCTGACGGGACGACGGTCACGGGGCCGCCCACCGGGTCCTGGACCGGCCGGAACAAGCCGCACCGCAAGGACCGCGCGTGGGTGCGGGCCTGGAGCCCGGAACAGATTGCGAACCGGATCAAGGTCGACTTCCCTGATGATGAGTCCATGCGCATCAGCCACGAGGCGATCTACCAGGCGCTCTACATTCAAGGCCGCGGTGCGCTCAAGCGCGAGCTCATCTTGTGCCTGCGCACCGGCCGGGCACTCCGCGCGCCGAGAGCGCGCTCGCGTCGCAAGGCGTGGGCGCACGTCACCCCCGAAGCTCTGATCAGCGAACGTCCCGCTGAGGTCGAGGACCGCGCCGTCCCAGGCCACTGGGAGGGCGACTTGCTGATCGGACTGGAGCGCTCGGCCATCGGCACCGTCGTCGAACGCACGACGCGATTCACGATGCTCGTCCATCTGCCTCGCGAGGAGGGCTACCGCCACAAGGAGACCCCGAAGAACGGGCCAGCGCTCGCCGGCTACGGGGCGATCACGATGAAGAACGCGCTGGCCAACACGATGTCGACGCTGCCCCAGCAACTGGCCAGGTCCGTGACGTGGGACCGCGGCAAAGAGATGTCGGCACACGCCGCGTTCAGGGTCGAGACAGGCATCCCGGTCTTCTTCGCCGACCCGCAATCACCTTGGCAGCGCGGCACGAACGAGAACACCAACGGCCTACTGCGCCAATACTTCCCCAAGGGCACCGACCTGTCGCGCTGGTCGGCTGAGGAACTCGAGGCGGTCGCCCACGCGCTGAACACCAGACCCAGAAAGACCCTCGGCTGGAAGACCCCGGCCGAGGCGTTCAACCAGCACCTACTCTTGCTCCAACAAGCCGGTGTTGCTTCCACTGGTTGAATCCAGTCAGTTTCGAGCCAAACGCACCCAACGGCTCCTGGCCAACAACGGGCTCAAGGGCTCGATGGGCCGCTCCTACGGAGCCGGGGACAACGCCAGCATGGAGAGCTTCTTCAGCCTGTTGCAGAAGAACGTCCTCAACACCCGACGCTGGGACACCCGCGAGGAACTCCGCCTCGCGATCGTCACCTGGATCGAAACCAAGTACAACCGCCGCCGTCGCCAGCGCGCCCTCGGCAAGCTCACCCCGGTCGAGTTTGAGATGATCTACGCAGCCGCAATCGCGGCCTGACTACTGCAAACCCCGAGTGTCAACAAGACCGGGGGCAGACCCACGTCCCGTTCACGACCTAACAAAGGGGTGCCCTGCATCGGAAGACGAGACACCGTTCCGACAGATTTCACTGGGGGAAACTCATCGTGCAGTCCTGGAATCACCACTTGGTAGAGGTGCTCAGGCAGGTTCAGGTCCCTGAGGCGGTGTCGACCGAGGTCACGCAACCACGCGCCATCAGTGAGGTTTCGCGCGACTAGTTGAGCCGTTGTGTCAGAGAGCACCACCTGGCCGCCATTCGCAGCAGCAGCGATTCTCGCTGCACGGTGGACGTCTATGCCTACGTAGCCTCCGTCATGGATCCGGGGCTCACCGGTGTGTATGCCCATGCGAACCTGAACCTGAACACCATCGGGCCACTCGCTCGCCGCCAGCAGGCTCTGGGCCCTGACCGCAGCCCCCACAGCATCGTCCGCAGACGAGAACACAACGAAGAAACTGTCGCCTTCCGTCCCCATCTCAACCCCGCCGAAGGCCCGCCAAGCCCTCCGTTGTGCCCCTCGGCACCCATCCAAGAGTTGCTCATAGCCCCGCCCCAGCCGCGTCAAGAGCAGCGTCGACTTCTCGACGTCAGAGAACAACATCGAGACCGTCCCGGTGGGGAGCTCGAGCATCTCTCCATCATCTCGCCGCGCGGGCACCCGCGCGACTGGGAACTGACCGCGCACGGCCGTCAGCCGGCGGTAAGACGTGCCTTGGGCCGCCCTGGGCTCCGACACGAAAAGATTGCTTCCCCACCCAGAACGTCTGACGCTGCCTAGAGTCCGCTCATGGACAGCGGTGGGTACGTGGTCGGCTGGGGAACGCTCAGCCTCATCAATGCAGGACTGGCCCAAGGGAAGGGGCGAAGCGGCCTCGGTTGGTGGCTCGTCTCCCTGCTCTTGGGCCCCATCGCAACGCTGCTGATCGTTCTGCTGCCCGACATTCGCCGCGTCCCAACCGCAGTCACTGCGCACTCCGATAGCAACGATGCGTGGATCGGCCGTCCGCTCACCGCAGACGAGGGTTCGGGCTAGCTTGCACATTGCAGCCCTGCCCGCGGCGGAGCGTCGCAGTCCTCGGGATCGCCGAACGAGGGATGACCTCGTCCGAGTCACGCTCTACGCTTGGAGGCAAGCGCTCACTCGGGCCCGTCGTACACCACTCTGCTGGACTCCACTATTTGGATAGCGCCGCGCGCCAGGCGGAGGCATTCGTGAGGACCTTCCTGGCGGTGACTGGATGTAGGCGTATCCGGAGCTCCGCTACGAATGAACTCATCCAGGCTTCGAAGAGGCCACGCGTCTGGCCCCTTACCGGCTCGGGGAGCCGCGGGTGTGGTCCCGTGGCGAGCTCCCGGCCGTCCGGGACACGGGCCCCTGGTGCCGGGACGCTGCAGCGGTGACGCTCCTGGTGTCTGCTGTCCGCGGGACTCACCCGCCTGCGACCGAAGGAGCCAACCATGCCTCGTCGACACCGCGTCGCCGGCGCCATCTGTCTGATACTCGGCGGCGCCGCCGTGGTCCTGCAATACCTGGTGACGCCGTTGACCGGAAGCATGACCGGCTCCGAGCTTGTCGCGAAGGCGACCGACCACCACGCAGCGATGGGGTGGGCGTTGGCGCTGGACTTCCCGGTCCTGCTCGCGGCGCCCGCGTTCTTGTACGTGGGCCATGTCGCCCGAGCCCGTACATCGGTTCTCGCGTCGCTGGGCGGTGCCTTCCTGTTCTTCCCGTTCGTACTCAGCCTGCCGGCCCTGTTGGGGCTGGACGCGCTCGCGTGGTTCGCGGGCTCCCAACCGAACAAGGCTGCGATGGCCGATCTGGTGGACGCCTGGCAAGGCTCCGCGTGGTTCGCGATCAGCCTGGTCCCCTACGTCCTGCTTCAGGTGACCGGAGCGGTCCTCTTGGCGGTGGCCCTGGTGCGGCAGCGCATCGTCCCGCTCTGGGTTGCCCTGGGGACGGCAGCGTGGCCGATGATTGCCGTTGCGGGGCAGGAGAGTGGCGTCCGGGCCCTGAGTCTGGTCGGCTACGGGCTGCTCCTGGTCACCTGGATCGCCTTCGCCCTGACGCTGCTGCGCAGCCCGGAACCCGCAGTCGCGGAGGCCAGCCTGGCTGTTGCCTGACAAGCATCGGCCGCACGCGAGAGAATCCATAGCCATGGAGCGCTGGGCCGCCGTCCTGGGTCGCATGGGCGTCGCCCTGGCAGCCCTCGGCATCCTCACCTCGCTCCTGGTGGTCGCGTGGTGGGAGCCGACCCTCGCACCGGCCCTCCTGGCGCTCGTGACGATCCCGATGCTCCCGCTGTCGCTGGTGGGAGCCAGCGCCGTGCGGTCGGCACCGAGGAACGTCGTGGGGTGGCTGCTGCTGACGGGTGGCGTGTTCATGCCGGTCGCGACGGCTGCCTATCTCTATGCGCGGGCGGCGTACGACGGGGGCCGGGATCTGCCCCTCGCGAACGTGGCTGGCTGGCTCGACGGCTGGCCCTGGGTACCTGCCCAGCTCGCCGTCGCGCTGTTCGCCCCGCTGCTGTTCGCGGACGGGCGGCTTCCGTCGAAGGGCTGGCGCGTTGCGATCGCCCTGGACGTCGCCGTCTGTGCTCTTCTGCTCACCTCCTTGGTCCTCGACCCGCACCTCCTGGACTGGGCCGACCGTCCCAACCCGACCGGCCTCGGCGGCCCAGTCGGCGGCTTCGCTCACGGGCTCCAGGCCGTCATCGTGCTGGTCGCGCCGCTGACGGTGGCCAGTGCGATCGGTTTCGAGGTGAAGCAGCGGCAGGCGTCCGATCCGTCCGCGCGGGCGGCCGGCCGGCTGGTCCGACCCGCCGTGTGGCTGCTGGTCGCTGCCTGGTGCTCCTGCCTGGTGATCGCGGCATCCGGCGCGCCCACGCTCTACGCACTCCCGTTCGAGTCCCTGGGCATGGTCGCTGTCGGTGTCACCTGTTGGGTCGCGATCCGGCGGTACGGGTTGTTCGATGCTCGGCTCGTCGTGCGACGCAGCCTAGTCTACGCGGCGCTGAGCGTGAGCGTCCTTGCCGTCTACGGGGCGGTGGGATTGCTGTTGACGAAGGTGGGAGCTGCGCATGCGACCGTGCCCGTCGCTCTCGTCGTCGCGATCCTGGTGGCGGTGCCGCTGCGCGACCGACTCCAGCACTGGGCGAACCGGCTGGTCTTCGGGCTGCGCGACGATCCGGTGGCGACGCTCCACTCCCTCGGTGACCAGCTCGAGCGAGCCGCGGCGGTGGACGAGGTACTTCCGGCTGCGGCGCGATCGCTGCACCGCACGTTGCGCCTGCAGCACGTTGCCATCCTCGATGGCGAAACGGTGGCTGCCGAGGCTGGGCGACCGTCGCCGGGACTCCGTGTCACCGTGCCCCTGGTGTACGCCGGCGAGACGATCGGGACCCTCGTCGCCACCCAGTCCGACGCCGACACCCCTCTCGACGCCGAGCGGTACACCCTGCTCAAAGGCATCGCGCGCCCGGTGGCGGCCGCACTGCGGACAGCGACGCTCAGCCGCGATCTCGCGGCGTCCTACGAGCGGCTCGTCTCCGCGACCGAGGAGGAGCGGCGCCGCCTGCGGCGCGACCTGCATGACGGCCTCGGTCCGGTGCTCTCGAGCGCGGTACTCGGGATCGCGCGGGCACAGTCCCTCCTCATCACCCGCCCCGAGGCAGCCTGGACTCAGCTGGAGAGCCTGACCACCCAGCTCCAAGCAGCCGTCGACGACGTACGTCGTCTCGTCTACGACCTGCGACCTCCTGCGCTGGACCATCTGGGTCTCGTCGGTGCCTTGCACGAGCACGCCCGGTCCTTGGGGACGTTCACCGTCACCGGGCCCAGCGTGATGCCTGCGCTGCCGGCGGCGGCCGAGGTGGCGGCCTATCGCATTGCGATGGAGGCGATGACCAACACCCTCCGCCACGCCAGAGCCGGGCGTGGTTCGGTGGAGATCCGTCTCGACGGCGGCCTGCATCTCGTGGTGTACGACGACGGCGTGGGCCTCCCGGACGGATATCGAGCGGGCGTCGGCATCACCTCGATGCGGGAGCGGGCGCAGGAGCTCGGCGGTATCTGCACCGTGGCTCCGGCACATGACGGGGGGACGGTGGTGACGGCATGGTTGCCGACGTGACGCAGATCAGTGTCGTTGTCGTCGACGACCACCCCATGTTCCGGGCAGGCCTCCGCACCCTGGTGCAGGAGGCTGACGGTCTCGCCCTCGCGGGGGAGGCCGAGGACGTCGGCTCAGCGATCGCGGTCTGCGAGGAGACGGTTCCCGACGTCGTGCTCATGGACATCAAGCTCGCGGGCTCCAGCGGCGTGGAGGCCACGCGGCAGATCACGTCCACCCTGCCGAACGTGGCGGTGCTGATGCTGACCATGCTCGAGGACGACACCTCGGTCTTCGCCGCCATGCGAGCCGGCGCCCGCGGTTACATCCTCAAGGGGGCGACGCCGGACAACATCGTGCGTGCGATCCGGACGGTGGCCGCGGGTGAGGTGATCTTCGGAGCCACCCTGGCTCGACGGATGGGTCACTTCTTCACCGCCGGCCGCGACGGCGATGCCCACCCGTTCCCCGAGCTGACCACCCGCGAGCGGGATGTGCTCGGGCACCTCGCCGACGGGCGCTCCAACGCGGAGATCGCAGCCGCGCTCGGCCTGAGCGAGAAGACCGTCCGCAACAACGTCTCCAACATCTTCGCCAAGCTCCTCGTCGCGGACCGAGCCGCTGCTGTCGCGAAAGCTCGCACCGCCGGGCTGGGCAGTGCGGTTACGGAGCCCACTGAGCCGTGAACCCATTCCTCCAGGATTCGCACGTGCCCGAGGTCGGCCGCGTCTTTCTGGGCTACTAGAGGATCTCCGCAGGATCGGTGTCGGGCCAGACTCGGTCCAGGTGCTCGGCGGGCGGCTCTCTTTTGGGCTGCCCACCCGTGTGCGGGTGTGGCTCACTTTCGGTCTGCGGCCCGCCGGGTGCCGTGACGAGGCGTGGCTCAAGAGGGGACTGCCCAGCTCGTAGTAGCAATGCCCACCTCGCCGTCCCATCGGTACGAGCGCAGGCGGGAGCAGCGCAGTGTCTCAGGTGATCATCGGGGTCGATCCCCACAAGTTGTCCGCGACCATCGAGGTGGTCGACCACGACGAGCGGCTGTTGGGCTCGGGACGGTTCTCCACCGACAAGGCCGGCTACTCCGCGATGCGCGGGTACGCCAAGGCGTGGCCGGACCGGGTCTGGGCGGTCGAGGGTGCTAACGGCGCGGGGCGACCGCTCGCGCAGCGGCTGCTTGAGGCAGGCGAGCAGGTGGTCGACGTGCCAGCGAAGCTCGCGGCTCGGGTGCGGCTGTTCGACACCGGTCACAACCGAAAGACCGACGCTCTTGATGCTCACTCGGTAGCGGTGGTCGCGGTGCGCACCACAAACCTGCGGGTGCTTCGGGTCGACGCCGAGCTCGAGGTACTGCGGATGCTGACCGACCGGCGCGAGGCCCTGACCCGTCGACGGGTACAGACGGTCTGCCGGCTGCAGGCGTTGCTCGCCGAGCTCTTCCCCGGCCAGGTCAAACGAGACATCACCGCTCTACAGGCCAAGGCGATGCTCGCCTCTGTGCGGCCCCGCGACGTCGCGGGCAAGACCCGCCGGCGCATCGCCGCCGAAGAGCTCGCGGAGCTGACTGCGGTCGAGGCCAAGATCAAGAAGTCGACCGCCGAGCTCAAGGCCCTGGTCTTGGCCCGCGAGTCGAGGCTCATGGACATCCACGGCGTGGGTGCCGTGGTCGCCGCCCGGATCCTGGCCGATGTCGGGGACGTGGCCCGGTTCGCCGACCGCAACCGATTCGCGTCCTGGACCGGCACTGCACCCCTGGACGCTTCCTCGGGCGAGCAGAACCGGCACCGCCTGTCCCGGGCCGGGAACCGACGCGTCAATCACATGATCCACATCGCCGCAGTCACCCAGCTCCGCCTGGACACCGAGGGTCGCGCCTACTACCGACGCAAGCGGGCCGCCGGCAAGAAGCCCAAGGAGGCTCTCCGTTGTTTGAAGCGACGCATCTCGGACGCCATCTACAAGCAGCTGGTCGAAGACGCCCGCCGCGGCGAAGGTGCGGACCCGGGAGGGCACCGCGGGGCGACACTCATATCCAGCGCGGTCGACTCTCACCCGCCCATCGACACTTCGGATCAGCCACTCCCGGACCCGCGACCAAAACGCTACGCCGCAACATCACGACCCCGGAAGTGCTCACCCGACCAACCCCTCCAGAACGCCGGTTGACAACAGAGGGGAGCCGAAGTGCAGCGGGTTTCGTGCCGGCGTTGAACTGACCGCAGTGCCTCGCAATGCCTAGGCGGCAGCTTGCCCAGGCAGATGACGACCTCTGGGTCGCTGGCAAAGAGGTCGGGAGGCGAACTGCTCATTAGACGCCCCTTGGACTGTCCACTCGCTGACATCGTGCGGACACGACTCCACAGGCACAGCAGAGGCGGTCCCCGGACATCGCCGGAAACCGCCTCTGACCTGCTATTTCACTGGTAGCGGGGGCGGGATTTGAACCCGCGACCTCTGGACGAGATCAGGCTCGTCGCGAGTGCTACGGAGTCGGGACAGAAACTACCGATTCGCTCGGTGTCGTGAGGGATTCCCCCTCCCTTCCAGTTGCAGGATACCCGTCCAGTACCGAGTCGAACGGACCCAATCTGGACCCTAAGTGGACACGGCTCGAATCGTCGTCGGAATGCATCCTGCGCCCCGCGTCAGTAGCCCACGGCTCGGTATCTCACGTCAGGCACCGCGGCAGCGTCGGAGACGAGCACAGAGTGAGCGTCCGACTCGTCCCTGAGCTCAGCGAGCAGGAAGACGGTGACGTAGTGCCTGATCACGGCGCGGGCCCGAGCCCGGTCCCAACCGGGGTCGTCGCAGAAGCCCGTCGGCATCAGCGCAACGATCCGGCGGACGCTGGCGCAGCGGCCCGAGAACACGAAGTGCTCTGCGCCTTCGAGGGCCACCTCGACCTTCCGAGTGCTCGTCGCTCCCTCGTAGGCGAGCCGGGTGCTCCAGTCGTAGGGCGAGTCGTCATCGGCCGTCCCCCCGATCACCAGCAGTGGTGCGGTGAGTGAGCTCATTCCTGACGCTCCGAACATGGCGGCGTCGCCAGCCAGAGACACGACCGCACGGACCGGAGGTAGGTCATCGTCCGGGACACCACTGCTCGATTTGATGATCTGATCGAACTTCGGCTCCAGTGCGTCGCAGAGGAAAACGATCGGATCATCGACCTGCCTCGCGGTGGCGCAGCCCGTCGTGAAGGCGTCGGCATCCAGACGGGCGCCGCCGGAGGCCAGCGCGGTGTAGCCGCCGTAGGAGTGGCCCAGCACTGCGACCGTGTGGGCGTCGACGAGGCCAGCCAGGACGCCTTCTGACGCCGATGTTGACCCGAGGTAGGCCCGGGTCCGGGCGATGGTGTCGGTCCGGGCACCGGCCGCGCGCCAGAGGGTCCGCGGGTCGAGGGTTTCTTCGTGCTGCGGCGACACGACCACCATGCCGTAGGACGCGAGGTGCTCAGCCAGCCAGGCATAGCTGGCAGAGGTGATTGCGAACCCGGACGACAGCACGACCAGCGGGTACGGGCCGCCGCGCCGATCCGCAGCGGCGTTAAGAGTCGCAGTCCCTTCGTAGGTCGCGAGCGCGGTTGCCGATCTCGGGCCAAGTACCTTCAAGGAGTACGAGTAGGTCATCGGCGGCTCCTCGTCGGTCGCCGCTGCCGGGTACCACGCAGTCATCCTGACCGGGGCGTCGTCCTCTTCGGGCGAGATCCGGACCACCCCGACCGCATGCTCGCCCGAGGCGGAGTAGTTGAGCCCGGCGTACGCCGACTCGGTCGGTCGTGCCTTGGTGGTGGTGAACCCGAACAGGTACGCACCCGCCTGGGCCAGGACGACCACGATCACAACGACCGTGGCGGTTCCGAGGACCAGGACCCGGCGCAGAGCTCGCAGGAAAGCGTGCATCAGGTCTCAGAGTCTGGTTCGCTCGGCGCGGAGGGCCGCCGCGGACCACTTGTCCTCGTCGATGCCCTTGATCAACAGCCAGAGCGCGAAGACCAGCTCGCCGGGAATTGCAAGCACCAGCACGATCAGAGCCCACGTGTCGGTGAGGTCGGGGACGAGGAAGGTCCCGAAGCTCTGCACGAAGTAGCCGACCCCTGCCAGGGCGAGCAGGATGCCGATCAGCCGGGGCAGGAAGCCCGAGCGGTGGACGAGCCAGCCGGTCAGCACCAGGGACAGTGCGAAGAAGAATCCCCACACCAGCACGATGTCGTCGTTGGCCTCCTGGAAGAGCAATGCCAGGCTGTCGCGCTGGTCGGAGTCGAACGCGGCGAGGTGGCCTGGTTCGGAGACCACCGCCAGGGTGAACACGCTGGTGACCAGGCAGCCGGCGGCCATCACGACTGCTTCGGCCACTCTG
The DNA here is from genome assembly GCA_963761085.1 of uncultured Actinomycetota bacterium. GTDB lineage: Bacteria > Actinomycetota > Actinomycetes > Propionibacteriales > Nocardioidaceae > Nocardioides. Next base: position 836,329 of record CAVXFQ010000002.1, read on the forward strand.
GCCAGCGCCGCGGCCAGGGAGACCGGCCGGCTGACGGGTCGGAGCAGTGCGTAGAGGACAGCGGCAAGCACGACCTCGACCAGCACGATGGTGGCCTCGCCAGCCATGCCCCAGCGGAACAAGGTCTCTTGGGTGCGGATGTTGTCGGCGGTGGCGGCGGCGTCGCCGGGGACGACGAGGTTTGATCTGACCAGGGTCGACAGTGGGTAGACCACGAAGATGACGAGGTACAGGCTGCCGGCGACCCTGGCCCATCGACGCAGTGGTGTACGCTCGGTCGGCGTGCTGGCGGCGTCGGTGGACTCGTGTGCCGTGGTGGCGGTCATGGTCTCTCCTTGGTGTCGGGGTCACCGGCGAGGACGTCGGCGGCGCTTCGCGCGCTTCTGCGTGGACTTGACGGGCGGAGGCAGCGTCTGTCGCTGAGGCCAGCCAGTCGATTCCCCGAGATCGTCGGCTGCCGCTACGGCCGGGCGTGCGCTCATGCGGGGTCACTGGATGGAGGCCATCACCGATAGCCCGAGCGCGAGGAGCCAGAAGAAGCCCCCGATGAAGAGCATTCCCAGTCCGAGACCTACCGGCGACGCCCACCCGTGCCACTGCTGTTGCAGCACGAGGTCCTCTCGTCTCCGGTCGCTCTTGTGCACTGTTCACTCCTCCTTCTCGTGACGCCGCCGCGAGTCCGATGGCGACGCGTCGCGCGATCTCGCGGGTTCGTGCGACTGGGCCGGAACCGCGATGCCCTTGATCAGGAGCCAGAGCGTCAGACCGACTTCCCCCAGCACTGCGGGTGCGAGGAGGATCGTGGCGAGGATGCCGCCGTAGTCGTCGACCAGCAGGCTGGCGAGGCTGTCGGCGACATAGCCGATACCTGCGGCGACAAGAAGGACGGCGAGGAGGCGCGGGATGTACCCGGACTGGTGGAACAGGGCGCCGAGCAGCACGAGGTGGATGCCGAAGAAGACGAGCGCGGCGAGAAAGCCGGCACTGAACGCCTCGAGCGCGAACAGCGCTACGGCGTCGCGACCGGTGCCGTCGGCGAGGAGAGTATTCGCCACGAACAGGAGCGCCAACAGGGCCGCGAGGGCTGCGGAATACACCAGGCGGAAGGCCGCGGTGACCAGCGCTTGAGCTCGGCTGACCGGTGCCAGGATCAAGTAGAGGGTCACGGAGATGGCAACGTCGACCGCGACGATCACCACCCAGGCAATCAGGCTGAGGTCGAACCTGGTTCCTGCGTCGGCGATGTTCTCGGCGGTCACGGTGGGGTCGCCGGCGACGATCATCGACTCCAGGGTGAGCGGCCCAAGCATGCCGAGAACGACGAGCAGGATGTAGAGGGCGCCGGTGAGTCGAGCCAGGCGCTGGAGAGGCATCTGGTCGGGGTGCTCGATGTCGGCGACGGGGACGGTGCGTGCGGTCACGCGGCATGCTCCTCTCCGGCGTGGGCTTGTGCAGACGGGCTGAGCCGGCCGACGATCGCCGGTGCCTCCTGCACCAGCTGGTCGTCATCGAGGGCTTCGACCATGAACAGCGCGAAGTCCACTCGTCGGGTCAGGTTGCTTGCCAGGGCGGGGTCACCGACGTGCCGGCGCCAGATCGGGAGTCCCTGGCTCTCGCCCTCCTCGACGTCACTGCATCGCACGACGGTCCATCGGCGGTCGCTGCTGAAGATCCGCTGGCAGGCCTCGACCTGGTCGTCGAGGTCCACCTTCCGTGCCAGCTTGGCCAGCCGACCGAAGACGGCGACGAACGCCCGCAGCTTCCAGGGATAGACATCCTGGTCGTCGCGGCTGATGTGCCAGCCGCAGGAGAAGACCAACCGCGCTTCGGGTTCGGCGAGGTCGAGCACCGCTTGTGCCGTCCCGGAGGCGTAGTGCTGCATGCCCCATGGCACCAGCACCGCGAACACCGCATCGCACCCGGCCACGGCCTGGGCGATGACGTCGCGGTCGTCGGTCCTGCCGGGCACCACGGTGATGTGGTCGCCGAACTCGGCGAGCTTCTCCACGCTCTGCTCCCGGCAGACACCGACGACCCGGTAGCCGCGGTCCAGACAGTGGCGCACCAGGTAGCGGCCCAGCTTCCCGGATGCGCCCACGACGCAGACCTTCCGGGGGTTGGTCGTGTCGTCCGGGTGACCGGTGGGGGGTGGGATGGTCATTCGGCGCTCACGGCCGGGCGGTGTCGCGGAGGAGGACGAGGCCGGCCCAGATGTACCAGGCGATGAAGCCGAGGCCAAAGATGGCGGCGGCGTCCGCCAGTGGCGGGACGAGGGTCACCGTGCCGGCGATACCGACGACGACACCGAGCACGGCGAGGCCCCTCGGCAGGACCGGGCTGCGGAAGGCGGCGGCGCTGACGAGCAGCACCCATAGGGCGCCGACGATCTCGATGCCGCCGCCGAGCGCGTCCTGGACGACGCTGACCGCAGACCAGGTGGAGACCGCCTCGGCGCGGTCGGTGGCGGCGAGCTCGACGGCGGCGCGTTGCCCTACAAGCGCGATCATCCCGCTGGCCAGCAGCAAGCCGGCCCAGATCAGCCCGAACGCGGTGGTGATCTGGGCGAGTGTCGGGGTTCGGTCCGCGAGGCGGTCATGGATGCCGAGGACGAGGACGACCAGGGCCGCACCGGCGACCAGGTAGAGCACCAGGTACCACGCGTACAGGACGGCCTGGTGGTCGAGCAGGAAGGCCAGCGACTCGGCGGGATCGTCTTGGGCGTTGGTGAAGCCAGCCGGTGCCAGGTAGGCCGCGGCGACAGCGAAGCCGACCACGTAGGTGAGCGCTTCCACCAGCGAGGCCCAGCCGCCGGCTTGCTGCGATGCCCGAGGGCGGGGCGTCGATGTCATCACCGCATCCCTTGCGGTATCGGTCAGCTCTGAGCTGGTCATGGTGTCCTTCCGATTCCGGATGCCGGTCGCGTCGGCGCTCAGCCGCGTACTCCGAGTCTTGAAGACGTTGCGCGCGCTTGCCCATCCGGTCGGCACCCCAATTTCAGGCAACCGACGGGTCCGCGGTGCCGCGCACGCATGGGGTGTGGACTGCATTGCGTGGCGCCCTGGGCTGAGCGAGGCTGGAGCATGGCCGCCTCGCTGATGCGCCCGGAGATGGGCATGGAAGGGCACCGGTCGGACTGGGTGCGCCCGGCTTGGTGGAACCTCTCGCTCTACGCACGCGTGGTCCTGGTCAACAGCTCCGTGCTGCTCCTGGCCGTGCTGGCGCTGGTCGTCACACCCGCGACGGTGTCGTTCCCAATCGCGACCGAACAGGGGCTGGTGCTGGCCGTGGGCGCCGTGGTCATCGCGGTGGCGAACGCCGTGGTGCTGCGGCTCAACTTCCGGGGACTGCGAGCCGTGGTACGTCGAATGGAGACCATCGACGTGCTGAAGCCCGAGGAGCTTCTGCCAGAGACCGGTGGTCCGGAAGCCAAGGCGCTCATCGCCGGCTTCAACACGATGCTAGAACGTCTCCAGGACGAGCGGCGTACGAGCGCGCGCCGCACGCTCAGCGCGATCGAAGGTGAGCGGCGACGGATCGGTCGTGAGCTGCACGACGAGATCGGTCAGCGCCTGACCGGAAGCCTGCTGCAGCTGCAGCGACTGGCAGATGACCTCCCCGAGCCCTTCGGGTCCGAGGTCGAGTGCATTCAAGAGCAGCAGCGCGCTACGTTGGACGAAGTGGGTGCCCTCGCGTGGCAGCTGCGCCCGGCTCTCCTGGACGACCTCGGTCTCCTCAGCGCGATCGACGCCCTGGCGGAGACGATGGGCGAAACGAGCGCCCGGATCGAGACGACCATCCCCGATGAGCTGCCGCCGCTGCCGCCAGACCTGGAACTGGTCGTCTACCGGGTCGCCCAAGAGGCCATGACCAATGCGGTACGGCACTCAGGCGCCTCCCGCATCGCGCTCGCGGTCGAATCAGCCGACGACCGGCTCACGCTCCGGGTGACGGATGACGGCACCGGCTTCTCCGCCCCGACGTTGGAGGGGCCCGGCATTCGCGGGATGCGCGAGCGGGCCCTCCTCGTCGGAGGTCGGCTTCACATCGGCCCGACCACGGTTGCCCGGCGACCCGGGACGCGGGGAACCACGGTACGGCTCGACTGCACGCACCTCGGCACGCTCGACCGATGACCGGTTCCGGCGCGGCGCGCGTACTGATCGCCGACGACCACGCCGTGGTCCGGGCAGGACTCAAAGCACTGATCGATCGAGAGCCGGACCTGGAAGTCGTGGCCGAGGCTGAAGACGGACGGAAAGCCCTACAACTCGGCCTCAACGAACAGATCGATCTCGCGATCCTCGACATCGCCATGCCCGGACTGACCGGGCTGCAAGCCACGCGCGAAATTCGGCGCAAACGTGAGTTCCCGATACTCATCCTCTCGATGTACGACCGCGAGCAGTACTTCTTCGAAGCGATCGCCGCGGGCGCGGCGGGCTACGTGCTCAAGCGCCAGGTCGACCAAGACATCATCGAAGCGTGCCGAGCCGCAATCCGCGGCCAGCCGTTCATCTACCCCAGCGCACTAGGTGCCCTCATGCGCCGACACCTCAGCATGGTCGACCACGACCAGGACATTGATGCGGGACCCCTCACCCCCCGAGAGACCGAGGTCGTCAAGCTCATCGCGGAGGGACACAACTCTCAGCAGATCGCCGACCTCCTGGGCATCAGCCTCAAGACCGTGGACCGGCACCGCACCAACCTCCTGGAGAAGCTCAACATGAACGACCGTGTCCAGGTCACGCGCTATGCCATCCGATCCGGCTTGGTCGAACCCTAGGCCAACCGAAGTGGCCCAACCGACTTCGAAGCGAACGGCCAGGCGCTGCCCGCGCCAGCGAGAACTGAGGCCCAATCTGACCAGGGCGCGATCACTCCCGGCACTGAGCCTAGGCCCGGTGGGTCATTCGCCCTCATGGCATTCGCGGCCTCGCGAGCGGTCCCGCCCGAAGTAGCGGCCACACCGTCCCAGCGATTCACAGCTGGCCCAAGCCGAGCCGGCTGGCCTCGGCCGCGGCTCGCTCTGAAGCATGGGCTCGGGTGTAGCGCACCAGCATGTCGGTACGGGTCCAGCCAGCAATCGCCATGAGCCCGGACTCGGAGCCGCCCGCGGCGAGCCAGCGGTGCGCCGCGGTGTGGCGCAGCTTGTGCGGGTGGAAGCCCGCGATGCCGGCGAGGGTGGCACGCCTGCGCAGCGCCCGGCTGAGGCCGTCGTAGCCGAGCGAGGTGCCGCGTTCGCCGAGCCACAGCTCTTGGGAGCCGGAGGCTCGGTGGTCTGCTCGAAGCGACAGGTAGGCCTCCAGCACTGCGCTGGTAGTCGCACCGATGGGGATGACGCGCCCGCGGCCGCCCTTGCCACGCCGCACGGTCACCCGCCCCGCGGGGAGGTCGACGTCGCCGACCTGGAGCGTGACGGTCTCGCCGATGCGGATGCCGGTCTCAAACATGAGCCGGATGATCGCCTCGTCGCGGCGGTGGTGCAGCGGCTCGCGGGGCGGTGGGTGGGGGTGGTGCAGGTGGCGATCAGACCGCGCAGCTCGTCGTCGCTCGGCGGCGTGACCAGCTTGTGGGTCTGCTTGGGTCCCTTGATGCCGGCGAACGGGTCGAGCGGGACGTGTCCGGTGGCGATCAGCCAGGCGACGAAGCGGCGGACGCCGAGCTGGCGGATCCGGGCGCTGCCGGGGGCCGCACCGCCGTCGAGCATGGCGCTCATCCACGAGGTCATCGTGGTCCTCGCCATCGGTGGCTCGCCCTGGCGGGTGCACCAGGTCAGGTAGGTACGCAGCCCGCGGGTGTAGGTGTCGATCGCGCCGGGGGTCTTGGCCTCGGCACGCATCGTCGCCTGCCACTGCGGCAGCAGCGCGCGGGCGTCGTCGGTGCTGAACTGGGCGAGTTGGGTGAGGTGGTCCATGCAGCTACCGCACCAGGGCCATGGCCTCCTCGGACCAGTCATCGACTCAGTGTCAAGTGCGGCTGCGGCCGTCTGGGGCCGAACCCAGCGATGTCGAGCGACTGGGTACCCGAGAGCAGGATGGTCGCTCACGAGATCGCGTGGTCACGTTGGACGCCGGTCCGCAGGGTGAGTCCGGTTAACCCGGCCTTAAGTGGACACTCGATCAAGTCTCTAAAGCTTTCAGGCTCGGAATCCGTAGATTCCGAGCCTGAAATTCGTAGCGGGGGCAGTGTGCTGGTTCAGGACATAGGCGACAGATGTCTCAAGACATAGGCGACACCTGTCCCAGGTCATCGGCGACAGGTCTGCTGGGCTCGATGCTCGGCCATGCCGCCCACGTCGAAGGCCCGCCTGGTCATCACCGCCCTGTTCGTCGACCACCAGACCCCTGCTGAGGTCGCTGCCCGCTACGGCGTGCATCGCGCCTGGGTCTACAAGCTCAAGGCCCGCTACGAGGCCGAGGGCGAGACAGCGCTGGAGCCCCGCTCACGGCGACCCAAGACCTCGCCGTCCGCCCTGGGCGCCGAGGTGGTCGACCTGATCGTGTGGGTCCGCAAGGAACTGACCGATGCCGGCCTGGACGCCGGCCCCGAGACCATCGCCTGGCACCTCGAGCACCACCACGGCCAACGGGTGGCCAGGTCGACCATCAGCCGTCACCTCACCGCGGCCGGGTTGGTGGTCCCCGAGCCGAAGAAGCGGCCCAAGTCCTCCTACGTCCGGTTCGAAGCATCGATGCCGAACGAGACCTGGCAGTCCGACTTCACCCACTACCGACTCACCCGGCCCGACGGCCGACCCGGCGCCGATGTCGAGATCATCAGCTGGCTCGACGACTGCACCCGCTACGCCCTGCACACCTCCGCCCACCACCGGGTCACCACCGCGATCGTGAAGGCCACCTTCCGCGAAACCGCAGGCCAGCACGGCATCCCGGCCTCGACATTGACCGACAACGGCATGGTCTACACCGTCCGACTCGCCGGCTTCGGACGCCGCGGAGGACGCAACGCGTTCGAGCAGCAACTCCGCGACTGGAACGTGGCCCAGAAGAACTCCCGACCCAACCACCCCACCACCTGCGGCAAGTGCGAACGCTTCCAGCAAACGATGAAGAAATGGCTCCGCGCCCAACCCGACCAGCCGTCCACGATCACCGAACTCCAGGCGCTCCTCGACCTCTTCGCCGACGAGTACAACCACCGACGACCGCATCGCTCGCTGCCACACCGCGCGCCTCCGGCGACCCTCTACGACTCGATGCCCAAAGCGCTGCCCGGACCAGCCACCGACCCCGAGACCCACGAACGGATCCGGCACGATCGCGTCGACAAGGCCGGCTCGGTCACCCTGCGGCACAACAGCCGGCTCCACCACATCGGCGTCGGGCGAACCCACGCCGGAACCTGCGTCATCCTGCTCGTCCAGGACCTCCAGATCCGGATCGTCAACGCCGCCACCGGCGAACTCCTCCGCGAGCTGGTCCTCGACCCCACACGCGACTACCAGCCCGCCGGAACACCCAAAGGCCCCACCCGAAAACCCCCGAAATGAACAACACCCGGACCTGCATTCGCAGGTCCGGGTGTCGCCGATGTCCTGAGACATCACATTCGTAGCGGGGGCAGGATTTCGAACCTGCGACCTCTGGGTCATGAGTGCCGTATCAGCCTCACACACTGCCTCACATTCCACTCGCCCTCACCCGCCTGTGAGCGTAAAGTCGCAGGTCAGGCTCACATTGAGTTTCCGCCAACCTTCGCCTAGGTTCGCTGGCTTTCGGGGCAACGTCTCGATCAAGAACTCCCCCACCGGCGCCCGGATGCTGACCAAGCCCTACCCCAAGGACAACGAGGCCCGCACCATAGGCCTCCCGGCCGACCTCGTCGACCAACTCACCGACGCGATCACCACCCGGCACCTCGGGCCAGGCGATCTGCTGTTCGCGACCCGCGAGGGCACACCGATCTCGCGGAACACCTTCCGCACCCGCGTCTGGCTGCCAGCGATCAAGGCCTCCGGCGTCGATTTCGACGTCCGCGTCCACGACCTCCGCCACGCCCACGCCTCCTGGCTCCTCGCCGGCGGCTCCGACCTCAAATCCGTCATGGACCGCATGGGCCACGCCCAGATCACCACCACCCAGAAATACCTCCACACCCTCCCCGACGCCGACGCCAAGAACCTCGACGCCCTCAACCAGATTCGGCGAAGGGCGAATGACCACACTCCCTAGCCGACTGAGAACGCTGAGGAGGCAAGCGACGTGACAATCGCCGCGTCTCCGCCGCCGGGTTGGGAGTAGCGTTGGACCATCGAGCGTGGGCTGCCGAGCCCCGAATTCCTTCCTGTGGAACTCGAAGCTTGCTAGAAAGGTCGGCGCGCTAACACGTCGAGCCGAACGAACGTCTGGTCAAACGAGCCGTCGTGTCGTCGAAGTCGGCTCATGGACTGCATGGCTTCTCGTTCAATCCGGGTTGCTTGTTCGGCGGATGCGTGGCGTGTGAGAACCAACACCGCCTGGGTGCGCAGCAGCCCCTCTAGCTCCTGCCGGCTGAATCTGCGTCGTTGTGCGACGGCGTGCACGCCTCCCTCGGGGATCTCGAATCCTTCCGCTTCCAGCTCCTCGAAGACCGCGCCTGTGTCGGGAAAGGGCGGCGGGGGCGGCACTCCATGACGCCGCGCAATGTCCTCGAGCATCAGGTTGATGTCGCGGATGTTGCCGGTTCCTGCGCCCTCCGCGTGCAGGACGCCGCCCGGCTTCAGCACGCGGAGTACCGCGCGGAAGAACCGCGGCCGCACCTCGGTCGGCAGCCAGTGCAGCATTGCGCGGCTGAGGAGGAAGTCGACCGAGCCAGCGTCAATCACCTCGTCCACGCGTTCGGCTTCCGCTTGGACGAAGCGTAGGTTCTGGTTCTCGTGGCGACGCGCGACCGAGAGCATCGACTCGTCGTGGTCGACCCCAACGACATGGCCGTCGGGGACCAACGAGGCCACCAGCGCGGTGAACTCGCCGGTTCCGCATCCGAGATCGACGACCACGTCGGTTGGGGTCGGCCGATGCCGGCTCAGGAACCAGTCATCGGCTGTGCGGTGGTGCCGCGAGTTCTCCGCGTACTGCGCACCCTGCCATGGTGCTTGTGAGGTTTCGTCGCCGGTCATCGACGTTTCCGTTCGATCGCTTGGCGGGGTTTCGTAGCCAGCGTAGTGGGTCCGCAGGGCAGTCTCGTTGGTACGAGCCGCTCGCCTTCCGGCCCCGGCCATGCCGGCTCGTCGTCGGGTCACGCAGGTGCCATCGGCGCGATGTTCTGGTTGCGCCGGAAGAGGTTGGTCGGGTCGTACCTGCCTTTCAGGATTGCGAGCCGCTCGGCGTTGCGGCCGTAGCAGGCGCGGGCCGCCTGCGGGCCTTCGTCCATCTGGAAGTTGGCGTAACAGCCCGGCATCGCATAGGGCCGCAGCGCGTCGCGGAAGCCGGTCGACCAGTCCCGCAGCACGTCCTGGTAGCCGGTGGTCGGGGCGACTGCGGCAACCATCTGCGCGAAGGCGGCGTCGCGCCAGGGCCACGCGGTGTCTCCACGGTCGGCCCTCGCAGCCGCTCCGTCGAGCGGGTAGAGGTGGGTCTGGCACAGCGGCGTCGGCTGGGAGGCGCCGAATCGCTCGTACTGCGTGGCGGCGGAGTCGGGCAGGTCCTCGAACAGCAGCCCGGTCAGGTGCGCGTGCTTGCCGGCGGACGCCCCGGCGTCGAACGCCGACTGGAGCGCCGGGTAGGGCAGTTGTCCGACGCCGTCGACCAGCGGCTGTTCTGCGCGGAAGGCGGCCAGCGCGTGCTCGGAGCGGTCCTGGGATGCGGTGTTGCACCACACCAGCGCGCAGACCGGGCGAAGCCGGAGCTCAGCGGGGAAGTGCTCGTCCGGGGGGATCGTGAGCAGGGCGAGGAAGGCGTAGATGTCGTCGGCCTGCTGCAGCATCCAGTCCCGGTAGAGCCGGATCAGCCGTTCGGTGCGCTCCAGGGGGAACAGCATCGGCCCGCCGGTCACGACCGAGACCGGGTGCAGCCGCATCCGCAGCTCGGTCACCACTCCGAGGTTCCCGCCGCCGCCGGTCAGTCCCCACAGCAGGTCCTCATCGCCGTCCTCACCGGCACGGACCAGGGTGCCGTCGGCGAGGACAACGTCCGCGCCGACCAGGTTGTCCACGGCGAGCCCGTACTTACGCG